>DATGZO010000015.1:0-33600 GCA_035297105.1 Thermoplasmata archaeon
ACGGCCTTCCGGACGCAGTCGTCGATCATCTGCTCGACGTCGATCCGCTCCTCTTCCTTCAGGATCTGGACCAAGTTGGAGCGGGTGGCGGGCTTATCCGGCACTGCCTGGCAACAAACCCCCGGCCGGGTCGAGATCTCGTAGGTCCCGATCGACTTGGCCACCGTTTCGATCTCGTGCTTGTCGAGGCCGATGAGGGGTCGGATGATAGGGAGGTGGACCGAGGCCGTGGCGGTCCGCATGTTCGACAGGGTCTGGGAGGCGACCTGGCCGAGTGCCTCCCCCGTTACCAGGAACGTGGCCCCTTCCCGTTCGGCGATCCGCTCGGCCGAGCGCCACATGAACCGACGGCACAGGACGCATCCGACGTGGCGGTCCGTCTCCCGCATCAGCGTGATCTGGGTGGACCCGTGGGGAACCACGTACAGAGGGAGGGGCTGGTGATAGCGTTCCCGCAGCAGGGTGAGGTGGTCGACGACCTTCGACAACGGCGAGTCGTCGGTAAACGGCCGGTTGTCCATGTGAACCGCAACCAGTTCGTGGCCCTGACGCAGGAGGTAGTGCATCGCCACCGGCGAATCGATGCCGCCGCTCACCAGCATCACGCCCCGCGCCATCGGCTAGGGGAGCCGAGGTCGCGTATTTGAGATGTCTCTCGACCCGGGAGCGCTCCCGCCCAACGCGACCGCCTTCGAGGAGCGAGGGCCCGTCCGCCGCTGCTCTAATGAACCCGAGCCCCACCCCCCCGGCGATGTCCGGGCCTCCCGCGCCAGCGGTCGACCTCGCCCATCGGGACGAGGGTCAGGGTCCGCCCCTGCTGCTCCTGCACGGGATGGGAGGCGACCGACTGCTCTGGAACGCCGTGGCCACGCCGCTCGTCGCAAGCTTCCGGGTCATCGTCCCCGACCTGCGAGGCCACGGGTCCACCCCCGCTCCCACGGGCTCGCTGCTGACCCTGGCCGAGCTCGAATACGACGTGCTCCGGCTGCTCGACCAGAAGCAACTCGAGACCGCTCACATTATCGGCCACAGTGCCGGGGCGTTCCTCGCTCTCCGAATCGCTCTCGACCATCCGGAACGGATGCGGAGCCTCACCCTCGTGAGCGGGGCGGCCTACAGCGACGCGCACACCAAGTCGATCATCGACCGCTGGTGGAGTACCTTCGCCGAAGAGGGGGCCGACGGTCTCGCCCTACGGTTGCTGAAGGACCTCTACTACCCCGACTGGGTGGAGGCGCACATGGACTTCGTCGACCAGCTGTACGAGGACGTCAATCACCGCGATTTCACGGCTGCCGTCGCGTGGGGCCGCGCCCTGAAGACGTTCGACGAGCGGAACTCGATCACGGCCATCCGCAAGCCGACCCTCATCGTCCAGGCGATGGACGACCAGGTGATGGACGCCTCCCACGGCCGGATCCTTCGTCAATCCATCCCCGGTTCGCTCATCAAGATCTACGCCCAAACCGGCCACATGATACCGGTCGAACGGCCGGCCGAGCTGGCGGCGGCGATTTCCGAGCACGTCCGCCGCGCCGAATCGAACGACCCCGGTTCGCCCCAGCCATCTTGAGCACGACGTTTATCTGCCCGGCGGGAGTTCCGAAGACTATGACCGCACCGGCGAACCCGGACCTCGCGGCGCGCGTCGCTGCCCTCGAACAGCAACTCCGGGACCTGCGCGCCCGCGTCGCCGTCCTAGAACACGGGACCACTCTCCCCCGCAAAGAGAATCCGGACGACCGGAACGCGGTTCGGGAGAAGGTCTCCTACGACTGGCAAGCATGAGCGGGTCCGCCGAATCGACGCCGCCTTCGGTGGAAGCGTGGCTCGCGCGCTTCTCCAACGATAGTCCGCCGATCGGTCGGGCCGGTGCCGCGATCACCATCGTCCTGCGGTCGGGAGAGCGGGAGGTCGAGGTACTGCTGATCGAGCGCACGGAACGCGAGTCGGACCCGGCGTCGGGCCAGGTGGCCCTCCCCGGCGGTCACGTCGCCGACGGGGACGGGAATCTTGCTCGCACGGCTCTGCGCGAACTGGCTGAAGAGGTGGGGCTCGAGGGATCCGACTTGGAAGGCGACCTGCGCTACGTGGGTACCGAGCACGCACGCCGGTTCGGGCTCAACGTCGCCGTGTTCGCGGTCCCGTTGGGATCCACATCCCGACCGGCGTTCCCCCGAAGCGCCGAGGAGGTCGCGCACGTCTTCTGGCTCCCCTTGGGCGCCCTCAGCCGGACCCAGCACGTGCACCGCGAGACCGGGCGGGGCCTCATCGAGGTCCCGGCGTCCGTCTACAACGGCCACATCCTCTGGGGGTTCACCCGTCGGGTGTTGCGCCAGTTCTTCGAGTTGAAGGTCGAGGACGACACGGTCGGTCCTGTTTTCGTCCCCCACACTTCCCCGTCGGTCCCGAACCGGGAACCTCGTCCCTGACGGGAAACGGGCCGCCGCGCGCCCGACTCAAGATACCTCCTTTTCGGAAAAATGAGGTTTAAAATAGTCGTTTAAATACTCCCCCGCCGGGGATTCCATTGGCCAAGATTCGCCTCGAGAACGTAGTCGCCTCGACCTCCCTGGGGGACGCGCTCGACCTCCAATCAATCGCCCTCGGGCTCGACGGTGCCGAGTACGAGCCGGAGCAGTTCCCGGGACTCATCTACCGCTTGAAGCAACCGAAGACCGCCATCCTGCTCTTCCGGTCCGGCAAGGTCGTTTGCACCGGGGCGAAGAGCGTGACCGAGGTGGAACAATCCATCCACACCGTCGCGGTGCAGATCAAGAAAGGCGGCCAAAAGATCAACATGATGCCGAAGATCGAGGTGCAGAACATCGTCGCGAGTTCGGACCTCGAGAGCGAGATCAACCTCAACGCCATCGCCGTGACCCTGGGTCTCGACCGGGTCGAGTACGAGCCGGAACAGTTCCCGGGCTTGGTCTGCCGGATCGAGGAGCCCAAGGTCGTCGTGCTCCTCTTCGGCAGAGGCAAGCTCGTCTGTACGGGGGCCCGCAAGCCCTCGGACGTTCAGGTAGCCGTCCAGAAGATCACGAAGGAGCTCCAGGGCGCCGGACTCCTCCGGTAAGCCGGAGCCGGACGACCCCCCTGCCGCTCCCGAGCGACCTACCGGTGGTCGACCACCACTGTCACCTGAGCCCGAACGGGGAAGGGGTGGCCGCCGCGCGTCGCTTCTCGGCGGCGGGCGGTACTCACCTGTTCCTCACGACCCAGAACTATCTCCCCGCCGCTCCCCGCTCCGTGGACGAGTATCGAACCCAGTTCGAGACCACGGAGACCCTCGCCCGGACGATCCGAGCGGAGACGGGGGTGGAGGTGTACGTGGTCGTGGCCCCCTACCCCGTCGACCTCGTGACCACTTCACCGGCGCTCGGGGTCCCGGCGGCCCTCGAACTCCAACGTCGCGCTCTCGACCTCGCCGGAACCTGGGTCAAGGATCACCGAGCGGTGGCCCTGGGAGAGGTCGGACTGCCTCATTTCGAGGTCGCCCCCGAGCTCGCTGAAGCCGCGAGCTCGGCGTTCGACCATGCCCTGGCGGTCGCCCGGGACGTCGCGTGTCCGGTGGTGGTCCACAGTGCCGACCTGACCCCGCAAACCTATCGGGAGCTGGCGCTCCGGGGGGCTCGGTCCGGGATGCCGCCCGGGAAGATCGTGAAGCACTACGCACGAAATCGGCTCCTGCCGGACGAACGAGCCGGCATCGTCCCTTCCTACCTCGCCCGCCGGGACCTGGTCCGAGAGGTGGTCCACGACCCCGGTCCCTGGTTCCTCGAGACCGACTTTCTGGACGACCCGGCCCGACCGGGCGCGGTCCTCGATCTGGCCACGGTACCCCGGCGAGCGCTCGCGGTCGCCGAAGCCTCCCCCGGCGGGGCGGAACAATTACGGATCCCGTTCGTCGACGCGGTCGAGAAGGTCTACGGGTGGCGACCAGAACTCCCCGCGAGGAGGAGGGCATGAGGCCCCGATCCCGGGGACGTCTCGTCGCGCTCGAGGGCATCGACGGCGCCGGAAAGTCGACCCTCACGAAGGGTCTCGTGCGAACTCTCCGCCGTCGGGGCGTTCGTGCGATAGCCCGTCGCGAGCCGGCCGACCGGAATCTGGGTCACCTCGCCCAGGAGGCGAGCCTTCGCGACCCCTGGACCGGAGCGGTCTACTTCACGATCGACCGGTTCCTGGCGCGGCCCGCGCTCGAAGGGGACCTGCGCCACGCCGCGGTCGTGGTCACCGACCGGTCGTTCTACTCGACCCTCGCCTACCAAGGGAGCGCGCTCGGCCCGGCGGGCGTGCGGAAGATCCTGGAACTCTCCAACCGTGCGACGATCGTGCCGGATCGCGTGGTACTCCTCGACCTCCCTCCCAAGGTCGCGATCGAACGACTGGGCCATCGGGGTCCGGGTCGAGGACCCCTCGAGCGGCGTCGGATCCTCGAACGAGTGGCGCGACGGTATCGGAAGATGGCCCGCCGGGAAAGATGGCTGGTCCTCGATGCCCGGCGACCGGTCGCCGAGCTACTCCGCGCCGCTTTGGACGACATCGCACCCCCGGGGCGGCGGGCGAGGAAGGTCCCCCGACGCCCGGCCAGCCGAGAGCGAACCTGATATCACCGGCCCCTGTCCCGACCGACCATGCCGAGTCCTCCCCGCATCCTGCTCAAGGAGGAGACCCTCGACTCCGCCTTCCTCCCCGCCCGCCTCCCCCGGCGGGAGACCGAGCTGGGTCTCGCCTCGAAGCGGTTCCGGGAGGCACTCGGAAAGGGGCTCCCGTACCATCTCATGATCACGGGGGGCGTCGGAAGCGGGAAGACCGCCCTCGCCCGCCGGATCGGAGCCGACCTCGAGCGCCGGGGACGGGGCAACGAGCTGCCCGTGCGCCTGGCCTACGTGAACTGCTGGCGTCGGGCGAGCGACCGCACGGTCATGCTCGACCTCCTTCGCAGTGTCGGCGTCTCGCTCCCGGATCGGGGCTACAGCCTCTCGGAGATGGTGGACGTCTTCGAACAGGGGCTCCGACGCCAACCCCAGCACTTGGTCGTCCTCCTGGACGAGGCGGCGGCCCTCGTCAAGCAGGAGACCAAGCTCGTGTACCTGCTCTCCAGGTCCCGCGAGGTCGAGCTAGGCTCGATCTCGCTCGTGCTCATCGCCGTCGAGGACCTCCTTCCGTACCTCGACCCGGCGAGTCGTTCAAGCTTCGGCGTGACCCACCGGTTGGCGCTCGCTCCGTACACCCGGGAGGACCTCGTCGAGATCCTGTTCTCCCGGGCCGAGCTGGCCCTCCGCCCGGGGAGCTTTGACCGGGAGACGCTCGACCAGGTGGCCCGGATCGCCGCCCCGAACGGCGATGCGCGGTTTGCCCTCGAGCTCCTCGCGGGCGCCGCGCACGCCGCGGAAGACGCCGAATCCGACGTGCTCCTCCCGGAACACGTCCGACGTTCGAAGGGGTCCCTGGTCCCCACGCTCTCCGAGTCCCAGCTAGAGGGACTCTCCACCAACGAGCTCGGGGTCCTGCTCGCCCTCTCCCGCTCGCTGACGCGACGGGGGGCGGCGGTATCGAGCCAGAAGCTCCGTACCTCGCACGCGGCGCTGCTCGAGGAGCTGGGGGGTTCGCCCATGAGCCGGACCACGTTCTGGCGCACGTTGAAGGAACTCGAGCGGGACGGACTGGTGACGCTCGAGGCGGCTGGCACCGGGGAGGCGAGCCGAGTCGCCATGGATGACCTCCCCGCCAGCTACCTCGCGACGCTGGTCGAGGAGCGGCTCGGCCGAGGGCGCGCTCGCAAAACCTAAAGCACCGCCGCGGGTCGCGCGCCCGTGAGCGCCCCCGACCCCGTCGCCGCGACCGGACCTCGGTCGCTCCCCGAATGGATCCGGATCCACCCCCCGAGCGGGGCCCGGTACGACGGAGTCAAGGACCTGCTCGCGGGGCTTCGCCTGGAAACGGTGTGCCGGGAGGCGCGATGCCCGAACCTGCCCGAGTGCTGGTCCGCCGGGACCGCGACTCTCATGCTGCTGGGTGCGGAGTGCACCCGTCGGTGCAGCTTTTGCGCCGTGACGACCCACTGGCCTCACGGCGAGGTCGACGCGACCGAGCCCGATCGCGTGGCCCGCGCGGTGCGCGATTGGGGGCTCCGGTACGTCGTGCTGACCCAGGTGTGCCGGGACGACCTCGCCGACGGGGGCGCCGCCCTCCTATCGGAAACGGTCCGGCAGATCCGACGGGCGGCACCGACCACCAAGGTCGAGCTTCTCGCCGGCGACTTGGGGGGGGACGAAGCCGCTCTCGCGCAGGTCCTCTCGAGCCCGCCGGAAGTGTTCGCCCACAATCTCGAGACGGTCCGGTCCCTCTCCTCCGCAGTCCGGGACCGCCGGGCCGGATACGATCGGTCCCTCCAGGTCCTCCAGCGGGCCCGCTCGATCGGGGGCGGGAAACTCGTCCTGAAGAGCTCGCTCATGCTGGGTCTCGGCGAGACCGAACCCGAGGTGGAGACCGCCCTTACCGACCTGCGGACGGCCGGGGTCGACCTCGTCACGTTCGGCCAGTACTTGCGACCCAGCCCGGCGCACCGCCCGGTGGCCCGGTACCCCACCCCCAGCGAATTTGAGTCCTGGAAGCGACGGGCACTCGAGCTCGGGTTCTCGGGCGTGGAGTCCGGTCCGCTCGTCCGGAGCTCCTACCATGCCGAGGAACTGTTCGACCGCGCAGCCGTCGGACGTTCGGAGTGACCATGGCGAAGAAGGCCCGCAAGAAGATGGAGGAGGCCGCGCCTCCGTTCGAGTTCCCCGTGTTCGACGAGCCGGGCTTCGTGTGGAAGGAGCTCGAAATGACATCGGCCACCATCCTCGCGGGACTCTTCGCCGTCATCTCCGGAGTGGCATCGTGGGGGATCCGGCTCGCCGGCCTCATGTGGTATGTCTCGTTTCCCGTCGGGCTAGCGGGCATCATCGCGGGAATGTTCGCCATCCAGCGTTTCCGGGACGCGTCGCACTTGTACACGAAGGGGGACTGGGCCGGGCTGTTCGTCCTCAGTTTCTTCGGCTGGCTCGCGCTCTGGTTCGTTCTGGTGAACGTGTCGCCGACCCTCTAGCCCCGCGGCGCCCAGGGGAGCCGCTTCGCCAAGAGCTCGTCCAGTCCTCTCGATAAGCCGGGGGATTCTTCCACCGAAGCCAGCGCATGGACCTGGAGGGGTCGACCGGGCGGAGGGGAGAGATCCCGACCGAGAGAGAGACGGGGGAGCACGTTCCGGATCACGGCCTCGACCTCCCGGTCCGGTCGGCGCGTGTCGACGGCGAGGCTCCCGTCGGGCTGAACGTAGGGTCCTTGCAGGACCGGAGCGTCGGCGGCGGTCCACTTGGCCAGGTAGTGGCCCACCCGATCGAGGCCCGCCGGAGGTCCGTCCTGCTGCCGGACCGCGGGCCGGTAGGCGTGGGCCACTTCGATCAGGACCAGGACACGGTCGGGATCGACGGCGCACGCGGAGCCCAGGACCGTGAAGTCGGACCGACCGACTTCCTCCGCGATCGCCCGCTCGGCCTTGCGGACCTGCGGGTAGAGGGTGTCGTCGACGAGATCCGGACGAGGGAGCTCGACCACGGTCACATGCGTGCCCCGTTCGTGCATCCGGGTGAGCGCGTCCGCCCGGGACAGGACGGCGCTCGAGGTCGGCACGAACCAGCGCTCGCTCGGATGGTCGAGGTACTCCGCCGCCCCGAGGATGAGGGTCGCCAGGTTCCGGCGCGAGAGCGCGCTCGCGACGTTGCGGTTCGGGTCCACCGGGTCGGCGAGGATCAGCGCCACGTCGGCGGGCAGCCGCGGCGGGTCCCGGATCGGTTCGGCCACACGGACAGGGATCCTCCAGCTGCGGGCCGCCTCCAAGAGGCCCCGCAACGAGCCGAACTGGAGGACCAGAAGCTCCACGAGATACCCGGAAAATCCCTCGGTCCGGGCCTCGGACCCATAGATCCCCAGGGTCCGAAGGAAGAGCTTTACGAGACGGATCTGGGTCACCAGTTCCGGGTTCTCGCGGCTCGAGAGATACGCCTGATGGAACGGGGTCCGATCGACGGGCGAAAGGGGGTGGGAGGGGTCGTCCACGGCGTACCCGGGCACAGCATCGACCGCAAACCCCTCGAACCGACCCCGCAAGTACGGGTGCTCGGCGTAGCGGGTCTCGGGGTCGGAGAGGATCGCCCGGCCGAGCGCGAGGCCCTCCTCCCGGAGGCGGTCCCTCGGGAGGTCCGGGGGAAAGAGGAGGAAGAGGTCGATATCGAGCCGGTCGGACAGGTAGGTCCCGCGCGCGGCGCTCCCCGCTACCAGGGCGCGCACCAGGGGGCTGGAACGCGCCTGGGCCGCCGCCCGGACGCGCTCGATCAACCCGTCCCGGGCCCGGGCCACCCGCTCCACCATCTCCGGGGAGGGGGCGATGCGGGCCGCAACGGCGGCCTCGATTACCTCCGCCACCGGGGCGGTAGCCCGCGTTCCGGCCGAGTCGTGCATGGCGGAGGGACCTGTCTCGAGAACATGAACCTTCGGCTCGGCGACGGGTCGCCGAGCGAGGTGTTATCGCAGGCCGCACCCTAGAAGGGTACAGGGAGGCGACGGAGGTCCATGGCACACGAGGCCATCCTCTACCAACCGCTCGACGGGGGGCGCGTCCGTTGCACCGCGTGCGCCCGGTACTGCACGATCCCCTCCGGCTCGCATGGCTTCTGCTTTGTCCGCAAGAACGAGGGGGGTCAGCTCGTCCTGCTCTCCTATGGAAAGGCCGCGGCCACGCAGGTCGACCCGATCGAGAAGAAGCCGCTCTCCCACTTTCATCCGGGGACCCGCGTCTTCTCGATCGGCACGGTCGGGTGCAACTGGCGCTGCCTCTACTGTCAGAACGCCGAGATCTCCCAGGAAAGGGAAGTGACCGGGCGACCCCTGTCCCCCCGCCAAGCGGTCCAGGCCGCCCTGCGGTTCGGTTGCTCGGGGGTGACGTTCACCTACAACGAACCCACGATCTTCATCGAGTACGCGCTGGACGTGATGAAGGAAGCCCGGTCGGCAGGACTGTTCGCGAACTTCGTCACGAACGGGTACATGACCCCGGAGGCCACGGAGCTCATCGGTCCGCACTTGGACGCGGTCAGCATCGACTTCAAGGGCAGCGGGGAGGAGGGCTTCATGCGGAAGTACGTCGCGGCGAAGGGGCCGGAACCGATCCGGACCACCATGGTCGACCTCCACCGTCGGGGGGTCCACGTGGAGATCACCGACCTGATCGTGCCGCAGGTGGGCGAGTCGGTCGACGCCACGCGTCGCCTCGCCCGATGGGTGCGTGACGAGCTCGGACCCGAGACCCCCTTCCACCTCCTCAAGTTCCATCCGGATTACCACATGATGGAATTCCCCGAGACTCCGGTCGCGACGCTCGAAAAGCTCCACGCGGTCGTGAAGGCCGAAGGGCTCGACTACGTCTACCTCGGGAACGTCTGGGGGCACCCGCTCGAGCACACGTACTGCCCGGGGTGCCACGCGGTCGTCGTCCGTCGGTACGGGTTCACGATCCAGGCGTGGAACCTCGACGCCGAGAACCGGTGCCGGGCGTGCGGCCACCGGATCCCGATCGTCGGCCGATTGTCCGCGGAGTACGAGCCGACGTTCGCGACGCCCGTCCTTTGAGTGCGGCCCGTAGGGCGGCGGGTCGTACCGGGCGCGGCAATGGGACGGCTTCGACCACGAGGTGGAGCGGTATCTCCAGCATGAACTTGCCCTGAGGGCTCCCGGTGACCGCCTCGGGGAGGGGAGTCGGCTCCTCCATCCGTACGGCGGCCAGGCCCGCGTCGCGCAGGTAGCGCACATAGGTCGGCAGGGTCCGGTGGTACGTGGAGGTGTACGCGGTCTCCGATTCGCTCACCTTCCAGGGGACACGGGACGTGCGTTCCTCGCGGTAGCCGCGCACCTTCCTCCAGACGGTGTCCTGGAACACGTGACGTTCGGTCACCCACATCGACCAGTCGTCCAAGTCGAAGCACGGATGGCAGATCGAGAACACGAACCGGCCGTGGGGGGCGAGAACGCGTCCCACTTCGCGCACGGCCCCCGCGCCGTCGCGGAAGTCCATGAGCGCCATGTTCGCGACGACGAGGTCGAACGAACCGTCCGGGATCCCGGTCAGATGGGATGCGTCCCGGCGGAGAAACCGGGCGCCACTGGGGTGAGCCCGCTCCCGTCCCTGGGCGAGAGCGAGGGACCGCGCCGACCCGTCCAGCCCTACGCATGAAGCCGCTCCCTCGCGGGCCCACCGTCGGGTCAGATACCCGTTGCCACAGCCCAAGTCGAGAATTCGAAGTCCCCGCACTCGGCCGATGATCCGGAGCAGCGACGGGTCGACGATCGCCCGGTGCCACAGATCTCCCGACTCGCCCATCCGAAGGTCCCGCCAACGGGCGAGAGCGTCCCATCCCTGTCGAGCCATCGATGCACTGGGTCCAGAGCCCGTATTTAGACGCTGTCGCGGTCGGTCTCGTCGAGCGACTGCCAGTGCCTCGCCCACTTCGTGACGGGCTCGATCCCCGGCCGAACCGCGGCAATCCGCGCGAATGCCTCCTCGAGCGTGAGGCCTTCGTATCGGTGAAGGTACCAAGCCGCCGCCAGCGGGCCTCGACGAACACCGTGTCCGCAGTACACGATCACCAGTTGGTCGTTGGCCCGAGCTTGCTCGATCAGGTCGGCCACCCGGTCCAGGTTCTCCCGGATCGGCTCCTTTCTCGTCTCATCGTAGATCGGAACGTGAGTGACGTTCGACAGGCCTTCCGGGGGCTCTTCGCGGACGCAGACCTTCGTCCCGGAGAATTGGGTGGCGTCGCCCCAGCCTCCCACGAACACCCCGGGGGTCACTTCCGACGCTGTCCCCGGCGCTACGTGAGGCCGAGGGGGGCGAGCTCCGGGCATCGGCCTTCGATGGCATCGTGGGTTAAATCCCCTCGGCGAACGTTCGCCCTACTCCCGTAGGCGGCCCCGCCGGCCTCCCGTCGCGGCTCCGGAAAAGGGCTAAGCCGAGCGGCCTTCCTTTGGCGGTCGTGGCGGACCAGGTTCGATTTGTCTACTCGGGCATTCGGGTTCGCAACCTGGAACGCTCCGTCCGGTTCTACACCCGGATCGGATTCCGCGTGATCCGGCGAGGGGGGTTCTCGCACGGAGGAAAGTGGGTGCACCTCGTGTTCCCGCGCTCGACCCACCGGCTCGAGCTGAACTACTATCCCAAGGGCACGCCGTTCTACGAACCGTTCCACACGGGAACGGAGTTCGACCACTTCGGGTTCTTCGTCTCCAACCCGCGCCGATGGCTCCGTTCCATGATCCGCGCCGGGGCCACGCCGGTGGTGGGTTTCGTGGACGGCCCGGCCTGGCTTCTGTACGTCAAGGATCCCGACGGCGTCTGGTTGGCCGCGTGCGGGCCCTCGACACCGGGGAGCCTGCCGAACCTGATCCCGAGTGCCGACGCGACGGCCTTCCCGTCCCGAGTGAAACCCCCCCAGAAGCGAGCGAGAACGAGACGATCCGCCGCCCGCCCGCGGACCTGAGGAAGATTCCGGTTCGCCTGAGCGTCGGGTCGAAACCGGTCACCCGCGCTCCTCGGACGCCCACTCCCACCCACCCACTTCGGACACGATTGACTCGGAGCTCGCCACTCTCTCCTTCGGTGGCAACACCCACCGGAGAAAGAAATGCACAGAATCGGAGCGGGGCTGGAAGCGGCGAAGACGTTGGCGGACCTGGTGCGGATCGGCGGACTGCGGGCGATCGTCGATCTCCTGCGGATGGGGGGCGGCGCGGCGCTGGAGGCTCGGCATCTGGTGGCGGCGCTGCCGGATCCGGGACGATGCCCGGGGTCCTGCCCTCGGAGCCCTCCCTTCTAGGGCCCGAGCGGAGAATAGTCGCCCACGAGTCGACCGTCTCGTGGGCGACCGAACATGGGTCCTGATACGGTCCGATCGGGGTCCGGGTTACTCGACCAGCTCCGTCCCGAAGGACTTGAGTCGCTGGACGGTCTCCTCGTACAGGGCCTGATTCGCTCGAGGATCGACCCCCATGGCTCCCCAGAAATCCCAGCGGTTGAGCACGAGACACCGCACGTCGCTCGTGGCCCGCACGTCCGCGGTCCGGGGTTGTTCGACCAGGAGCGCCGCCTCTCCGAAGAACTGTCCCGGGGACAGCGATTGGACCTTGCGCCCGGCATGGCGGATGTCGGCGCTGCCGCTGAGGAGCAAGTAGAGGCCGTGGCCCTTCTCCCCCTCCCGTACGATGGTCTCGCCGTTCGGGAAGGCGTGTTCCTCACCGGCGGCGGCAATCCTCTCGAGTTGGCTCTCGGCCAAACCCGACAAGAGAGGCACGCCGCCCAGCAGGGCCACTCTCTCCGCCGCTCCGGTTCGGGTCACCATAGACCAACACGGGCCGAAGTGGCCCGACGCTTATATTCCTGCCCCGCGAGCATTCGAGACGGTGCGCCCGCCCGGTCCCCCCGGCGTACCGCACCCGGACCCGCCTCGGGCTCCGACGGCCCCACGAGGCCCCCAGTCCGCGGGAGGCGATCCGGGCGCCTTCGAACCCGTTGTCGGGCGGAGTTCGCGAGTGGGGTCTTAATCTAACGCGAGCCATTCTCGGGCCGTGGCCGCGACACGTCGGCTCGCCGCCATCATGTTCACCGACCTGGTGGGCTACACGTCGAGGGCCCAACGCGACGAGCCCCGGACGATGCGCCTGCTTGGAGAGCACCGGAAGATCGTTAGAGACGTCCTCGTGAAGTTCGAGGGGCGGGAGGTCAAGACCCTCGGTGACGGCTTCCTGGTGGAATTCGGGAGCGCGTTGAACGCCACCCTCTGTGCCCTCGAGCTCCAGCAGCAATCGGCTGAGTGGGTAGGAGAGTCCCGGGAGGATCGGCCGCAGCTTCGGGTCGCGCTGCACATGGGCGATGTCCTGTCGGAGGAGGGGGACATTCTTGGCGATGCCGTCAATGTCGCCAGCCGGATCGAATCGTTGGTCGAACCGGGGGGGATCTGTGTCTCGGGGCCTGTCTACGAGCAGGTCCGGAACAAGGTTCCCTGCGCGTTCGAAAAGCTGCCGAGCGTGCGGCTCCGCGGCGTCGATGTTCCGCCCGAGATCTACCGGGTCGTGACCGGAGCCGACCCTTCTGCCCGCGACGTCCGGACCGCCCCACCCGCTCGGATCGCGGTGCTTCCCTTCTCGAGCATCAGCCCGGTTGCGGGCGACGAGTACCTCGCTGACGGCCTCACCGAGGAGCTGATCTCCACCCTCTCGCAGTTGGGGGGCTTACGAGTCATTGCCCGGACCTCCGTCGATGTCTACAAGAATCGGCCCAAACCGGTTCCCCAGATCGGAGCCGAACTCAACGTTCGGTCCCTCTTGGAGGGGAGCGTTCGTCGGATGGGGAACCGGGTGCGGGTGACCGCCCAGCTGATCGACGTCTTGACGCAGGAACACCTCTGGGCCGGCACCTACGACCGGGACCTGGACGATGTGTTCGGCATTCAGGGGGAGATCGCTCGAGCCGTCGCGGAGAATCTCGAGGTCACGGTCCTCGATCAGGAGAAGCGTCGGCTCCTCTCGCGACCGACCGGGATCACCGAATCGTACCTCGCCTACCTGAAAGGCAGGACCCTTCTCCACGGGATGACCCAGGAGAGCCCGGTCGAGGCGCAACGCCAGTTCGAGCTCGCGGTGCGTCTCGACCCCAACAATGCGAGGGCGTATTCCGGTCTCGCCGACGCCGTCTATCTGGGGGCGAAGAGGTCCGGTCGATCGGTGCGGCACTTCATCGATATCCTGCAGGTCGCGAGGGAGCAGGTTTCGCGTTCCATCCTCCTCGATCCCAGCGCCGCGGAGGCGCACGCCTCGTTAGGATACCTCCTGGTCGAACTCCTGGAGTTCGCGGAGGCCGACCGGGAGCTCCGAACGGCGATCCTCCTCAACCCCAGTTACGCCGCGGCGCATCAGTCGTATGCCCGGTTGCTGACGGAGAAGGGACGGCTCGAGGAGGCGGTCGAGGAGATGCAACTCGCCGAGGCGGCCGACCCCCTTTCCCCGGGGATCCAGTTCCAACTCGCCGACCTCTTTTTCGCCCTCGGCCGGCCCGCGGACGCCACCCAACGGATCCGGCGCCTCTCCGAACTCGAACCGGACAGCCTGAGGAACCACCTGGCCGGGTTCGAGGGGGCCTTACGTTCGGGGGATCACGGGCGCCTGAAGGAGGAGGCCGCGTGGATCACCGGTCATCCACCCGTGCTCGGGAGCGAGCACCTCCGCTCGCTGTGGAATGGGAAGTACCTCGCCGCCGCGGGGGACGTCGATGGGGCCCGACAAGAGATCGCCCGGCTCCGTTCCCTCCGGGACCACGAGACCGGCGAGATATCGGAGTGGGTCCCCGGTGAGATTGCCGAGATCTGCGCGCTACTGAACGAGCCCGACGAGTGCTTTCTCTGGTTGGATCAGGCCCTCCAATCCATCGCGTTGCCTCTCGCGCACTGGTGGCTGAGTTCGGGCTTCCGAACGGTTCGGAAGGATCCCCGGTTCCGGGAGATCCTGAAGAAGGCGAGGCTGCTCTGAAACGGCGACCGGGGGAAGTGCAACTCCCCTTGGCCCACCCGAAACCCATAGGTTGAACTCCCCCGAAACCATGGGCGGCCTCGGTGAGCGCGGGCGGTTCGGGCCGACTCGTTGGGGTCGGCGTGACTCTCGCGATCGCAGTACTCCTCCTTTCCCTTTGGGCGGTGAGTTCGCCCGGGGCGCCCCTTCGAAACTCCTCGGACATGCCGTCGCCGACCGCCGCAGGACCCGCATCCGGCTCCGGACCGACCCCTTTGGTCGGGGCGAACAGTCCCCTCTTGGACCGTATGCCGAACTCCCCGGGGCCCACTCGCCACGTCGCCCCGTGCCCGCCGGATTGTCCGGCCGTGTTCACGGAGGTGGGTCTCCCGGGTGACCCCGTCACGTGGACGATCACGATGAACGGAACTTCCCAGTCTTCGACGAACAGCACGATCGTCTTCGTGCTGCTGAATGCTACCTATCCGTGGGGGGTCAGTGCGCCCGGGTACTCCGCCACACCGAGCCATGGGGTCATCGTGATCCAGGGATTCCAGGTCAATCAGACGATCAACTTCACCGCCAACGCCACGAGTCCCGCCCCGTCTTCGGGTCTCTCGAGCGAGGGGCTCGCGGTCCTCCTCGGGGGGATGGGTTTTGCGATGATCGTGGCCGTCGTATCCCTCGTCCTCCTGGGCAAGAAGGCCCCGGCGGTCGCCGCTACCGTTACGCCGCCCCCCCGCTCGGGGAATCCTCCACCGTCACCCTAGACGGGGGACGACCCGTTCGGAGATCCGGTCGGCGAACCACGTCGGATACGTCTTCGAACCCAAGGCGAAGGTTCGTTGAACGCGGACGACCCCGGGTAGTTCGGCGAGCCTCCGGATCATCCGGTCGAGCAGGGTCGGGGCATCCGCGAGCACGAGCCCAGCGATTGGTTGCTCGGGACCCGGTTCCACACCGAGACCGTCGCTCGCCACCGGCATCCAGCTGGGGATTTCCTTCAAGATCCTTCCCGCTACCGGATCCCGGTGCGTCGGACCCTGGACCTCCACCCGTACGAGGGCGAGGGGGAACTCCTCCGAATCCGCGCTGTGGGTCCACCAGCACGCTCGCGCTTCGATCAACTGGTGGTACCGCCGAGCGCCCGTCTTCGCACTGATGTGGACCGCGCGTGCGGTCTCGAGGATCGACGCGTCCGGGGAGCGCCAGACGGCTTGGAGGACCTTCCAGTCGAGCGGAGTCAGCTCCCGCTCGCACGGAGGGATCCAATAGAGCTGCGGAACTCCGACCTGGCCCGCGGGAGAGAGCCGCCGGAGGAGGGCGGCCCGGCGAACGGTCGTTCGTTCGTTCTCCGAGACGAAGTAGACCCGAACCTGCCGCTCGCCTTCGTCCAACGTGTCGCGGGCGAAGATGACCCCCTCGACGAGGGCTAGGTCACGGTAGATCCGTTCGACCTCGCCGACCTCCTTTACCGGGAGGGAGGCGACGAAGACCTGGACCCCGAAGAGCGAGGGGTTGGGAGTCACCGCCTTTCCGCGGAGGAACCCTTGGTTCTCGAGACCCCGCAACCGAGCCCGGACTCCGTTCTCGCTGATCCCGACCCGTTCCGCGATCTCTCGGGCCGGCAGGAGGGGGTCGATCACGCGGCGTCCCGCCCAGAACCGGGCCTCGCCTCCGGGGGAGAGGGCGCGATAGACGGCCAGGTCCAGTGCGTCCACGCCGTTCGACCCGCTGGCGGGACGGCCGTTCGCCCCATAGCTTGTTTGGAACGGCTTCGGACCATGGACCGACCCCGGGGAGTCGGCGGACTCCCGGGCCGTATGGTCGCGGGAAGGGGGAGGAGCGATCATCCCGAGGTGCAGGGATCCATGTGCGGAGCCCCCGAGTTGGGAATGGCCCAGAGTGGGATGGGCGGCGGCGCTTGTTGGAGTTCCCCGTAAGCGGCGGGCAGGGCGGCGAGGGTCGTTCCTTCCTGAAGCGGGCTCGGGCGCCCGGTCGTGATTCTTAGCGCCTCTGCCGGGCGCGGTCGGACCCCGCGGGGGTCGGTCCCCCTACGCTGGAACCAAACCCGCACTCGGCGCAGCACCCGTTTCGGATCGAACCGTTGCGGCCGCTCCTCCAGTGCTCCCCGGATCGGCGCTTCCGCCAGAACCACATCCGGGCAGGGGAATTCCATCAGTACGTAGGCCGAGAGATCCGCCCTCGGGCGGATCCGGGAGGCCACCATGAGGGATTCCGGTCCCATCGCCCGCATTTCGAACCTCCGGCCGTTCTCGGCGATACGGAGAACCCGCCCATCGGAGGAAAACGCGCGTGCCGCCCGCGCTCCGAAAAGGTCGAGGTAGGTTCATTCGGTTCCGCTTTCCACCGCCGGGAGGTACGAAAGGGAACCCGTGAGGAACGGGGGATGAAGTGCCGGGGCCAGGATTTGAACCTGGGAACTCCTGCGAGAGCAGATCTTGAGTCTGCCGCCTTTGGCCACTCGGCCACCCCGGCGCACCCGTCGGAGGAGCACCCCGCGCTTATGCTTCTTCCGAACGCTCGTCCTCCTCGGACTCGTCGGTGATTTCCTCGACGGGGCCGGCCAGGACCGGGTCCTCCGGGGACGCCTCAAGACGGAGGCTGCCGGGCGGGCGGGTCGCACTCTGGGGAGCGTGGAGTTCCACCCGCCGGGTACGTCCGCAGCGGAGGCAGGTCCGCACTCGATGTCCGCCTCGGAGGCGCGTTCGCACCGTTCGGCCCTCGACCCAGTACGCCGAGCACTCACGACAGTAGAGCTCTCGGTACTCGCGGAGAAGGCGGACGTTGTATCGGGTCCCGACCTTCCGCGCCAGACGAACGTACCGATCGGCGAGACCCCCAGCGCCCACGGTGGACTCCCGTTCCGCTAGCGCGAACAGATCGTCGATCCGTTCGCGGGCGATCCGCACCATCGTCGAGGTCCGGCGCCCGCGTCGGCCGCCGCGCCTCAGGGAGGTTGGGGTTGCTGGCATACCGGGCAGTAGACGGCGGGTCGGGCGATGAGTGTGCCGCACCGGACGCAGTACTTCCCGTTCGGTGGGGGAGGCCAGTAGACGGAGGCGGGAGGCAAGGAGCCGGGGGTGGGGAGGGGACGGTTCGACGGCGGGGGGGGCGGAGGGGCTCCCTGACTCGGAGGGGGGGAAACGGCGGCTCCGCTGGACCCCGAGCCAGAGATCCACATTCCTACGGGAGCCGGGGACGGGGGCGCGGATCCGCTCACCCCGGCCACGCCGGACTGCGGGAGGGTGAACCCGCACTTCGCACAGAAGAGCGCCCCTTCCGGGGCGAGCTCCCCGCAATGCAGGCAGACCGACATGTCGGGAGATAGGTATATGCGATATTTGACCGTCAGGGATTCGGTGAGACACCGGTCGGTCGCGCTCGTTACTCGGGACCCCGCGCTCTACGGCGAGCTCGCGGGTTTTCTACGGGAGCGACGCTGGCCATCGGTGAGCCTTCTTCCCGGTCAGCGGATCCCGGAGAGCGTAGCGGTGGTCCTGACCTCCCCCGAGGAGGTCCGGTTGATCCCGCACCCGCACGTCCTCTCGGTGGTCCCCGACGGGGACCGACGAGCGCTCGGCGCCGCGGTCGAGCATGCCCTGGGCGTGGCCGAACCCGAGGGCGAGATGATCGTGGGGATCGACCCCGGCCCCCGTCCGGGGTACGCCATCCTTGTGGGAACCCAATCCCTGGGGGAAGGGAACTTGGAATCCCCCGACGCCATCGGTGCGTTCGCGAGCCAGCTCCGCCACCGCTTCCCCTCCCAGCCAATGCGCTTCCGGGTGGGAGCCGGTGATCCTCCTTCCCGCAACCGGATCGTCAACTCCCTCCTCGCCCACCAGCGCTCGGTCGAGCTCGTGAACGAACGGGGCACGACGCCGCGGGGCCAGCGAAGACCCCGGGACCCCGTGGCGGCCCGCGCGATCGCCCGCACCCGCGGGGTTCTCATCCGACAACACCTTCCGACGACCTTCACTCCCGGAGAGGTCGCCAACCTCCAGCGTCTGAGCCGGGAGCGCAGTGAGGGGCGACTGACGATCTCCCGTTCGTCCGCCCACCGGGTCCTGAGCGGGGAGCTCACCCTCTCCGAAGCGGTCGATCAGGCACGCGGACCGGGCGCACGGACCCACGGACCGGCGATCCCCGCGCCGGAACCCCTTTAATCCCACGGCCGCTCCGCCGCCGTGTGACGTTACTGCCGGAGGTGGAGACGCGCATCCGGCGACTCGCTCTCGAGAACGCCGTCGCGCACGCGGGGGAGGCGAGGGTCGACCCGATCGTCGCCCGGCTCCTCGCGACGGACGCCGGGCTCCGGTCCCAGGCCGGGGAGGTCCGGGAGTTCGCCTCCCGGGTCGTGGCCGAGGTCCGCTCCCTTCCCCCCGCCGAGCTCGAGGATCGCCTGGTAGGACTCGGAGGCCCGGAAGCGTCCCGGACCCGGGAGCCCTCCTCCGGATCCGCGGAGTTCCCCGACCTGCCCGGCGCCGTGTCGGGTCACGTGGTGCTCCGTCTCGCGCCGTTCCCCAGCGGCGTGCTGCACATTGGGCACGGTCGGATGCTGTTCCTGAACCAGCTGTACCGGGAGCGGTACGGCGGGCGGATCCTCCTCGTCTTTGACGATACGATCGGCTCGGAGGAGAAACGGGTGGAAACCGAATTCTTCGACCTCATTCGCGGGGACTGCGACGCCGCCGGCGTTCACGCGGACGCGGTCTACTACAAGTCGGACCGCATCCCGTCGTTCTACCCCTGGGCGCGTCGCGTGATCGAGAAGGGGGGCGCGTACGTCTGTCGTTGCCCCGCCGAGTTGCTCCGTGACCATCGCGCCCACGGCGTCGCGTGCCCGGAACGCTCGCAGACCCCGGAGGAGGCGCTCGGGGAGTGGGAGCGAATGCTCGCGAACGCCTACGGACCGGGCGAAGCCGTCCTGCGCCTCAAGACCGACCTCCAGGACCCGGACCCGGCCTTCCGGGACCGGGTGCTGTTCCGGATCAGCCACCTCGACCATCCCCGCGTGGGGCACAAGTACACCGTCTGGCCGATGCTCGAGTTCTCCTGGGCCGTCGACGACATCGAGCTCGGGATCACCCACGTGCTCCGCGGCAAGGACCTCGTGATGGAGGACCGGATGCAGCGGTACATCTGGGACCTCCTCGGGATCCGGGGCCCGCCCTTCATCCACTGGGGGATCCTGCGCGTCCGCGAGGCGAAGGTCGCGAAATCGAAGGCCTACAAGGAGATCAAGTCGGGACTGTACGACGGGTGGGCCGACCCGCGGACCTGGTCGCTCCGTTCCCTCGACCGGCGAGGGATCACGATGGATGCGATCCGCGCTTTCATCCTGTCCTTCGGGATGTCGCTCTCCGACATCGAGGTCCCCGCCGAGACGCTGTACTCCGAGAACCGAAAGCGGGTCGACGCCACGACCGTCCGGCGTGCGTTCGTCGCCGACCCCGTGCGGGTCCAGGTCGACGCCTGGCCCGAGGACCTGGTCACCGTGGAACTCCCGAACCACCCGGACCGGCCCGAGCTCGGAATGCGGCCGGCCCGGACCGGACCGGTCTTCCATCTCGCTCGACGGGACCTCCAGGGAAAGGAGGGGGCGGAGGTTCGCTTGAAGGACCTCGCCAACATCGAGCTCCCTCCTTCCCTCGTCGAGGAGGGCGGGGCCGTGCGCGCCCGCTTTACCAGTCGCGAGAACAAGCGAATACCCCGTCTCCAGTGGGTCGGGGGCGTGGAGGGGATCGACGTCGACCTACTCGGCCTCGAGGGGGAGCACACTCGGGGTCTGGGCGAGACCGCGCTCGCCACCGCCCGTCCCGGGGAGACCTTCCAGTTCGAGCGCGTCGGCTTCGTCCGGGTCGAGCGCGACTGGGTGCCCGGCACGTGGCCCCTCCGTGTGGTCTACGGCCATCCGTAACCCGGCCGAAGGTTTAGAAGCCGGGCCGGGGATGGTCCGACCATGGCCCTCAAGTTCGCCCACACGTCAATCACCGTCCGCCACATGGACGAGAGCCTGAAGTTCTACACCGAGGTACTGGGGTTGCAGTTCGAGCGGCGTCGGACGATCCCGGAGAACCACGCCGAGATCGCGTTCGTCCACGAGCCACTCAGCGGCGCCCGGGTCGAGCTCACCCACTGGGACGGCAAGGACTCCTTCGAGGCCGGCGAGCAGCTCGACCATCTCGCCTTCGAAGTGGACGACCTCGACCGGACGCTGATGCATATGCGAACGAAGGGCGCGCGGGTGGCGAAGGAGCCGTACCGCCTCGCCGGTGGGTCCTCCCGGATCGCGTTCATCCTGGACCCGAACGACGTCTGGATCGAACTCATCGAGCGTGCCAAACCGGCGCCGTAGCGAGGAGCTCGAATCCCGGTGGTCGACGAACCGGCCGCGGAGCAGCACCGTCGCCCCCTTCTCGCGGTCCTCGTCGCGACCTTCTTCGTCCGCTTCGCATTCGGCATCACGGTCGCGGTCTTCGCGAGCTACATCACGCAGCACTCCACCGGTCTCGGTGGGAACGATGTCGGCATCGCCGGCCTCGTCAGCGCGATGGCGCCCGTGGGGGAGTTTTCGACCGTTCTGCTCTCCGGGGCCCTCGCGGACCGGTACGGCCGGTGGCCGGTACTGCTCGCCGGGATGGGAGGCGCCGCCGTCCTGTTCGCCTCGGTCGCCCTGACCCGGAACGTCGTCGCCCTCGCCGCGATCAACCTCCTCTTCGGGGTGGGGAGCGGCGCCATCCTCGCCGCCAGTCTCGCGGTCGTCGGGGACCGCGCCGAGGAGGCCCACCGGGGCTACGAGATGGGTCGGTTCGATGCGATCAACCTCTTCGGGTGGACCGCCGGACTTGGGATCGGGATCGGGTTCCTCGGGAGCCTCCCCAACCGGGAGCTGAACCTCGTCTTTGCGCTCGGGGCCGGATTGCTCGCGGGCGGTCTCGCCGTCACGATCCTCCTCGTCCGAGGGAGCACCATCTACCGAGGAACCCCTCGCTACTCCTTCGCGAACGTCGTCGCGAACATCTTCCGCCGGAGCGTCCTGCTCGTGACGCTCCCCTGGCTCGTCATCTACATCCTCATCGGGACGGCCCTCGTCTTCATCGGGCCGGCCGCGGAGGGAGCCGGGATCTCCACGACGCTGCTCGCCGGCGTCATCGCGGGAGGGGGGATCCTCCTCGTCGCCACCCAGCCGTACTACGGGCGTCTCGCCGACCGCCACGGTCGGACCCGGCTCATGACCGTCGGGGCGACGGGGTTCGTCGCGGCCATGGCGTCCGCATGCTTCCTGGTCGCCTACGGCCCCGAGATCCCGATCCTCGCGGCCCTCGGGGTCAGCGCTGTTGTGGCGCTCGCGTACGGACCGGCCGCGCTCGCGGCTCTCGCGGACCTCTCCCAGCTGATGAGCCGGGCCACGACCATGGCGATCTACTCCCTAACGATCTCGCTGGGCATGGTCATCGGCATCGGCGGTTCCGCGGAGCTGTACGCCCACTTCGCGAACGACGGGCTCTACGTCTTCTTCGGGTCGGTCGCGGTGGCGCTCGTCGTCCTCACCGTCGCCCGCATCCGGGAGACCGGGATGAGCGGGATGGCGCCTACGACTCCGGCTCGATGACGACGTGGTGGACGACCGGGTAGGCGGTCTTCACGGCGACGGTGAGCTGGTCGATCGTCTGCTCGATCTGGTCGGTGGTCAGCCCGTCCTGGAAATTGATCCGCAGGGCCAGGAGCGCGTCCTCCGGTCCGAGCAGCATCGAGTGGGCGTCCCGCACCTTCGCGACCCGGGGGTCGCGGGCGATGATGGCGAGAAGGCCCCGCGTGTCCTTCGGCTCGAGGGCCCGGCCGACCAGGTACTCCCGGCTCTCAGCCGTCAGCACGATCCCGGCCAGGATCAGGATCATCCCCTCGACGATGGCGGTCAACCCGTCCACCTCGTTCCGACCGGTGCGATAGACGATCAGCAGCCCGGCGAACGCGGCGATGGAGCCGACGATGGCGACCAAGTCCTGGTAGAAGATCGACTTCAGCCCCTGGTTCGCGGACGCCAGGAGCTGGCTCAGCGTCTCCTTCGACGTCCGGAGCTCGCGCAGCGTCACCGCGATCCCGGCGACGCTCGCAGCGACGGTCGCGCCCACGACCAGGAGGGCCACGCCGATGTGGTCGATGGGCGTCGGGTTCGCCACCTGGTCGAACCCGGCGACGAGGGCGAGCAGGCCCGCGACCGTGAACGTCACGATGATGGAGACGAACGCCCAGAAGAACCGCTCCCGGCCGTGGCCCCAAGGTCGGTCGTAGTCGGCGGGCCGTCGGGAGAGATACAGTCCCCAGAGCAGGAAGGCGCTCCCGACTAGGTCGGTGACCGTGTAGATCGCCTGCGACAGGACGGCCCGGCTGCCTGTGGAGATCGCCGCTAGCAGGTTGGCCACGAAGAGGGTGGCGTTCAGCAGCAGGGTGGCAATGATGACGACCTGGGGACGCATCCGGTTCCCGGGTTCTCCACCGGGACAACCCTACCGCGGGAAGGATGGTTAAGGGTTCCGGCAACGACCGAAAATCGACGCCAGTGAGGCGGCCGAGACTAAGCATTAAATCGCGCCGTCGGGTGGGTTTGGACCGAGGAGTACGATGAGCGAGCCCAGCGCCCGACCCCCTGCCTCTCACCCTGTCCCGGCAGGCCCCGGAAAGGGCACCCGCCGGTACCCCCGCCCCGCGCTCTCGCGACTGGGCCTCTCGCCGGGCAAGCGGACCCGTTTGAAGCGGCTCCTCTACGACTACGGCCCGGGAGGCGGGACGCTCTTGGTGCTCCCGATCGACCAGGGGCTCGAGCACGGACCGGTCGACTTCTTCGAAAACCCGGACGCCCTCGACCCGCAATACCAGTACGACCTCGCCAAAGAGGGCCGATTCAGCGCCATTGCCCTCCACATCGGGCTCGCGGAGAAGTTCTTCCACGAGTACGCGGGCGAGGTTCCCCTCATCTTGAAGTTGAACGGCAAGACCGGGATCCCCTCCGATGCTCAGTCGTTCAGCCCGCTGACCGGGTCGGTCGAGGACGCTGTACGGCTCGGGGCGGATGCAGTGGGGTACACGGTCTACGTCGGATCCCCGTCTCAGGACCGCGACTTCCGTCAGTTCTCGGAGGTCCGCCAGGAGGCCCATCGGTTCGGCATGCCCCTCATCGTCTGGGCCTACCCGCGGGGCGAGGCCGTCTCGAAGAAGGGCGGCAAGGAGAGCCTGTACGCGATCGATTATGCGGCCCGGGTTGCGCTCGAGTTGGGCGCGGACGTCGTGAAGGTCAACTACCCCGTGCGGTCCGAGAAGGACGCGGACAGCCCCGCCCCCTACAACACGCTCCAGCTCGCCCCGTTCGAAGCCTTCCGCAAGGTCGTGGAGAGCGCCGGACGCGCGCTCGTCCTCGTCTCAGGCGGGGAGAAGGTCGGGGACGCCGAGCTCCTCGACAAGGTTCGTGCCTCGATGGACGCGGGAGCGACCGGTATCATTTTCGGACGGAATCTCTGGCAACGCCCCCGGACCGACGCCCTCCGCATCACGCGGGAGCTCCATGCGATCTTCCGGGAGTACGCCGCGCCCCTCGCGTAACGGCCCCCTCGCCCTCTACCTCGAGGTCACGGGCGACGACCATCCCAAGGCCTGCACCGGTCGTCGCCTCCTACATCGGGGCCTCGTAAAATCGGTACGGTCGGTCGGTCGGGTCTTCCCCGCGCCGGTCGTGCTCGACCCGTACGCCGAGGAACCCCTGTCGGCCGCCGACGCCCGCGCCGCGGTGCGCGGAGGCATCCTCGCCGTCGACTGTTCCTGGAACCGATTGTCGGCGCAGGGAGGCTTCCCGGAGGAGACGGTGCGCTTGACCGGCCCGGGTCTTCGTCGGCGTCTCCCGATCCTCATCGCCGCGAACCCCCAACATTACGGCCGCATCGCCGAGCTGAACACCGTGGAAGCCCTGAGCGCTGCCCTCTACGTGCTGGGACGTCGTGACGAGGCCGCCGGCCTGCTGAAGGGGTTCCGGGGCGGGGACGGGTTTCTCGAGATCAACCGGGAACGACTCGACGCCTACGCCTCGGCCCGCTCCCCCGAGCGGGTGCGCGAGCTCGAGCAGACCCTCTACGGCGGAGCGAGCCCGTAACGGGTCAATCGAGGACCGGGAACGTCCGCCCTTCGGTCGGCAGGTGCTCGATCCCGGCGTCCCGCAAGGATTCGAGCGGATGGCCGAGCGGGAGACGGGCGATGATGACGCCGCCGAAGCGCTGGTACAGGCGCGTGGTCTGTAGCGTCAGGCAGCGGCCGTCGAACAGGGGCTGGCCCGTGATGTCCGGGTCATGGCCGCGCAGGAAGATGCGGAGCCCGTTGGAGCGAAGGAACCGTTCCAGGTCCCGTGCGCCCCACGGTGCCGTCGCGCCGCGCCGGTTCTCCGACACATCGCACTCGGACCAGACCACCTGGGCGAGAAGGTCGTCGTCGACCGAATCGAACGCGGTGGCCCACTCGGACGGGGAGGAGATCAGCGGGAACCCGGCATGGGCCAGGTAGACGCCGGTGGGGATCACCGCCGCGATCGGACCGCGCTCGAGGAGCCCCATGAGCCGGGTGTAGCGGGTCCCATCTGCCCCCCAGAGGGCGTCTACCTCCTCGGGAAGATGATGGGGGAAGGCGGGGATCCGTCGGGAGGTCTCGTGGTTTCCCTGGAGCAAGAAGACCCGGTCCGGGTACCGGGCTTCCAGGGCGAGGAGGTGGAGGGCGTTCGCTACCGAGCCTTTCCCGCAATCCTTCGGCGCGCGGTCGATGTAATCGCCCAGACCGAGCAAGAGGCGGGCGACGCCTCCCGACAGGAATCGGCTCTCGACCTCCAACGTCGATCGCCAGTCCCCGTGACTGTCGCCGAAGACGATCGCTTCGCGGAAGCCGGCCGCCGGCAACTTCACGAACATCGGTCGAACCGGGACCGTACGTTCGAGGAGGTCGAAGAGGTCGTCCGCCGCTGCCGGGGCGAGGGCGAGGATCTCCTCAGGCGAAGGGACCCAACCTGCCTGCATCGTCGACCTTCCCCGGCTAGCTCACGTCCGGGAATGCGGGGGGCCGGAGTTTCCGGCGACCGGCCGTGGCGACCGGTCGTCCGTTTGAACCGGCGTATGCCCTAGGCAACAGGGTCCTAAGCCCTGCCTCGTTGGCCCCGTCGACCCCCGTCGACGGTTTGGCCGAGCTGGAGCACCCCCGCACAGGAACGATGAAGGAACCCGCGGAGTAGCCCCGGCAGGAGTTCCGGACCACGGGCTCGCGGACTCCCGCGGCTTTCGAACCTGCGTCGCGAGATCCAGAGTCTCGCATGATTGGCCACTACACTACGGGGCTACGGGGGCGCCCAGCGACGCTCCGCTGATAAACATTGTGTGGGGGCCGGTCCGACGAGCCAATCCCCGGTCGCCCGCCCTCGTGCGGGACCACCTGATACAAATAGACCGGCAGGGTGCGCCACCAGTCCATGTCGGGGTGGACGGATGGCGCTGGGGGGATCAGTCGGCGCAATCGAACCGGGGAGTCGTTCCACGGCCGCATCTCAAGTGAATCCTCAGCCACCGACCCCCCGAGATAAGGCCGAGGAGAGATCGCCCTGGGCCAGCGGGGCCCAGCGGTCGGCGATACTCTACTTGCTGATTCCCCTCATCGCCGGGGGCATCACGGCGACCACGCTCGGGATCGCCCCGAGCACGGTGGCCGGATACCTTCCCACCGCCGCCATCGACCTGTTGTACTCGTTCCTCCGGATGTGCGCGGCGTACGCGGCCTCGCTCGGGTTCGCCCTCGCGTACGGGTACTACGCCGCCACCCGCCAGACGGGCGAGAAGATCATGATCCCCGTTCTGGACATCCTCCAGTCGATCCCGATCCTCGGATTCTTCCCCATCGCGATCGTCGCCCTCGCGGCCCTGACCCCGGGGAGCTGGCTCGGGCCGAACATCGCCTCGGTGTTCCTCATCTTCACCTCGATGTCGTGGAACATGGTCTTCGGGGTGTACGAATCCCTGAAGACGCTCCCGCTCGACCTTCGCGAGGCCTCCCAATCGTTCGGCGTGCGCGGCCGGCAACGGTTCCGAGAGGTACTGTTCCCTGCGACGGTGAATCGCTTGGTCTACAACTCGGTCCTATCCTGGACGGCAGGCTGGTTCTTCCTCGTCGAAGCGGAGATCTTCACCACGAACGGCTCGGCCCTGCCCGGGATCGGCAGCTATCTCGACTTTGCGGCCCAGGACGGCAACGGAACCGCCTTTCTGACGGGGTTGGTCCTCCTCGTGATCCTGATCGCTCTCCTGGATTTCGGACTCTGGCGACCGCTTGGGAAGATCGCCGAGCGGTACCGATACGACCAGGCTCCCTCCGGGGAGGGGGGTCTCGTCGTGACGCGGGCGTCGAACACCCGCTTCCGGCGCGCGACCTCGTACATCACGCGGGGGGTCCGAACGGGAGTCGCCCGGGTGAGCACGCCGTTCGTCCAGCTCGCCGCTATCCCGTTCCGATCCGGACGACCACGGAAGGAAGAGGGACGACCCGTCCTCTACTACACCATCCTCGGCGGGATCCTGGTCGCGGTCTGGCTCCTGCTGATCGCGATCATCGTCGCGGTGTTCCAGGTCTTCTCGACGCCGATCGTTCCGTCGGTACGGACCCAGATCCTCGACCTTCCGCTCGCGATGGGGGCCTCGATCCTGCGAGTCGTGATCGCCTTCGCCTTCTGTCTCGCGATCGCCCTCCCGCTCGCCCTCGCGCTCGCGCGGCGGCCCCGGGCGTCGCGCTACGGTCTGCCGGTCGTGGAGGTCGTCGCCTCCTTCCCAGCCACGGCCCTCTTCCCGGTGATCATCTTCCAGCTCCTCCCGTACATCAGCCCCGAGGGGGCCTCGATCCTGATGCTGATGACCGGGATGATGTGGTACCTGTTCTTCAATCTCCTTTCGGGGATCCGCTCGCTCCCTCCGGACCTCGAAGAGTGCGCGCGTTCCTTCGGAGTCAAGGGGCGCTCGTGGTACCAAAAGGTTCTCCTGCCGGGCGTTTTCACGGCCTTGATCACGGGCTCGATCACGGCCTTCGGTGGTGGGTGGAACACGCTCATCGTCGCCGAGTACCTGAGCCTCTCGAGCTCCCGTACGTTCCACGTCGTCGGGGTCGGCTCGGCCCTCGACATCGGCTACGCGGAGCCGAATGGGATTCCCCTGATGGTCGCCGCGCTGCTCACGCTCGTCTTTACTGTGATCGCCATCAACGAACTCATATGGAAGCCGCTCTACCGCCTGGCGGTCGAGAAGTACCGGTACGACTGACGCGCGCCGGGACCGAGGACCGGGGAGGGGAGAGCGCGTGGCGCTGATCCGCATCGACCACGTCGACAAGAGCTTCCAGTCCCGACACGGCTCGATGTCGATCATGCAGCAGATCACGTTCGACGTCAAGGACGCCGATTTCGTGGCGATCGTGGGACCGTCGGGGTGCGGCAAATCGACCCTCCTTCGGCTCGTCCAAGGCTTGGACCACCCGACGACGGGAACGATCACGTTCCGAGATCATCCCGTCGATCAGGTCTGCCACGAGATGGCCATGGTCTTCCAGAACTTCGCCCTCTTTCCCTGGCTGACGGTCCTCCAGAACGTGGCGTTTGGCTTGGAAGCGCGCGGGTGGTCTCCCGAGCGGATCCGTGCCCAGGCCGCGAAGTACACCTCGGTCACGGGACTGGAGGGGTTCGAGGAGGCCTACCCTCGGGAGCTTTCGGGGGGGATGCGGCAGCGCGTGGGGCTCGCCCGAGCCCTCGCCGTTGAGCCCGCCGTTCTCCTGATGGACGAGCCGTTCAGCGCCCTCGACCCGCTGACCGCGGAGAGTCTGCGCGAGGAAGTGCTCCAGTTGTGGCGCGACCCGGGCCTCCCCCCGGAGGCGGTCGTCCTCGTCACCCACAACATCGAGGAAGCGATCCAACTCGCGGACCGGGTCGTGGTCATGTCTCGCCGGCCCTCGAAGGTGCTGGCCGAAGTCCTCGTCGACCTGCCCCGCCCCCGCGACCGCAAGTCTCCCGCTTTCTACGACCTGACGGACCGGGTGTACTCCCTCATCACCGAGGGAGGGACCCGCCCCATGGCCGAGCCCGTGGTCGAACCCACCCCTCCCCCCTGACGGGCTCCGAACGGAGCCATCGCGACGCCCGGCTCACAAATCGGCCGCGAGACCGGGCGGGAGGGGGGCCGAAATCGGGCCGATGGGCGCTCGATTCACCCCGAAACGGCAACTTCGAAAACCCTTATATGGAACGGTTCCCGGTCCTCTTCTCCCTCGGGAACCATCGTGCCGACCACCTATCCGAAATGCAGCCCCACTGAAATGATGGGACTGCTCGTGCTGCTGAACTCGCACAAGGGTTCCGAGGACATCGCGCGGCTCGCCGAGGACCTGGACCTCGAGATCGACGAGATCCTGCCCTCGGTCGATTATGCCGAGGTCCTTCAGTTCCTGAAGGTCCACGACGGGCAGGTCACGCTCACCGAGACGGGCAAGAAGTTTCTCGCCTCCACGATCCGCGACCGCAAGGCCCTCCTCCGGGACCAGCTCCGAAGGACCACCCTCTTCCGCACGCTGCTCCGGGCGCTCGACAGCGCCCCCGAGCGCCAGCTCAGCGATGAGGAGCTGGGCCAGATCGTTTCGCTCGCCCAAGCTCCCCTCGAGGAGGCCGTCCAGAACATCGTCAACTGGGGACGGTACGCCGAGCTGTTCCGGTACGACGCCGACGAGCACCGGTTGGTCGCCACGCAGCGGCCGGCGGCCAAGTCCACGACGGGCTCTCGACCCCCGCCTCCATCGGCCCCCGCCAACCCGCCCCCGACGCCGACGCCCACGAAGTCCGCGAAGACCCCTCCCGAGACGCAAACGCGTACGCGACCGATCGCCGTTCTCGCCACCTAGACCGGTCGGTGACCGCTGGTCGCGGACGGTCTTCCAGAAGGCCTTAAGGTGGGGCCGTCATGCCCGCGCCGCTGGGCACGTAGATCAGCGGAAGATCGCTGCTTTCGCAAAGCAGAGGTCGGGGGTTCAAATCCCCCCGTGTCCATACCTTAAAGGGTTAAGAACCACTAACACGTAGCCCCCTCGTGGCCCGAATCTCCCTCCCTCCGACCCGACTCCTGTCGGACCCGGACGTACGACGTTGGTTCGACAACCTCGCCCGTGGGTCTCGCGCGACCGCCGACGTCAACCTGCGACGACTAGACGCGCTGTGCAAATCGCTCGGAACTACGCCGGCGGACCTCGCCCGGCTCGATGAGAAGGAGGTCCATGACCGCTTCCTCGATTTCGTGTCCGCCGAGGAGAAGCGTCAGGTCGCGGGCTCGTACATCGTGCGGACGATCAAGGCGGGGAAGTCCTGGCTCGTCCACAACGGAAAGAAGCTCGAGCGGCCCATCCGCGTTCGCGGAGCCAAGGATACTCCTTCGCTCCGCGACGAGCGCGTGCCCACTCAGGAGGAACTCCGCAAGGTCCTCCTCGCGGGATCTCCGCGGATCCGAGCCGCGGCGGCCCTCGTCGCGTTTTCGGGCCTCCGGCCCGAGGTCCTAGGGAACTACATCGGGGACGATGGCCTCAGGCTGGGGGACTTTCCTGAGCTGAAAGTAGGAAGGGGAACCGTCCAATTCATGACGGTTCCCACCCTCGTTCGAGTCCGACCGGAGCTATCCAAGAGCTCCAACGGTTACTATTCGTTCCTCTCGGAAGAGGGGTGCAGCTATCTCCGTCACTACTTGGAGGATCGACTCCGGGCCGGCGAGAAGCTGGGTCCAGATACTGATCTGATTCACCCGGACCGCGCCGGAAAACGATTCATTCGGACGCTCAACATCGGCGACGCCATTCGGACGGCGATCCGTGGCGCGGGCTTCCCCTGGCGTCCGTATGTCCTCCGGCACTACTTCGACACACAGCTCCTCACTGCAGAGTCGAAGGGGAAGGTAGCGCACGACTTCCGAGTGTACTGGATGGGTCATGTCGGCTCGATCGACGCGCGCTACACGACCAACAAGCGGCAGCTCCCAAAGGAACTCGTCGAGGAGATGCGGGCGGCCTACCGGCGATGCGAGCCGTTCCTTTCCACAGTCCCTTCGCGTACCGATCAGGACGCGCAATCCAAGATGGCCAAGGTGATGCTGATGGGGTTGGGATACACCGAGAAGGAGCTTGCCAAGCTGGATTTCGACAACCTGGACGTGGGCGCCTTCCAGGAACTCGTGACCAAGAAGATGGGACAGAACGCCGATGCAAACGGGACACGCCAACGCCTCGTGGAAGGCACGGAACTGCCCCGGTACCTCGATGAGGGGTGGACGGTCGTCACGACGGTGAACGGGCACCAGGTCGTGCTCAATCCGCCGGGGTCACGATAAGTCGGTACCAACCCGGCACCTTAGCCGCGTATTCGGCCCGCGGGATCTCGTCCGGCTCCCCGAGGACTAGGATTCGCACGGGGTTCGAGGCCTCCAGCCCCTGGACCATCGCCTTCAGCTCTCGAAGGGAGACCATGAGGTCCGCGCCCCCGAATCGAGGGAGGGGAGATGGCGGCCGAGAGGACTGTGCTTGGACCAGTGCCCTGGAGGATACGTGAACGCCTCCTTGCGCCATCTGGGTCGCCACCGGGGCGGCCAACCCCCTCAGGGGTATTTACCGGGCCGAGTTGGCGGAAGATGAAAGGAGACGAACTATTGCAAGACGGCCCGATTCCTCAGTTCGGCGCTTCGCACGCTCATAGCCCAACCGAGCCCCTGATCGTTGAGGTTGAAACGGTACTGCTCACTACCAGGTTGTCCCCCGATACGGCCCAAGAAATTGGGAGAACAATCGTCAACTGTTGATGGCTGACGAGTGCGTCGACAGGAACTGACCATCCGATTCCGGTACTCGATAGCCCATAGTCGTTGAGCCATTCTCCACTCGAGGAGGTCAAGACTGCATACCATCCGGTAAGGTTGGCGGGACATTGATCGAGTCCTAACACCCACTTAGCACAGTTTGGAGAGCCGATTGGGAGGGGGTGACCCGAGGAACTCGTGACATTCAGCGCCACCATCCAGTTCGCGAGGCCCCAGCCGTCATAGTCCAGCACGACTGTCCCATTGGGAGCCGCCAGGCCCACTTGGAATGGTAAAAGCGCCTGAATGGTTTCCCCCCATGTTGTAGTCGTTGCGTTCAGGACCAAATCGTACATCCCATCCGCCGCGTGGTGACCGGAATTCGGCACGGCGCAGATGGTCGTTGCGTTAACGACTGAAGTAACTATTCCGTTGCTGCTTACAGCGACCGTGGGCTGAGGTTGAACGCCTGCAACGTTCACCACACCGCATCGGTCAAAGTACACGCCGTACCCAGAAGCGACGTCGTTGAAAGCGCTGAACACGTCCGGACCCATCGTCATGATCTCGACCGTGGGCCCTGGCTTCACGACGGCATTCTGATCAACGGCAGCCCATGCGGCGGCCGCTGCAGCGGAGCTGTCCGCTGGGTGTTGAGAGATCCATCCGGCCCAATGTACTGGATTCGGGTAGAAGTCGTACCACGGGAAACACGGATTATCGCTGGCTGGATAGGGAATGGGCGGGAGGGCAGTAACCACTCCCGCAACGTCGGTTGCGACCACAATCTCTTGGCTTGAATTCGAGAGGAACCCAAATTGCCAGAAGGGAGCGGTCCCTGACGCAAAAGTGCCCGTGAACAGCGGGATCGACCCGTTCCACAGGGTCAGACCATTGAACTCTTGCCCACACGAGTTCACGGTTACATTCTCTCTTGGGTAGTAACCGAGAACGTTGGGACTGAACGGAGCTTGCGCTGCCACACCCCATGCCGAGAAGAGGGACCACGGTCCGCCGGTCACGTTCTTTACGGATTGATTGACACTGGCCAAAGCTTGGAAGAGAGTGGGCCCATCGGCCTTGAGCGCTCCTCCCGCACCGTGGGGCGTTGCATAGAGCCAGAATCCGAGGACTGTGGCTGAGATGGCGATGAATGCGACTGCAAGAACAATCGCGGCGTGGATATGCGAACGCCTCATCATTTGAGACACCCGCTCCGTTGAGATTTCTCGACTTGACCCGTTCGCAGTTTAGTCATTGCGGGCATCGACTGGGGGCCTCATGTCGAGTAATCCAACCAAAACTTGGAGCCGAGAAGGTGAGTGGGTGTAACGTACTGATTGGGACCGTACGGGGGGTCCCAGTAATCCCACAGTTGCATTGCATCCATGGGCGCCAACACTCCGCTGTGGTTGCCGCCATTGTCGGTGTAGTCGAGCCCCGAAACAGTAACATTCGAAAAACCGGGCATCTGAAACTAAGTCCAGTTGGCTTGAAAGGGCGCCTCGGCCACCCACTCTGCCGTGCTATTCCCGTCGCTGGTGTAATGCGAACCGTGGAACGAAAACAGAGGGACGCTTGGAACCGATAGGGTCGTGGGCGAAGAGTACGAGTCGTAGAACGACGCCCAACCTGTTCCGTTGCTTCGCATGCCGACTTGGATCTCGAGCGTAGTATCCTGGCTCGGGTGATAGTTGTAGTAAACGCAACCTGGACTTGATGCGGCCCAAGGATAGGCCACTTCAGTCCAAGCTGAAATGGTGAATCCCAACGAACAAGTAAAGTTGATATCGACGCCCGCCTGCCAGAGTACCTGGTGGTACTCGACGCCGCCCAATCCAATCCAGAGTGACACGCTGTTCTCGGGCGAACCGGGACAACCTCCGACCTGACTCAATGTCGACGGGAGGAGGAATGATCCAGCAACGTAGGAAGCTTGCACACCCCCAGCAATGTAGCCCCCCCAGCTAAAGCCCGGTTGGTAGAGCGCCATCTCTATGGTTCCTTCCTTTGTTGAGGTTGAGGGTGTTAGGTAAGTCGTGGCTGTGAAGTTGTTGGAAAGCACACCTTGGCCCACCAGCCATTGATTGAATGTATACGT
>DATGZO010000016.1:0-53952 GCA_035297105.1 Thermoplasmata archaeon
ATGCAAGTCGCCAATTAAGCGACAAGGTATTACGCTACCTTAAGAGGGTCATAGTTACCCCCGCCGTTTATCGGTCCTTCGTCCCGTTGTACCGGGCTTTCAGATGCCGACACTGGGCAGGATTCAGCGGCCATACACAACTTTTCAGTCTCGCGGCCACCTATGTTTTTATTAAACAGTCGGAGTTCCCTGGTCACTGCGACCAGATCTCTACAGATCTGGCACCCCTTATCCCGAAGTTACGGGGCTGATTTGCCGAATTCCCTCGCTCGAATTCTCGCCGACACGCCTTAGGCTTCTCACCCAGGGGCACCTGTGTCAGTTCTCGGTACGAGCCCAACTTGCCGTCCTCGACTTTTCACGGACCGCCCGCATTGGAAAGAGTCCCCTCGCGGGGACCTGGTCCCTCTATCCCCGGTTCTCACCATAACGGTACTTCCCGGGGCGACGAGGGATCAGTAGGCTGGCATATGCCTACCCACCCTAGCGGCCGGCTTCCTCGAGGACGCTTTAAAGTTGGGGTCACGGAATATTAACCGTATTTCCATTCGCGAGTTCCGATTAAGGACTCACTTAGGCTCGACTAACCCACGGCGGATGAACGTTGCCGTGGAACCCTGGCCCCTACGGCGGACAGGATTCTCACCTGTCTTTGCTGCTACTCCTCCCAGGATTTTCGATGGAACCCGGTCCATAGGATCTCACGACCCTACTTCTACCCGAGCACCACGCCTCCTTACACGATCGCCGCCGATTGGCGGCGCGCCCACATATCGGGGGCCGGTTTAGCCCCGTCCATTTTCGGTGCCCATGCCCTCGACTGGTGAGCTGTTACGCACTCTTTGAAGGATGGCTGCTTCTGAGCCCACCTCCCAGTTGTCTTCGAACACGGACGCCCTTTACATGACACTGAACCGGCACTTGGGGCCCTTAATGTGAGGCTGGGTTGCATTCCCTTTCGCACAGCGGGCTTACCCCTGCTGCGCTCACTCCCGGCGTCTACGCTGCATGGGACTTCGGAGTTTGACAACAGGCCGAGACCTTTCGGTCCCGCTTCCCGTAATCGGTGCTCTACATCCCGCGCTAGCTCGGCCGAGACCTACCTGCGAGTAGTTTCAGGAGGAACCAGCTATTCCCAGTCTAGATTGGCCTTTCACCCCTAAGCACAGGTCATCCGAATGATTTGCACGTCAATACCGGTTCGGTCCTCCACCTATCTTTCGACAGGCTTCAACCTACCCACGCTTAGATCGATTGGCTTCGGGTCTTCCACCTATGACTTCGAGCGAGCACACTCCGTCCCTCACTTCTTGCGAAGTTGCGGACTGTCGGTTTCCCTGCGGCTTCGGCCGTTCGGGCCTTAGCCTTGCCATAGATCGAAACTCCCTGGCCCGTTATTCAAAACGGACGCATGGATCCTGTGTCCACGACCTTTCGGTCGCTTCGTTCCTTGGGGACCACATGCGGCTTATCATCAGTTGGTTTCAGGCTCTTTTCACCTCCCTTCCGAGGTACTTTTCAGCGTTCGCTCGCGCTACTATTGCACTATCGGTCTCGGGACGTATTTAGGATCAGAAGACTGTACCTCCCAGCTTCCCGCGCGATATCCAACGCACGGTACTCAGGATACCTTCAATCACGCCTCTTCCATTCGCCTACGGGACTATCACCCTCTTAGGTCCGTCGTTCCAGGCACGTTCAACTCTGGAAGCCAGCGTGTACGAAAGTCCACTACTCCACATCTCCCTACCCTCGCCGGGTAGGGATTCGGTTTGTCCTTGGCCCTTTTCGATCGCCTTTACTAAGGGCATCTCGGTTGATTTCTTTTCCTTCCCCTACTAGAATGCTTTACTTCGGGGAGTTCCCTTTCCTTGCGGAATGTCCCTTGCGGGACCGGAGTTCCGATTCGGTTATCGGTGGATCACAGGTTCCTTGCGCCTACCCACCGCTTATCGCAGCTTGGCACGACCTTCATCGGCGCCCGAGCCCAGCCATTCCCCAACTGACAGTAGTCAGCTACACTAATGGCGCTTGACAAGCGTCCAGAACGCGTGTGATCGGCGTCATCGGCCCGCTGCCGGGTTGGGCGGCGGGCCCTCGCCCTTCCCCGGAGAGGCCCAAAGCCTCTGCGGGTGCATGTGCCGACCGAACAGCTGCGCCGTGGCGCGGCTTCGTCTGGCACCAACGCGTTGTATTTAATTCCTCCCGACCGCCTCTCGTGGCTCCTGCCCACCTCGAGACTCCGCCGTGGCCGTTAGGCGCCCGGGCCGGGCCGGACGGGCCGAGATTCGGGTCCCCTCGCTCGACGGCACCGGGACCCGGGCCCGACGCCCCGTCGGGGCTCGTCGGAAGGATTAACAACCCCCTCTCGCAAGATATACATCACTCCACCGGGGCCTCCACGGCCCCGTGCCCTGTAGTAGACGATCCATGCACTCCACCCGTCGGCACCCCGCGCTGCTCGGCATGACGGTGGCGCTGCTCGTAGTCCTTTCGGGGTTTGGGCTCGTCTTCGGGCGGGCCGATGCCCAGCTCCCGCCCACAATCGAGCACTCGGTCCTTGCACAATCCGGCTCGACCCTGAATGCCACCCTTCGGGCGCAAACGACCGCGACCGTGCTTAACCAGAGCTTTTGGGGGACGACCCTGTCCGCCCGTTCCCCATTCTTCGCGAACGAATCGGCGCTGATCGCCGCCGCTGGCACCCGGGTCCTGCTCTGGCCCGGCGCGTGGGCGGGAGACGACTACGACCCGTTCAACAACCAGCTCTACTCTAGCTCCACCCACTACCGTACCGCCCCTACGACCGAGGCCCAGTTCGTCGCGTACTGCAAGTCGATCAACTGCACCGCGATCATGGAACTCCCCGGGGAGATGAACAACGCCTCTTTCGCAGCCCGGGTGGTCCAGTACACCGAGCAGAATCTCTCGTTCACGCCCGCGCTATGGGAGATCGGGAACGAGCCGGGCCTGTGGGGCCACTGGACGCCGTATTCGGCGACCTGGGCGAATTGGACCGGCTACACCCACGCCCCGAGCGCGGTTCAGTACGCGGCCGAGGAGTGGAACTACACCCAAGCGGTCGACAAGGTCGACCCCGGGTTCAAGTTCGTCGGGATCCCGGGGGTTGGGCCGGGAGGAGTACTGTACAACTGGATCAACGCGACGATCGCCCTGAACGGCCCCAACATCTCCGGGATGGCGGTCCATGTCTATCCGGATGTGACGGGCTCGAACAACACCCTCGCCACCTTCTACCACTTTCTCAACGTCTCGAACTACGACTCGATCCCCGGCCGGGAGGGAAACCTCGAGAACTGGATCCATGAGGCTCTCAGTTACAGCCCGAGTTGCAAGGTCTACAGTTGCGGATCGATGCCGGTGATGTACACCGAGATGGGGTCGGCGATCTCGGGACGGCCGGATGGGCTCCATTACAGCGAGGGATTCGCCGGCGCCCTGTTCATGGCTGCCGAGTTCACCCAGGCATTCGCGGCGAACATCACGACCGTGGAGGCGTACGCCGCGGTACTCGATACGGTGAACTCCTGGTACTCCGTCTCCGGGGAGCCACATCCCCTGTATACCCTCTACACCGGCGTTCTGAGCCACCTGGGCCCGGACGTCTACCCGGCGACGCTGACCGTGAACGGAGACCCATCCGTGAGCGGGAATCTGTACGCGACCGAGACGGTCGCCCCCGCCGCCGGCGGCCGGGAGGACCTGTTGGTCGTGAATCTGAACCAGCTCAACAACGTCTCCTTTGCCCCGGCGCTGCCCGGTTACACCGAGGGGACGCCCGTCGAGGTCTGGGAGTGGAACAGCACGAACACGACCGGCCTTTCGGGCAACGACATCGCGCCGGCCGCCCCCGGCCCAACCCCCCAGTTCTTCCCCGGCGGCCTGCCGTCCACTTGGACGATCCCCGAACAATCGGTCGCGCTGTTCGAGGCGCTCCCCGGCGGGGGCGCGCCCGCGGTCTTCACCGAGACCGGATTGCCGGGAGGCACTCGTTGGTGGGTCGGCGTGGACAACACCACCGGCACCTCCTCGACTCCGACCATCACGTTCTTCCTGCGTCCCGGCGAGTATACGACCGTGCCGGGCCCCGTATTCGGTGTGCCGGGCCATCTGAAGACGGAGCGGTTCGCGCCCAGACCTTCGATGGAGTTCGCCCTTCCGCCCGGCGGGGTCAACCTCTCCATCCCGTACCTCCTTCAGTACTCTCTCAACCTGACCGTGAGTCCGGCCGGTAGCGGCACCATCGGCCCCCCGACGAGTTGGGCGAACGCGAACTCCACGGTTCAGCTCACCGCCAGCCCTAACCCCGGGTTCGGTTTCGTGGCTTGGTACGGGGAGGGCAACGGGAGCTACAACGGGTCGACGAACCCCGCGGCCCTGACGGTCCTCGAGCCCCTCCATGAGACGGCTATCTTTGGGGTCGGGTACACGGTGAGCTTCGTCGAATCGGGCCTGTCGGCCGGCACTCCGTGGTCGGTCACCCTCCGAGGCGCCTCCCTCGCGGGCAACGGGGCCGCCTTGGTCGCGGCCGAACCGAACGGCACCTACGCGTTCCAGGTGCCCAATGTGACCGGGTACACGGTTCAACCCGTCTCCTCCTTCATCGACGTGAACGGCAGCCCCCTGGTCGTCCCGGTGACGTTCAAGGCGATCCCGATCCTGTACTCCGTAACGTTCACCGAATCCGGCCTCGTTCCGGGAAGGGGGTGGTCGGTCACGATCCGGAACACGACCTACTACCGGTCGACGCCCAGTCTCTTCCTTCCGGAGTATGACGGGACCTACGGTTTCCTAGTGGCCAACGAGACCGGATACACCGTCCACCCCACCTCTTCCTTCTTCACAGTGGCCGGCTACGACGTGACGGTCTCGGTCGATTTCACCCTCATCCCCATCTACTATCCCATCGTCTGGGAGGAGTCGGGGCTCCCCAACGGTACCCGTTGGTCCGTGACCGTCCGTTCCGAGGAGATCAACACCACCGGAACCGAGGTGGAGCTGCTCGAAGCGAACGGGACCTACACGTACCAGTTCGGCAACGTGACCGGGTACCGGGCCAGCCCGCCGCTCGGAGGGTTCTCGGTCGCCGGAGCCGGGATCACGCTGGGGGTTCGCTGGGTTCCGCTACCGCCCCCCTCGTATTTCGTGACCTTCTCGGCCGGCAGCCTCGCCACGGGCGGGATCTGGTCCGTCAGTTTCGCCGGCCTGAACGCGAGCACCGCGAAGTCGACCCTGACGTTCTCGGTCTCCAACGGGACCTTCCACTACGCGGTCACGCCGCCCGCGGGCCACTATGTCACGCCGGGAGGCGGGACGGTCGTGGTAGCGGGAACCCCCCAGACGATCGGGCTTTCGTTCGGACTTCCTGCCCCGCCCCTCCCTCCGTCGGAGTGGACGGAGCTGAGCCGGGCGCTCGCGGTGGTGGGGATGCTCGCGCTGGTCGGAGTGGTCACGTTCCTCGTCTTCTCTCGGCGGGATCGCCGCGAGAGAGCGGAGGCGGCTGCGGCGCTGTCCTCCCGAGCTCCCGTATACCTGGAGGAATCCGAGCCCGCGCTGGGCTCTCACGTGGCCCCGGATTACCACGAGGACGCGTTGCCCCGTTGAGGCCCGGGACCAGCCTCGCCCGCCTCGAGGTGGACGAAGGTCGTGCGGGAGGGCGGCTCCTCGGGGTCCCCGACCTCCGCCGAGACGGACTGTTCCTGGCCGTCCCGGGCTTCCTGACGACGGCCTACTCCGAACTCCTTCACACCGGCCTCCCGATCGGCGCCGTCCCGGTCGGATTCGTCGTCGGGTACGCCCTCTACCGAGCGGTACGCTTCCTGCGTACGCGAGGGACGGCCCCGACGCACCCGGGACCCGAAGTTCCCGAATCCCACAGCGTGACGGTCGACGTCTGGAGCTCCACCGGACACACGACAGAATCGGTCGAGCTGCCGACACACGCGGGCTCGACTCCGGTCCCGCGGGACAATCGGTTCTCCGCGGTCCTTCTGCTCGGCTTCGTCGGGTTGGCGAGCCTGTTCCTCGTGTTCTATCCCCGGTTCTTCGGACCCTACGACCGACTCGTGGGATGGGTGGGACAGGCGATCTACTGGCCGCAACCGTGGCCGGGCGTCTACACCCCGTCCCTCGGCCCTCCTCTCGTCTACGATTACATCTTCCCGATGTACCTCGCCCTTGGCCTGACCTGGTTGTTCGCCAACGGCCTGCGGACCGGAAAGGGAAAGCTCCCTGCCTCGAGGTGGGCCTTGGGCGGCGGGCTCCTTCTCCTCTACATCGCCGTGGAACTCGTGATCGACTCCCTGTTCTTCACCATCCCGGGCGACCCCGTCCGCAACCTCTCCCTCGTCATCCGGGCCCTGACTGGTGGGATCTTCCTCACGCTCGTGATGTACTGTACCTTCTCGTTTCCCGATCCGCTCCCGCGCGTGCGGGTACGCTTTGCCCGGGACCGGCGCGCCCTCGTCCTGTTCCTCGGGCTCGGGGCCGTAGCGATCCTGATCGGCGGTCTCGCGATCTACTACTTCAGCATCTTCCTGGCCCTGAACGGGGTCATTCCCGCCTTCACCGCTTTGCTCCTTCTCCCCGCCGTCGCTATCCCGATCTGGGTGATGATGGTCCGGCCGTTCTACTTCCGGCAGCGACGTAAGCATCCGCGGCCCTCCCGAGCCGAGTACCATCCCTCGGTGACGATCCTCGTACCGGCCTACAACGAGGAGGCCGAGATCCGCGATGCGATCCTGGCCGCGGACCGGGCCGCGGCGAACTATCCCGGTCCGGTGTCGCTCGTGATCGGGAACGACGGGTCCACGGACCGAACGTCCGAGGTCGCCCGAGAGACGATCGCCGGTCTACAGCATATGACCGGGACGGTCGTCGACCTGCCTCACGGAGGGAAGTCCAGCGCACTCAACGGAGCCCTCGCCTGCGCCACCGGAGAGATTGTGATCCGGTGCGACGCCGACACCCGGATCTCCGAGGAGACCGGGTTCGGTCCCGCCGTCGCGTACTTCGCCGACCCCGAGGTGGGTGGGGTGCAAGGGCAATTGCAGCCACGCCAGCGGACGGGGTGGACCCGAAAGCTGAGGGCGATGGAGATCGCCTGGCAGCACCTCTTCCTCCGGCCCGCGGGGATGGGGGCTCGGGCGGCCGAGGTCCTTGACGGGGCGTTCTCCCTCTTCCGCCGGAGGGACCTGGTCGAGCTCGGTGGCTGGCAGCCGTGGAACGGCGAGGACACCGAGATCTCGATCCGACTCCAGCGAATGGGCTACCGGGTCTGCCTCGCCTTCGAGGCGATCGCGTTCGAGGACGTCCCTCCCACCTACGCCACCCTGCGTCGGCAGCGGATCCGTTGGACGCGGGGCGGTGTCTTTGCCAACGCCCGACACTACCCCGCGATCTTCTCGCCCGCGCCCGAGTTCGGGGGCCTCGCGGTGCTGTTCTACTACCTCCTCGTCCTGCATGCCGGCGCGCGGAGCCTGGTGTATGTCTATCTCACGCTGCTCGCGGTGTTCCTGGGACTTCCCGGGATCCTGCACGCGTTCTACCTTCTCCTCGCGCTGATCGCGCTCCGCGCGGTCCCCCTCGCCTACTTCCTCATCCGGATGCGGCGGTGCGACGTCCTTCCCTGGATCCTGGCGTGGCCGTTCCTCGGCATCGTCAAGGCCGTGTACCGGTTCGAGGGGTTCGGTACCGTCCGCTACGGGGCGGCCACCGAGTTCTACTAGCGGCGACCTCATCGGCTGGACGCCCGGGGAAACCGTACGCGACTCGCCCAGACTCGTCGGACCTTCATTCGGAAGCGGTTCGGCACTGAACTCTTCCCTCAGAGCCATCGGCACGTGACCGCAGACTGATGTCGGACCAGAATCGTACCTGGACGACTCGACGGTCCTTAGATATCCCCAAGACTAGTCCGCCCCCCAATGTCGTATAACCCCCTACGACAGCGGAGACACTCGCGGGCCCTGCTCCTGGCGGCGAGCGTGACGCTCCTCGCCGTCGGGGTGGCACTTCCTTCGGGAACTCCGGTTGGCATCCACGTAAACGTTGCCCCGGGAACTTCTCTGTCCGTGGTCAAGATCGGCGGATCCGCGCCAACCCAATTTCACGCCCCGGTGATGAACAGCTCGAAGTATGACTGGCCGGAACTCCACCAGGGCCCGAACCTGAATGGGTATGCCTCCAACAGTCCTCTCTCGTCGGCCACGGCATCCAAGATCGGGGTCGCCTGGGACACCAACCTGTACAGCTCGGCCCTAGACTCCCCCGTTGTCGCCTACGACCCGGCGGTCGGCGAGACCCTGGCCTACATCGGAACCGAGGCAGGGAACGTGCTCGCAATCAACATCGCGGACGGCCAGATTGCTTGGGGGGTCTGGCTCGGCTCCCCCATCCGCTCCACCCCTCTGGTGAGCAATGGCTCGGTCTATGTCGGCACCTTCCAAACCCCCGCGATCTATCGTCTCAACGCGACGACCGGCGCGATTGACTGCTCGGTGGTAAGCCCGAGAGGATTCGAGGCGACCCCGACGCTCGCCACTCCGCCGGGGGGCGCACCGACTCTTTTCTTCGGCACCCTGGGCGCCGGCACAACGTCCGGTCCGTTTCTCGCCGTCAACGCCGGAAACTGCACCATCGAGTGGAAGTTCACCGGGTACAACCACTCGGCCGGCTCGTGGGACTCGGCGTCCTACGGACTGGACGGAGACGGGGTTCCGATCGTGCTGTTCGGCACGGACAATCCCGACTCGTCGATCTATGCGTTGAACGCCCTCACGGGCCACGAGATTTGGCGTTTCCAGACCTACAACCCGGCCGGGGAAGACTTCGACGTCGCCGCCGGAGCGGCCATCTCTCCGCCCGGGAAGTTCGGCTACCTCCAGGGCGCCGCGTTCGTTACGAACAAGGCCGGAAGGGCGTACGCCCTGTACCTGAACAACGGGTCGTTGATCTGGGAGACCAACTTTGACGCGATCGCGGGCATCTCGCCAGGCAACGGGGAGATCAGTGGAGTTTCCCGTTCGACGCCGGCGCTCGACGGGTCCAATGTGATCTTGGGTTTTGCCCAGGGGTTGGTCGACCTGAATGCATCGACGGGCGCGCTCACCTGGATGTACAACGATTCGACCCTGACCGAATCAATCGCGTCCCCGGCGATCGCGGGCGGCCACGGCCACGGGATTGCCGTGACGGGGGATGTCGGCGGCGACCTCGACGTCGTCTCCGTGACGAGCGGCAAACAGGTCTGTGCCTACCCCACCGGCCGCTACATCACCGCCTCGCCGGCGATTTCCGGAGGCAACATCCTGATCGCCAGCGCAAGCGGTTATCTCTACGATTTTGCGTCAGGCGGGGGGAACGACTCGGTGCTCCCCGCGACGCTCATCGGAACTCCGACGCAAGGGGCGATGCTCGCCAACCCCGGCGGGAACCTCACGGTCAACGGGACCGCGACCGACATGACGGCCGTTGTCTCGGTCAACGTGGCCGTGCAGCGGGGGGGAACCGGCGGGCCGTGGTGGGACACCGGAGAAGGGAGTTGGTCCTCGGGGCCGATCGACAACGCTGCAACTCTCGGCTCGCCCGGTGCCAAGTCGACTTCTTGGAGCTTTGCGTTCCCCGTCCCCCGCGAGGGCGCTACTTTCCAAGTGCTCGCCTATGCCGTTTCCTCCTCGGGACAATCGGACCTCACGGGATCGGAGGTGGGCTTCACCGTCCGGTATAGCACGTTGGGCCCGCATCTCGAGACGAGCTCGGGCTTCGCCTCGCCCGGGGGCACGATCACCGTGAACGGCGGAGGGTTCGGGCCGAAGCAGGCGGTCAAGCTGACGTTGCTAAGCAAGACGCTGGCCACGGTCACCACCACCTCGAACGGATCGCTGCCCAAGACCCGCCTCACGATTCCTTCGAAGTCCCCGTTCGGGTTGACCACGCTCAACGCATCCGACAAGACGTCCGGGGCCTCGAGCACCGCGGGCCTCACGATCGCGAACAGCTGGCCCCAGTTCGGCGACGGCCCGGCCCATTTCGGGTTCGAAGCCAACGATCCCACATTCAATTCGCTCATCTTCCCGGGGGGGAACAACTGGCTCCAAGCGGCGTGGCATTTCGATCCCGGTGCCCCCCTCAACACATCCCCCGCCGTCGTCGACGGGGTCGCCTACGTGGCGGACACCGCGGGCCAACTCTACGCCGTCGACATCCACAACGGGGGCCTCCTCTGGACGTTCAGCCTCCCGTCCGGAGCGACGATCTTGGGTTCGCCCGCCGTCGATCAGGGTGCCGGTCTGGTCTTCATCGGGGCCGATGACGGGTCGGTCGATGCGGTCTACCTCTTGAACGGGAGCAGCGCGTGGACGATGCAGGTGGGGGGAAACGTTTCCTCGCCAGTCTTCAGCGGCGGTACACTCTACGTTACGTCCAGTACGGGTGCGGTGGGGGCCCTTTCGGAATCCAGCGGTGCGGCCAAGTGGTCGACCAAGCTCTCGGGGTCGATCAGCTCGGCTCCCGCGTTGAACGTAACCGCGGATTTGTTGGTGATCGGTGAATCCAACGGGGACGAGGTCGGCCTGAACGCCGCGAACGGAACATCCCGTTGGGTCTACTCCACCGGAGCGTCGGTGACCGCAGCGGCGACCGTTGCGGGCGGAACGGTCTACTTCGGCTCGACCAACGATAGGGTCTACGCGTTGAACGAGGCCAACGGAAGCAAGATATGGTCCTTCAAAACGCGCGGCGCGGTCGACGACACGGGAAGCCTGATCGAAGGCAGCCGGGGAGAGTACGCCATCGGTTCCAACGACGGGAACCTCTACGTCCTCTCTACCTCAACCGGAAAGCGGTTCCTCAACTACGCGATGGGTTCTCCAATCGTCGGCGTCTCGAGCGTGAAGGGGACAGTCATCTTCGAGACGGAGAGCGGGGTCATCAGCGCGGCTCGCACTTCTTTTGACTTGGACGGCTGGAATTACACGACCGCGGCCGGCCTGGTGACCTCCCCGACCGTCCTGGATGGGGCACTCTATGTCGCCGCGGGGGACGGTAGTTTGTACGCGTTCACGTCCAACGGTCAGTCCCCAGATTAATTGCGAGGGCACCGGGTCAGCGAGCCGAATTCGGGACGAGGAACCGGAATCGACGGGCCGGAGGAACTGACCTTTCTAGGGAGGGCGATCGACTCGAGAACCTCGATACGGTGATTTGATACCGGCCCCGCGGGAAGCAAGGCATCGCACGGACCCGGGGCTCAGGGGAGGAGGCTCCAACTCTGAGCTTGAAAAGTCCTCCTGAGTGGTTGGTCCGTGTCGGAAGATATATCCGCAGGTATCGGTGTCCCCCACCCCCCCCTGCGTAGAACATCATATTGTCGGACGTTGTACTATGCAAATTCTGCGCACGAACAGAGACTTCCCCCTCGGGTCGTACGTCCCGATGCCACATTGTTGGATGGATTCGGTGCGTTTTTCGCAGACCCGCGCCTCCCGATCACGCCCACCGTACCGCAGTGGAGCAGGATGACTCGCCTAGCCCCGCCTCACCTCGTGATCCGCCGCGGTCGGAGCCAGTTTGAGTCAGCCGCTGGCGAGGACCCAAGAATCGGGAGGCAACTTGACAGAGCCTCGACGCGTTGCGACCTGCCCCTTCTCACACCTTCTTCCGGGTCCCCTATGCGCAGTCTCTGCAAGATTCGTTCGGAGATTCGGGAAGGGGCCGGTGCCGGATTCCGTCCCTTGCGTGCATCCTTCTCCAACATAGGCGAGACGAGTACTCCCCTTGGCCTACCTGCGAACGGCGGAACTGCTTTACCGACCCGCCGTGGTGGGGCGCTTCACCCCAGACGGACGGAGGATTAGATGCGGGTTTTCGGAGTTGGGACTCCCCTCGCCGTCGTCACCGTCTGTCTCCTACTGGTACTTTCAATCCCCACGAACGTCCAAGCCGATTCCAACTCACCCGGATCATCGGGTCTGGGGCTCGCGACATCGCTACAACCGATTGGTCCGAACCAAACGGTCGGCCTCACAATCGATGATACGTCGTTCAACCTCACGAACTACTTCTGGGGAACGACCGTGCAACCCCGAGTGTCCCTGTTCCGGGATGAGGGGACCCTGGTAAATGCGACACCCACACAAATTGTCGTCTGGCCAGGCGCAGAAGCAGGCGAGACGCTCAACCCGCTCAACAACTCCATTTTTGTCTCGGGAGTACGGGATGGCGTTCAATTTCGATGGACCCCTGCTCTTACGAGCGAGGCTCAGTTCGTCGCCTGGTGCAAATCAATCAACTGCACCGCGATTTTCCAAGTTCCCGGAGAAATCGATAACGCGTCCTTCGCAGCTGAGATAGTAGACTACACGGTGAACACGCTCCACTTTCAGCCAAAGTACTGGGAGGTCGGGAACGAGCCCGAATTGTGGAAACACTGGAACGAGAGTTGGAATGATTGGCCCAACGGGAATCCATCCACGCCAACTCCAATCAACTACGCGATAGAAGTGATTCAATATTACGAGGCGATGAAGGTCATCGATCCTGCGATACAATTCATCGGTATACCCGCCACCGGGCGACCCAACAGTCAGTACCCCCCGCAGTACTGGTTCGGGAATGTCACCAGGATTGACGGTCCTGTGCTCGGCCCAGCCCTGGCGGCCGAATCCTTCCATGAATACCCGGGCGGTCGGCAGGAGAAGTTGACCAAGGCACACGATTACTCTCTCCAGGCCTACTACCTCACATTGGACAGTGAGAACTCGCTGGCGGCGCACGTGAACGGCCCAAAGGGGCTAGTGCCCGTTATCCAGCAGAACGAGTCGGAGTACTGTCCGAAAAATTGCAGCATCCAGTTCTTTGTGACAGAGCTGGGCGCCGCCCTCTCCCACTCCCCCTTCGGTGAGAAGTTCGGAGCTGGATTCGGTGGAACGCTCGTGGAGGCGGTTTCAATCATCCAGGCGATCAACCTTGGCCGGAACGTTTCCAACGTCGACCTCTTTTCTGCAGTTTCGCTCACCAACAATTCGTGGTTCAGCACGACCGGGAGCACTCGGCCAATCTACAACCTCTACTCTCAGATATTCCCCCATCTAGGGGCCGAAGCTTTCCCTGTGAACATATCGGATCAGAATCTCAACTGGTCCGTATTCGGGACCTCCACACTCGCCCCTCACGACGACAACCGTTCCGATTTGCTGGTGGTGAATACGAACCTCACGACCGCGGCCACCTTTTCACCGCGACTACCCGGCAACATTGGAACCAATCCAGCAGAGATTTGGCAGTGGAACGGCTCGCTCTATGGCAACACCGACACTGTGAACGTCAGGCCCGATACGCTCGGCCCGGTCGAATACGAGGACTCGGGGGGACTTCCATCGACATTCACACTACCTCCCCAGAGCCTGGTATTGTTCGAGTCTTATCCCAGGATGGTGTACCCGGTGACGCTCCAACGGACGGGTTACGATCTCCGGGACCCGAACGGGAACAATTCGCGCTGGTTTGGCGAAGTGAACGGCCAGCTCTTCGCGACGAACTCATCGACGTACACGGCGCTGTTCCCGAATGGACCTGTCGCGATTTCCGCCATGACCGTCCCGCTCCCTGTGGGCACGAACTTGACCTACCCCATTGAGCGAGCCGAACCCTTCGTTGGCGCCTCCCGCGTCGAAGGAAGTGCCCTGACCGTGCCTATCAACTTCGTCGTTCAAACGCGGCTGATTGTCCACTCCTCCCCCGAATATGGGGGGACAGTGAGCCCAGCCTCCCCATGGACCAATCTGAGCGAACCGGTGAACCTTACCGCCACCCCGAGCCCGGGGTGGTTGTTCAATCGATGGTTCGGCTGGAACGTCACTCCGCCCCCTAACACAAATTTCACTGCCCTGAGTACGGACCCGTCTTTGATTGTCACGAACAGTACGAGCCCGACCATCGAAATCGAGCCGAACGACTCCGATATCGGGGAGGAGGCCAACTTTTCCTTGGGCTTCCCTGTGGCCTTCGCGGAAACGGGGCTTTCCCCCTCCATACCCTGGAGTGCCACCGTCGATGGACTCCAATCGGTGACGCTCAGTGGCACGACTCCTGCGGCCCGGTTCTTGGAAGCCAACGGGACCTGGGGTTTCACGATCAACGCACCCTCCGGGTACATCGCCCACCCCTCCGCAGGTGCGATCGTCGTGAACGGTTCCTCCGCCCTCGTCGCGATCACGTTTGCGCGAACCGCGACGCCTCCTCCCGAGTTTGGCGTGACGTTCGTGGAAACCGGCTTGCCGACTGGGACATCCTGGACGGTGACCTCCCGGGGCGTGACCACGTCCGTGAGCTCCAGCTCGTTCTCTTTCTCGGCCCCGAACGGCACCTTCGGCTACTCCGTCCAGAGCGTCCCCGGGTACCGCGCACCGCAGGCGGACGGCTCATACACGGTGAGCGGTATGCCAACGACCGTTACCATCTCGTTCCAGAACATCCAGCGCCTTACCTACCCCGTGTCCTGGAGCGAGCAGGGGCTCCCGACGGGAACCGATTGGTCCGTCTGGATACAGCCCCACGGTAGCCACGGCGTGAACCTCTCGACCACTGATCCCTCGATAACGTATGCTGAGCCGAACGGGACGATCGGATACCGGGTCTCGTTCCTAGCCAACTACCGGCCTCACGTAGGAAACCTCAGCGGGCCGGCCAACGACTCCGTGAACGTCACCGGGGCGCCCGCAAGTGTTTCGATCGTGTTCCAAGAGACCGGTATCCACGCCCTGAGGGTCTATACGGTTCTATGGAACGAAACTGGTCTCTGGAACGTCACCAGTCCCAAGGGCGGCTCTACTCCGGCCTGGACGGTCGAACTCTGGGGGCCGTCGTTCAACTTCACGACGTTCGCGAATAACGGGACCACGGTGTTGGCCCGCTCCGGTGCAGCGATCGGTCTGCCCAACGGCACTTACTCTTACGCGGTCCCTTATGTAGACGGCTTCGTTCCCCAGCCCGCAACCGGAACGTTCCAAGTTCTGGGGGCGCCAACCAAGAATCAAACCGCGCCGATCGACCTGAGGTTGCACTTTGCCCGGCCGATTCCCGTCTTCTCGGTCTCGGTTCACGCCCTCGGACTTCCGTCCGACGCCGCGTGGCAAATTCGACTGTCCAACCGGACCTTCAACACCACTTTGGCGGTGGTCGCCCTCGGGCTCACGGACGGACGGTACAGCTTCGATGTGGCCGATCCCCCCGGGTACTTCCCCGTGCCCTCCCACGGCAACATCACAGTGGCCAACGCCACGGTGATGGTGACGATCACGTTCGAGCCGAGCCAGCCGCCGCCTCCTCCGTCGATTTGGGTCGTTGCGCCGAAAGTCCTGGGCGTTCTAGGGATCATGCTCGTTGCCGGCTGGGGGATGTTTTCGCTGCTTGGCCTCCTCTCCCGACAACGGTCGGGGGCGAAGCGCTGACGCCGCCCGGTCTCGTCCTGCGCGACGCGACGAGCGTCGTATGGCTCTGGTCCCTCCTCCTCCGGCTTGGCCACGGCGTCGATGTTTGGGCCATCTCCCTCGGCTTACCCCTCGGTGCGGTCGGGGTGGGACTGGGTCTCGGGGCACTCCTTTACGTCACCATCGCGGCCCTCGAGAGGACCCCTTCCACCGTGGGCGCCGGGACGGTACGAATGCGTCTTGTCCGTACGCGCGCCGACCTGGAACGGGTCGAGGCTTCCGGGGTTCGGGTCCCCGTGGTTCGACTGTTCTCCCGGGGCGGTGCTCAGTCCGCACCGATGGAGGGAGCCGGGGAGCACCCGTCCATGCCGCTCCCTAGGGCCATCGATTTCGTCGCCGCCCTCTTGGTCGCCTTCGTGATCTTCTCGATACCGATCCTGCTGTTCTACCACCGGCTGTTCGGCTTCTACGACCACTTGGTCGGATACGTCGGGACCGCGCTCTACTGGCCTCTTCCCTGGCCGGGAGTCTACGCCGTCAGCGTGCAGACCCTCATCGTCCCGGACTTCATCTTCCCGATGTACCTCGCGGCGATGGCGGCCTACGTGGTCGCGTCCGGGTTGGCGACCAACCAGCCAAGATACACTCCCCATCGCCGTCGACTGGCGATCGCGACCGTTCTCATCTACATCGGTGTCGAGTTCGTCCTCGATGCGTTATTCTTCACGGTTCCGGGGGAAACGCTGCGCAACCTCGCGCTCCTGGTGCGGGCTCTCACCGGAGGTCTATTCATGGCCCTCATCGTGTTCTGCTCGGTCTACCTGCCCAAGCCCCAGGTGATCGCGCCTCGATTCCCGCGGGATCGGCGGGCACTGGCTCAGTTCTTCGGACTGGCCGCGGTGGCCGTCGCCCTCTCCGTTACCGCCCTCGCGTACGGGGGCGAGCTGCTTCACACCGGCGGAATCTACATCGCCTTCACGCTGCTCCTCCTGCTGCCCATCCTGACTCTAACGGTGTTCGGGGTCCTCGCCCGACCGTTCTACTTCCGGCAAGTGCGGCGGCGAGGTCTGCCTTCCCTCTCCGCCTACCACCCTTCGGTCTCGATCCTCATCCCCGCCTACAACGAGGAGGAGTGGATCGGGCAGGTCATCGTCTCCGCCGACCGGGCCGCCTCCGGGTATCCCGGGCGGGTCGAGCTGATCGTCGGGAATGACGGCTCGACCGACCGAACTCTTGAGATCGCCCGAGGGGCCATACCCCACCTCGAGCACACCAAGGGGGTCGTGGTCGACCTTCCCCACGGTGGAAAGTCGAACGCCCTGAACGGGGCCTTGGCCGTCGCGACGGGGGAGATCGTCATCCGATGCGACGGAGATACCATCATCTCGGAAACCCCGGGGTTCGCGGCTTTGATACCGCATTTCGCCGACCCCGAGGTCGGGGGGGTCCAGGGCGCGATCCACCCTCGCCAGAAGGACGGTTGGACCCGAAAGCTGCGGGCCCTCGAGGTTGCGTGGATGCACTATCTGCTGCGTCCCGCGAACATGGGGACTCGCTCTGCCGAAGTCATCGATGGGTTGTTCTCGGCGTTCCGACGGAAGGACCTCATCGACATGGGAGGGTGGGTCCCGTGGAACGGCGAGGATACGGAGATCTCGATCCGACTGCAGCGCCTCGGGTACCGCATCCGAATCGAGTTTGGGGCCCTGGCCTTCGAGGACGTTCCGGCGAACTACGACGCCCTCCGCAAGCAGAGGGTCCGATGGGCACGGGGGGTCATGATGGCGAACGGCCAGCACTACCGAGCCCTCCTCGGACCCACGCCCGAGTTCGCCGGCCTGGCCGTTTTGTTCTGGTTCTTGCTCGTGATACGGAGCGGCGTGCGGAGCCTGGTTTACGTCTTCCTCGGTCTTCTCATCGTCATCCTCGGGGTTCCCGCCCTGCTGTTTACGCTCGTCCTCCTCCTGATTGGCGCAGTGATTCGAGCCGTCCCGATCGCCTACTTCCTGATCCGGATGCATCGTCCCGACGTGCTCCCATGGCTCCTGTTCTTCCCCATCGGGAACGTCATCAAGCAGACCTTTCGATTCGAGGGTTTCGGCACCTTGGGTCCGGGCGCCTCGGCGGAGTACATCTGATGCGGGCGGACGGCCGCTCTCGTACATTCCCGACTCACCGCCGAGAGGGAGGTAGCCACCCGTGACCCGATCCGACCGACGGTCACTCGGAATCGCGCTCGTCGCCAGTCTATTCCTCCTAGCACCCGGCTTTGGGGCTGGGTCATCGGGAGCAGTAGGCATCGGACCCTCGCATCCGGTGGTCCCGGGTCCCCTGTCGACGGCAATTCACTCCCCCTCTGATCCGGCCCCTGCCAGCGAGTCCCTTCCTGCCGCTCCCCCGTCGGCCAATCTCAAGTATATGCCTTCGCCCGACGGGAGCGCATGGATTGCCCAACGGGCTCTCCGTGCCTCGGAGTCTGGCGGTGTTCCGGCGTACGACGCGTTCGTGCCGCGCCCTTCGGCCACGTCGGCGCAGATCGCGGCGGCGGCCTCGGCCGGGCACATCGCGCCGCTGTACGGTGGAGACGATCCGGCGCCGATGGGGATCGCGGACTACGGCTTAACCGCTGGAACCGGAGGCAGAGTCATTCCCACCTCGGTGAACACCGACCGCATCGCCGGAACCTTCAACACGGATGGGCCGGGGATTCAGCCACTCTACCTAACGGCGGCCGCACCGGATGGATACAGCGTTGATCTCGCCGCGACCTCGTCAGACGTTGCCCTGTTTGGCGACTCCGACTACACCTTCTGGTTCGAGGACGCGGCCGAATACTTTGTCCGCTCCCACCAACTTGTCTTCGTCGCCAACGTGTGGAACTTCTCGAGTGGAGTGATTCCTCCGTCGACGTTCTACGACTTGGAGAGCGGTTCGGAGGTAGGCTTCTCGTACGTGGTCTCGACCTTCGACGTCCCGTCTTCGGTGAGCGGCCCGCTGGCAATCTCGTTATGGATCAACAGCACGGCCACGGGAGGGAGGGACGCCGTGAGCTTCGCGGCGGGGGTGTCTACCCCCGCCTACAACACCACGCAAACCTTCGAGACGGTCGTGTTCAACTCGACCTCGCCGAGTGTACCATCGGTTTCCCCCGCAAACTTGACGGCCGACGGGTCCCGGTACAATCCGGTGGGCCTTACCGACGATTTCGAGCTCGTGCTCGGGGGTCCCGGCGGCGGGGCCCAGACGAACGTCTACCTGGCCAACGCGACCCTGCGACTCGACATCTGGAACGAGGCGAGCGGTTCGTACCAACCCGTTCCGAGCGCGTACTCGTACGGGGGGGACGCGGCGGAGACCGCCTCCGGAGTCTGCGTAGGCTGGCAGAACTCCGGAGGGGACCAGGCAATCCTTTCGGAAGGGCCGTCTATCTTGCGCGGACTCTGGAACGCGACCGGTCTCCCCGGGCTCGACCCCGTGAACGTCTCCGTGAACGTTCCTAACGCGTTCCTCTTCTTCACGACCGAAGGGTCCAGCAATTTCTCGCAAGGAGGGAGCACTTACTGGGCCCCGGACGAGCGGACCACCGACTACGCCGTTCCGCCGGGCCTCTACAATCTCACAGCCCTAATGTCCGATTTCACGCCCGCAACCCTCGCGGGTGTATCGGTCCCCCTGGGAATCCCTGCAACGCTGGTCATCGATCTGACCGCGAACGCTTCCGAGGGAATCTACGCTCCCCTATGGGCGTGGAACAATGGGACCCTCGCCCGGATCTCCTCTGCGGGCGTCGGGACACCCTCCGATCCGTACCGGATCATCAACGACCAGCACATGGACATCGGCTCGCTGTTTGGCCTGTTCAACGACCTCACTTTCCCGGTCTTCGCCGGCGTATTCTTGAACGATACGCACGCCTCGGTGCAGCTGTCGCAAATGCCCGCCTTGACCGTCCGCAGCCCGTACTCGTCCACACCCGCGGTCAACGACCTCACCTACCAGATCTACGACTCGACCGACGTGGTCCTGGTCGATTCCGCGCACGTGAGCGGCTGGTTCACTGACCTGCTCGCCGGCGAATATCCGAGATGGGCGACCGATAGCGTCGTGTTGTGGAACTCCTCCGACGACCTCATCGCGAACACCACCTTCGCGACCCAGACGGCGGGAGCCTACCTCTACGGAGGCACGAACAACACCATCTGGGGCAACACGTTCACGATGGTTCCGGCGCCCCGGTTCCCTACCAGCGGCCTGTACCTCCTGAACTTGAGCTTCGGACTCGAAGAGGGCGAGAGCGGCGACCTCGTCTACGACAACGTGTTCGACACGACGATCACGGCTGTTACGCCCCTCGGCGACCTCTACAACGGCACGTACTTCGTGCCCGCGGATCAATGGAACATCTCCCGCCAATCGGCCTCCAACGTCCGAACCCTCGACGGAGTCAACCTCACCGGCTCCGTCATCGGAGGATCCTATCAGGGGGGAAACTACTGGTGGGACTACGGAACTCCCGCAAACCCGTACGGTGAGCTTCCCTATACGGCCGCGGGAAACCTCGCGGTGGGGGGGGATGAAGTCCCCCTCGTAACGGGAAACCTAACCGGAGTGATCCTGGCCGAAATCGGCCTCACCGGTGGGACAACCTGGACGGCCAACGTCTACGGCGCGACCACGGATGTCCTCCTCTACTCCCTGGTGGTCAACACCCCCAACGTGACGGTCCTCCTCCCCGAGAATGGCAGCTATGCGGTCCTGGCGAGCGCGGGGGCGCTGGGTGCGTCGGTGACCTTCTCGGTCGCGTCCGCCAGGACCGTAAACCTCGACTTCGGTGCCTCGTACTCCGCGACCTTCGAGGAGTCCGGTCTTCCGGCCGGTGTCGCGTGGGGAATCCATGTGGACTACCGCACCGTTGAGGTGACGGGGACCCCTTTGACGGTGGCCCTGTTGAACGGCACGTGGCCTTTCTCGGTCCAAGCGCCGGTCGGCTTCACGAGCGTTCCCGTCAGCGGTTACGCGCACATCACCGGCGGCAATGTCACAATCCCGATCGAGTTTCAGCCCATCCTCTACATCGTGACGTTCACCCCCAGCGGGTTGGCGAACGGAACGGAATGGTACGTGAGCATCGCCGGCGAGCTCCTGAACACGAGCGCGCCGGCGTCCCTCCAGCTGTCGCTCGCGAACGGGAGCTATTCCGCCTCCTTCAACGCCTCCGGTTACTCGGTCACGCCCGCGAGCACCGAGATCGAAGTCTTCGGGGGGCCGGTCTCGGTCCTGGTGGCGTTCACCGCCGTCCCCACGTACACCGTAACGTTCGCCGAGTCCGGCCTTCTGGTCGGGACCCCTTGGTCGATCACCGTCCACGGAGTGTCGACAGAAACGTCGCCCAACGGCTCGATAGCTTTCCGCCTCCCGGCAGATGCTCCACCCTACTCGTGGGATGCGGGGGCGGTCCCCGGGTACTCGGCTCACCCCCCGAACGGAACGCTCCACGTCTTCGACCATCCCCTCACGATCAACGTGACCTTCGTCGCCCTGCCCGCCTACTCCGTCACTTTCACGGAGGGGGGCCTTGCGACTGGCACCGCATGGTCGGTCAATCTGTCCGTAGGAGTCGGGTCCGGCACCGGTAGCACGATCCAGTTCCATCTTCCCGCGGGCCCGTACTCCTTCAGTATCCCGGTCGTCCCCGGCTACGCCTCCCATCCCAACGGCGGGAGGTTCAACGTTACGACTACCCCGCTGAACTTCGCGATCCAGTTCACGCCTGTCACTCCGGGAATCTATGTCGTGACGTTCAGCGAGACTGGTCTGCCCCCAGCGACGAACTGGTCGGTCTCCCTGGGCGCCGCGATCGAGTCCTCGACTGGCTCCACGATCACGTTCGCGGCGGGCAACGGCTCCTACCCATGGACCACTCTACATGTGGTCGGGTACAACTCCCAGCCCTCGGCCGGAACCTTGACCATCACCGGGCAGGACGCCGCGGTCTCCGTCGTGTTCGTCACAGCGACGCCCCCGGCAAGTTACGCGCTCACGTTCGTAGAGGCGGGGCTCCCTCTCGGGACCAACTGGTCGGTGACCCTGGACGGGACCCAAGAGGACACGACTGGCGTGAGCATCGTCTTCATCGAGCTCAACGCGTCGTATGACTACTCGATCGGGCCAGTTCCGGGATACTCTGCGAACGACTCGACGGGCCGGGTAACTGTAGGGGGCTCCCCAACCACTGTGGTCGTTGGGTTCTCTGCTAATCCCGCTGCGGATCAGTTCCTGGGGGTCAGTTATCCCTTGTGGAGCCTAGTCTTGGCGGCCCTGGCGGTCTTGACCCTCGACCTCGCTCTACTCCTGCGCAAGCGAGCTCGGAGACAAGGTCCGGCATCGCGTCCTCCCCCTCCGCAGCGACCCGGTCGATAATGCCCTGCGCGGCCGATTCCTGGGTCGTACGCAATCACTCCTAAGCACCCCCCTCACCAGACCGTTCCGAGGAGGAAAAATGTCCCTCCGGTTGAATGGCGCGCACTCCGACGGAACGTGTGCAAGAATCGCACTTCGAAACGTTTAGGAACTTCCTAGTGCACGGCCTCGACCCACCCGGGAGACCGGGGCGGGAGTGCTGGGAGAACGTGAAACCTAACTTGGGGAGTTGGACCATCGTGGGGGCCCTCGTGGTCCTTGCCTTGCTCATTCCTCCGCCCGGGTTGGCGAGTCCGTTCGGGTCCGCGAGTGCATCCCCCTACCAGGGGAACATCACCGAAGGCGGAGTCGTTCCCGTAAGCTTCATCCTGAACTCCACGGGATTCAACCTCTCCAACCGGTTTTGGGGAACCACCGTTACGCCTCGTACCGAGCTCCTCGATAACGAGACCGCCCTGGTCTCGGCGACGCCGGCGCGCGTCATCGTCTGGCCCGGAGCCGCCGCGGGAGATCAGTACGACCCAATCCCGACGAGCCTCAACGTCTCGATCAACCCGACCACGGGCACCGCGTCGGTGACCGGCAACTCGAGCGGCCCGACGTTGCTCAACAATCCCGGGGGAACGTCCAATCCTTCGGCCGCGACCGAGGCGCAGTTCGTCGCCTTCTGCGAGTCCATCAACTGCACCGCGATCTTGCAAGTGCCCGGGGAGGTCAACAATACGCTCCTCGCCCAGCAGGTCGTCTACTACACCGAGCACGTCCTCAACTTCACTCCGGCTGCCTGGGAGGTCGGGAACGAGCCGGAACTCTGGAAGTACTGGAACTGTCCCTGGGCCGACTGGACCAAGTCCCTCTGCGATACCCACAACAACAACGTCGGTCACAACAACAAGCTGATCACCCCGCCCGAGTACGCAGACGAGGTCCAGAACTACACCGAAGCGCTCCGCCTGGTCGACCCTGCCATCCAGATCATCGGCTTGCCGGGCACCGGTCGTCCGGAGAACCACCTATCGGTGACCGATTGGGTCAACGCCACGGTAGAGGTCAATCTGTTGAACCCGAACGGGAGCCCCAACCCGAATTTCGCTGGGGTCGCCTTCCACGACTATCCCGGCGGCAAGTTCGGCATCCCTACGCTCCCTCAGTTCTATGCCACCATCGCCAGTACGGCGGGTCTCCCAGCGCGGGTCGAAAGTGTCCGTAACGCCGTCCAAAATATCACCACACTGTCGTGTGGGCATGTCGCGTGCGAGCCGGTCCCCGTGTACGTGACGGAGGTCGGCTCCGCGCTGTCGCATTGGAACTACAGCCAGTTCAGCGTAGGATTCCCGGGAGCCCTCGACCTGGCGGCGCAGGTGGTTCAGTCGATGACGCTCAACCTGACCAATCTCGACCTGTACGCGACGGTTTTCAATACCACGAACTCCTGGTTTTCCCCCTCGACGCTCCTCGCTCGCCCCGACTACACGCTCTACAGCGCCGTGCTCCCTCACCTCGGGGGGTTGGTCTACCCGGTCCGGCTCGAGCCGCCGAACTCCCCACCGTACTCGGGCAGCAACTCAACCCTCGATTCCAACCTGTACGCAATCGCCACGGTGGCGGAGGAACGCGAGAATCGCTCCGACCTCTTGGCGTTGAATCTCAATACCACGACGAGCGTGGAGTTCACTCCCAAACTCCCGGGCATCGGGAACGGAGTGCCGGCGGAGGCCTGGTACTGGAACGGGACCTTGGCCACCCTGAATGGGAATCTGACCTCGGTCGCCACCACCTCGGCGCCGGTCGGCCAGTACTTTCCCGAGGGGCTCCCTCAGAATTTCACCCTCTCCAACCAATCGATCGTGCTGTTCGAGGCGTATCCCGCTCCGGGTGGGGTTCCCGTCGCATTCCCCGCGGTGGGATTCCCCGCTCCGACCCGATGGTTCCTCCGGGTCGACGGGGAGCTCCTCACTTCGAATGGAACCAACTCGATCATGACGTTCCTGCCGCCCGGAAGCTATCCGGTGACGGGCCTCCCCATCCCCCTTCCGCTGAACGGAAGGGAGAAGTTTCCGGTCGAGCGCCTCGAGCCGTACCTCGCTCGACCCCTCGTCGTAGAGAGCCCCGCAGTCACCGACAACATCACCTTTGCCACCCAGTGGGCTGTCCGACTCGCTTCGGAACCGGAGGGGGCGGGTCGCGTTGCCCCGGGGGGCGGGTGGTTGAACAGGAGCGCTCCGGCAACGATCGTCGCGACTCCTAGTTCCGGTTTCGCGTTCTCTCGCTGGGAGGGGTACAGTCCGATGGGCGGGAGTTATTCCGGGCCCAACTCAACGGCCACGATCACGCCGATGGGACCGATTTCGGAGACGGCCGTCTTCGTACCGGGCGCGCTCGTCTCGTTCGACGAGAATGGGCTTCCCGCTGGTACGAGTTGGAACGTGACCCTGACCCACGGCGACCTGACGAACTCCTCTACGAACCCATTTCTGACTTTCGACCTGGCTCAGAGGAACTGGAGTTTCAACGTCGGTCCGATCGCGGGGTATCGCGCCGCCCCCAACTGGGGCAACTTTACGGTCGCGGACCAGCCCCTCGCCGTCCAGATCAACTTCACTCCCTTCCTCTCCGAGCTCGTGTGGAACGAGACGGGTCTCGGCGATTCCCCCCACTGGGGCGTCTGGGTCAACGGGGTGCCCTACCGTTCGAAGGGTGCTTGGACTACCGCGAATGTCTCCAATGGGACGTACGATTACCAGGTCTACGGGCCGGCAGGGTACACCATTACCCCGGACTCGGGAGTTCTCTCCGTGGTCGGCGCGCCGATCCGCACCGTCGTTCAGTTCGTTCCGACCCCGTACCCGGTGAGTTTCTCCGAGTCGGGTCTTCCGGGCGGAACGACCTGGAGCGTAGTCATCCTTCAGGACAATCGGACGAATACGTCGACCGGCGCGACCTTGACCTTCACCCTGTCGGATAGGAATTGGACGTATGCGGTCGCCCCGGAACCCGGTTTCCGTGCCAACCCTGCGAGGGCGAACTTCACTGTGAACGGCCTACCCGTCTCGATCCAGATCGTGTTCACAGCCGTCCTCTACCGGGTGATTTGGAACGAGACCGGATTGGGGGATTCCCCCGACTGGGGAGTGGTGGCGAACGGAGCGACCTATCACTCCAACAGCTCGTGGACGGTCGCACGACTTTCCAACGGAACGGTCAACTACCAGGTCTTCGGACCCGCCGGTTATTCGTTCTCACCGGCCTCGAGCGTGCTCTCTGTGGTCGGTGCGCCCACCGGGGCTAGCGTTCGCTTTGTCCCACTGAGTTACCGGGTGGACTTCATCGCGGCGGGCCTTCCTGTCGGGCTTGCGTGGGGGGTTCAACTTGGGAACCTCTCCCAAAACTCCACCGCATCGATCGAAGAGTTCCAGATCCACGATGCCCGGTACCACTATTCCATCGGGGCCCCACCGGGCTACTTCGCCACTCCACGCGAAGGGATGCTCAACGTGACCGACCGGCCCTACTCGCTCCAGATCTCGTTCCTCCCCATGACCGATCCGCCGGTTGTGCCTTCAGTCTGGAACTTGGGAGGCGCCGCAGCGAAGGAAGTAGCTATCATGACCGTGGCGGGTTGGTGCGCCTTTGCCGCACTCGCGGCCCTCCATCGGAGGCGACCGGAGCCCGGGTCGGACCGGCCGTTGGAGCAGGAGCCTCCTCAATGAGTACCATGAAAGACCCTTCCTGCATCGTGGACTCCAACCCGGACTGTCGGCTTCCGGAAGATTCGCACATTCCCGACCGGATCGCACCATGGAGTCGTTCCATCTCTCCCCCCGAGGGTAGTTCTCAGAGGGCTCCCAGCTTGGAATTGCCCGCGATCCTCTCGAATACCACCAGGTTCGCCACCGATAGTCGTATAACCCAACAGGGTTCGGAACGGAACGTGCGGGCTACCCTTCCGACGGGGTTCCGACGGAGGGGCGGGTTGCTCCTTTCCGGAACGGTCATCGTCATCGTGTTGCTCCTTGCCCTCCCCTCGGCCGGGTTCGCCGCGCCGGGCCACGGCGGGCCCCCTATCCGGTCGCCGGCGAACTCGGGCCCCTCGGGTCCGGCGCTGCCGCATGCCCCCGTGGTCAGGAGTTCCGCCGACGACTGGCCCGAACTCCATCAGACGCCGCTCCTCCAAGGGTTCGCTCCGAACAGCCCCCTTACCTCCCTCAACGCACCGAAACTGGGCGTCGCGTGGGCGACGAGCCTGTCCGGCGCCGCCCTCGACTCGCCGGTCGCCGCCTACGACCCCGTCCTGCACGAGACGCTCGCGTACATCGGTACCGAGAGCGGGAATGTACTGGCGGTGGACCTGGCAGACGGTCAGATCGTCTGGGCGACCTGGCTGGGCTCGCCCATCCGGTCCACTCCCCTGGTGTACAACGGCTCGGTGTATATCGGCACGTTCACGAATCCAGCCCTGGTCAGATTGAACGCGACCACCGGCGCGACAGAGTGCTCGTACCTCTCCACCCGACCGTTCGAGGGGACCCCGGTCGAAGCCACTCCTTCGGGAGGGATCCCCACCGTCTACATCGGCAGCGAGGATGACGTCAAGGTCAGCGGAGCGATGCTGGCGATCAACGCTGGGAACTGTTCCCTCGAGTGGAGCTTCAGCCAATTTGGCTCCCAAGGAGGAACCTCGGGCTCATGGGACGCGGCGTCGTATACGGCCACCGCGAACGGGACTCCCGTCCTCTTGTTCGGGACCGCCGACCCGGATGCCGCGGTCTATGAGATCAACGCACGTTCGGGAACCCTGATCTGGCGATTCCAAGCGTTCAACCCCCCACCCAGTGTCTATGACATCGGGGCCGGCGTCACTATCTCTCCGCCCGGCAAGAATGGATTCCCCCAGGGGGTGGCCTACGTGCCCAGCAAGTATGGCATCATGTATGCCCTGAATCTCGCGAACGGCACGCCGATCTGGTCGACCGACTTCGACCAGCTGGCCGGGATCCCCAATGGCACGGACGGGGGTCGGTCTACGGCGGCTCTGGATGGCAACAACCTGATCTTCGGCTACTCGAAGGGGCTGTTCGACCTCAACGCGTTGAACGGCCAGTTGATATGGAACTATCAAGATCCGGTCAAGCAGGAGTCCATCGCCTCACCCGCCATTGGCGGGGGCCACGGTTCTGCCATCATCGCGACCGCGGATATCGCGGGGGGACTGGATGTGCTCTCCGTCGTGGGCCCCACGCAGCTCTACCGCTATCAGACCGGCGGATACATCACCGCCTCGCCCGCCATCGTCGGAGGTAACATCCTGCTCGCCTCGACCGATGGTTTCCTCTACGATTTCGACGTGGGAGGAGGCAACGACGCAACCCTCCCCAATGCCACGATTTCGTACCCGTCTCAATCGTCGGCCCTGTCCAACCCCAACGGGAATCTCACAGTCCGGGGGAATGCGACCGACCCCGTGGGCCTCGCCGGAGTCGAGGTGGCGATCCAGTCCAACGGGGTTGGAGGACCCTGGTGGGACGGAACGGGGCAAGACTGGGTTGCGGGACCGCAGCTGAATTGGGCTACCATCGCTTCGCCCGGTGCTACCACGAGCTCCTGGAGCTACCCCTTCCCACCCGCACGGGGGGGAGGCGCGTACGTCGTAACGGTCTACGGAGTGTCGTCCTCCGGACAATCCGGGATTCATACGAACCTCGTGGGGTTCGGCGTCCTCTACAGCATCTCGGGCCCGCATATTCAGGCTTCCCAACCCTACATCCCCCCGGGCGACAGTGTCGTCGTCAACGGGGCCGGCTTTAACAAGAGCGAGAAGGTGGAGATCACCCTGCCTGGGTCCCTGCTGGCCACCGTGACAGCTTCCGCCACCGGGGCTCTCCCGGCGACGAGCGTCAAGATCCCGACGAAGACCTCCTTCGGCGAGACCTCCCTGATCGCCACCGGCGAGACTTCCGGAAAATCCGCAAGCACGGCCCTGACGGTCTCGAACGATTGGGAGGAGGTGGGGTTTGACCCTAGCCACACCGGCTACGAACCGAACGACCCGGCGCTGAACTTCTTGGTCCACCCCGGCGGCAACTACTGGGTGGACCTCGCTTGGCTCTTCACCGTCGGTTCGGGATTCACCACCTCGCCGGCTATTGTCGATGGCATCGCGTACGTGGGAGACCAGGCGGGCCACCTGTACGCCGTGGACATCCACAACGCCGGTATGATCTGGAACTGGACCCTGCCCTCCGGCCAGCCGATTGACGGTTCTCCGGCCGTTGACCCCAACCTGGGGCTTGTGTTCATCGGAGCGAACGACGGGACGGTCGACGCAGTGCACGTCCAGAACGGCACCACCGACTGGTCGGCCACCGTGGGCGGGGACGTTTCGGCGCCGATCTTTGCCGGCGGTGTGGTGTACGTTACGACATCCGGCGGGGGAGTGGACGCGCTCAACGAGTCGACGGGAGCGGGGGTCTGGTCGGTTACCCTTCCGAGCAAGGTCACTTCGGCCGCGACGTTGAACTCCACGGCCCAGGTCCTTCTGGTCGGGCAGTCCAACGGGAATGAAACCGAGCTCAGCACGCTCACGGGGACGACGGTCTGGAACTACAAGACCGGTGGTGCGGTGGAGGGCTCGGCCACCCTCTCCGGCGGGTTGGTTTTCTTCGGCTCGACCGACAAGAACGTCTACGCGCTCAATCAATCGACGGGCACCAAGATCTGGTCGTATACGGCCGCGGCCACCGTCACAGGCACCGGGACGCTCACCGACCACTACACCTTTAACAGTGGGCAGTCGGAGTTCGCCATCGGCGCCAGCAACGGCAAGCTCTACGTTCTATCGGCGAGCACTGGGGCCCTCTTCTACACGGTGTCGGTCCACGGGAGCATCGTCGCGGTCAGCTCCGCCGAGGGGATCTTTATCATGGAGACGGCGAAGGGCCAAGTTAGCGCCGCCCGGTCCTATACGCCGCTGGTCGTTTGGAAGTATAACACGACGGGGTCCCTGACTACCGCGCCCGCCATCGTCGATGGGACGATCTACGTCGCGGGGGCCAACGGGAGCTTCTACGCGTTCACGACGTTCGGCCAGGCCCCTGACTAGCGCCGGCCCCGGCGACGCCTCGGGCCCACTCGTTGCGCAGGAGGCTCGTACCACGACCCTGACGCTTCGAAGGTAGAGCCCGTCCCCTAGGGCCGCCGGCTCGCGAAGAATTCGTGGTGTCGATGGGGTCCCTCGTATCGGGCCGCTGCGTACCGGCAGAGCCCGTTCGAGTTCGGCTCGCACCCGCCGCAGTTCCGCTCGGCGGGTACCGGAGCCCGCTCTCGGTCCTCGCGTACCTGTCGCAGCGCGACTCGCAGCCAACTCTGCTCGGCTTCGCCGTACGGGATCCGCACCCAGCCTTCGTGAATGCCGCCGCCGGCCTCGTCCCCGTACAGCACGATCCCGTAGGGGACCTTCCGGCCGAAGGCCGCTTCCACGAGGCGGCATTCCGCGACGACCTGGATCGTGTCGAACAGACGGCCGTGGGCCTCGTGATACCCCACAAACAGGTGCGTTTCCTTGTACTCCACCGGTACGAGCGAACCGTCCGCGCGCTGGATGATCAGGTCGGGGCGACCCCGCAACCCCAGCTCGGGGTCGCCGAGCGTGCTGCGCGGGCCCGAGAACCGGATGTCCGGCCGAACTCGCTCCGGCGGGAAAAGCATAGGTAAGTCGTCCTCGCCTTCGTCCTCGTAGACGAGAATATCCTTGTCGGTGAGGTCGAGCCGTCCCTCGTTCACCAGGAGGTGGCCGAGCGGCGGTGCGAACAACGGAGAGTGATGGAGAGGGACCACGTTGAGCGGGGTGAGTACCGTTCCGGGGAGCGCGCCCGGCGCGTGGTTGTGGTTCGCGCGGGCGAGCTCCATCTCGTGCGGGCACCGGAAATACGTCACGAGGTCGTGCGGGGTCAAGTGTTCTAGGACCGGGGCGGTCTCTGATGACAGCATAGACCCGCCCTTCGAGCCGGGGGCTATGAAGCTACGGCTCGACCGGAAGGAGTCTTCCTCTCCTCAACGGAGGTTATACGTCCAAAGCTCGGAAGAGGGTCTCGCGGGCCCCCGGCAGAAGCTCCGAGCGTCCGGCGAGTTCGCGGAGGAGCTCGCGATCCGGGCCGATGCGACGGACGACGGCGAGGATGGATTCCGCCCGCTCCCGCGCCCCGACCTCCCAGGCTCGGACGAGCGCGTACTCGGGACGGGTGACGCGCAGCGACGCGCCATCGAAGTCAGCCCTCAGGGTCCTCGCCCCTCCCGGTCCGCCGGTCCACTCTCCCCATCGGACCGACGAGGCGGGGTCGATAGGGACCGCCCACTCCACGCGGGCGCCTTCACGGAAGGTGCCGACAAAGGCACGGGCCCCGTGGACAGACCCAACGCGGGGCCAATCGGTCGGTCCGAGCGGCTCGATCAGGTATTCCGGGAGGAGGGCCGCGATCCGGTCTACTCCGACCCGGTTCGTTCCGAGATCGATGTCGCGTGGAGCGAGGGTAGCACCGAGCAACCACGCGGCGGTGGACCCACCAATGTACCAGTCGATCCCTTCTTGGGCTAGAGGAGGGCTGAGACGGCGCACGAGCTCTCCGAGCGCGGGCTTCACATTCGCCGGCCCTTCGTCGTAGGTCTGACCCAGCATCGCCTCGAGCACGAATCGGGAGCGGTTGTAGGCCATCCGGACCTTCGCTGTCTCCGCGAACGGTAGGAGGAAGCGGCGGTGCCAACACTTCGACCCGCCGAACTGACACGCGGAAGCGGGGTGCGAGTACCCATACGGCTCGAGGGAACCTTTCGGGGGACCACCCGCGTCCTGTCCCCCTTCTTGGGCGTGGTAGGTGAATGTCGTTCGATCCTCGTCCCGATCGATCGAGAGTTGATGGAGGTACCCGGCCCCGAGGTCGGGGCCGGAGATCATCTCGCTCGGCATCAACCGACCGGCCCGGTGGCCGACCTGCTGTCGTCTACGCTCGCGCCGCGACCGGTCGCGCGAGGTTCGGGATAGGAATCGACCCGGTCTCAACCCGCACGTGCTCTGCGGTTCGGGTCGCGTGAAGGAAGGTCCCCGATGGAAGGTTCTCCCAGCCACCGTGAAGGTGGTCGAACGGTTCGCTTCCGATGACGACCCGGTGCGGATCCTTTCGGTACGTCATCTCGTAGTACGGCCGGCCCGGGTCAAAGAAGCAGCCGCCGTGTTCGCCGGTGTAGGCGCAAAACGCCCAGAGCTCGTCCGGGCTGGTCGCGAAGAGGACGTTGAGACCGGAGTACGGGCCGACCACAGGCCGGCCGAGTCCAATCCATACGCGGTCCAGGTCCTCGACCGCGCGAGCGTAGGCCTTGGCCGGGTTCCGGATCTCCTCATAGTGACGGAGGAGCAGGTAGAAGAGGACCTCGCTGTCGTTGACGCCTCGGACGTCCCTCTCGTGCACACCGAGGAACGGACGCGTCTCGTTGGGGAACGGGATCGACCCGTTGTGGGCAAAGAGGACCGTGTGCGTGCCGAACGGTTGGGAATTATCGAGCGCGATCAACTTCTCCCGAGGCAGGCCCAGCGGATTACTGGCGTGACGGAGGTGGCCCAGCACGAGGGGTCCCTGGGTCTCAGTCGCGGTGCGGATGTACCGCTCCCGCTCCCCCGGCTCGAAGGCGCCGCCGGTGCCCTTCACGATCCGGCTCCGTCCGGAGGCGTCGAACCAGGCGATGCCCCACCCGTCCCGCTGGGCCTCCTCGGGGGAGTGGTTCGACTGCGCGAGCAGGGAGCGGTCCGACCGGACGAGCCAAGGTTCGGCGCTCTCCGGTTGGGTCGCCAGCAACCCGAACAAACGACACATCGGTCCCGCCCACCACGGGCCGATAGATAAGGCTCCGCGGTGGGGCTGAAACGGTTGCCAACGCGTAAGCAAGTCTTTTACCGCTCGGTGGGACTAGAACGATAGTACCGTCCGATGGCACTCATCGAAGTCACTCCCGCTGCGCGGGATCAGGTCGTCAAGATCATGGAGAAGCAGGGCAAGCCCGGCGCCGCCCTCCGGCTCTACGTGCAGGGCGGGGGCTGCTCGGGCCTCACCTACGGGATGTCCTTCGACAAGCAAGAATCCGGTGACGAAGTCGCGTTCCAGGACCCGAAGCTCACGGTCGTGGTCGACCGGGCGAGCGCGCCGCTGCTGCAGGGCGTCAAGGTCGATTTCCTCCTCGGACTCGAGGCCTCCGGATTCAAGATCTACAACCCGAACGCCAAAGAGACGTGTTCCTGCGGAAAGTCGTTCTCGGCGTAGGCACCCGTCGGGAACCGGGTCTTTATACCCCGGACCGGGTCTGGAACATGGGGGAGCACAGGAGGCCCCGTTGAATGAGCGATAGTGAAATCAAATTGGAAGTTACGAAAGCCGCGCAGGACCAGGTCAAGGACCTCATCAAGGCCCAGAAACCCGGCACGGCGGTGCGCGTATTCCTTCAGACCAGCGGGGGCGGCGGAGGCTGCGGAAGCGGCGGCTGCGGTTCCGGCGGTGGGGGATGCGGGTGCGGCAGCGGTGGCGGGGGGGGCGGTCCGGCATTCGCGATGGCGTTCGATCAGGTCCGCAACGGGGATCAGGTGATCTCCGTGAACGGGTTCAAGATCGTCGTCGACGACCTGAGTGCCGAGATGCTCAACGGGGCCCAGATCGACTTCGTCCAGGAACTGAACGCGACCGGCTTCAAGATCAGCGCGCCCAACGTCCCCGCGGGAGGCCACAACGAGCCCCACGCGGAAGGCGGCGAGGGCGGCGGCTGTGGTTGCAGCTCGGGCGGGTGCGGGTGCGGTTAAGCGCCCCCGGTCCAACCCTTTCCTTTTTCATCCCTCCCTCGCTTCCACCTGTCCCGAGGGGAGTCGGCGAGCGCGCCACTCGCCTCCCAGAAGTTCATGGTCTCTCGCTACCTCACTCCAGCAGGATTCGGGATGGCACGACCATCGGAGCGGGTGAAACGAGAAAGGTCAGTTAGGGTAAGGTACGTGAGATGGCTGAGAGGGACTGATGTGCCGTTTTCTGCGCGTAAAGCTCAGGTATGTATACCACCAGCGACCAGATAGAGCTTCGAAATGGCGGGCCGACCCCATCGATGGGGCGGCGAGCAAGGGAGAGCGCTCCTAGCGGGTGTTGTCGTCTTTGGATTCCTGCTAGGAGCCTTCCCTATCGCTGCTAACGGACTACTCGTGCAACCGACGGCTGTCGGTCCAAGCGCGTTGAGCCTGTCCTCCCCCCCCATCGACCATGCAAACCATCCCGATCGCATGGCGGCCGTTACCGGCTCCCCTCAAGGCGGGAGCCGGTCGGACCCAACCGCCAATCCTTTCACCTACAATCTCACCGTCGAGAACTATACGACTCCCTACGCGCTTTCCCCCCTATTCTACGGGGTCAATGTGCGCGCTGACCACAGCTTCAATGTCACCGACGCGGAGTACCTCAACGACACGAACGTGCGTACTTGGCGGTACCCGGGCGGCACGATCGGGGAGATGTACAACTACACCGCCAATGTGAGGGAGCCGGAAGGGACTCGGCTCCCCAACAGCATTTCGAACTTCGTTTCGATGTGCCGACTGGTCACCTGCCACGCCATCCTTCAACTACCCGCCGAGATCGACAGTCCGGCAACGGACGGCTATTACGTCGATTACGTCGAGAACACGTTGCATTTCACTCCCGCGGTCTGGGAGATTGGGAACGAGCCCGCGCTCTACACTAACTTTGAGATGCCGTGGAGCAGTTGGAACGGGAACGAGACAAACGCTACCCCCTCTGCCTACGCGGCCATCCTGCCGGCAATCATCTCCGCGATCCGGGCCTACGACCCCACCACCCCAATCTCGCCCTTCGGAGGATGTGGGTGTTACCCTCCGGGAGCCCCTGCGTGGACCCGGGCGGTCTTTTTAGTCATCCAGGACCGGGCCCAGTTCATCGACCTCCACTCATATCCCGTCCGCCCCACGACTACGTTGCCAGGGTACTACCAGACCCTCTACATTGACGGCGGCCCGTACTCCACCTACGCAAGTGTCCTCGCGGCGCTGCATTCGGTCTGCTCGACTTGCAACGATGTTCGATTGATGATCACCGAACTTGGCACCGCCCGTGGCGGGCTCGACGTAGAGAATTTCTCCAGCACCTTCCCCACCGAAATGTTCGACATGGCCGCAATCATCCAGACCTCCAATCCCGCAATTCTGGTCGCGAGCGACGATTTCTTTGCATTCCACGAATGGGTCCCCGGCGCCACCCCGGGTCCGCTTTACTACGCCTTCAAGGACATCACGCCCTACCTCGGATCCAAGGCCTTGGAGGTGAACATCAGTGGAGGGGCGGACGGGGATGAACTCCAAGCGGGCGTGTTCTGGTCGACCCCGGATAACTGGTCGATGCTGCTCGTGAACCTCGACTGCAACGACACCGTCAACGTCACAATCTCAGGGTCCGGATTCCCGGTCCACGGGCAGATGGAGGTCAACACTTGGACCAACGCGACAGTTGAGCCCGTGGGTCGGGCGTCGAACTGGCTCAACTCCACGACCCTCGCACCGAATTCGATGACGCTGGTGACCTTCTCTCCGCTTGCTGTTGTCGCCCATCCTACCGCGCCTACCGGGCCGTTCATCGCGGCGGTGGGCGCGACCTATGTGGCTGTGTCGTACGTCCAGCCCGGGGGTTCGATTACTAACGACTCGACCACCTACGGGACGCCTACGAACACTTTCCCGTACTGCGCCCCGTCCAAGACCGTCAGCGCTGGGGAGCCGACCGCGGGGATCAACGTGACCGGGCTCGAGCCCACGACATCCTACTGTTTCGCGGTGCAGGCATGGAACTCGGCGGGGGCGAGTCCACTCTCCCAGTACATCAACGCCACAACGAACTCCTCAGGCGGAGGAGGTGGAGGAGGCGGCGGAGGCGGAGGAAGTGGAGGACTCACGGAAAGTCGCGGAACATTCCCTAGCTCCGAACTCGCCGTAGTCGTATCGGGTTTGATGGTCGTCTGCCTAGCGTCGGTAGCTATCCTTGACGCCCTTCGTCAATGGAAACTCGGGGGACGACGCCCGTAAGCTTCTCTGCTGGTGCCGGGGGGCCCTTCTCACTTGACTCTGAAGGCCCGGACGAACGGAATGACCATAGGAGACCGAATTCAATGCTTTCTAGTGCCACAAGACTTGGATCGGGCTTTGGTCTACAGAAGATCGGCGAACCGCCCGGGTCCTCGTATTCCGTCAACCACAGCCCTCGACCTTTGGCTTCCGCGACGGAAGTCGAGTGACGTTCGATGTGAGCAGGGTGACCTACCGGCGCTTCGCTACGGCGGCGTCCTCGACCGCTTGCACGATCTCGCGTTCCAGCCGGACCGGATCGAGAATCGAGCGCGCGCGTTCGGCTCCCTCGTTCCGAGCCGGATCGGTGGGTCGGTCGAGGGCGGCCCGGACCGCGGCGACACCTTCCTCGATCGTTCGGTACATCTGGTGGGGTTCCAGGTACTCGAGTGGCCCTCCGCTCGCGTGCGCGACGGGAGCGATGCCCGACACCATCGCCTCGAGAAGGGCGATGACCAGGGTATCGTTCCGGGACGGGTTGAGAAAGACCCGGGAACGGGCGATGAGTTCCCCCTTCGCGGCCTCGTCCAGGTCAGGGAAAAACTGGACGTTGCCCGCTCGGCTGGCCCGGCGGAGCTGGTCCAGGTACGCCCGGCCGTACCCGGGTACGTAACCGACTATGGCGAACGGCACATCGGCCATCCGATTCGCGATCTCGACCACGTCCTCCACGTGCTTCTCCGGAACGATCCGGCTGACGACGACGACCCGACGCTCCCGGACCCCGGAGCGCATCGCCACGAGCGCCGCGAGCTCGTCCGCCGGAATGGCCGGGTAGATCACCCGGGACTCCCGCCGCAGGTCCTCGCGGATCTGAGCCTGGATCATCCGGCCGGTCGCGCAGATCGTCCCGATCCGGTCGAGGGCGTCCATCGCGGCCGCGTCGAAGAGGGGCCGGACGATCGGGTTGTAGTACAGCCACTCGAGCGGAGGAGGCCAGAACCCCGGGGTCGGACGGGGCCCGATCCCCATCAGCCGGCGTAACGGCAGTGGGCCCCCGGAGGGCGGGGTTGGGGGTCCCAAGTACGTGAGGTCGCCCGGCGCCGGAAAGTACCCGCACCACTCCGTGAAGACGACATCGTAACGGGTCATGAGCCCCTCGGCGAGCGGCCGGGCCAAGGGGTAGAACGGGTAGAAGGCCGCGGAGAGCGTGGGCGAGCCCCGGGCGAACGCGTACTCCCGGGTCTCGTAGTGTTTGGCGAGGAGGTCGTACATGAGCCGGTTCATCCGGTACCCGCCCGTGCGCCCTTGCGGAGGGGTCGCATGGACGATGGCGAGCGAGCGTACCGGCATGGCGCTACGGCCCGACCGACCCGGTGGCGGGGGCGGTCTGGGCGAGGCGGATTGAGACGAACCGAACCGGGCCGGTCCAGTGGTTCTCCCAGAGCGTGAACGCCATGCCGGGATAGTACTGGGCGGCAGAGAGAGGGTAGGAGACGGAGACCGTCCCGTTGATCCCGGTCCAGGGCGCGCCCGAGATCGACTCGTTGGTAAAGAGAGTCCCGCTGTAGTTGTAGCCGATCCCGAAGTGGAGCAGGTCCGACGCCGCCGGGTGGTCGACCACGAGGTTGAGGGTCACCGTATAGTTCCCCGGGGGCAGCACGCTGTAGGCTCCCTCGAACGGGAGGTAGGGGCCGTCGAAGATCTGGTGGTCGGGGACCCAGGGCCCGACCCCCAGGAATTCGTTCGGCGTGAACGTCTGGACGAGCGGGTCGTAGAAGGCCGGTGGTCCGCTCCCCGTCGCGCTCAGGAGCACGGAGCCGGCCGCATCCGCCTCGACATGCCAGCCCTGCGCGAGGAAGTAGTTGGCCCACGACAGCATCGATTCCGGTAACGGCCCGAAAGCGTTGAGGGTGTAGAAGTTGAAGTCGTAGGGGTCGGTGATGAGGTAGTTCAGCGGCTGGCCCACGCCATAGAAACCGGGAACGGTCCACTCGGTCCGATTGAGAAGTTGGGGGATGTTATCCTGCACCATGACCCAACCGCTCGACGGGACCATGTCGATCATCCGGCTGAGGTCGTTCACCGCGGTTTGGTTGTAGGAGCGCTGGTACGGCAGGTCGTAGTACCCCGCGCCCAGGACCGGATTCTGGTGGATGTCGGCGTTCAGGGGCCCCCACGGCGCGAAGATCGTGGCCATCACCAGGGTGACGACCACCACGCCGGTAGCCGCCCACGCCGGACTGGCGCGAGGCCGTCCCCAACGCCGACGCGTCGGACGGGGGAGGGGAGCGGCCGAAGGGGCGGGCCGGGGGCCGCCCCAGGGTCGCTCGAGGCCGCGCACCGTCGCGACGAACGTGAAGGGGATCACGAAGGACGTGAACTGGTCACCGAAAGGGAAGAGAAAGCCCGTGAACCCCGCCGCCACCATCGCCGGAACGAGGTAGGGGATCAACGCCCACCGCTCCTCGCGCCCCCAGAAAGGGAGGGCGAGGAGCGGCGCGAAGAGGAAGAAGAGGGTCGCCAGCTTCCGTTCTCCGTTGATGAAGGGGTCGAAGGGGATCGCCCGGGAGAGGGCCGACCCGGAGGTGAAGCTCGTTCGGGTCGTGAAGAAGAGGAACTGCTCGAACCCGTAGGAGAAGGCGAGCCCCAGGAAGACGGCCGCGCCGGCGAAGATGAGGAAGACACCGAACCACCACCGGCGCGTGCGAACGCGGAAGGGGGCGGGTCGGGGTCGACCCCGGATCCGTTCCCAGAGACCCGTTCGGGCGAGGGCTGGTTCTACGACCATGCCCAGCCCGAAGGCAGCGATGAGGAACGTCGCGCCGGTGTCCGTGAACAGCGAAACGACCCAGAACGCACCCGCTCCCCAGAGGTTCCCGCGCCGGTACAGCCAGTACCCGAAGAGGAAGAGCGTCGGAAACAGGGCCTCGTAGTGGAAGGGGAACCAGACCGGACCCGCCATCGCGGGATACGCGAGGTAGGCGAGGCCCAGCGCGACGCCCACCCACCGTCGGCCGAGCTGCTCCTTCGCGACCCAGTACAGCGGGAAGGCCCCGAGCGCGAGAAAGGCCGGCTGGAACGCCAGGAGGAACAGGTAGAATCCGGACTGCGATGGGATCAGCCAGTACGGGATGAGGAAGGCGTACAGGATGAGGTGGGACGTGTTGGGCCCGGCCTCATTGATCGAGTAGCCGTGGGCCGCGGCCCAGACCACCTGGTAGTCGACCCCGAGGTCGTATACCGAGAGGTGGAAGGCAACGTACCGGACCCAGTCCAGCTCGGTCCACCAGTAGGAAAAGAGGATCCCCGCGACGGCCAGGATGGCCAAGGCAAGGATCTCCTCCCGTGGGATACGGGCGAGGCGCCCGATCCGAGCGCGGACGCGAGCTACGGATTTCGTCGGGGGTGGTCCCTTGACCGCCAATTCCGTTCGCGCGTCCGTCGAACCGTCCACGGGAGCGAAGCCGCCCCCGGCTTAGTGCGGGGTGGCCAGGAACCGCTCGGACGGGCGGTCGACCAGGACCGGTCCCGACATCGCGAGCAATTGTAGGGCCGTCCTCTCGATGGTGAACAGAGTGCGCTGCTTCCGGTACGCCTCGAATCCCATCCGCGCGCACTCCGCCCGGTTGGACAGCATGCCCTTGATCAGGGCGGCGAGACGCGGCGCGTCCCGGGGAGGGAACACGCGGCCGTTGACCCCCTCCCGGACGAACTCGGTGATCCCGCCGGAGTTGGCGACGATGGAGGGGACCCGGTGGGTCGCCGCCTCCAAGGGTGCCATTCCGAACGGCTCCGCGATCGCCGGGTGAACCAGCACCGAGGCCTGCTCATACAGATGGGCCAGCGCCGAGTCGGAAACCGTCGGCTCGAACCGGACCCGCTTCAACCCGAGCTTGCGGGCGAGGTCCTCACAGGCCGGGCGAGTGGGGCCGTTCCCGACCAGCACGAGCTGGGTGTCGGGGAACTGGACCCCCTCCTCGACCAGTTGCCAGGCACGGAGCAGGGTCTGCTGGTCCTTGTGGGGGATGAACGCGCCGACGCTCAGGACCATGCGCGTCCCGTTTTCCGCTAGGTTGGGCTCGTCCTGCGTGTCCGGCAGGCCCTGGTATACCACGCCCGGAGGTTCCGGTAGGCCGTACACCCGCTGGAGCACCTGAGAAGTGAAGGCGGAGTTGCCGAGGAGGACCCGCGCACGACGGATGGACATCCGGTCCCACTGACGGAGCACCCGGACGATAACTGCCATGAGTCGGGGGCGGTTGAGAACGAACGACGCCTTGGGCCCGTAGAACTGCGAGACCGTACCCCTCATCTCGGGGTACGACACCAGCGACCGGTCTCCGCTCACGTACTCCTCCCAGAGCGGGCGGAGCGGTTCGCCGAGGTACACGACGCACTTGTCCCCGTAGAGCGCGGTGATCATGCCGAGCAGTATCGGCTCAACGTGGTGGTAGATCAGGATCGACTGGTACGCCTTCAGCTCGCGCAGCACGTGCGCGTAGGCGATCGCGGTGCTCGCCGGGTCCCCGGACTCGGGACCGTGATAGCGATTCCCGAGGCCCTCGAGCTCGGGGAACGAGGGGCCGAAATAGTAGAGGTCGACCGGCTCGCCTTGCTCACGAGCGGCCCGGACGAAGCGCACGAGCTGGCGCTCGGCCCCGCCGACCCGCCCAAAGGACGTATGGACGACGACCCAAGCGGAGCGACCTTCTGTACCCGGCATGCGAATCCCTAGCCCCGCCTCGCGTCCCCGTCCCAAGGAGTGTCCGCACAGTCGAGACAGTGGCTAACCCCGAGGCCAGCATAAAAACCCTGTGGGTTCTCTCGAAGGGGAAGCGACTCCAAGTCGCGGGCCCAACTCCGGACGGGGCGTCCTGCGAACGGAAGGGCGCGGCGGCCAGGCTCCCCGGCCGGACCGTGGTGCGACGACCCGGTAATCCTCACAACTCCAAAACCCCCTGACGGTGGTTATAATTCTGTGTCCAATGAGAAATTATGGGTTTCGTGGGGTTTTTTCCTCCCCGCTAGGCTCATCCGGTCCAGATTCCGAACGGGATCGGGGCTTCGGTCCGGCACCCTAGGCGACCCTCGCTACGTCATGGTACGGGGGGTCTTTCCGAGCCGGTGACGCTCACGGTTTAACCTCCCGACGGGGTACGAATCCACCATGCCGCCTACGAGGGTCGTGATCATTGGAGCCGCGGGGCGGGACTTCCACAACTTCAACCTCCTCTACCGCGGACATCCCGAGTACCAGGTGGTCGCGTTCACGGCGGCTCAGATCCCGAATATCGCCGGACGTACCTACCCTCCCGGTCTCGCCGGACCCGGCTACCCGAAGGGAATACCGATCGTTCCCGAGTCGGAGCTCACCGATCTGATCCGCCGGGAGAAGGTCGACCTCGCCGTCCTCTCCTACTCCGACCTCCCGCACGTCGAGGTGATGCACAAGGCCTCGATCGCCCAGGCCGCCGGAGCGAACTTCCTTCTTCCCGGGCCCCGGGATACGATGGTCAAGTCGACCCGGCCGGTGATCTCGATCTGCGCGGTCCGCACCGGGGCCGGAAAGAGCCCCTTGACACGGTTCGTCTCGCGCCACCTTCGTTCCCAGGGGCGGCGTGTGGCCATCGTCCGCCACCCGATGCCCTACGGGGACCTCCAGGCCCAGGCCGTCCAGCGGTTCGCCTCGATGGAGGACCTCGACCGGGCCCACTGCACGATCGAGGAACGCGAGGAGTACGAGCCGCACCTGCGCGACGGCACGGTGGTCTTCGCCGGCGTGGACTACGAGCCGATCCTTCGCGCCGCGGAGAAGGAGGCCGATATCGTGCTCTGGGACGGCGGGAACAACGACCTTCCGTTCTACGCGTCCGACCTCCAGTTCGTCGTCGCCGACCCGCACCGCGCCGGCCACGAACTGAGCTACTATCCGGGGGAGACGAACTTCCGGATGGCCGACGTGATCGTGATCAGCAAGACCGACTCGGCGAAGCCCGAGAACATCCGGATCGTGGAGGAGAATGCCGCCCACGCGAACCCCAAGGCCCGCGTGGTGCGTGGAGCGCTCCGGGTGGGCGTCGCCAACGGGGAGTCCCTCCGCGGACGGCGCGCCCTCGTGGTCGAGGACGGACCGACCCTCACCCATGGAGGGATGGCGTACGGCGCCGGGATGCTCGCCGCCGAAGCCCACGGGGCGACGATCGTCGAGGCGAAGGCGACCGCGGTCGGAAGCCTCGTCAAAGTCTACGCCGACTTCCCGCACCTGACGCGGGTCCTGCCGGCGATGGGATACAGCCCGGAGCAGATCCGGGAGCTGGAAGAGACCATCCGGCGCTCGTCGGCGGAGATCGTCCTGGATGGGAGTCCGGTCGACCTGGCCCGGCTCATCCACGTTCCCCAGCCGATCGTCACCGTCACGTACGACTTCGAGGACGTCGGCGGTGGAGTGGTCGACACCCTCACGAAGTTCCTCTCCGCCCATCCGAAGTAGGCACCCCGGTCCCGGGGCCCGGCTCCGCGGTCAGGATGGCCCCGGCCGGATCGGACCAACCACTCTCGCGCCGAGCGACCGCCTCGGGATTCCACGGGGTGCCAGCTTAATGTGCGACCCCCCTTCCGCTGGTCGCCATTCCTCGTCGTTCGGCGACGGGGACGCACCACCGGATTCACGATAGGCATGAACGAGGAACCCGCGAACCCGTCCGACCGCCGGCCTCGCTCACCACCTCCGAGCGATCTGGCGACGGCCGTGGCCTCCTTGCACTGGTGGCATCACATCGACTTGGGAGGAGGGATAGTCACCCCCGGCATCAGCAACCCCGCCCAGCAGGAGTGGATAGGGGCCCTGCTTCCCTCACGACTCGACGGTCTTTCGGTGCTGGACATCGGTGCCTGGGATGGCTACTACAGCTTCCTCGCGGAGGAACGCGGGGCCCGACGCGTCCTAGCGATTGACCGCCTCCAGAACAAGCAGGCCCACGGGTCGGGTACCCAGCCCTTCCAGCTCGCGAAGACCGTTCGCAGGTCGAATGTAGAGTATCGGGTGGGGGATGTGTTGGACCTAGACGGGATGAAGGAGGAGTTCGACGTCGTCCTCTTCCTCGGAGTCTACTACCATCTCCGCGACCCGTGGAAAGCCCTGGAAGCGATCCGACGTAGGCTCGCCCCGAAGGGACGAGTGTTCATGGAAGGACTGCTCCTTCCCGGAACGCGGCCGCTACTGCGCTTCTTCCATCCCCCGGAGCTCGAGGAGACGATCTACTGTGCCGCCACCGAATCCGGCCTGACCGAGCTCGCCCAGCTCGCCGGCTTCGGCGCGACGCGGACCCTCTCCAAGCACAACGGCCTGGGAATCCTGCCGTTCGCCCTCTGGAAGTGGCTCCCCCGGAACATGAAATTCGGTGGGTGTCTCAACCCCAACTCGCCTTCGGCCCGATTCGTGACCCGAACTCGGATCCTGGACGGAGCCTGGCCGAGGATCGTCATGGAACTCGGACCAGCGTAGGCGGCGAGGGCTGCTGGGAGCCTCCTCTCGGCCGGGGCCCGACCTTCCGAGCTAGAGCATGCCCCAGGATGCGTTGACCCAGACCGTCATCATGCCCGACCCGGAGCCCTCGTAACCGGCACCGCACTCGTACGTACCACCCCAGCTCCAGAAGGAGTACGAATCCGACCCTCCCATCATGGAGTGGTCGAACATCATTCCGCCCGATCCCTGCATCCAGTAGTGCATCGCCATCATTCCGTAGGGGTGGTAGAAGTGAACCGTCACCCAGCCGGCGTGGGGGATCGTTAGCTGGGTCGTCGCCGGGGTACCGGGCGAGACCTGGATCTCCTTCGATGCGGAACTGTAGGGCACGAACGCCATGGCGAGCAGCACCCCTGCGACGACCACTGCCGCGACGATGAGCACGACAGCTCGCCGACGCCTCTTCGAAACCAGTCCCGCGCCTGCCTCGGTGGGCTGCGACATGTGGGATCGAGCTGTGAGATGAGATTAAACGGACCCGTCAACGGGGCTTGACCTCGGCTCCAGACTCGCCGTTTCCCCACTCGACAAGAGGCCGTTCCTGAGACCCCCTCCCCCCGTGGGTCCGGCGATCGACTTCCGGATGGGTGCCGGAAACGCTTCTCTTACCGATTTGACCCGCCCGAAGAATAATGGGTGGGGCTCGGGCGGGAAGGTCCCGCCCGAGCCCGAATTGGTTTACGCGATCAGGAACCGCAGGAGCCGGCGGCCGATCGAAGGGCCGGCCAGCTTCTCGGGCAGGCGGAACCGGGATGCGAGCCCGTACGCGGTCGGGGCGAAGACCAGCGCCACGAAGATGAGCGCCAGCATCAGGTCCCCGCCGGGGTCGGTGTAACCGGGGTATCCCGCTCCGCCATACCCGCCCACTCCCCAGATGAAGAACATGACCACCGCGGCGATCAGGGCCGACGGCTTCTGGAAGAGTCCCAGGAGGAGTCCGATACCGGCGATCGTCTCCCCGAGGCCCACCAGGACGCCGAACGCCAGCCAGTTGTTGTTGATGACGGCGATGTTGTAGAAGTTCGACATTCCCACGGCGCCCTGCATCTGATTGGTCGCGATCAGCTGCCACTTCAGGATCCCGTCGAACAGGAAGATCAGCCCAAAGAGGATCCGTGTGCCCGAGAACGCCTTCACCGCGTTCCGGCCCATCGCGACCTCGTTTTCCTGTGCGGTCACGTTCGGCTCGTCGGTCGCGTGGAACTTTTTCGCTATTCCTCCGAAAGCTGTGCTTCCCATGGGACACCTTGGAGCATCGGACCTGGGGCATGCCATATAGAACCTCAATCAATCCGGCTTGACGAGACGGGGCGAGGGTCCGGGGGTTCTGTCGCCGGGTCGGGGCGATCGGCGGACCGGCCCGACTCTGGCCGGTGGGGTCGCCCGGCGTCCGCGAGATCCCCCGGGGTTGGCCTGCGAATCCCGTGAGGAGACCGCACCAACGGAGGAGCCCGCCCCACCATCTCCCCGCGGAGCCGGCGACACCGCGCCACTCCTTGCAGGATCGTGCCGGCCGTGAAGTGGGCCCGGACGGATTTGAACCGTCGACCGACCGGTTATGAGCCGGTCGCTCTCGGCCGGGCTAAGCTACGGGCCCAACGGGCATGGTCCGGAGGCGCCGCCGAGCGGAGTTCCGTGACGGTGGGATGGGCCCACCGTCCCTTTGAACCGCTGACCTTTCGGTTAACAGCCGATCGCTCTGCCGCTGAGCTACGGCGGCACCGAGGCGGTCGAGCCGGCATCGCTCTAATAGCCTTTCCGGCCCGCGGGCGGCGTCGCACGGTGCGCGGCCGCGCGCTCCTTCAGGTGGTCGATCTGCCGGCTCATCTCGTTCAACGAACTGTCGAGCGATTCCCAGAACACGCGGGCCGAATCGGTGACGACCGCCCCGTCCGCGCTCGGTTGGATAACCCCCTCGCGCTCGAGGAGATGGAGAGAGTACCGGACCTTGTGGATCGGGAGGCGGAGGGCCTCGCTCAAGCGAATGATCCCCTTCGGGGTCCGTCCAGAGAGCTGCTCCAGGATGTCGACGTTCCGGCTCAGGAGCTCGAGCTCGGCGGAGATGCGGTCGGCGAGCTTGGCCGCGTCCGGCGGCGCATCTTCATCGGGCGGGAGCAGCGGGCGCGCTTTCTCGACGGGCATCGACAAGCGTCGGAAGCGAGTCAGGTTACTTCAACCTTGTCCGAGCAGGGACGACTCGAGCGGGTCCTCGAACCGCCCGATAGGACCGATTCGTCCAAGGACTTACGCGGAAATCGACCCGACCCGGGTGCCCGCCTTTCCGCGGAGCGCGTCGGGTAGAGACCGAAGGTCTGTGATGACGAAAGCGCGCCCTCCCGAGCGCAGGAAACGGATCCCTGCCTCGACCTTCGGCCCCATGCTCCCTTCCCCGAATTCCCCCCGCTTCCAGTAGCGCGTGAGCTCGTCGAGGCCGACCTCTCCCAGCCACTGGGGGTGACGGCTCGCGTAGCCGATCGCCGCACCGGGGACGTCGGTGACGATCGCGAGCGTGTCGGCGTTCAGGCTTCGACCCACCAGGGCCGCCGCCCGGTCCTTGTCGATGACCGCGTCGACCCCTTCCCACCGTCCCCGTCGCCGGACGACGGGAATACCCCCACCGCCGGCGACCACGAAGACGCAGTGGGCTCCCAGCCCGGCGTCCAACATCCGGCGCACCGCGTCGCCCTCGAGCCAGCGCAAGGGTTGCGGGGAGGGGACGAGGCGCCGCCAGCCGCCCCGCTGAACGTCCTCCTGCATCGTCCAACCGAGGGTCCGGTGGAGACGGCGGGCTTCGGTCGCGGGGTAGAACTGGCCCACCGGCTTCGTCGGGTGTCGGAACGCCGGATCCCGGGCCGAGACCTCGGTCCGGCTGACGATAGGCAGGACCGTCCGGTCGAGGTGTGCCCGCCGGAGGGCCGCCCCGAGCTCCTGGGCGATCAGGTATCCGAGCTGCCCCTGGGTCTCGGCCCCCAGCACGTGGAGCGGCGGCACCGGCACTTCAGCTGCGCCCAGTTCGGCTTCCCGGAGCAGGTCGCCGACCTGGGGTCCATTCCCATGCGTCAGGACCAACTCGCGTCCGGGGACCGCGACGGCCGCGAGAGACTCGACGGTCCGGCGCATCTGGCGAGTCGCTTCCTTCCACGTCCCACGGTCGTGGGCCGGCTGGATCGCGTTGCCACCGAGGGCTACGAGGAGGCGGGTCGCGCCCGGCACCCTAGCAGGTCGGGAACGGGACTTCGTACTCATGGTCTCGCCCGGAGGAGCGGGGGAGTCCGGCCCGCCGGGGCCGGGCCCGTCACCGCGACCCCTCCCTTCGCCACACCCCGAGGAACGATTCCCGGCCCGATGATGTCATCGCCCCACCCGAGGACGGTTCTCGATTCGTCATTGACCTATCTCGAATGGACACTCGGCCCCCGACCTACATCTTCCGCTCGTCGAGCCGAGTTGAGCCCATCGAGCCCCTCGACGACGGATTCCCCGGGCCGACCGTCCGTGAACTCGCCTCCACTCCACGCATTTGTAGCGGGGCCGGGCTTCCCACACCGGGAGAATCGGCGGCGAGGTCACCATGAGAGAAGAGGGCGCGGGGCCCACGGAGGGCGCGCCGTCCCCCGGCACCAACTCGAGCGGGCCGAGCCCGGGGGAGGTCCTCGGAAAAGCCCTTCAGCTGCGGGACGGGACCGAGGTCCGAATACGCCCCGTGGCCCGGGGGGACCGAGCCCGCGTCCTCGATTTCCTGGCGCATCTATCGCCGCACTCTCTCGAGCTCCGGTACTTCTCCCCGGTGCGTCGAGCGTACGCCGCGTCCGAGATCCTCACCACGACCGATCGCGCCAATCGACTCTCGCTCCTCCTCGAGACCATCGAGCCAGGCCGGGAGCGCGTGATCGCGCAGGGAGAGTTCGTCCGGGTGGCCGATCACCCGAACCGGGCGGAGGTCGCGTTCTTGGTCGCGGACGACCTCCATGGCCAGGGAGCCGCCACGCTGCTCCTGTGGGAACTCGCCCGACGGGCGAGGGAGGCGGGGATCCGACGGTTCGAGGCGACGGTCCGGCCGGAGAACCGACCGATGATCGATGTCTTCGTCGGGGCTGGTTTTCCGTGCTCGATCTCCTGGCACGAGGGAGAGGGTTCCGTGCAGCTCGACCTAGCCCACGAACCGGCAATAGCGATAGCGTTGCGCGAACCGCCGACAGGCCACTGGCTCGTTTCGGCGTAGTCGGCCGCTCCCATCGGGGCCTTCCGTCCCGCCCGGCGGCGAGTTCCTACGAGGAGAGCGCGGACGTTGCGGCGAGGAGCTCCCGGATCATCTCGAGGAAACGGGAGGGCCGCAGGGGGAGGGAGACCAGATGGACCGCTTTCGCGACCTGCGTCAGGACCGGGTCTCGTGATCCCACCACCACGAGGGCCACATCCGGGATCTCGCCCCGGACCCATTTGCGGGCCGTAGCGCAGTAGAGGCTGTTGGAAGCGGCGACGACGACCGGGAACCGGCGGGCGAGCGTGGCGAGCGGCGCTTCGCTGCGGACGTCCCCGACGTACCGGGCCCGGACGTCACCCGAGACCAGCATGTCCGTGATCGACCGACCCAGGCTGGGGGTTTCGCCGACCACCAGCACTTCCGGGCTTCCCATTTCGTCGCTCGACCGTGAATTGAGACTATAATCCGCCCGTCAGGTTCACTTGACGAGCGCACGAACCGGCTCCAACACCCCCCAGCCCGGCCGTCGGGAGGTCCGGAGCGCCCGCCCCGGGGGCGGCGCGACCCGACAGCCACTTGAGCCGGCGGCGGGTCCCCGGCGACGAGGCACTCTCGTGGAACCCGGCCCGATCGACCCGGCGCTCTCGTGGGAGGTGCTCGAGCTCGCTCCCATCGGGATCGTCGTGGTCACCGACCCCGGGACCATCACGTGGGCTAATCCGGCCTTCTTCAAGATGACCGGACGGGCGCCGGACGCCCTCGGTTCGAACCTCCACGAGATCTTCAAAGAGGACGGCACCTGGTCGGTGGCCATCCGGGAGGCGATCGACGCCGCCCTGCGCCGCACCTCGCCCGCGAGCTTCCGCTCGGTCCGCACCCTGGATCGAAACGCGGCCCACACGGTCTTCCTCGACATCGAGGTCGAGCCCCTGGGGACCCGGCCGGGAGTGCCCGCCCGCGCGATGATCATGCTCCGGGACGTGACGGAACGGGTCGAGGAGGAGCGACGGGCCCGGCTCTTCTACGAGTCCTTCCACTCCTCCACGAACGCGATGGAGATCACGGACGCGACGGGCCGGATGGTCGACGTCAACCCCGCCTTCGAACGGATCTACGGCTACTCCCGGGACGAATGCATCGGAAGGAAACCGAACCTGGTCCGGAGCATGCACACGCCCACCGAAGTGTACGAGCAGATGTGGAAGGACCTCGCCGACCCCGAGCGGGGGCACTGGTCGGGTGAGATCATGAATCGCGACCGGAGGGGACGCGAGCGCCCGGTCCTCCTGAGCATCACCGCCATCCGCACCGCCTCGGGTGAGGTGACCCACTACCTCGGGGTCGCGGTCGACCTCTCCGAGCAGCGAAGCTGGGAGCTCCGGGCGGCTCATTCCGACCGGCTCGCCTCGGTCGGTCAGCTGGCCGCCGGCGTGGCCCACGAGATCAACACCCCCCTCGCGAACGTCATGCTCGTGGCGGAGAGCCTGCGCCGTCGAAGCCAGGACCCCTGGGTGCTGGCCCGGCTGGACACGATGACCGAGCAGGTCGACGCGGCCGCCCGGATCGTGCACGGGCTCCTGGACTTCGCCCGTCGCGACGAACCCCACGTCACCGACCTCGACCTCGTGACCGTCGCGAGGGACTCGGTCGAGTTTCTCCGAGGCAAGCAGTCGGCCGATGTCGACCTCGAGGAAGTGTACCCGTCCGGTCCGGTCCCGATCGCGGGGGACCGCGGTCAGCTGATCCAGGTGATCACGAACATCCTCAACAACGCGTACGACGCCATGGCCGGGAAGGGCGCGATCCAGATCACCGTCCGGCGTCAGGGGACGCGCGCCGAACTCGAGGTCGTCGACCAGGGGCCCGGCATCCCCCCGGAGGTCCTGCCGCACATCTTCGAGCCGTTCTTCACGACCAAGCCCCAGGGCCAGGGCACCGGACTCGGGCTCGCGGTCTGTCACGGGATCATCCAGTCGCACCACGGATGGATCACGGCCCGCAACGTCCAGGGCGGAGGGGCGGGGTTCCTCGTCTCGCTCCCGCTCCACGAGACCCCGCCGCCCCGTCGGTAGGAGCCCGTTCCCGGGGGTCGGGGCGATCCTCGGCGGTGACCAACTCTTTCCGACCCCCCGGGGTTTCCAGAGGGCTTTTGAGAAAACGCTAATCCCTCCCCGTGCTCGGTCCGCCGTGCGCATCCTGGTCGTGGACGACGACACCGTCTTCCGGGACGAACTGACCGACCTCCTCCGGGAGGACGGCCACGTGGCGACCGGAGCCCCTTCGGTCCTGAAGGCGATCGAGTCGCTCGAGCACGACGAGGTCGACCTCGTACTCACCGACTTGAAGATGCCGCGCCAGGGCGGGCTCGAACTGTTGCGCGAGGTCCGCCAGCGCTGGCCGCGCACGCTCGTGGTCGTGGTGACCGGTTTTGCCACGGTCGAAACCGCGATCGACGCGATGAAACTCGGCGCGTTCGACTACCTCCGCAAACCGTTCCGTATCGAGCAGGTGCGGGAGACCCTCCGCCTGGTCGCCCAGGAGCACGAGTTCGAAACCCCTCAGGAGACCCACCGGGACCCGGTCCGGGAAGCGCGTGCCCTCGCCGCTGGAGGCAAGTACGAGGTCCTTCTCTTCGGCCAGACTCCGACCCCCTCGCAGCCGCACCTGCATTTCGAGCCCCTCGATCCGGCGAACCCGAACCGGCTCGCGGAGCGGGCCGAGGCGTTCCTCGTCGACCACGAGAACACGGCGGTCGTCGTCGCGGAGGTCGAGCGGCTGCTCGAGCACCACCGTATGGAGGACATCGTCCAAGTGCTGGACCGGTTGCGCTCGGACCTCGCCGGGCACGGCCCCCTCCGCGTCGGCTTCAATCCCCGCCGCGTGAGCCCCGAGGTCGCCGTCTCCCTCGGCGGCGCCGTATCGCCGGAGGAGACCCACGCCACGCTCGAGGCGCTCGCGAACCCGATCCGCAGAAAGGTCCTCCTGCGTCTGGCCCAAGCGCCCGCGTCGTTCGGCGAGGCCATGGAGGCGGCGGGCCTCGACGACTCCCCCAAGATCGCCTTCCACCTCCGCAAGCTGGTCGAGACCGGGCTCGTCCTCCACGAGGGCGACAACTACCGCCTGACCGCCCGCGGCGCCGCCGGGGCGAGGCTCGTGACGGAGGCGACCTTCCTCCCTCCGACCAGCGCCGACGGGAATCTCGCCTTCCCGGGCAGTGGGCCGTCGGATACCCGCCGCCGGACCTGACGGCCTTCCCGAAGGGTTCGTGACCGGGCCCTACGCCTAGGTCGGATTCCCGGGCTCGCCCGGAGGCCAGGACCACATCGGCGCGTTGAACGCGCCGGTGATGGTCACCGTTCCGTTGAACGAGGCGGTGCCCTGGAAGGTGTACCAGGTATACGGAACGCCCTCGGCGGTGAAGGAGAACGTTCCGGACGACGCGTTGACCGCGTAAATCGTGACTCCCGACGTGTCCTGGATCGTGAAATTGACCAGCCCAGCCGGATTCGATGTCCACGAACCCGTCACGTGAGTTCCCTGGGGCAAGGACTCAACCGCGATCCCTCCCCCCTCGCCACTGAAAACGTCGAGCTGAGTGGAGAACGATTGATGCACCGGGGCGGTCAGCAAGGCCGCTACGAGGAGGAAGACCACGACACCCGCGACGGCGGCATACCGGCCCGTGCGGCGCCACCACGCCCGGGATTCGGTCGGGTAGCGCGTGCGCCCCACCCGAAGCAGGGCGATCCCGAGTGCGAGAACTCCGAGGGCCGCCCCATCGACCGTCGCGGGGACGAAGAGGACGGTGGGAGAAAGGTACAGGGGCTCGGAGCTGAAGCCGAGGTTGGCTACCGGCATGAGGAGCCCCATGAGGAGAAGGCCGATCCCGAGCACGAAACAGAAGACCGCGAGTCGGGGTACGTTCCGGGTTGGGCGGGCCGTTCCCGAGACCGTCCGCGCGATGACGAGACCCACGACGTGTCCGTAGGTCGAGCCGAAGACGGCGACGATCGCCGACCCTAGGGCAAGCAGTCCGATCGAAGCCGACAGCAGCAACAGCGTGGAGAGCGGGGGCCCCGAACTGAAATCGACCGGAGAGGTCTGCACCCCGGCGCCCCAGAGCCACGCCAGCAGGATGGAGAAGGCGGCCATCCCATACCCGACCAGGGTGACCGGGAGGCGCCAATCGAGGACGGACGGAAGCGTCCCGACCGCCCGCTCCTCCGGTATCGTCACGGCCGCCCTCCGCTCCACGACCAAGTAGCGAGAGCGGGCCTCTTCAATGCTTGGCGCCGAGAGAACCCGGGGCGGGCCCGCCGGGGCCTTATAGGAGAATCTATTAGAACCCATGCTCCCTTACCTTCCTCATGGGACCAAACCGTACCCCCCGCCTCGTACCCTTCCTCGCTGAGTCCGACGACCGACGCCGCTGGCACCGGAACGTAGCCCAAGGGAGCCGCGCCACGGCCGACGTCTACGTCCGGCGCCTCGCAGCCTTCTCTCGCCTCATGAAGGTCACTCCCGAAGCCTTGGCACGCATGGGCGACAAGCCGCTCCGTGACCTCGTCATGGACTTCGTTGAGGTCGAGTCCCGAGCCAAGCACGCCGGCTCTTACATCCACAGCACCGTCAAAGCCGTCAACTCGTGGCGGAAGCACAACGGACGTCTCGCCGTGACCGGTGTGAACATCAAGGGGCGGGAATCCACTCCCACGTTGGTCGACGAGATCGCTCCATCGCCCGGGCAGGTACGGACCGTTCTCGCCCGGGCTCCCCTGAGGGACCGGGTGACCTGTGCTCTCATGGCCTACAGCGGCGTCCGTCCCGAGGTCGTCGGCAACTATCTCGGCGACGACGGTTTCACTCTCGGGGATTTCCCCGAACTCGACCTCTCGGGCAGTGAGCCCAAGTTCCGGAAAGTCCCGGCGCTGGTGGTCGTCCGCGAGTCGCTGTCCAAGGCCCGGCACACCTACCTCACTTTCGCCCCCCTTCCCACATGCAAGGCGATCGAGGACTACCTCAAGCTCCGGATCGCTCAAGGGGAGAAGCTGACGCGGGCGAGCGACCTCGTGAGTCCGGGACGCGGACGGAGACCCTTCCTGCGGACGATGAACGTCAGCGGTGCGGTGCGGGCCGCGTTCCGGTCGCTCGACATGAAGGACCGGCCATACGTGCTGCGGGTCTTCTTCGAGACTCGTCTCGGCGTAGCCGAGGGCCAGGGGAAGGTCGTGCATCGGTTCGTGGTTCACTGGGGCGGCCACTCGGGCGACATCACAGCCCGGTACTCCCTCAACAAGAACCGCCTGCCGGGGGACCTCGTCGAGGAGATGCGGGAGGCGTATCGCCGGTGCGAGCCAATCCTCACAGGAGAAGTCGCCTCGGAGGGTGACGTGCGCCGCGAGGTCGCGCGGGTGCTCTTGGGATCCCTTGGCTACTCCGAGAAGGAGCTGGAAGGGGTCGACCTGTCGAACCTCGAGCAGGTCCGGGCGCTTACCCAGAAGCGTGTTGCCCCGGCCCCGAAGAAGCAGGCCCTCGTCCGCGTCGACGAGTTGCCCGGGTATCTGGACGCGGGTTGGACCTTCGCGGGAAACGTCGGTCAAGACCGGATCCTCCTCAACCCGCCCGAAGCAGGAGCAGGACCCACGAGTCCGCCTTCGCCGCCAGTACCGCACGGGGGAGACGGTCCGGTTCCCCCTCGATGAGTAGGCGGACTGGGTCTCCGGACGGGAGGTGCCGGGCCACTCCCTTCAAGGGACGCAGATCCACGAGGTCGTCGAGGGACTCTCTGGCGACCGCATCCCGTTCGTCCGGCGCCGCGATCACGGCCTCGTCATCGGGATTGTATTCGTCGTGGACCCCGGTCAGGACACCGGGCTGTCCGATCGAACGCGGTTCGGTAGGAGATCGGATGGCAGCGCTCACCCTTTCCACTCCGTCGGAGCTTCCTGCTCTCCGTAGACCCCGGAGAGCTGGAGCGGGAAGGCTGCCCGGAGCGATCGCTCCTCCGCTGCCTTCCGGAGCATCGTGATAGGCATCTCGACCCACGGCCTCGTGGGTTGGCCGTCCTTGCGCTTCCGGACCGCTTCCTCGAACCAGACCTCCTCCACCAGCGGACGGCTCCAGTCCTTCCGGTGTACTCGGCAAATGGCCCTGACGGGTTTCTCTCGACCGTCGGGCCCCTTCGCGAGCTCGACGTCGATCTCCCGACCGTCGTACTTCCCGCTCCGCTCGGCGACCGCCCGCATTCCATCGATTCCGACGAAGGGGTGGATCTTGCCCGCAGGGTCGAACCGGAGGAACATCACCTGGCCGAGCCACGGATCGAGCCCGATTAGTCGAGCCACTTCAAGCCCGAACGCGACCTCCTCAGCTGTCGCATCAGAGGGGAACCGTCCCGCCGAGCGAAGGATCGTGACCTTGTCCTCGGTGGTCTGCCCACGGGAGCGGGTGCCGATCACGGGGGCCGGTCGGATCGGCGTTTCCTTCGCAGGCAAGGGCGAACCCGGTCTCAGATCGTCGGTCAGACTCGGCGATGGCCACGCCTCCTCCCGCGCGCGTTTGAAGCAGTCGGGCTCCACCCTCCTTGCTCTGAATCCACTCCGCTCGTCGAGAACGTAGACCGGTTCCGTCGAGGACTCGGGTACCGGGCGGCCACACCCGGCGCATAGATAGTGCCCGTGCCCGCGATAGACCGACCAGCCAGCCTCAGCTTCCGAAGGGCCGGTTGGGCCGTCGTCTCCTCCGCTCACGCCGGGTCCCTCCTGCAAGCGCCGAACGGGACGCCCTCGGCGTGACGAACCCGGAAGCACTCCCCCGACTCCGTCGGCTCGTGGCATATGACGAAGGAGATCGTTGGGGTCAGGAGGATCTTGTGAGCCGATTCGGGGTGGCCGCAGGACGGGCAGGAGTCGGCCTCACCGTAGGACTCCTCGCAGGCCCACGGTGGCGAGTCGAGGTCCGAGGCGAGGGCCAAGGCCACCGCGCTCACCGAATCCCCTCCCGCAGCTGCGAACCCGGCGAATGTGAATCCCTTCGTTCAGCCAGGATCCGCCGCACGAGTCGGTCGAATGACTCGAACCCGACGAGGTTCCCCTCAGAGTCTAGCAATGGACGACGGAGGGCCGCCAGGAGACTCCATGTCTCGGGCTGTAGACGGATGATCCCTCGCGAGGGTCCCGGCCGAACGCGACCGACGATCCGGCGGTCGACCGAGCCTGACGTCTCTCCGAACCCTTTCGCGCGCATACGTAACGAAAGATAC
>DATGZO010000017.1:0-154755 GCA_035297105.1 Thermoplasmata archaeon
ACGGAGCAGCTGGAGACGCCGACGGAGGCCTGGCAGCGGAAACTACCCATAGAGAATCAGTTGGGGCTGTTCTGGAAGACGGTGGAGAAGGAGGTCGCGAGCGATGGGTTCTAGTAGGGGAAGAAAAAAGCGGACTCTACATACTGCAGCGAGCGGATCCGGGGCGAGCCCGGGCCCCAATTCCTCCGGGAAACCCAGCCACCCCACGCCCGGGCTCTTGCAACCCTCGTTGTCGCGAGCGGCGAGCGGTCCTTAAGGCCCAGAAAGCACACTCTAAGTCCTAGGGGACGTCTTCTCAATCGTTCCCACGGCCCATCGGGAGAGCCGAACGGATGCAACGCAGCGTGCAATGGTTGAGTGTCGGCGCGGCGGTCCGCGTCGCCGGCTTCACCATGGTCGCGTCCTTCTTCTTCCTCTATCTTCGGAACGTCTTCGACGTTGGGTACGCCGAGATCGGAGTGCTCGTCGCCCTCACCGGGGTCCTTCCGCTCGCGATCCTCCCGGCCGCGGGCCTGCTCGCGGACCGATTGGGCCGGCGTCGCGTGCTCCTGATTGCTCTCTTGGGGGAGGGCCTCACACTCTTCGTCATCGCCTACACGATATCGATCGGATGGCTGCTCGGCCTGATCATCTTCGTGACCGTGCTGCAGACCGTGGGCGCGATGGGCGGCCCCGCGGTGCAAGCCTACATCGCGGATTTCGTCCAGGGGTCGGACCGTACGATGGGGTACTCCTGGTTGCGGATCGCCTCCAACCTGGGATTCACGATCGGGGTGTTCTCGGGGGGTTCCCTGATCGCCTTCGTGGGATTTGTCAATGTGGCGCTCATTGCCGCGTCCATGGTCCTCGCGGCCTTCATCGTCCTGACCCTGCTCCTCGAACCTTCTCCCTACGAGCGGACCCGAATGGCGACCCTGTCCCCCGGCGCCGTCGACGCTCGGGGCGCAGGGTCGAATTCGATCCGGACCAGCCTCTGGGTGATCGCCCAGGATCGGGTGTTCCTCGCGCTCTGCGTGGCGGTCGCCCTGTTCGAGCTCACGGCCGACCAGTGGGTGGTGACGTTCCCGCTCTACGTGAACACGGTCCTGGGGGTCCCCTACCTGTTCATCGGCGCCGGGCTCGCTGTCAACGGCCTGGTCGTGGTCATCGGGCAGGCCCCCATGACCCGGGCCGTCCTCGGGCGACGCCACACCTCGCTCCTCATCGGCGGCGCCCTCCTCTACGTCGTGGGCTTCCTCATGCTGGGACTTCCCGAGGTGCTCGGAATAGGGATCATCGCGGCGTTCTTCTCATCCGTTCTCATCCTCACGCTGGGGGAGAACCTGCAGTCGATCCCGTTGACCACCCTTCCCTCGAACCTGGCCCCCCAGGGCGACCTGGGGGCGTACAACGGAGCCTTCTTTTCGGTCGCCGGAGTGGGCAGCCTCCTGGCGCCGATCGTAGGGGGGTTGGTGCTCGCGACCGCGTCGAGCCCGGGGATCGTCTGGGGGCTTCTTTGCCTCCCGACCGTTCCCGCGCTGGCCTTGGTGGCCCTCTACATCATGCCCCGCATCCGAAAGCAGGCGGACCGGGCGTAGCCAACGCGGGCCCGGTTTGACCCAAGGGGCCGAAGGACGGGTGGGGTGGGTTAGGTCCCTTCCCACCCCGCCAGCCCAAGAGCTGCCAGGGAGGCACGGGCTGGCAGGACCCAGTCGGAGCCTCCTCGAGAGGGTCCTAAGGGTGGTGGTATTCGTTAGGCTGTACCATATATACCGCAGTTCCGTCTGTTAAGTCGATGGGCGAGCAGACTAGACCGTTCGTAGTGCTCTGGGCGGAGAAGAAGGTCTCCGCGGAGAACGACCGGTTGAAGACATCGGCCTTGAAAGTCTACTAGCCCAGGATTGGCTACCCGAGGCTCACTGATCCTGCGGCTTGAGCCTGCGCGCTAATCGATTTCCCCATGGTTATACTGCTTCTCGGAGACCCGGAGGGCCACGAGGGCCTCCTCGCTCGCCATCTCCGTGCCCGGGGCGTACCCTGCGCCCTGTTCGACGGGGAGAATGTCACCCTCCATCCTGCGACCATTGGGCTCCGAGGAGGTCGGCCGGAAGGGGTGCTGGAGACCACGTCGGGCCCCGTCGACCTGGCCTCGGTGACCTGTATCTGGTCGGGCGTCTCCATCCCGCGCATCCACGTCCCCGGGATGGACCTCGCCCACGAGCTCCTGGCCATGGAGGAGTGGTCCTCCTTCCTCGCCAACCTGTTCTACCTGACCGCCTCGACCCCCTGGGTCAACCCCCTCGACTTGGGTCGACGATCGGGTTTCAAGCTGTTCGCAGCTTCGGTCGCGGCGGCTCTCGGCCTCCGGACCCCCGACTCCTTGGTAACGAGCGATCCCGCGCGGATCGCCCCCTTTCTCTCCAGCCACAAGGACGAGGTCGCACTGAAGGTCCTCACCCACCGCTCGTTCACCACCCGCATGGAAGGCGTGAACTGGGTGGTCTGGACGAACCGGATCACGTCCGAGGATCCCCGGCTCCGAGACCTCGACTTCGTCCGCGTCTCCCCGGTGTTCCTTCAGGAGTACGTTCGCAAGCGTTCGGAGGTCCGGGCGTACGTGATCGGATCCCGCGTCTTCGCAGCGGAGATCTTCTCGCAGGAGGACCCCGCGACCGCCGTCGATTGGCGACGGTACCCGACGCTCCCGACCCCTGAAGGACCCCGTGGCGACCCGGATCGCTGGCGGTGCGCCCCGATCGCCCTCCCGGAGCCGCTCAACCAGAAGCTGGTGGCCCTGGCCACCGGTCTCGGCCTGCGCTACTCCGCGATGGACCTCATCCGACGGGAGGACGGGGAGTACGTCTTCCTGGAAGCGAATGACGGCGGAGGCTGGGGTTGGATCGAGGAAAGGACCAAGCTGCCCCTCACTGACGCCATCGCCGACCTCCTGGTAGAAGCCTCGAGGTCCGCGCCTTCTCCACCCCCGTCTCGGTAAACCGGACCTCCGGGGCCCTCGGGCCCCGGATCTTCCAAACTCGGGGGTACTCCCAAGGGAAACGTCGTTCCGGTCCGAGGCATCCCCTTCCGTGCGTCCCGTAATAAACGAGGCCCCTGCTGGCTCCTCGATATCGATGACGACCGCCGCCGGCTCGTACCGGACCCTCTTCCGCGAGCCCGGGTACGTGCGGGTGTTCGCCGCCGGCCTCGGCTCCGTGGGCGGGAGCGTCATTTCAGGTATCTGCTCGATCTGGATCGTCGCCCAAGCGACGGGCTCCACGCTGGATGTCGCGGCGCTCGCGACGGCCGCGCTGGTGGCCGGGATCGTCTTCAGCCTCATCGGGGGCACGCTCGTCGACCGGTACGACCGCCGATGGCTGATGGTGAGCTCGGACGTCGTGCGGGCCATCACGATCGCCCTCCTCGTCGTGGACCTGGAAGTGTGGGGGTTCAACCTCTGGGTCTTCCTCGGGGCCAACTTTGTCGTCGCTGCGTTCAGCACCGTCTTCAACCCGGCCGAGCAGGCGGTCGTCCCCTCGTTGGTGGGGCCCGCCCTGGTCCCGGACGCGAACGGGCTCATCCGCTCCAGCCGGGCGACCATCGCCTTCGCGGGGGCGTCCATTGCGGGGGGTTTGATCGTCACGGTGGGGCCGGTCGCCGGGCTCGCGACGAACGTGGTCACCTTCCTGTTCTCGGCCTCGCTCCTGGTGGGGATCTCGGTCGCCTCCCCCCGCCGTGCTGCGCTGACCGGGGCGGCCCGATCGAGCTACCTTACGGACCTGAAAGAGGGCTTCCGATGGCTCGTGAAGGCACGGGGTCTGCTCGAGCTGACCGTTTCCGCAGGGTTCTTCAACTTCTGCTCCACCATCGTGGGAACGTTTCTCGTCTTCTTCGCCACCGACGTCCTCCACGGTTCGGCCCTCCTCTTTGCCTCCCTGCTCGCAGCGGAGGTCGCCGGCGCGGCGATTGGCTCGCTCCTCGTGAGCCGCATCGGAGCGGTTCGGTGGGCGGGCAAGGCCTGGCTCCTCCCGTACGGAGTGGGGTCCGGTGGGGTCGCGATCCTGCTCGCTCTCTTTCCGCTCCCCGCGGTCTCGATCGCCGCCCTGTTCACGCTCGGCCTGCTCGGGGGGATCGCCGGGACGGCGTGGCTCTCGGTCGCGCAGCTCCTCGTCCCGACCGAGATGCAGGGCCGCTACTTCGGGATCGACTCCCTCGGGAGTTGGGCCATCATTCCCGCGGGACAGCTGGGCGGGGCGTTGATCATCGCCTCGATCGGGATCGCGCCCGCCTACCTCCTCGCCGGGATAGTCTGGGTCCTCGCCGGACTCCTCTTCCTGGGGGCGCGGGCGATGTGGAGGCTGAGCTACCCTCCCGACCCGCGGGACGCGGCTAGTTACCGTACCGACGACGCCGCTTCTGGTACGCCTGGATCGCCCTTAGGAAGTCGGTCCGAGTGAGGCCCGGCCAGAGCACGTCCGAGAAGTACAGCTCGCTGTAGGCGGATTGCCAGAGCAGGAAGTTCGAGATCCGCTCCTCGCCGCTGGTCCGGAAGACGAGGTCCGGGTCCGGCAGGTCCGCGGTGTAGAGGCGGCGGGAGACGGCCTCCGAATCGATCTGGTCCGGCTGCATCCGTCCTTCTCGGACCTCGATGGCCAGCGCACGGATCGCATCGAGGATCTCGTCCCGGCCGCCGTAGGCGAGGGCGACGTTGTAGCGGTAGTCGGAGTACTGCTCCGTCGCCGTTTCGGCGATCTGGATCGCCTCCTGGACCCGAGGGGGCAGTAGCTCGCGCTTCCCGAGCACCCGGACGCGGATCCGGTGTCGATGGACCCGCTCGTCGACCGCGATGTCCCGTAGCGCCTTGTCGAACAGCTCCATCAGCCCGTCGATCTCCTCCGAGGGGCGGTTGAAGTTCTCGGTCGAGAGCGCGTAGACCGTGAGTACCCGGATCCCGACCTCGAGGCACCAATCGAGCAGCTTTTCGAGCGTGTCCCGACCCGCGGCGTGCCCGTCGGTCACGCCCATGCCATGGGCTCCCGCAAAGCGGCGGTTCCCGTCCATGATGATGGCGAGGTGGTGCGGGACGGGCTCGGCGCGGACGCGCTCCAAGAGCTTGCGCTCCGTCGCGTCCCGCAGCACGTCCCCGACGAGGTGGGAGAGGTAGCGGGAGGAGGACTTCTGTGCCTCGGGCTTCGGGTCCTCGACCACGGGGAACCCAGACGCCGTGAGGTTAAGTCGTGTCGACCCGGGGAGGGCGCCCTGGTCGGGAGTTCCGGGGGGCGGGAAGGGATCCCGCCGCTCCTTCGAACCCGAGTCCCAGCCTCGACAGAGCTAGATCCTAGACCACTAGACTACCAGGGCAGCCTCGACCGCGTAACCGCTCGATGCTATGAACCTTGCCCCGGGCGGTCGCGTCGATACGGCCTCCGGTCCTCGCCGGCTACGAGGGCGGGCGGACCCATCTTGCGAGTGGAGGTCGAGATTTATCTAGGGAGGGCCCGACTCCTTAGACCTACCACGAGGTGCGAACCATGTCGATGAAAACACCCGAAGCGTGGGGCCTGGCGATCGTGGGGATCTTGGGCCTAGTGCTCGCGCTGAACCAGATGGGGGTCGATGTTCCGGCCCTCCTCGGGACCGCCATTCGCGGAACCGTACACATGCTGAACCAGCCGCTCCTGGGCCTCACCTAGGACGGCCGGCCTCTCGCCTCGCCGCTCGACCCTCGGGGCTTCCCCACCCCGGGGGTCTCCCTTCCCCTTCGCTCTCGGATGAGATCGTCCGTGGACATCCCGGACCCTATCACCGGACCAGGGGCCGACGGGGGAATGAGGGACGGTGGTCAAGGCGCCCGGCGGGCCAGGGTGGCGCGCACCTGTCGGGGGAGGATCACGCCGCCGGGGGTGATGAAGGCGGTCACGAAACGGGCGGGAGTGACGTCGAACGCGGGATTGCGCGCCGGCGAGGAGCGGGGAGTGACCCTTCGTCCGGCGAACCCCAAGACCTCCTCGGGGTCGCGCTCCTCGACGGGGATGGACGCCCCCGTGGGGGTGCTGGCATCAAAAGTGCTCCACGGGGCGGCGACGTAGAACGGGACTTGGTTCTCGTGGGCCACGACCGCTTTCTCGTACGTGCCGATCTTGTTCGCGAAGTCCCCGTTGCGGGCGATACGATCCGCCCCCACGATGACGACGTCGACCTTCCCGGTGGCCAGGAAGTGGCCGGCGGCGTTGTCGGCGATGACGGCGTGCGGGATGTGCTCGCGTGCGAGCTCCCAGGCCGTCAGTCGGGACCCCTGGAGGAGCGGCCGCGTCTCGTCGACCCAGACGAACAGTCGGGCTCCTCGGGAGCGGGCCACCCGGATCGGGGCGAGCGCGGTTCCCCACTCGACCGTCGCGAGGGCCCCCGCGTTGCAGTGCGTGAGCACGTTGCGGGCCTTCGCGAGCAGCGGGGCTCCGGCGGTCCCGATCCGATGGCACTCCTCGACGATCTGGGCCCGATACTCGTCCGCGGCCCGCTTTGGGTCCTTTCCGCGGGCCCAGGCCCGCCGCACCGTCTCGATCCCGACGAACAGGTCGTGCGCCGTGGGGCGGGTCCGTCCGAGGAGCGCCGCGGCCTTCGCGGGGGTGTACTTTCCTTCTCGTTCGGCGAGGACCATCCCGTACGCCGCCGCCACGCCGATCGAGGGGGCGCCACGCACGGCCATCGTTCGGATCGCATCGGCCGTGGCGGCGAGGGTCCGGATCTTGCGGATCACGACCCGGGAAGGAAGCTCGCGCTGGTCGAGCAGCGAAAGGGTCCCCCGCGAGTACCAGAGAGCTCGGACCGGCACGGAGCCTCCTACGCGTCAAAGGTGTGGGCAAGGTTGAGCCAGTCCGGAGTCACGATCTTGGGCGTGCCCAGGGCCTGGTCGAGCGGGATCCCGCGGACCACCGGACCGGCGAGCACGGCCACCTCTCCGAAGCGGCCGGCGAGAGCGAGGTCGACCGCGGCGGCGCCCAGTCGGGTCGCGAGGATACGGTCGAACAGCTCGGGAGGTCCCCCGCGCTGGATGTGGCCGATCTGCGCGCTCCGGGTCTCGACGGACGTGACCTCCTGGATGCGACGGGCGATCTCGACCCCCACTTCCCGCTCTCTCAGGAGCTCGTGTCCGAACTCGTCCTTTCCGCCGGTGGAACCCCGACGGGCCCCGAGATCGATCCCTTCGCTCGCGACGACCAGGGCATAGCCCCGGGCCGCGACCGCCCGGCGAACCTTCTCCATGAGGGCCGACTCGTCGTACGGTTCCTCCGGCACGAGGGTCGCGTCCGCCCCGGCGGCCAGCCCGGTCGCGAGCGCGACCCAGCCGGCATGACGCCCCATCACCTCCAGCACGATCGCGCGGTGGTGGCTCGAGGCGGTATCGCGGAGCCGCTCCAAGGCGTCCACCGCGACATCGACCGCCGAGTGGAATCCGAACGTCCAGTCGGTCCCGTTCACGTCGTTGTCCATGGTCTTCGGAACCCCCACGACGTGGCCTCCTCGGCGGAAGAGCTCCCGGGCCGCGGAGAGCGTGTCGTCCCCTCCGATCGCGATGAGGGCGTCGACCCCATCCGTCCCAAGTCGCGCGAGGACCTTGGCCCCGTCGGCCTCGTTGGCGAACGGGTTGGTGCGCGAGCTGCCGAGGATCGTGCCCCCTCGGTTGAGGATCGGGCGGACCTCGTCGACGGTGAGCGGGCGGCTCAGCCCGTCCCGGACTCCCTTCCACCCGTCGAGGTAGCCGATGGTCGAGTGGCCCCCGTGAGCGGCCCGGAAGACCGCCGCCCGGATCGCGGGATTGAGGCCCGGGCAGTCGCCCCCACCGGTCAGGATCCCGAACTTCACGCCGAAACCTCGACGTAGCCCCGCGGGGCTGTAGTGAGGAACTCGTAACCGGTCTTCGTGATCACGACGTCGTCCTCGATCCGAACTCCGCCCTTGCCCGGCAGGTAGATGCCCGGCTCCACCGTGACGACCATCCCGACCTCGAGGAGGTCGTCGACGTTCGGGGCGAGGCCGGGGCCTCCGTCATGCACGGCGAGTCCGAGCGCATGGCCGAGCCCGTGGGTGAACCGGCCCTTCCACGGGGACGCATCGATCACGCGTTCCGCCGCCCGGTGGACCTCCTTTCCGGAGATCCCCGGGCGGAGCACCTCGAGCGCCGCCTTCTGCGCGGCCTCGACGCACTCGTGGACGGCCTTCATCTCGTCGTCGCGCGGCCCATAGTGGAACGAGCGGGTGATGTCGCAGGCGTAACGGCGGTACCAGGCGCCGAAGTCGCAGACCATCGACTGTCCCGGGCGCAGCGGAGTCCCATCCGGCTGGTAGTGCGGCTCGGCGCTGTGCGGGCCGAACCCCACGATGGTGGAGAACGAGCACCCGTTGGCCCCCAGCTGGTTCATGGCATACTCCATCTCCGCCGCGAGCTCGAGCTCGGTGATCCCGGGGCGCAGGAGAGAGGGGATCTTCCGGCCGACCTTCGAGCCGATCTCGGCCGCCTTGCGGATCTTCTCGACCTCGCTCGCGTCCTTCACCGCGCGGGCCTTCTGGATGCCGACGCCCGCGTCGACGAACTTCGCGCCGGGAAGGCTCTCCGCCAGTTGGACGTAGCCCGCGTGGGTCAGTTCCCGATAGTTGAGGCCCACTGTTGCGGTCGAGGGGACGAGCTTCTGGAGGATCTTCGTGCTCTCGCCCCGGCCGACGACATGGATCTGGACGTGCGGGTCGTGTTTCGCCGCGAGCTCGGCGCTCTCCGCCTCGAGCGGCGACGACGTGACGTCGAGCGACCCGTCCGGGTGCGCGATGGCGACCGAGCCCTCGAAGAGGCCGCTCGGGACATCGAAGAGATAGAAGAAACTCCGGTCGATGTGCGGGTCCACGGCGTTCGCGAGGAGCACTACGTCGGGCTTCGGCTCGAGGTTCGCGAATACGTTCTCTACGCGCGCCTTCATGTCGAGGAAGGGACGGTCGAGGGCGTTTCAACCTTTGCGGTGGCGGCCCGGAGGTCCTTCCACGAGAGGAGCGGCATGCGCGCGGCGCGGACCTCGTCGATGCGGGAGACGGAGAGGTTCCGGGGCGCCGCGTGGAGGTTCTCGGGCGTGTCGTGGACCGCCCGCTCGAACGCGGCCGCGAACTCGTCGAGCGCCCACTTGCTCTCGGTCTCGGGCAGCTCGATCATCAGCGATTCCTCCACCAGGGATGGGAAGTAAATGGTCGGCGCGTGAACCCCTTCGTCCAGGAGGCGCTTCGCGAGGTCCAGCGTGCGTACCCCCCGCTCCTTCAGCGGCGCGCCCGACAGGACGAACTCGTGCTTCACGAGCGTCCGGAAGGGCCGGGGGAGATAGGCACCGAGCTTCTTTCCCAGGTAGTTCGAGTTGAGCACGGCCCGGCGCGAGACGTGGCGGAGGCCCTCCTCGCCGTGGGAAATGGCGAACGCGTACGCCCGGAGGTCGAGGCCGAAGTTCCCGTAGGCCGTCTTGATCTTGCCGATCGATTTAGGACGGTCGTAATCCAAGTGGAATTTCCGGCCGGTCTTCACGATCCTCGGGATCGGGAGGTACGGGGCGAGCCGCTCGCCGGCCGCCAGCACGCCCGCGCCCGGGCCGCCGCCGCCGTGGGGGGTCGCGAAGGTCTTGTGGAGGTTCAAGTGCGCGACGTCGAACCCCATCCGGCCCGGGGTCGTGATCCCCATGATGGCGTTCAGGTTCGCGCCGTCGTAGTAGAGCATCCCACCTGCGGCGTGCACCGTCTCCGTGATCTCGAGGATGTCGCTCTCGAACAGGCCCGCGGTGTTCGGGTTGGTGAGCATGAAGCACGCCGTTCGGTCGTTGACCGCGGCCCGCAGGGCGGCCAGGTCGACGCACCCGTCCTTCGAGGGGATCTCCCGGGTCGTGAATCCCGCCATCGCAGCGGAAGCCGGATTGGTCCCGTGGGCGGTGTCGGGCAGGAGGACCTCGGAACGCTGTCCGAGGAGGCCCTTGTCGCGGAAGTACGCCCGCACCATGAGCAGGGCGGCGTATTCGCCGTGCGCGCCGGCCGCCGGCTGGAGCGAGACCTCGGGGAGTCCGGTGACCTTCGTCAGGATCTTCTCGAGCCGCCAGAAGATCTCGAGCGCCCCCTGGACCGTGGCCTCGGGTTGGCCGGGATGGAGCTCGGCCGCTCCCTTCCGCCGAGCGAGGAGCTCGGAGACCTTGGGATTGTACTTCATCGTGCAGGACCCGAGCGCGTACGAGGACGTGTCGATCCCGAAATTCATCTGCGAAAGGCGAGTGTAATGCCGAACGACCTCGAGCTCGGAGAGTTCGGGCCATCGCACGGCCTCGCGCCGGCGGAGCCGTTCGGGGATTCCGGGCACCGCCGGCGGGGGCGCCTCGGGCGCGTCCGGTATGAGGTCCCAGACGTTGGGCTCGTCCCAGCGGGCCTGCCGGAACGTCATCGGTCACCCCCGACCGAGGCCATCGCCGTGCGGGCCCCCTTGACGTACTTCTGGATGTCGCGGTCCGTGGTCGCATCCGTCGCCGCGACCAGGATGCGGGCGGGGCCCACGGGAGTTCCCGGCCGCGGGTCCGCGAGCGGAATGCCGCCGAGCACCTTGCGCCGCCGGAGGCGGTCGAGAAAGCCGTCCGCCGTGCCGTGCTTGAGCTCGATCGTGAACTCACCGAGGTAGGGCGAGTCAAAGCGGGGGGAGTGGATCCCCTCCACGCTGCCGAGGGCGCTCGCGAGCGTCCGCGCCTTCTCGGCGATGGACGTCTGGAGGTTCGCGAGGCCGCGCGGACCGACCAGGCTCGCGTAGACAACGAAGGCGAGGGCGATCAACGACTGGTTCGTGCAGATGTTGGACGTAGCACGTGAGCGGCGAATGTGCTGCTCCCGCGTCTGGAGAGTGAGGGCGAACGCCGGTCGTCCTTCCGAATCGACCGTGGCGCCGACGATCCGGCCCGGTGCCGAGCGGAGGTGTTCTTTGCGGCACGCGAACAGCCCGAGGAGAGGGCCGCCGAAGGAAGGAGGGATCCCGAAGCCCTGTCCCTCGCCCACGACCACGTCCGCCCCGAACGACCCGGGGGGCTCGAGCACGGTGAGGGCGAGCGGGTCGGCCGAGACCACCAGCGGTACGTCGCCGAGGATCCCCTTGAGATCCCAGAGCCCCTCGTCCACGTGACCGAACCCGTTGGGGAGGTCAGCGAGGAGTCCGAAGACGTCGTGGCCGCCGAGGGCCTGACGGACGGCGTCCAGCTCGAGCCGACCGGTGCGCGGGTCGAACGGTACTTCTTCGAGGGTGAGTCCCGCGCCGGAGGCGTAGTTCGCGAGGACGCTCTTCTCTTCCCACGGCAAGCTCGCCGGGAGGAGGAATTTCTTCCCCTCGTGGATGCGGCGGCAGAGGAGCAACGCCTCCCCGCTGGCGGTCGCGCCGTCGTAGAGCGACGCGTTGGCCACGTCCAGTCCGGTCAGCTCGACCCAGAGGCTCTGGAATTCGAAGAGGGCGCGGAGCATGCCCTGACTGGCTTCCGCCTGGTACGGTGTGTAGGACGTGAAGAACTCGCTCCGGGAGAGGATGGAGTCGACCGCCGCCGGGCTGTACCGCGTGGAGATCCGTCCCCCGAGGAAGCTCGAGAACTTGGAAAGCGGGCGGTTGCGGTCGAGGATCTTGTCGATGTGGGCGACGACGTCGGGCTCCTCCAAACCGGCGGCGATCCCGATCCGCCCGATGCGGGCCTTCTTCGGGACGTCGGCGAAGAGCGCATCGACCGAAGGGATGCCCAGATACTCGAGAAGGGCCGCTTCCTCCCCCGGTTCGTCCGATATCCAGCGCGGCACGTAACTCCCCGCCGCGAGCGAGTGGGACGAACCATAAATCCGTTGGGTACCGTGTCGGGGGCCCGACGCAAAGGTATTCGGCTAGGGGGGTTCCGAACGAGGGATGTGTCCGCAACGACCGGGGCCCCGCCGCCATCGCGCGCCGACTCCGCTCCCGCCTCCGTCCGTTGAGCTCCTCGACATCGCATTCCACCGGGCGTCCCTCGCGACCCCCCACGGGGACTCCAAGGCCGAGCGGGACCGTCGACGGGCCGAGCTCAAGATCGTCCGGGCCGGGGCGACCGTCGTGCGCCACCTCCGCCTCGAAACCCGTCGGTTCTTGAAGCCCTCCCTCACCCCGTTCGAGTGGTCCCTCGTGTCGAGCCGGTTCGGCGACGGGACGCTCGACCGCTCCCTCACCCGGGTACGGCGCGCGGAGGAGCGGATCCGCGGCTTGCAGCGGGACGCCGAGCGGAGCGCGAAGCGCGCCCACGGTCCCGAGATGCTCGGCGACGAGATACGGACCTACTACGGCCGACTTTCGAGCTTCGTCCGCGAGATCGACCCCGACCTGCTCCGGCTCCGGGAAGTGACCCGGTACCTGGACGAGCGCCCGAAGGTCGACCCCGCGCTCCCGACGCTCGTCGTCGCTGGGTTCCCCAACGTGGGTAAGTCCTCGCTCGTCGCACGCCTCTCGAACGCCCACCCGAAGGTCGCCGACTACCCGTTCACGACCCTCTCCATCGCGCTCGGCCATGCCGACCTGGGGTTCGACCGGCTCCAGGTCGTCGACACGCCCGGAGTGCTCGGACGGTCCCGCTACGCGAACGCCGCGGAGGCCGAGGCGGAAACGACCGTCCGGGGAGCGGCCACCGTGGTCCTCTTCCTCCTCGACCCCACCGGCACCTCCGGCCGAACGGTGGAAGAGCAGGAGGAGCTATTGGAACGGTGGCGGAAGGAGTTCCCGAACCTTCCGATGATCCCGGTGGAGACGAAGTCCGACCTCCTGCGACGGGACAACGATCGCCTCCGCGTCTCCTCGGTGACCGGGGACGGCGTCACGGAACTCCTCCAGCGGATCCGAACCCTGGTCCGGCCCAAGGGCGAGCTCCCGCCGATGCAGGAGGCCCTCGTCGAGACGTCGGAGGAGCCCGAGGAGCCGGTTCCGATTCCCGGCCGCCGGGGGCGCCGGCGCCGCTCGGACTAACGTCGCCCCGATGCGCCCCGAGGGCGTTTAGAGGGAGATCGAGGGGCCGTTGCTTGGCAGGATCACGTTCGCGGTCGCGGTCAACGCCTCGCGGAGCGCTTCCCGATGGTCGCCGTGCATCAGGACGATCGTCTCCGCCCGGGTCGCTTGCGCGAACCGGACCAGGTCGGAGTGGCCGGCGTGCGCGGAGAAGTCGAACTTCTCCACCTCGCAGACCGGGCGGATCGTCGTGTCATCGATCGTGAGCGTCCCCTCGTCGAGCAGCTGCCGTCCGTTCGAGCCGTCCACCTGGAAGCCGGTGAGGAAGATGGAGGAGTTCGCATCTCGGTACAACTCCCCGATGTAGTAGAGGACGGGGCCGCCGTCCAGCATCCCCCCGGTGGTGACGATGACCTCGGCATCCCGCACGGCCTTCTTCCGGTCCCCGGGATGCTCGATGATGTGGACGCCTTCCAGGGCGCGGCGGAACCGGCGCCCGTCGGCGAGGTATTCGGGAGCGGCGAGGTAGAGCGAGTTCACCGCCCGGGCCATGCCGTCCAGGTACGTGTCGAACCCGGCGGAGGCGAGCGTCAGGAGGACCTCCTGGGCGCGGCCGACGGCGAAGGCGGGGACGATCACCTTGCCCCCCCGCTCGACGGTCTCCGCGACCTTGTCGCGGAAGCGGCGCTCGGTCTCCTTGCGGTCGGGATGCTCTTTCCCGGAGTAGGTCGACTCCATGACCAGCACGTCGCATTCGAGCGGTTCGGCTCCGCCGACGAGGTGCGTCGGGTGGGTCTGCAGGTCCCCGGTGAAGAGCACGTCCTTCTCGCCCCGATAGAGCATCATCGACGCTCCGGGGATATGGCCGGCGGGCGTGAACTGGATCTCGATCCCCCGGTGGCGGAAGGTCGCGTGCCGCTCCACCGCGACGGCCTGCGCCTGGTACGAATGGATGTCTCCGGTGGTGTAGGGGGCTAGGTACCCCTCGAGCCGGGCGACCTTGAGGGCGTCCTTTGTGAGGAGGTCCGCGACGGCGAGCGTAAGCGGGGTGGCGATCAGGCGGGCCTTGGGGAGCCGGGATAGCAGCGGCGTCATCCCGGAATGGTCCAAGTGGGCGTGGGAGAGGACGGCGACGTCGATGTTGGTCGGGGCGGGCCGAGGGTAGGAAGGAGGGTCGGTCGGGGTCATCCCGTAGTCGAAGAGAAGGGTCCGGCCCTGATCGCGCACCACGAGGCCGAGCGAACCGACCTCGGACGCGCCGCCGAGGAATTGGAGTTCCATTGTGCGGCCGAGCGAAGGTCCCACTTAACGTCTGGCCGGACCGGCCTCCCCCGGCCGCCGAAGAAGTCCTCTTTAACGTCGTCCCGGTGGCCGGAGCTGTGACGGACGCTGCCCGACCCGACCTCGACATCCTGTACCGCGTGAGCGTCGCGGTTCACCGCGTCTTTCGCGACGTGACGACATCGCCTCACCGCGGCGACGTGGTCGCGATGGGGGCGAGCGGGAGCCCGACCGAGGAGATCGACCGTCTCGCGGAGGCCGAGATCCTGAAGGTGCTCGACGCCGAAGGCGTCGACTGGGACCTGGTCTCCGAGGAGATCGGTCACGTGGCGCGCGGCGGAACTCGGACCCTCGTTGTCGACCCGGTCGATGGAACGCACAACGCGCTCCGCAACCTGCCGTTCTCGACCGTCTCCCTCGCCCTCGGGACCCGCGACCTCGCGGGCGTCGACATCGGGCTCGTGCGCGACCTCTTCCGGGGGACAACCTACTGGGCGGCGCGAGGCGGGGGAGCGTTCCGGGACGGCCGACCGATCACGACGCGGGCCTGGACTCCTAAGACCGAGGTCCTCTTCGTCAACCTCGGGCGGCACGCCACGGAGCGCGCCTTCCGGTTCGCGGCCAAGGGTCGACGAGTCCGATCGCTCGGTTGCGCGAGCCTCGAGATCCTCGGCGTGGCCGAGGGCGGCGCGGACGCCTACCTCTTCGAGAACTCCGCCCAGGCCGGAAACCTCCGGGCGACCGATATCGCCGCCGCCTACCGCATCCTGCTGGAGGCCGGCGGGGGTCTCCAGGACGTCTCGGGTCAGGCGCTCGACGCGTTCCCGCTGACCGTGGACCGGAGGACGAGCCTTTTCGCGTGGGGAGACCCTGCCTTCGCCCGCTCCGCGACCGCCGAGGGGTACCTATGAAGCTCGGCGTGACCGCGAACCCCAAGAAGCCGGTGGCGCTCGACCTCGCCCGTCGGGCCATCGCCCAGGTCGGCTCGCGCGCGGAGATCGTGGTCAGCGACGAGGCCCCGAGCGTCGGACCCTCCCTTCCGCACCAACCGCTCGAAGCGATGCGCCCCGACGTGCTCGTGGCGATCGGCGGCGACGGAACGTTCCTCTACACCCTCGGCCGGAACCCGACCCCCCTTCTCCCGATCAACGCGGGGACGGTCGGGGTTCTCGCCGAGGTCGCCGCCCACCGGCCGAAGGAGCTCGAAGGGGCGATCGAGCGCCTGCTCTCGGGGCTCTACCACATCGAAGAACGCATGAAGCTCGCGGCCGAGATCGACCACACCCCCTTGCCCGATGCGACGAACGATGTCGTCCTCCACTCTTCCCGGGTCGGCCGGATGGCCCGGTTCGAGGTCGCGGTCGACGGGGAGTTGGCCGGATGGCTCCGCTCGGACGGGATCATCGTCGCGAGCCCCACCGGCTCGACCGCCTACTCGCTGAGCTCGCTCGGACCGATCGTCGACCCGGGCCTGGACGCCCTCGTCCTGACGTCGATCGCCCCGTTCCGGGCCGAGGCGCGCGCGATCGTCATCGAACCGCTCCGCACCATCCGGTTGCGCGTGGCCGACCCCCATCGCGATGCGGTCGTGATCGTGGACGGTCAGGCGGACGTCGCGGTGCCCGCCGGGGCGTCGCTCACGATCTACCGGTCCCCGCGACGGGCGCGCATCGTACGGTTCGGCTCGAGCTTCCTCTACCGTCTGAAGGGCAAGTCGATCCTTCCGTGGACCGAGGAAGCGGCGGGAGGCGCGGGCGCGCATGCCGATCTTCCGCCCTCAGCGTAAGCGCGCCCCCGGCGGTCCGCGGCTCGGCGATTCGCCGACCGCGATCTCCCGACGCGCCCTCACGAGCGCGCTCGCGAGCGCCCGGAGCGCCTACCCGAACGAATTCGGCGGGGTCCTTCGGGCCGACCCGCCCGGGGTCATCGGGGAGCTGCTGCTGCTCCCGGGGACGACGGCGGGCCGCCGACACGCCAACTTCCAGCTGTACATGCTCCCCGCCGACCTCACGGTCGTCGGAACGGTCCACTCCCATCCTTCGGGGGCGCTCCATCCCTCGGAGGCGGACCTTCGGCTCTTCCGGAGCTGGGGGCGCCGCCACCTCATTCTCGGCTCCCCGTTCGAGTCGTGGTCGTGGCGGGCGTACGACGGCAACGGAGCCGAGACCCACCTTAGGGTCGTCGAGGCCGGCGGGGACCATCCCGTCGGTCGTTTCCGCCCGGTCCACCGGGCCGAACCGCTTCCGTCGGACACGACCTTCCCCGACGACGAGGCGTGAGGCGGCGGTCGGTCTACTCGCGGACCGGAATGGTCGGGATGGGCAGCCGGTCGGGCGTCGCGTTCGGGTCCCGCATCTCGCGCGGGGGCCGCCGGGGCGAGTTCGTTAACCCGTGCATCTTCGCGAGCGTCTCGAGGAAGTAGATGAACCCACGGAAGCCGTAGCGGTACATCGACGTGCGCCGTCCCTCATAGTCGAAGAAGTCGTTCAGCATCGCCTTCGACTGGCGGATCCCGTGGGTGAGGGCCCGCTTGAACAACTCCTCCTGCATCGGGCTCAGCCGGTCGCGGCGGAACCAGTCGCGCGACTTGAGATGGCCGAGCGGTACGAAGAACATCGGGACGAGGATCGACTTGAAGTCCCAAAGGTCGTCGATGAGGTCGATCGTCTTCGCGACGTCGTCCTCGGTCTCCTGGGGGAGCCCGACGATGAACGTGCACGCGGGGAAGAGGCGGTTGTCGTTCATCAGGCCGGCCGCCTGGACGACGAGTTCGGGCCATTGCGAGGCCTTGAAGGGAGCGACCTTCCCCGGCATCGCCGCCGTGATCATGCGGGGGGAACCAGTCTCGACGCCCACCTCGACCCCCCACCAGTCCTGCTTCTCGTCGAGCAGGACCTCGGCGCACTTGGCGAGCAGCTTCGGCTTGGTCATGAGGCTCGCTATCGCGACATGGCTCCAGCCGACCTGCTCGTAGTACCGCTTCGCGAGCGCGAGGAGCGGGAGCAGCTTCTCCTCGTGGGGCATGACGTTCGGGCTGCCGTAGAAGTAGACGTCGTCCGAGTGCAGGAGGCCCTTGCGGACGCCGATCTTGGCGTTGACCTTGAGCTCCTCTTCGATCTTCTCGAGCGGGTACCACCGGGTGGGTCGGGTGGTGACGGAGCAGAACGAGCAGCCCCGGCAGCAGCCTCGGCCGATCTCGACGAGGCCGTTGACGCTCGGGTACTTGATGGAGGAGATCTGATCGACCCTCGGGGCCTCCTTCGCGCCGAGCACGACGTGGGGTGGGATGAACTCGTCCCGGAGCGCCTTCCCGACGATGTCCCGGACGAAGACGTCGGCCTCGCCCTCGACGACGGAGTCGATGCCGCCGAACGAGTCCAGGAACTCCTGGATGAAAGGAAGCTTCATGCGCGTCGCGGGGGAGAGTTGCCAGGCGCAGGGGCCACCCGCGATGATCTTGAGGCCGCGTTTCCGCGCCTCGACGACCGCCGGCTGGGTTAGCATCCGCTTGAAGTTGACGGAATTCAGGGTCTCCTTCTTCATCACGCCGCCGAACGTGGAGCTTGGCGGGTTGAGTCCGAAGTAATCGTGGCCCGAGATCAGGAGGACCTTCGCCTCCCCGGGCATGTACTTGTTGAGATGGCTCGGGTGCACGATGCGCGCGTCGAAGCCGCCGTCGATCAGGGAGGCCTCGATCTTCCGCATGCCGTACGGGGCCATCTTGGGGTAGCCGTGCTCGTCCACGGGCATGGCGGGGAAGAACATCCGCTGGTAGACCGCCTCGGGCAGGAGGTAAGCGGGGGTCGTGGTCCCGAACCCTAGGAACTCCTTACCATGGTGGTCGCTCATCATCGTCCAATCGCAAGTGATGACGACTTCGGGCATCGAACCTTCCTGACTGTGGCCTCTCGGGACTACTCCCGGGGTTCCGCTGTCGAGGCGAACACTGAGCCCACCTTATTAAGGCCTGCGAAGCACACTGAGCGACACCGGCCTCTCGGGCACAGGCGGGAACGGACCTTAGCCGAAATCCGACTCGTCGTCGTCCCGCGAGAGAACCCCGTCAAACGATTCGTCGGCATCCTCGCTACTTTCGTCCGTGTCACCGGATTCCCGGAAGGCCGGGTCCCGTTGCATCAGGTGCACCCGTACACAGTCGCGGTGGGCGGGTTGTCCGTTCCACGAGCTCGTCTCCGCCGGGTCGCCGAGCGGCTCCTTGCAGAGGGTGCAGATCTCGGGCGGGGCGCTGATCCAGGAGATCCGCCGGGGAGGGGCGACCATAGAGGACCGAGGAGAGGATGGGGGTGCTCCTCCTTTACCTTTCGGGGGAAGGAGGTCCTGCGACGGGGGGTCCCGGGCCCCGCGTTCCGCTCGACTTTAAGCACCGGGCGGGGTGCGCCCTCCTCGTGAACGTCCTCGTGGAGATCCGCCGTCGTCGGGTGGCTCTCGGTATCCCGCTCGGCGAACTGGCCCGCGCCGTAGGACGGAGCGATGCGACGCTCTCGCGGATCGAGCGCGGCCAGATCCGTCCGTCCTACGACCTCGTCCAGCGGCTGCTCGCCTACTTGGAAGAGCAGGAGGCCCTCCAGATCCCCCGCCTCGCCGTGCGCGACGTGCTCAACCGAGCCATGGTGACCGTCGAATCGTCCGCGACCCTCCTGGTGGCCGCCCAACGGATGGAAGGAGGGGCGTTCTCGCAGCTCCCGGTGGTGGAACACGGGAGGGTCGTCGGCTCCCTCTCGGAAGGAGCGTTGTTGCGCGCCCTCGCCCGCTCGAAAGGAGGGCGCGCCCGGGTCCGGGAGATACTGGAGCCCGCCTATCCCCAAGTCGACGAGGAGTTCCCGGCCGACCTGCTTCCGGGACTCTTCGCCCACTACCCGGCCGTACTGGTCACTCGACGGGGAGAGCTTCGCGGCATCGTGACCAAGGCCGACCTCATCCGGGGCCTCCGCGGCACGGCTCTCCGCCGAACTCCGACCGCCTAACGGGGACGGTTCGAGGTCCTCACCGCGCCGAGGACGGCGTCGATCGCGGCGGCGGAGGCGAGGAAACCCAAGGCATCCGCCGTCCCGCCGGGCCGTGATTCCTTCGGGGGTGGCCCCGTAAGTCCCGTCGAGACGGCGAACAGGACGTCGCCGTCGGTCGCACTGTGGTACGGCACCACGACCCCTCCGAGCGCCGCGTGCACGACCGCCGCGGCGCGCTGGAGGGTCGGACGCGGAACCTCGAGGTCCGTCAAGATCACCGTGAGCGTCGTCCCGGTGCCGGCACGGACGTCCTTCGAATCGACGCCGGGTGGGACGATCCGCCCCCGAGGCCCTCGCGCCCCGGCGACCCACGACCCCCGCGCCGGATCCCGCACGGCCCCCGCCGAGTTGACGGCGACGAGGGCCGCTACCCGACCCCCGCCCGAACCGCCGCGAAGACCACCCCACTCCGCCATGCATCGCCGCGGCCCGTCCCAGATACTTTCCGACGGACGCCCCGGCTCCGGCGCCGACCCGACCGGTCGCTACGGCGGCGGAGTGGGCCGAGCGGGCCGCCTCGTAGGCGAGGGTTCGGTAATTCGGAAGGGACCTGACGCTCACCGGGAGGTCGAACAGGGCCGCCCCGGAAATGGACACGATCCGGTGCGGGTTCCGGAACACCTGGCTCCCGCCGCCGGTCTCGAGGACGTGTTGACGGATCCCGCCGGCGGCGTCGAGTCCGTGCACGCTGCCTCCGGCGAGGAATAACCCCCAACGGCGACCGAACGTCGCGTCGAGGGAGAGGGAAGCCGTGTCGTAGGTCGCGGAGGCACCTCCCCGCACGTCCACGACGACCGGCGTGGCCCGGTCGAAGAGGATCGCGGTCACCCACTCCTTCCGTCCTCGCTCTCCGCGTGGCCGATCCGGACCCCCGCGACCGGCCGGTGTGCCGACGGAGTTCGTACCACGCCCGACCCTCATGCGTCCCGCGACAAAACGGCTCGCCCTTCGACGGGCCGGAGGCTCGCCCTTTTCTCCCCTCCGGGATGGGGACCCCTCGATGAGCCCGGCCAAGAATCCCGCGCGGGAGGCCGAACCGCCGACCGCGTTCCGCATCGCCCGCGACGTTCCGCTCGGTCGCCACCCGATCCTGGCCGTCTTCCCCGGTCTCGACAAGCTCCCGCCGGGTCGCAAGATCCACGCCGAGGCGAAGGTGCGCGAACGCCTGTTCCGCACCACCGAGATCGAGCTCGTCGCGGCCGACATGTGGATGTACGTGGCGCCGCGCGAGATCCCGAAGTTCGTGCGACGGGAGTGGAAGCCTGTCGTCTCCCCGGATTCGAACTGCATCGTGGTCGGGGCGGGCCATCTCCGCGAGAGCCCCGCCCTGACCCTGTACCTCGACATCTACCACGAACTGTGCCATATCCTCCAACGCGACGGCGGCGCGGAGCTCTGGGAAGCCGGCGTCAGCTACGTCGAGCGATGGACCGAGATCGAGGCGTACCGGTTCGTCATCGAGGAAGCGCGACGACTCAAGGTGAGCGACGCGTACCTCCGGGAGTATCTCGAGGTCGAGTGGATCTCGGCCAAGGAGCACCGGACCCTTCTGACGACCCTCGGTGTACCCGCCGCGTAACCTCGCATCTCCCACCACGACCGGGCGGGGAGCCGGTGGTTGCCGGACGAAGTTAGCCTTTATCCACCGGACCCCCGAATGAACGGCGCACCGGGAGGAGGGCGTGTCGGTCGACGTCAAGGCGACCACGATCCTCCGGCCCTCCTCGAGCGACCTCTGGTTCCTGGCCTACCTTCCGCTCGCGATCTCGGACGGGATCGCGACGCCGCTCATCCCGCTGCTCGCGCTTCAGCACTTCGGCGCGACCGCCTTCGCGGTCACGATCATCATCGCCGCGAGCGCGATGAGCCAGGTCCCGTTCACGATCCTCTGGGGCAACCTGTCCGACCGGGTCGCCCACCGGAAGTACTTCCTGGTCGGGTCGTTCCTCGCGACCGGGTTCAGTATCATCGCGATCGCGCTCGCCCACGACCTCCTGACGTACTTCTGGCTCAACGTCGTGGAGGGGCTCGCGTCGGCGGCGAGCGCTCCGATCGGAACGATGCTCCTTCTCGAGACCCGGCACAAGCGCTGGTGGCCCCAGGACATCGGGTTCTTCGGCCTCATCTCGGGCCTCGGCACGACCGCCGGCCTGGCCATCGGGTTCGTCTGGCTCTTCGTGATCGGGACCGCGTCGCCCGTCATTCAGGTGATGACGGGGCTCCTGTTGCTCTCGGGGGTACTCGCCCTCCTCTCTGCGATCGTCGCCTTGGCGTGGATCGAGGAACCCGCGGGCCGTCTCGACCGTCGGCTGGTCTCCGACCTCGTCCATCTGCATCGCGGGGTCGTGGAGCGGATCCGTCACTTCCGGGTGCGCGTGGTGGGACTGGTCGACCTGACCCGCACCTCCGCGGAACGGCTTCCGGGCCGGGAGTATCTTTTCCTCGCCGCCCTCGGCGTAATGAGCGTCGGGTTCGACATCTTCTACGGTCCCTTCCCCGTCTTCCTCTGGCAGAACGCCCGGTTCTCGGACGCGGGGATCTTCATCGTGTATCTCGGCTCGGCCGGAGCCTCGACCGCCCTCTTCTTCCAATCGGGCAAAGCCGTGGATGAGCACTCGCCGAAATCGATCTTCCTTCAATCGATCGGGGCCCGGGTCCTCCTCCTGCTCCTGTTCCTCTGGGGACCGATCTACGTGCTGCTCGGCCTGGGAAGCCCGCAGTTGCTCGCCTGGGTCACCCTCCTGAACGCGTTGCTCGGGGTGACGTGGGCCTTCATCTCGACAGCGAGCACCCTGTTCCTGGTCCGCCTCGTGGGTCGCTCGGCGCGGGGCCGCGCCCTGGGACTGTACAATGCCTTCGCCGGCGCCGGCGGTCTTCTCGGAACCCTGCTCGGCGGCTGGCTCTACGCGACCTACGGAGTCCACATCGCCTACTCCATCGCAGCCGGCACGGTCGTGCTCGGAGGGCTCATGCTCGTCCCCATCCCGTACCACATCTTCCAGCTTCCCCGGCCCCGGGCACGACGACGGAGTCAATTGGCCGCGGCCCGGGCGGTCAGCCCCGTTCCACGCACTACGGCCCGGCGCTCGCGTTAGGGGGCGCGCGGGGGCGGGGGGCCCCCGGAAGGCCGGACGCCTCGGCGCCGGTACCAGCGGCGGCACGCCGCGCGCGAGGGGAGTAGCATCACGCCCTCGTCGCTCCGCCCGATCGCGAGATAGTCCCCCCGGAGGAATGCCCGGCCGACCAGCGCGCAGGAGATCGCGTCGAGCTCATCGTGCGTCAGGTCGGGACGCACGAGGTCGCCCGTGACGCCGAGCGTGGCCAGGCCGCGTCGGAGCGGTTCGTTCCCCGCTTGCTTGCGCGGGATCCCCCACAGGTCCTGGGCCGCGCCGGGATAACACTCGATCGAGAGGATCCCGATCGCGGTGAGCTCGGTCCGCAGCCGCATCCCGCGGCTCGTCAGCATCCGCATCGGTCCGAGCGTGATGGGAAAGAAGCGGATGCCGAGACGTAGGAGCTCCCGGTCGCACGCCCGGAGGTGGGGGCCGGAACGGTCCTCGATGGAGGCCCGTCCGATCGGCAGGAAGAGGGGCGCATCGATCGCGACGACATCGGGGGCGGCGTCCCGAACGGCCGTGAAGATCTCCTCGTCGGTGTGGAGCGCCCGGGTCCGGACCCGAGTGCCCCGTCCCAGGAAGCAGAAGCCCGTGGTCCGTCGGGGGCTTCCCGCGAGGTCGAGCCCGACGACCCGGTCCGCCGAGACGGGAGGATAGGTCCGCCTCGGGGTCCGCGGCGGACGAGTCACCCGAACATCCCACCCGTGGTCAACGTCCGGATGACGTAGCCGATCGCGAGGTTCCCGAAGATCACCTCGAGTTCGGCCGGGTAGCCTCGGATCACGCACGAACGGAAGCCGAGTTGCCCCGTCGCGACGGGCTCGGTCCCGCGGAAGATGGTGAACTTTCCCGTGAGTCGCTCGTTGATGGTGAAGCGAACCCCACCATATTCCAGGAGGAGAGGGCCGAAGGCGGTTCCCTTCGTCTTGACGATGGTGTCCCCGAGGCGGATGTGGATCTCGTCGGATTTCGCGTGGTACGTTACGGTGGAATGGAGGGTCTCCGGTTGGCTCATCCGGTACGTGTGGTACTCGGTCGCGAAGAGCGCGGCGATCCGTCGCCCGATCCCGGGATCCTCGGCACCCGGGGGCTTGGCGGTCCACTCCTCCTCGCCGACCTTGAGCTCGATGATGTTCTTCAACACCCGAGCCGTGGCCTCGATCATCCAACGAGGAACGCGAGCGACTCCGCCATCTAATAATGGCGCCCCGACATCCAACGGCGTGGCGGACCCGATTTGGCCCTCCCCTACGGAGCGCGCGATGGGGATCGGGTTCTTCGGCAGCTCGGCATCGGGCGTTCCGGCCCGGCTCAAAGCGACGCCCGACGCGTTCCGGGTCACGGAGATCTCGAGTTACCCGCTCCCCGACCCGGAGGGCGAATTCTCCGTCCTGCGCGTCGTGAGCCAGGACTGGGAGCAGCACGAGCTCAGCGCCGCGATCGCGCGGCGACTCGGACTGGCCACGTCGTCGCTCGACTGGGCCGGCACGAAGGATCGGCGGGCCGTGGCCGAACGCCTCGTCTCGTACCGGGGCGCGCTGCCCCGGGAGGATCTCGATCTGCCTCGGGTCCGGGTCGTGGAGGCGTACCGCGCCCGGGACGGGCTCGTGCTCGGGCACCATTACGGGAATTCCTTCGACCTCCGGCTCGACGAGCTGGCCCTTCCCCCCGAACGGGCCACCGAGGTCTTCCGTGCGGTGGAGAAGGAGCTGCGGGCGGCGGGCGGTTTCCCGAACTTCTTCGGCCCCCAGCGGTTCGGGGAAGTGCGTCCCATCACGCACGAGGTAGGCCGGTGGGTCGTTCGGGGGGACCTGGCCCGGGCCGTTGAGGTGTACCTCGTCGACCGGCCCGCCGGCGGAAAGGCCGGAGTGGGGGACGCCGCGCGCGCCGCTTACGCGGAACACCACGATGCGATGCGGGCCCTGCGGGAGTTTCCGAGCGAGTACCGGTTCGAGCGGACGCTGCTCGAGCACCTCGCCCGAGGACACCCTCCGGAGCGGGCTTTCCGCGGACTGTCGCGCGACCTGCGCCTCCTCTTCGTCCACGCGTTCCAGGCGTACCTCTTCAACCTCTGGATGACCCGACGGGCCGAACTCGGCGTGCCATTCGACCGACCGGTAGAGGGCGATCACATTCTCCGGCTCGGTCGAGATGGGACCGTCCGAAGCCAGGAAGGGATCCCGGCTGGCGCGGACAATCTTACCGAATGCACCGACCTCGTAACGCGCGGCCGGGCCCAGGTGGCGGGACCGCTGGTCGGGTACGAGACGCCGCCCGGAGTTGGCGTCCCCGGCGAGATCCTGGAGCAACTCCTGCGGGAGGAAGGGGTCGATCGTGCGATGTTCCGCCTTCGGGCCGCTCCCGAGGTCGCGAGCAAGGGCGCTTGGCGACCGGTCCTCGTACCTCTCCCACCCCTCTTCATCGCGCCCGACGGGGTCGACGGGGTCCGGTTCCGATTCGCGCTTCCCAAGGGAGCGTACGCGACCGTCCTGCTCCGGGAGTTCCTGAAGAGCCCGCCGGCGTGAGCTGCCGCCGCGTTTCCAGAGGAGCCTACTAATACCGGGGGCCCGCGTCGGGCGCCCGGGGTTCTGTTCTCGATGGCCGCCCAGTCTCCGCGCCCGTTCCTCCTGCCCCCCCAGACGGCCGGGGGACCGCCGCGACCGCCGGACCTGGCAGGACGTCCCGCCCGGGTCCCGACGGGGGTGCCGGATTTCGACTACCTGACGGGCGGGGTCCCGGCCGGCTCCGTCGTCCTCCTCTGGGGCCAGGCCGGCGCAGGTCACCAGGAGTTCGCCCTCACGAGCGCGGTCCACCTGATGCTCCACTACGACCTACCGCGTCTCCACGAGTTCTACCTCGGGAGCGCGAAGGGGCCGTTCGTCTACCCGGAGGGGGTCGTCTATGTCAGCACCAGCCGTTCCCAGGAGCAGGTGCTCGACGAGCTCCGGGGCTCCTTCGAGCAGACGTACGCGGAGGTCCTCTCCCGCCACCTGAACTTCCTCGACCTGTCCCGCGAGTACTTCGCGGACACGGTCGTCCCGGCGGCCTGGGCGTCCGTGCCGAGCCCGTTGCTGGGCGGCGGATCCCCCGCGCGGCTCGCGGACGGCGGGCCGCTCCGTGCGCTCGTGGAAGGGATCGACGCGGCCGCCGGACGTCAGCTCGTCGTCGTGGACTCGCTCACCGACCTCCTCGTGCGTCGGGGAGTGGAGTCGGCGGACATGCTCACCCTCCTGAAGGGGCTGCGTCGCCGGGCCAAGGAGTGGAGCGCGGTCGTCTACCTGATCCTCTCGGAGGGGGTCGTCCCGGAAGCCATGGAGCAGGCCGTGATCGATTCGGTCGACGGGGTCCTGCACTTCAGCTGGACGACGAGCCCGAGCCACTCGCACCGCCAGCGGACGATGCTGATCGAGAAGTTCATGCCGGTCCTCGCCCACGTGCCGGCGGAGTACCACGGGCGATTCGTGATCCGGGTCGGGGCGCAGAACGGGTTGGTGACCACTCAGTATGAGCGCGTCTGAAGCACCGCACGCCAAGGTGGCCACCGGCGTCGCCGGCCTCGACGAGATGCTGGGGGGCGGGTTCCCCGCCGGGAGCGTCGTACTCGTGACGGGACTGCCCGGCACGGGCAAGACCTGTCTCGGGCTTCAGTTCCTGCTCGCGGGCGTCGCTCAAGGCGAGCAGGGCGTCTTCCTCTCGCTCGAGGAGGACGTTCCCCAGTTGGTCGAGACCGCCCGGCAGTTTCACTGGCCGGTCGAGGCGGCGGTCAGCTCGGGGTCGCTCAAGATCGTGCGACTCGACCCGAAGGAGACCCGGCAGAGCCTGCACCGGATCCAGGGCGAGCTCGGCAAAGAGCTCCAGGCGATGGGCGCGAACCGGATCGTCGTCGATTCCGTCTCCCTGCTCAACATGCTCAGCGACGATGAGCCGAACCGCCGAGGGACCCTCTTTGCTCTCGCCGCGGCGTGCCGCGCCGCGGGGGCCACCACGCTCCTCACCGCCGAGGCGGACCCCCAGCACCCCGAAGTGAGCCGGGACGGGCTCTCCGAGTACGTCTCCGATGGCGTCCTGATGCTCGGGTACCGGACCGGTGCTGACGGGCACCGGGTCGGCCTCGCTCTCCGGATCCTGAAGATGCGCCGGACGCCGCACGTTCGGACGATCCAGCCGTACGCGATCACGTCCAACGGGATCACGGTCGACGCGAAGGCCGTCGATCTCGGTGGTCCCTAGGTCCGCCTTCCACTCCCCGCACGAGATTATCGACCCTCCGGCGATCGGTCCGAACGATGGTCGACCCTCCCCCCGATCCCCGTCCCAGCGGGACCCTGCCCGGTGCCCCGGCGCCCTCGGGCGAGCCGGAGTGGATCGTCTACGTCGACCTCGACGCGTACTACGTATCCTGTGAGCTGCGCGACCGCCCGGATCTCGCGGGTCAGATGCTGATCGTCGGGCCTCCGCCGGGAGCGGGCCGCTCGCGGGGCGTGGTCCTCTCGGCGAGCTACGATGCCCGCGCGCTCGGGGTCCGGAGTGCGATGCCCGTAGGCGCGGCTGGGCGGCTCGCCCCCGCCGCGGTCTGGCTGCCCCCGGACTTCCGCAAGTACGAACAGGTGGCCCGCGAGGTTCGAGTCCTGCTGGCCCGGTTCGCCCCGGACGTCGAGCCACTGAGCATCGACGAGGCCGCCCTCCGGGTCGGTCCCGGCTCGGTGGAGCGGGTGCGAACGCTCGCGGAACGGATCCAGAACGCCCTGAGCTCCGAGATGCGACTCCCGTCGTCCATCGGCGTCGCCACGACCCGCATCGTGGCGAAGATCGCCACCGACCGGGCCAAACCCGGAGGGATCGTCGTCGTTCCCCCGGAGGAGGTCGCCGCCTTCCTCGCCCCGCTGCCGGTGCGGGCGATCCCGGGGGTGGGACCCAAGACCGAGGCCCGGCTCGCGGACGCGGGGTACACTACGATCGGGGCGCTCGCCGGACCTCGCCCCTCGGAGCTCGCGAAGGTAGTGGGTTCGTTCGCCCGCGAGCTCTCCGCCCTCGCTCGCGGCGCCCCACGGGACGGGACAAGTTCCTACTCGGGACCCCGCGCACGCTCGACCGACCGGACGTTCGAGCGGGACGCGTCCACGTGGGACGAGCTTGCGCCCACGCTCGCCCAACTGGCGAGCGACCTCGGCGATGCCCTGGCCACGGAAGGGTGGCGCTACGGGTCCGTCGGGGTCGCCTTCCGCTGGGGCGACTTCTCTCGCAGTTCCAGGATGCGGGCGCTACCGGCGATGTCGGACGGTCCGGAGCCGTTGAGGGAGGGCGCCCTGCGTCTGGGCCGGGAGCTCTGGGACCGGAGCACCGGCGGTGGTCCCCGAACGGTGAGGACCGTCTCGGTGCGGGCGGAGCGACTGGCCCGTCGGTCGCAGCGGCAGGTCTCGCTGGACGATTTTCCCCCTCACCCGGGTTAATTAGGAGATCCCCGCCTCCCCGATGGCGCTGGAAAATGGGGTCGTACACCTCGCCGGATTGGGGACCGCACGGGAACGAGGTTCGTTCGCTCACCCGGGAGGTACGGCCGCTCGGCCTCCCGGTCCCGGCCTATGGGGGTCGGTCGATCCCGAACATCACTCGCTCCGTCGTCGACGCGATCGGAACACACCTGGAGGGCGGGCCGCCGCTGGTACCGCCCCTCGACCGCGACCTGGACCCGTTCCACGGCGGGTCCGCCGAGGGCCCGGTGGTGGTGCTCCTCGTCGACGCGCTCGGTTGGGGCCCGTTTGGCGGGAAGGGGGGCCGAACCGGCCCGCCCGGTCCGGTTCCCTGGCAGGAGCGCGCCCGGCCGATCACCACCGTCTTCCCGACGACGACGACGGCGGCGCTGACCAGTCTGTCGACCGGTACCCCACCGGGACGTCACGGACTCGGCGGGTACCGCCAGTATCTCCCGCGCTTCGGGTTCGTGGCCGACCTGATTCGCATGTCCCCGCTCGGCCTCAACGCGCCGGAATCGTTGGTCGGACCGACGTGGACTCCCTCCCTCGTCTCCGGCGCTCCCTCGATCTTTCGGCGCGGTGTTCCCGGGGTCGCGCTCTCCCGAGACCGGTTCGCGGGGACCGGTTTCACTCGCCTGCTGTACGACGGTGCGGAGTACGTGCCGTACGGGACCGCGTCGGACATGGCCCACCTGCTCGCCCAGCTCCTGGACCGGCCGCGGCCCCCCCCGGTCATCTACGCGTACTGGGATGAGCTCGACACGGTCCAGCATCGGCGGGGACCTCTCCCCGACCTGATCCGACTCGAGGTCGATCAGCTCGCGCGCCTGATCGATTTCGTCCGGGATCATGTGGGGACGCGACGGCGGGCGAGAACGACCCTCATCATCACCGGCGACCACGGGCAGGTTCCCGCCACTCTCGCTGCGCGGATCCCCATCGAACGCGACCCCGAGATCATGGCGCTTCTCTCCCGGCCTCCCGCCGGGGACCGCCGTTCGGGTTTCTTCTCGGCGACGCCCGGTCGACTACCCGCCTTGGAGCGAGTGCTCCGTGACCGACTGCCCGCCGGATCCCGGGTGATCTCGATGACGACAGCCCTGAAGGGAGGACTCTTCGGTCCGCCCCCCTTTCATCCGGAGATCCGAGACCGGTTGGGGGATTTATTGGTCCTCGTCCCGAGCCCCGCGGGGCTGACGTATCTTCCCCCCGGGGGAGCGCCGTCCACCCGGTACTCCCTCGGGGCCCACGGAGGGCTCGAGGCCGACGAACTCGTGGTCCCCTTGATCTCGGGCCGGTTGACCGACATGGCCTCCCCCGCCGCCTCCTCTCATTAGGAAGCACCCGCTACGTCGGGGCGACGGCGAACATGTCCGAGTTACGGAGCGATCCGGTCACGGGTCGATGGGTCGTCGTGGCCGGGAGTCGATTGGCTCGTCCCAACGAGTACGTGGCGCCCTCCGCTCCGACCGCGGTCGAGGACTGTCCCTTCTGCGAGGGTCACGAAGGACGGACCCCTCCCGAGATCGAGGCCGTGCGACCTGCGGGCACCGGGGCCGACCGGCCGGGTTGGTCCGTCCGAACCATCCCCAACAAGTTCCCTACCGTCGCCCGGGACGCTTCGCCCACCCCGAACCCCGACGGGTTTGGTATGTTCACCGTTCGACCAGGTAGCGGCGTTCACGAGGTGATCATTCAGAACCCGCGCCACGCTCCTGGGCTCCCGTTCCTTCGGCCGGAACACCGGCGAAGCATTTTCGAGACGTTCCGGAATCGGGTCCGCGCGCTCGGCTTGGAACCCACCGTCCGTTCGGTGCTGCTCTTCGAGAATTCCGGACCCGAATCGGGCGGCACGCTCTACCACCCACACAGTCAGGCGGTCGCGCTTCCTCTCCTCCCACCGGCCCTCGAGGAGGAGACCTCGGGGGCCGACCGTTGGAGGAAGTCGCACGACGGGGCGTGCGTCTGGGAGGCGATGGGAACGACCGAGCGGACCCTTCGGACCCGGCTCGTTTGGGAAGACGACGCCCTCGTCGCGTTAGCTCCGTGGGCATCGCACTATCCGTTCGAGACGATGGTGATGGCCCATCGCCACTCCCCCTCCTTTTCCGAGGTGTCGGACGTCGAGCTGGACCGCCTCGCCGACGTCATTCCGGGCCTGTTGCGGGCGCTCCTGAAGGTCGAACCCGGCGCATCGTACAACTATTTCCTGCACAGCGCCCCAGCGCCGGGAGGGAATGCCGGGTTTCATTGGCACTTCCACCTCGCTCCCCGGCTCGTTCGGCCCGACGGGTTCGAACTCGGAAGCGGGATCTCCGTGAATCCGGTGGCACCGGAAGCAGCGGCCGAAGCGATCCGTTCGGCCCTGGACCTGTAGGCCTCAGGGAGGTCGCGGGTTCGACCTGCCTCCCACGGGGTCGCTTCCCGAACTCGACCGGAACCGACCCCCGGTCCTCGTCGCGGTCGGCGTGGGCCACTCCAAGGACCCCGACGAAACGGTAAAGGGCCCGAACCCGTCCCACGCCCCATGACCGAGCTACGGGAACCCATCGTCTCGTTGCTCGGTCACGTGGACCACGGAAAGACCACTCTGCTCGACCGAATTTCCGGAAGCGTCCGGGCGTCTCGGGAGGCGGGGGGGATCACCCAGCATATCGGTGCCATCGAGGTTCCGGGCTCCGCCGTCCGCCGGTTGACCGAAGGGATCCTCCGCACCGAGCAATTCGCGATCCCCGGGCTCCTCTTCGTCGACACGCCGGGTCACCGATCGTTCGAGACGATGCGCCGCCGAGGTGGAGCGCTCGCGGACCTCGCCATCCTCGTGATCGACGCGCGCGAGGGCGTGATGCCGCAGACCCGGGAATCGATCCAGATCCTACGACGGGAGAAGACCCCGTTCGCGGTCGCGCTCACCAAGATCGACCTCATCACGGGATGGCGAAAGGCGGTCGGTCCCGTACCCCTCTTGGAGCAGATCGCCCGGGGGGGTCCGGACTACCAACGGCTCCTCGACGCCCGCATGTACGCGGTCTCCGAGGAGCTCATCGGTTCCGGCTTTTCCGCCGAACGGTTCGACCGGGTGAGCGATTTCACCCGGAACGTCGGCATCGTGCCGGTCTCGGCGAAGACCGGCGTGGGGGTCCCCGAGCTGATCGCGCTCCTCGTCGGCTTGGCCCAGCGGTTCCTGAAGGAGGAGCTTCGGGTCGTAACAGAGGGCGGCGAGGCGACGATCCTGGAGCGGAGCGACCAGAAGGGCGTCGGTCCGGTCGCCAACATCATCCTCTACCAGGGGAGGCTCAAGATCGGCGACGAGATCGTCGCGACGGGCCGTACGGCACCGTTCTCCGCCCGGGTGCGGGGCATCTACCGCCCGGTGCCCCAGAAGGGCGACAAGGGGGCGAAGCACGTTCGGCTCGAATCGCTCCCCGAGGTCACTGCCGCGGCCGGGGTCTATCTCGCGGTCCAGGGCATCGAGGACGCCCTCCCGGGAGGCCTCTTGAAGGTCGTCCACAACGACGAGGAACGGGTTCGGGTCACCGAGGAGCTGGAGCGGGAGAGCCAACCGGTCGCGGAGGTCGCGCTGACGGGGGTCGCGCTGTATGCCGACACCCTCGGCGGGCTCGAGGCCCTGGCGTTCGAATGTCGGGAAAAGCAGATCCCCGTCCACGAGGCCGGGGTCGGTCCGGTCGGACGTCCCACGCTGCTCCGGATCGCGACGGTCAAGGATCCGACGCACCGGGCGATCCTCGCCTTCAACGTGCCGATCCTCCCGGATGCCCAACCCGAGGGCGACGCGAGCCCGGTCCGGATCTTCCGGGGGGAGGTCATGTACCGGATCCTCGAGGAGTACGCGACGTGGCGGACGGCGCGGTTGAGCGAGCTCCAGGCGCAACGCCGCCTGGCCCTGATCCATCCCGCCCGTCTCGAAGTGCTCTCCGGATTCGTCTTTCGCGTTTCGAAGCCAGCGATCGTCGGGGTACGGGTGACCGGCGGGACCCTCCGCCCCGGGGTACGGCTCATGCACCGGGACGGAACCGAGGTGGGCCTCCTGAAGGCCCTTCAAAAGGAGAATGAGTCCGTTACGGCCGCGGAGGAGAACGACGAGCTCGCCGCGTCCATCGACGGTGCGGTCGTCGGCCGGAACCTGAAGGAGGGTGACGTCCTGCTCGTCAGCCTGCCCGAATCCGCGGCGCGCGGGCTCCGGGGGCAGACGCTCACGCCCCGGGAGACGGAGATCCTCGAAGAGATCCTCCGTCTCCACCGCGCCACCCAGCCGTTCTGGGGTCAGTGAGTCGGCGGCGGGTCGGGGCCTTGCAGGTCCGGGGCTCCCTCGTCGTCGAACGGCTCGTCCAAGGGATCCCCCGGCCGGTCGAGCTCGTGGGCGTAGCGCGGGGTCACCGACTCGGGTACGGTGTAGACACCGGACCGGAGGAACAGCCCGAGGAAGACGGCGAGGGCGCCGATCGCGAGCAGGGTGACGCCGCCCGCCAAGATGATCACCATCGCCCAGGTGGGGAGCGAGTTGGGCCCGGTCGTGAAGGATTCGGCGAGGGTCCCTCGGAGGGAGATGTTGATCAAAGCGAGGTTGTACATCGAGAGCAGGTAGGGGAAGGAGAGAGGTCCCGTGCGGTTCCAGGATCCCGAGGTGTTGGACGGCCACGCTACGAGGGCGGGGCCCGAGATACAGTATCCCGACGGACCCGAGCAACGGACACCCTGGTACAACGTCACCGAGAGATCGTGCGTCGAGGACCAGGAGATCTCGAAGTAACCCGAGGAGGTGTTGGTCATCGAGATCTGGGCGACCCGGGTCTGGTTCGGCACGATGTTGGGGGCGGAGATCGAGCTCAGGCGGGCCGTCGTCGAGCCGGGGTTGACCGGGGCGAGAAACCCGGAAAGGATGACCCCCGCCCCCACGATAGCGAGGGCGAGTCCGACGGCGACCAACCCGGTCCGCACGGGCGTCGGAGAGAGGTTGGGTACGTATAGACTTCCTCTCGACCGGTGTACGGGGGGGCACTACGGCGCCGCCTCCCCGATATATACCGGCGTCGAGGTACCGTGAGACACCGTGACAGAGCCCGGGAGCGTTCCAGTCACTGCGGCCGCGGGCCCGACGTGCCCGATGTGCCATAGCACGCACCGGATATCCGACCCGCTCCAGTCGGAAGTTCACTGCGCGGAGTGCGGCCTCGTCTTCGAGCAGGGAGAGCTCCTTGCGACGCCGCCCCCCCTTCGCGAGTCAGGGGGGTCCGAAGGTAGCGGTCGAGGAATCGGTCCCTTCGCCCGTCCGGGTGGGGCCCGAAGAGCGCTCGGCTCGACCTTGTCGCTGGCGCGGGACGGCCAGGGCAAGCGGCTCGACTGGCATCGTCGGTACGAGTTCCAGCATCTCAAGCGGGTCATGCAGCGCCAGACCGCCCGCGTCGCGGACGGTCCGATCGACCGCTCCCCGGCTCGGAGCGAGATCGCGCTCGCGGCCGATCGGATCGGACTCCCGCCCGTCGTACACGCGGAGGCAGAGGAGATCTACCGAGAGGCCAAGGTCCGCGGCCTGTTCCGCGGACGGAGCCTCCCGGCGAGCGTCGGCGCGGTCGTCTATGCCGCGTGCCGACGCTACTCGATCCCCCGAACGCTGGGCGAGGTCGCCGAGGCGGTCGGGGCGCGACGCTCGGAAGTGGGTCGAACCTTCAAAGTCGTCCAGCGCGGATGCGGCGTGGCCGTACCGGGGGTTGGGACCCGGGCATTCCTGGCCCGGTACGCACAGGAGCTGGCCCTCTCTCCGAAGGTCCGTTCGAATGTCGAGGCGATGCTAGACGAGGCGCGCCATGATCCGGAACTGTCCGGCCTTTCCCCGCACGGGCTCGTGGCCGCATTGATCTACTTGGCCGCCGAGCGGAACGGCGAGCGACGCTCCCGGGCGCAGGTCGCGCGCGTGACGACGGTCACCGAAGTGACGCTCCGCTCGACCAGTCGGATCCTCGAGCGGATCTGGGGTCCGGATTCGGCGACCCCGCGCTCCCACTAGGGCCTATTTCAACAGGTAGTAGCCGGCCGCCTTCTCGCGGACCTTCCGGCGAGCCCAGCCCTTGTTCTGCAGTTCTTGCAGGGCGTTCAGCACCATGTTCTTCGGAAGCTTCGACGCCTGGAAGACCCGTTCCGCGGTCCCCATCTTCTCTTCCGAGAGGTATCCGAGGTCCTTCATCGCCTTGTAGACCTTGACTGCGTTGCTCCCGACCTCGTCCTCGATCGCCATGGTACGTCCCGCGCGAATGTGGAGGGTCGGCTCTTAATCTTGGCGGCCCGGGTCCGAGGGGCGCGGCCGAGGTCTTATGAGGACTCGGGACCCCCCGTCGAACGACCGATGCCGTCGACCAAGAGTTCGGCTCCCTCCGCACTTCACGGGAGGCACGACGGATGAGCGCGCCTCGCGGACAACTGGTCTGGGATGACCGGTTCACCGACTACGATTTCGGGCCCGACCATCCGTTCACCGAGCAGAGTCGTCGATCGTCCGTCCGACTCCTTGAGACCCTCCTCCCGTCCGACGTTCCCGTCGAATTCGTCCGGGAAGTACCGGTCGCCACGCGGGAGTATCTCGAAACGTTCCACGAGGCGGAGTTCGTCGAGCTGGTACACCAGGCGGCTCAACGATGGGGAGCGCCCATCCCGCTCGACGCCGGCGACACGCCTTCGTTCCCGGGCTGTTTCGACGCCGCCGCGCGCATCGCGGAGGGAGCCGCCCGGGCGGTCGATTACGCGCTCGAACATCGAGCTCCCTCGTTCCATCCGGCCGGCGGCCTTCATCACGCCCATCCGGAACGGGCCAGCGGATTCTGCATCTTCAACGACGTGGCCCTCGCGGTCGGGCGCGCGGTCGCGGCGGGCCACCGGGTCGCGTACGTCGACATCGACGCGCACCACGGGGACGGCGTGATGTACGGGTTCTACAGCTCGGGTCGCGTCCTCGACATCGATTTTCACCAGGATGGGCGGACGCTCTTTCCCGGAACCGGCTCGACGGACGAGACCGGGCTCGCCGATGGCAACGGTCTCAAGGTGAACCTGCCGCTCCCGCCTGGGGCCGGCGACGAGGCCCTGCGACCTCTCTTCCAGCGAGTCGTCCCTCCGCTCCTTCGCTCCTTCCGACCGGACCTGATCGTCCTCCAGCACGGCGCGGACGGCCACGTTGGAGACCCGCTCACCGCGTTACAGTACACGTCCGCCGCCTACGACGAGATCGACCGAACGGTGCTCGACCTGGCGACCGAAATGTGCGACCGTCGGCTGGTCGTCACCGGTGGTGGGGGATACCGGCCCGAATGCGTGGCGCGGGTGTTCGCCCGGGCGGGAGCCGCCCTCCTGGGCGTTCCGGTCCCTGATCTCACCGAGAAGCTCCCCGTCGCGTGGCGTGCCTCCTTCGAGCGCGATTGGCGTCACCCGAGTCCCGCCCGATGGGGGGATCCGGCTCTCGAGGGGACGCCCGTATGGAACAGCGACGACACCGAGACCCTCGTCCGGGAGCTCGAGGGCGAACTGGGAATTCGTCTGCCTCGTTCCGACCCGGCCTAGAGGTGGTCGCCCCACGTGGGACGGTCCAGCAGGTCCTGGTCCGTCGCCCGGATGCCGTCGGCGATGTCTCGCTCCGTCAACGTTCCGGTCGAGGTCCCGAGGACCTTGCCACGGACCTCCGCCCGACTGAGCACGAGGGCTCCGATCGCCCGCAGCTCCGCTGCGATCTCGTCCGCGACCGAGTGCGGCCCGCCCACCTCGAGGTCCGAGAGGACCGTGCCGAACAGCGCGTCCCGTTCGAGGAAGTACCGCAAGTACCCCTCGAGGAGGCGTCGGCCGCCGCGGTCCACGTCGGGGGGGCGGGAGGGCGGGGGGAGGATGCCGAGCGGTGGTTCTCGCCCCCCCTCGGGACGCAGCTCCAGGACCTCCCAGCCGCCGAGGCCGGCCGCCAACGCGAGAGGCCCCGTCCGTCCGGCAAAGAAGAGGGGGAGAAGCTCGAGACCCTCGTCCGCCTCCGGCGGGTCATCGACCGGAAAATCGTGGTGGGTGGGCCAAGGCAAGCGCTTCCGGAACGCGTCGCGAACCTCGGCCTCTTCCATCCATTGTCCGGAACGCGCGAGGGCAATGGCGATACGCCTCCGTCGCCGACGGGCTTCCTCGATCCGTCGAACGGTCGTCCCGTCGATCCGGCGACGGACGGACGCGAGCTCCGGATCCAAGCCTACGGGGGGTGTCGAGGCCTCCCCGACGGACCGGTCCGTGAGAACGTGAAGATCGATCCCCGGGCAGGTGAGCACGAGGGTTGCCTGGAGTCGCTCTCCGACGTGGATCGTCACCGGAAATTCCCGACAGGGACTGGGCCGGGCCTCCCAGACCCGGCACCGAGTGCCGGTGAGGAACTGGCAACCGCCCCCCTCGGGTCGAGCCCGAAGGAAGGTCCCGTCGGAACGACCCACCAAATCCGTCTCGGGGGCGATCTGCAAGAGCCGAGGTCGCTCGTCCCCCTCCACCCGGGGTTCGGCGTAACAGCAGAGGCCGCAGTCCGGACGGCAGGCGTAGTGAAAGCCACGGAGCAGCGTCAGGTCGAGTTCCGGAACGGATTGCGGTGCCATGTGGTTCCGGCCCCGGACCGGGGTCTCGGGGAGGCGTGGCGGCACTTAACGGACGGCGGGCCGTGGTGGGCGGGGACGAAGGGTCGCGCCCAGGGAGGATCCCGGCGACGTGGGGTCGCGATATTCATAATGGTCGACGGGGTGCGGAGGCCACATGGTCCTCACCGCCCGAGACATCATGGACTCCCAGGTCGTGACGGTGGACGGCGAGCTGGACGTCCTGTCGTGCTCGCGACTGCTGACCGAGCGTCACAAGGGCTACGCCGTCGTCCTGGGCCGCCAGAAGGAGCTCGGCGGCATCGTCACGGAATGGGACTTCCTCTCGAAGGTGGTCGCCGTAGGGGCTAATGCGACGACCCTTCGCGTCCGGGAGATCGCGACCCCGATCGTCCGCTCGTGCACGCCCGAGACGCCGGCCGAGGACGTGGTCGAGCTGATGGTGAAGGAAGGGATCCGACGCATCGTCGTCCAGTCGGGGACCCAGGTAGTCGGAATCATCACGTCGCGGGATGTGCTCGCGATGTTCCGGCAGTACGTCGACAAGCTCTCGGCCCAGATCGCGGGGTACCATTCCGACCCCGCTCCCATGGGGTAGACGCCGTTCGGGGCGCGAGCTTATTTCCATGCGACGGGAGCGGGCGGAAAATCGCCCGCCCCAGGTCACCCGAGTCGGTCGCCGGTCGTGCGGGACGGACCTCCGCTGATGCAGTACAAGTGGTTGGTCCTCTCGAACACCACGGTCGCCACCCTCATGGCGGCGATCGACACGAACATCGTCCTGATCTCGCTCCCGACCATCGGACGAGACCTGCCCGGCACCACGGCGACCACGCTGTTGTGGATCCTGCTCGGCTACTCGCTCCTGACGTCCGTCGTTCTCCTCAATTTCGGCCGGTTGTCGGACATGTTCGGTCGGGTCCGTCTCTACGTCCTCGGTTTCGCCGTGTTCACGATCGGCTCGCTCCTGTGCGGATTCTCCCAGACCGGGATCGAGCTCGTCTCCTTCCGGCTCGTCCAGGCGATCGGCGCCGGATTCCTCTTCTCGAACTCGGCCGCGATCATCACCGACGCCTTTCCACCGAACGAACGGGGACGGGCACTGGGGATCAACCAGGTCTCCATCGTGGCCGGCGCGGTCTCCGGGTTGGTGCTCGGCGGGATCATCACGTCGACGATCGGCTGGCGATGGATCTTCTTCGTCAACGTCCCCATCGGGATCATCGCGACGATCCGCGCCCGGACGGACCTCCACGAGCTCGTCCTACCTTCGGAGAAGCCGCATATCGACTGGGTCGGCAACATCGTCTTCGCGCTCGGCCTCACCCTCGTCCTCCTCGGGGTGACCCTCGGAGCGCTGGGCAACGTCCCCGGATGGACGGGCCTGGAGATGTCCCTGGTCGGGATCGCCCTCCTCGCCGTCTTCGCCTGGGTCGAGACCCGGGAGAAGTCGCCCATGCTCGACCTCTCCTTGTTCCGGATCCGCGAGTTCAGTGCCACCGCCACCGCGATGCTCCTCAACGCGCTGGCGCGCGGCGCGTTCACCTTCGTGCTCGTCTTCTACCTTCAGGGACCGCCCCGGTTCCTCAACCCGTTCACCGCGGGCCTGTTCCTCATTCCGGTATCGGCCTCGCTGGCTACGTTCGGCCCGGTCAGCGGGTGGCTCTCCGACAAGTACGGCCCCCGATGGTTCGTCCTTTCGGGTCTCGTGGTCTCCGCCTCGGGGTTCCTCTGGCTGACGACGATCACGAGTGGGGAGACCTTCTTCCAACTCACTCCCCCGCTGCTCCTGGTCGGGGCCGGGATGGGTCTCTTCGCCGCGCCGAACCGGGCGGTCATGATGACATCGGTTCCCCCCGGGCGTCGCGGAGTGGCCTCCGGGATCGGTACGACGTTCGTCAACACCGGTGCGACGATCTCGCTCGGGATCACGCTCGTGGTGATGTCCCAGGTGCTGCCGCACTCCGCCATCATCGCGATCTTCTTGGGTTCGGCGGCCCAGGGGGTCGCTCCGGGAGTGGCCAGCGGGTTCCTGGAATCGATCCACATCGTCTTCTTTGCGTCGGCGGCGCTGATCCTGACCGCGATCGTCCCTTCGCTGCGCCGCGACTCCGGCACGGCCGCCTCGGCTCCCCGGCCGGCCGAGGTCGACGACTAGATCCCGAAGCTCTTTCGGGCCGCCCAGGCCTTCGGATTGTCGTACCCCATCACGTCCGGATTGCGTCCCTCCGCCACTGCGGTCCAGTAGGTGACGAGCTGGAGCGGAATGATGTCGACGGCCGGAGAGAAGGCGGGCACCAGCTCGGGCAGCGGGAACTCCCCCGGGGGGCGCGTTCCCTCGAGACGGCCCATCAAGACCCCTTTGGCGCCCGCCAGCTCGGCCGCCCGCACGGCGTGGCGCGCTCGCGCCAGGTCGAGCGACCCGGTCGCGACGGCCACCACGGCCGCGGAGTCGTCAATGGAGGGAAGGATCCCGTGGAGGAATTCCTCCACGCCGCACCACGCGACGAAGCGACCCGCGCCTTCCCGAAGCTTGAGGGCGGCCTCGCGGGCGGTCACCTCGGCGGGGCCGGAACCCAAGAAGAGCCATCGTCGCCGGTCCCGCAGGGAGTCGGCCAAGGCCTTCCACTGGGCCTCGTTGGCGAGGACCGTCGCGGCCGATCGGTGCAACGACAGGACGCTCTCCTCCTCGCGTACCGACCAGACGGAGAGCAACGCGTACGCGGCCGTCAGGGCGGAGGTGAAACTCACGGTGTGGGTCCACGCCCGCTCGTCCGCTCCTTGGGTCATGAGGGTGTGGTCGGCGAGTTTCGCGGAGGGGGACCGGGGCGTGCCGGTGATGAGCACCTGACGCACCTTGGCCTTCGCGAGGGCTTCCTGAGCGCGCAGGGTCAACGCGGTCTCCCCCGAGGCGCTGAAGATCACGGCGCACCTCGCGGCGCGGATCAGGTCGGGGTCGAGGAGCAGGTCGAACGAGGGGACCGCCCGGATCAGGGCGTGGGGACCCAACAGGAATCGGGCCGCGGTGGCGCCACCGAGCGCGGCGTGGAAGGAGGTTCCCTGGCCGACGAACAGGAGCGGTCGTCCGGCGGGTGGGCGTCGGATCTCCTCTGCGGCGGTCAGAGCGGAGGCGGCGGTGCGCCGGAGGGCGGCCGGCTGCGAGAGGATCATGTCGTGCATGAAGAACGGGTGCCCGGAACGGCCGTAGGGGGGGTGCGGGTCGTCCGGCGCCGGAAGGGGGGAGCCCGAAGCGGGGGGTGGCCGCGCCATCGGAGCCCGGGATTCTCCGGGGGGATTAAGCCCGCCGCCCCTCGACCGGGTACGCGTCATCCGAAGCGGCCGTTGACGTAGTTCTCGGTCAGACGCTCTTTGGACTGGTGGAAGACCTGTTCCGTCGGTCCGAACTCGACGACTTTACCGAGGTAGAAGAACGCGGTCGAGTCCGAGACGCGAACGGCCTGGGCGAGGTTGTGGGTGACGATGACGACGGTGTACTGGGTGCGCAGGGTGCGGATCAGGGCCTCGATCTTGTTCGTCGCGATCGGGTCGAGCGCGGAACACGGCTCGTCCATTAGGAGGACCTCCGGGTGCACGGCGAGCGCCCGCGCGATACAGAGGCGCTGTTGCTGCCCACCCGACAGGCTGGTCCCCGCGGCGTCGAGGTGCTCCGCGACCTCGTCCCAGAGTCCGGCCTGCTGGAGCGCTTCGAGCACGGTCGCGTCCAGAGCCTCGCGGCCGTGCACTCCGAGGAGGCGCGGACCGGCCGCGACGTTCTCGAAGATCGACATGTTCGGGAACGGGCTCGGCTTCTGGAACACCATCCCGACCCGGAACCGAACGGAGACCGGGTCGAGCCGCATCAGATCCTCTCCGTCCAGGAAGATCCCCCCGGAGGTACGCGCCCGCGGGATCTCCTCGTGGAGTCGGTTCAGGCATCGGAGAAAGGTCGATTTGCCGCAGCCGGAAGGCCCGATGATCGCCGTGACTTGGCCGTCGGGAATGGCGAGCGAGACGTCGTAGAGCGCCTGCCGGCGGCCATACCACGCGTTCAGCTCCCGCGTCTCGATCTTGGTCGGCACGACCTCACCCGGCGCCCGCCCCCTCCAACGGGGACCGAACGACGAGACGCGCGCCCACACTGATCACGAGCATGATGAGCAGGAGGACGAGCGCGGCTCCCCACGCGTCCGTCTGGAGGTTACTGTAGGAGGAGTTGAAGTTTTGGAAGATGAACCAGGGGAGGGACGCCGTGGGCGTCGAGAGGTTCTGGAACCAGAAATTCGAGCCGCTCGCCGTCAGCAGGAGCGCGGCCGCATCGCCGAGGGCGCGGGACCCGGCGAGCAGGATGCCGGTGATGAGGGCGCTCCGCGCGCAGCCGAGGACGACACGCAGCGTGACGCGATGGCGGGGGAACCCGAGGGCGAGGGCCGCTTCCCGGACCCCGCTCGGGACTGTCTGCAGGGCCTCTTCGGTGGCCCGCGTCACGATCGGGATCATGATGAGCCCGAGCGCGACCCCGCCGGAAAGTGCACTGTGGGTGGCGTCGTGGTCCGAGGTCAGGAAGACGACGTAGACGAACAAACCGAGGAGGATGGTCGGAACGCCGGTCAGCACGTCCGCCACGAAGCTCACCGTCCTTCCGAGTCGGTTTCGGCCGTACTCGGACAGGTAGATCCCGGCGAGAAGGCCGACGGGGATCGCGATGAGCGACGCGATCGCGAGGAGGATCAGCGACCCTTGGATCTCCGGCCCGATACCACCGAGCGAGCAGGTGAACCCGGGCCTCGGGTTACAGCCGATCGGCGTCATTCCCGAGTAGAACCCGGGCTGGACCACCGCGGAACCCCCGTACTGGGCCGCCGTCACCACGACGCTGACGAGAGGAACCGTGGCGAGCAGCGTGCAGCCCGCGGTCAGCGCGACCACGCTCCACTGGACGATCCGACGCCGGGTGCGCCGTCGTGCCTCCGACCATCCCACCGGCACGGGCGGGTGGCTGACCCCCCAGGTTCCCCCGTCGAGAGGACCCCGCCCGGCCGGCCTCAAGTGATGCCCGAACGGCCACATGCGGCGTCGGGGCGGTGCATCGGGATCCCGTTCCTGGAAGCGGGCGAGGATCACGCGTGCAATCACGTTGATCGCGATGGTGATCCCGAGAAGGATGAGCCCCAGCTCGACGAGCGCGTCCTGTTGAAGACCCGGGAGGACCTCCGAGAAACCGTTGATGATCCAGCTCGGAAGGGTCGTGCCGCTGGAAAACAGCGTACCCGGAAGCAGGAAGATGTTCCCGATCACCATCGTCACCGCGATCGTCTCCCCGATCGCCCGCCCGAGCCCCAGGATGACCCCGGCGATGATCCCCGGACGCGCGGGCCGGAGCACCGCCATCCGCGTCGCCTCCCAGCGGGTGGCTCCGAGACTGAGCGCGGATTCTCGCTGGATACGGGGCACCGCGTGCAGCGCCTCGCGCGAGAGGGCGCCGACCGTCGGGATGATCATCACGGCGAGGACGACCGAGGCCGTGAACAGGTCGGACCCGGTGAACCCCTGGGGCGCGGAGAGAGGTCCGCGGCCCCCCGACAACCAGGAGAGAGCGGGCTCGATCGTCGCGCGCATCAGCGGCACGAGGACGATGTAGGCCCAGAATCCGTAGACGACCGAGGGGATCGCGGCCGACAGGTCGACCACGTAGGTGATCGGCGTCCGCAGCCATGCGGGAGCGATCTCCGACAGGAAGATCGCGGCTCCGAGCGCGACCGGGACGGCAAAGAGGAGAGCCAGGGCACTGGTGAGCAGCGTCCCGCCGATCGCCGGTCCCGCGCCGTAGATGTCGTGGACCCCGTCCCACGTCGAGCCGGAGAGGAACCCGAGTCCGAAGCGACGGATCGAGGGCCAGGCGTTGGTCGCGAGGACGTAGGTGAGCAGCGCGAGGAAGGCGAGGAGGCCCACCGCGACGGCGGCCGTCAGGCCGTGGAAGGCGTGGCCGAGCAGCCGCAGGCGCCGAAGTCGCCGGAACGGGCGTCCGGACTCGGTTGCGGTCACCGTAGTCCGGACCGTGGTCTCCCCCTCAGGTACACGCGGGGACCGCGGCTCCACTATAGGTTAGCGACTGCACTCCCGTCTGGTCCACGCCCACCACCGAGCTCGGCAGCGGGACGTAGTAGAGGGGCGTGGACCCGGTGGGCGTGTCCGCGAACGCCTGGGCGGTCGGCGAAAGGACCCAGTCCAACCACTGGACGATCACCTGCGCCTTGGAGGGCGACGGGGCGAAGCCCTTGTCGAGCGCCTTGTAGACGAACAGGAAGACGAAGGTGGCGAGCGGGTAGTCTCCCGTTCCCGGCGCGTTGACGAGGCTAACATTGTACCAGCTCGCCCCCGAGGCCGGCAGGGTGAGGGTCGAGAGCTTGTCGTTGATCGCCGAGACGGTGCTCGCGATCCCGGTGGCGGACGAGTACGGCGAGATCCAGTTCCGGGCGGGGTTCTCGATCGCGGCGTAGGCCGGTGGGGTCTTTGCGTTGAGCACGTCCGTGAGGTCGCTGTACCCGATCGTGAACTGGGTCGTCTCGACCTCGTTCAGCACCGCCGAGTTGCCCTTCTGCGCGATCTGTTTCGGGGCCGTCGGGAACTTGACGGAGATCCCCGTGCCGACCTGACCCTCCCAGGTCTTGTTGTCCTGGCTGAGGAAGTTCGTCAGGACGTACGTCGTACCGGCGGGGTCGGACCGGTGGACCGTGTAGATCGTGTCGTTCGGCAGCGGGACGCCGGGGTTGGCCGCGCGGATTTGGGAGTCGTTCCAGTTCGTGATGGTGCCGAGGTAGATGCTCGCGAGGATCGGGCCGCTCAGGTTGAGCTGATGCGGCACCCCCGGCAGGTTATAGATGATGGCGAGCGCTCCGCCGACGATCGGGAGCGTGAGGGCGGGCGAGGGCAGATAGCCGGTCTGGGCGGCGTCGAGGGGTTCGTCGGTGATCGCGAAATCGACCGTGGTCGAGTTGAAGTCGGTGATCCCGGTCCCCGACCCCCCGGCCGGGTAGTTGACCTGGTTCCCGGTGGCGGTAGCGTACGCCGGCGCCCACTGGCTCACGAGCGGAGCCACGAACTGTGCCCCGTTGCCCTGCAGGGTAACGCCGGAAGGGCACGCCCCGACCGCGGTGCTCGACTTCTTGTTGCCCAGCCATCCTTCCTCGTAGCTCACGGCGAGTGCGGCGGCCACGAGGATCACGACCACGACGAGGGCGACCAGCGTGGTCGAGCTGCCCTTCCGCCGAACGGAGGGCGGCGGTGACGTGGGAGCGGACGGCGAGGAGGGGGCACCGGAGTTCGATGCGGGCGCGCTCATGCGGCGCCCCCGACCAAGGCGAGTATCTTAATCGATGGGAACTGCGCATGAAGTGCCCTGGCAGGCGCGGATTTCGCATATCTGCGCGGAACAAAGCCGCTGAACACCGCGGATTGCGGGATAACTCCGCCGAGGGCGCTCGTCAGGGGGCCCAAACGTATTTCCCCCCGTGAGACGGGTCGGGGGCGAAGGTCCTGTGAGCGTTCCGGGGGAGCGGCAAGGGTTTGTCGTCTGGATGGAAGGCCTGACCGGGTCCGGGAAGACCACCCTGTCCCGTGCGACCGCCGCCCGGCTTCGGACCATGGGTTGGAGGGCGGAGGTGCTCGACGGGGACGAAGTACGGCAGATGTTCTCCCCCGAGCTCGGCTACACACGAAAGGACCGGGAGTTCCACGCTCGTCGCGTGAGCTATGTGGCGCATCTCCTCGCCCGGAACGGGGTGGCCGTCATCGTGGCCATGATCACCCCCTACGAGACCTCCCGACAGGCCGCCCGGTCCGTCGAGGGCACGCGTTTCGAGGAGGTCTGGTTGCGCTGCCCGATCGAGATCTGCCGTCAGCGAGATCCCAAGGGGATGTACAGGGGCGCCATGGAAGGCACGATCAAGGGAATGACCGGGATCGACGCTCCGTTCGAGGAACCCCTCAACCCCGACCTCATCGTGGACACCGGGGACACTCCCCTCGAGGAGTGCACGGAGCGGATCGTCGCTCACCTGCAGAAGAAAGGGTTCCTCGACCCCAGCCCACGGTGAGCCGAACCCTCCGGACGGCCCCTGGGCCAGCGACGGTAGCTCGATCTTGGATCACCCAGGGGCGGCCCCGCGTCCGTTCACCTCATTCGGGGGGTGCGGGGGGAATCCGGCGAAACCGCTTGCGTGCCCTTCGGGAGGCAGTCGGAGACCCGTTCCGTGCGTCTTTCGCAGGTCCATTCGGACCGGAGCCGGGTCCGCTGCTCGAGCCGCCGGAACGCGGTGAGGAGGCCTCGGTTCAGAATCCGGGCGCTCGCGCCACGGAGTTGCCCCTCCACGAGGAGGTCGTACCGGGCTCCACTCGGTTGGACGTATCCGCCCGGCACGAGCTCTATCAGGATGGGCCGGATGGCCTCGGGACTTTCGGTACTGACCCTCGCTCCGAGGACGAAAGTCACCTCGGTCATGGCGCCCGGACGATACCGGGTCCCTCACTGCTAAGGAAGTCATGCCCGACGGCCCGCGCGGCCCGGAGTGGGGGTGGTCGACGGGACGCGGCCCCGATACCTATTTCGGCTTCGAGATGGCCGTGCGCGATCTCCACCGCAGGACGACCGCCACGGCCGCCACGACCACGATCGCCCCGCCGATGATCCCCCAATCGAGCGGCGAAAGCCCGCTCGCTCCCGAGGGAGACGGCGGCGACGCGGTGAAGGTCACCGAGACCAGGACATTGGCTCCGTCCACGACGACGGAACTCGGGGTCGCCGTCGAGGTGAGGCCCGGGACCGTTCCGATCGTGTACGAGTACGTGGAGTTCGCCAGGCCCGAGAAGGTGATGGAGGTCCCGATGGAGTGCTGGTTGGTCGCGCGGACCGTCACCGACCAGTTCGTCCCGGGGGAAAGCCCGGTTTCGGTGAACGTGGCCGAGTAGGTCGCCGGAGCCACGGCGGTGAACGCGATCGACTCGGACGTCGCATGACCCGAGACGGTGACCGAGCCATGAGTGAGGTTGGCGAGGTACGCCGGGACGCTCCCGATCGAGTACGAGTACTCACCGTCCGCCGCAAAGAACTCGATGGTCGGGGTCACGGACGAGCGAGTCACCGAGTTGAACGTGACGGACCAGTTCGTCCCGGCCGTGAGCCCGGTTTCAACGAAGGAGACCTCCCACAGGCCTCCGAAGTACCCTGGGCGGAGGGGGACGAAGTCCCCCCCGACCCGAAGGCTGTTCTCCAGGGCGGGGAATCCGCCGGGCAGGTTCGTCACGTTCTGGGTGTACGTGAACCGGTTGACGAACGGCAGGGTCGCGTACGGGTTCTCCGCGTTGCCCCAGTTCCACCAGTAGTTGCCCCCTTGGCGCCCGTACCCGGCGCCCAGCACGTTGCCTGAGAGTGGGAAGCCGTTCACCGTGTTCGCGACGTTGCTCGCGGACTGGTTCGAAACGTTCCAGATGTCCGAGTAGGACGGCGTGATCAGAGGGAGGCACAACCCAGCGTACGAGGCCCAGCACGAATCGTTGTAGATGTCGTAGGCCATGAGCATCACCGGGTTGTCGACCGAGAAATTGTTGTTGTAGACCAGGTCCCCACTCTCGGCCTCCGCAACCCCAGCATAGACCGCGTTCCCGTCGCTGCCCAACGCGGTACCGGCCGGGTCGGTGAATACGTTCCCCCACACCGTGTTGTTGGAGCCTCCGTAGAGCAGCAGTTCGTCCGGGGAGACGCAGCCCGAGAAGCAGGGAAGGGGGAGGGTGCAGAGGACGCCACAGACGCCGTCCTGCGGGACGGACTCGGTGCTGAATCGGTTGGACATGATGAGGTCGGAGGTGGAGTCCCATACGACGACGTTCGCCTGGGGGAAGGGATTCTGGGCCGCAGGGGCGAAACTGTACATCAGGATCTCGAACATCGCGGGCCACGTGCCGATGTTGGCGGCGTGGGCCAGGGTCACGTGAGAGGTGTGGTAGAACTCGATGGGAAGCTCGAAGTACCAGTTCGCGGTGCCGCCGCCGTCGCTCTCGCTGTACACCGTGAACGAGACCGGGTCCGACAGATCGACATAGGCGGTCGTTCCCTGAAGGAGGACCCCCGGAAACGTCGCGTAGAGGTAGTCGTTGTAATCGAAGAACCAGGACGAAAGGTTGCCGTTGATCGCACCCCCGCACGACGTGCACGAGCTCGTGGGATTGTTGAACAGATCGTACTGTTGGGAGATCGTTCCCGACCCCGATGAGGAGATTCCAGCCAGCGCCGCATTATCGAAGGCCCAAAGAGGTGTGTAGACGCCGCTCGTCGAGGAATAAGGTAGAACGGCCGAGAGGGCAGTCGCCGTGGTGCTCACCACCAGCGTTCCGGTTTGCGCCGCGTAATCCGAGAGCATCAGCAGGTAGGTGTACGTGCCGGGCATGAGATACCAGACTGGCGCGTCCGGAGCCCAGGTGTAGCCCGATACGACCGCCGTGTTGTTGAAGAAGACGAAGACATAGGGCTCGGTCGCGGACGGGACGGGTTCGCCCGAAACCAGGATCGCGTTCCCGACAGGCGTAGCGCCGGGGGAGTTACCCGCCTCTCCCGCAAACCCCCAGAGTCCCTGAAGGATCTCCGGCCCTCCGGTGGCGTACGCGGTGGTCCCTTCGTACGTAAAGCTGAGCCCTGATCCGGTCTCACCGGTTTGGGAGCCGTAATCCTCTGCGGCCGGGACGGTTCTGATATGGCCCGCGGTGCAGGCAGAAATCGTAGCCGGACAGTACAATAACGTCGCGGTCACGTTGGCGGAAAAAGTGTCCATCGTCGCCCCGTTGTACGGGGCGATTCCGAAGTCGATCTCGAAATCATACGGCACCCCGATCGGACTCACCTGAGATCCGCTCGCCTCGAACGGGGCGAGAGCGACCGACCCGGAGTGTCCGGCATTGGTCGAGTTGAAGAGGACCCAATCGTAGCTCCCCGTGCGGTAGGGCTGGCCAAACGCCGCCAGGGAGTAGTTGTACCAAAGCTCCTGATCGTGCGTCGACGTTACGGAGGAGTTCAGGTAGAGGGTCAGGGTGAACGGCGTCGGGGCCGGGAGATAGGGCCCGAAGCCGATGTAGATCCCCGCCTCCACCGAGCCGTTGGGGCTGTGCGCGACGATCGTCGAACTGTTGCTCGGAACGATCGCGCCCCCCGAGGAGAAGTTCCAGGTGTCCTCGCCCAGAACGAGTGTGTTGTTCTCGTGGACATAATCGAGGGCATTCTGGGTCCAGAAGCTGTAATTCCCGGACCCCTGCAGCGTGATCCCCGTGAGGATTGAGTTGAGCTGGATGCCGGAGACATCCGGATTGTCGGTGTCAAGATAGGTGGTGTCCAGAGATCGCACGGTCAGCGAGCCTGCCACACTGGAAGCGTCCAGGGTCGTCGTGAGGAACGTTCCGGCGGGGTCGCTCTCGCCGTAGTACGCCACGCCCTCGGGCGCGGGGTCGTGCCCCGGGGAACCTGCGGGTCCTGGGACGACCACATGGTCCACGAGTCGCGACGGGGTGCCGATGTTCGGAAGGCTGTATCGGTCGGAGGGTACGCCGGAGGCGGCCAGCGCTCGTGCCGTTGTTTGAATCCGTGCATCGAAAGCCGCTCGTGCGGCGGACAAGGGCACGGGGATCGCCATCGTCGGAGCTCGGGATGCGGAGGAGGTCGGGAGGGTCGCCGCGGGGACGACCCGCGAATCGATGGCTCCGGCTGGCGAAGGGTGAGAGGTCGTTCCCATCCCACCGACGAACGGGGAAGTCACGACAGCCAAGACGACCAGGGCGAGAAGGATCGGTCGTAGCGCCGGGTGGGACATCACAGCCGAAGAGGCAGGGTGGTAGTTGAAATCACGCCGCGGGTCCGTACCAAGTCATCGGGCTATCTCGCCGCACATCGAGGGGCCGGGCGAGCACGGGTCCCTGGATTCAGCGTCGGCGGGATCGCCACCGCCCCTTATCTTCTAGCCCCGTCTCGCCATCACGCCGATAGTGAAGAACCGGACGGCGGTCGTTGCATCGGAATGAGAGCATGAAGAAGTTCAAACAGAGCTATCCTAGGAGACGCACGATGCTCGCGACGCCCTTCGTTCCGTTGTCGGATGACGACTTTCGAGAGCTCGTGACGCTCGGTTCGGCGATACCGGGTCAGCAGGGATCTGCGCTGTTCGTGGCCAAGTGGCGAGACGGGCGCGGAATGGATGCGGACGCCTTCCTACTCGCCCTCCGGGCGCAGGGATCCAAATTGGTGGTGCGGAAGTTCAAGCAGGATGTCAATATCCGCGTGGTGCGAAGCGAGGCGGCCCGAGCTGGTGGAATGCGTTCGTCGCCCCCCTCCCCGAAGCCGGTGAGCTGAGTTCCCACCCTTTCTCTCGCGTGGGTCCTGACCCCCCCGCTCTGATCCGTAGTGTCAGATCCGAGCGGGTCGAGGGCTCCCCGGCGGGAGCCGAGGGACTGGCCGGTAGAGAGCGATCAGGTCGTCCCCCAGCCGCAGCCCTTCGGCGAACCCCGTGTTCAGCCACGGGATCCCTATCCGTTGAAGGCGGCTCGCCTTCGAGTTGGGGAGGTGTTGGACGACTCGCGCGCGTTCGCGGACGAAGCTCTCCCACCCCAGCAAGTAATCGAGTTCGTCCAGCGTGTACTCCACCACATGACCGTATCCTGCCGACCCGTCCTGTGGGAACCGTTCGCCCTCCTTGATCGACCGGCCGCGGAGGAGCTTCCAGCGGTTGCCGATCCGCGCCATGTTCGGGGTGGTCAGGAGGAGACGGCCCTTGGGGCCCAACCGGTCGTAGATCCCCCGGAAGAGGGTGAGTGGGTCGACCAGGAGGTGCTCGAGCACCTCGACGAACAGGACCAGGTCGTAATCGCGGGGAAGGTTCCGGATCGAATCAGGTTGGTCGAGACGGACCGGGCGAAACGACTCGATCCCGTACTGGGCGTAGTGGGGTTCCTTTCCGGGAGGTGGGGTCACGAAATCCGCGAGGTCGTAACGACCGCCGAATCGGGTGTGGAGGGCGACCGACAGCGAACCGAGCCCTCCGCCCAGGTCGAGGACACGAGTATCGCGGGTCGGCGGGTCCGCTTCCAGGAACTCGAGGATAGGGCCGTACCGACGACTGCCGAACTCCCAGCTCGTCCGTTGCTCGGGGGTGGGGTTCGCGCCGGCCCAAAACCCCTCGAGGGCGGCTCGGACTGTGGGGCTAAGGCCCTCGGACTTGGTCACGACGCCGCCCCCGGATTCGAGGGCCCCGACCCGAACCGAAGATGTAACCCTTTAGCCGCGACGGGAACGAGCCCACTCTCCAAGATGAAATCTGACGCCTCGGGTCGGCGGAGCGCCCCGATCGTTGCGGCGATCCCTCGAGATCGAGCAGCGACGGTGCCAACTGCTCGTGTCGGTCGGGGCCGAGTGAAAGGCGCCCGGAACGCTCGTCGTCCGGATGCTCCGACTGCTCGGTGCCAGTGTCCCGAACGAGTTTGGGGCCAGTCGGTCCCACCCGCGACTTGGACTCAGCGCTCTCCTCACTCCGAGGCAATTCGTCGCCAGAATGAACTGACTGGTTCGGTCCTAAGCATCGGGGCGCTCGCTATCGGAAAAGTTGGCTGGGAGCACCCCTCCCCCGTCGCAGTCCCGATCGGATTCGAGCCATAGCCCCGAGCGGATTCGCTTGCACGAACAGAACATGTAGGATACAACCTCGCCGTGGACGCTCGCTCCGAACGGTCCAAACGAGCGGGGCGTCTTCATATAGTCAGCAACAGATTACAGATTGCATGAAGCTGATCCAGACCCGAGTCCCGGAAGCAGAGTACGATCTACTCCGCCGGAAGGCACGAGGCGAAGGAAAGACGATGCAAGACTGGATCCGGGCCGCCATTCGGGCCCAGTTGCTGCCGGACAAAGTCGACCCGACCGACCCGATTTTCACCGCGTTCCCCCTGGTTCGCAGAAAGGGACCGAAGTCTAACGTGGCCGAACGTCACGACGATATCCTGTACGGGTCGTCAGAATGATCCTGATCGACTCGAGCGCTTGGTACGCGCTCGCGGACAATCGCGAGCGTCACCACGGGGACGCCGTCAGGCTCTTCGCGCGTGTGACCAAGGGGGAGTTCGGCAGAATCCTCACTACCGACTACGTTCTCGACGAAACCTACACCCTCCTTCGTATGCGACTCGGAATCGGCCCGGTTCGTGCATTGAGAGACCTCCTGACGGGCTCGTCGAACCTGCAGATGGTGCGGGTCTCCGAGCGTGACTTCGATCATGCGGTCGAGCTCATGCTCAATCAGGCGGACAAGCGGTGGAGCCTGACGGATTGCACGAGCTTTGTCCTGATGCGAGAGCTCGAGATCAGTCGCGCCTTCACATTCGACCACAATTTCTCCGAAGCCGGTTTCCAAGTTCTTCCGGCTCAGAACCCCTGAGCGCACGACGTCGTCGGCCGGAAGCGGGACCCCGGTCCTTGCCTGAACGACGAGAGGGAGAGGAACTAGCCCCGAGCGGATTCGCGCCTCGTTTACCGTTCGGGTTGCGGGACGACCGAGAGGTGAAGCGGTCCCTCCGGTCCAACCTGGCCGGTTCGCTCGTTGGCTCTCAGTAGGTTTCGAGGTGAAGTCCGGGAATCTGCTGGAAGTCGCGATCCCTGGTGACGAGGATACCTCGGTTCTTCCGCACGATCGCCGCAATGAGCAGGTCCAGATTCCCCACCGAGTCTCCCCGCCGGTCGCATTCCCCACCCAGACGAGCCGCTTCGTCCGCGGCTTCTTCGTCCAGCGGAAGAACCCCGAGCCGCCCACAGAGTGTTAGACTACGGTCTAGGAAACGCCCCCCACGTCGGTAGCCGGCGCGAAGAAATTCCGCCAACGCCGGGGCTGGGATGGTGAGCTGTTCCGATTGCAACTCCCATTCGGTCGCCCGATTCCGGGCGCCCGTATCGCCACGCAGGAGGTCGAAGCAGTAGCACGCGTCGAGGGACCTCATGAGCGGGTCCCACTTCGTTCCGATCGCTCTTGGCGAATCCGATCCCGTCGACGGGCAGCCCGATTCGTCGCTGCCACCTCTTTCCAGACTCGGGGGGATACATCCGATAGGGAGCCAGCGAGGTCAGTGATCTTGGTGGGTGGGCGAAGTTGGCGTCGGACGACGTCGCTAAATGTTTCACCGGACCGCTTGTGGCGCCGGAGCAGCTCGTATGTCTCCCCATCAAGCGCAATTGTCTTAGATGCCATCGCTATATCTGACACAGCAGTTTCCTATAATCTTTGTGTTCTCTGGATCGGGAAGCGAAGGAGGTCGGGCCGGCCGGCTCGAAAATTTCTAGCCCCGGGCGGATTCGCCCTCGGATCGCGGTGAATCCCGGGCTGTGTCTGGCGCCTTCAGGACTTGGGTAGCGCGGTGTAGCCGATGTCCTTCCGCAACCGGAATCGCGTGAAGCGAATGACGTCCCCATCGAACACGTAGGTCGCCCGATACTCTCCCACCCTGGCTCGGAGGACCTCCTTTGCGCCCTCTCGGCCGATGGATTTCACCTCGCACCAGGGCGGGAGTCGATGGGGGTTCGCGCGTAGATGGGCGGCGAGCTCCTTGAACCGGTCGGCGATCTCGGGCGGCAACGAGAGAAACTGGCGCCTAGCTTCGTGGCTCATGTCCACGATGGGCACGTGCTAGGGCCTCCGTCGAACGTGCTCCTCGTACACTTGGTCGAACGGGATCCCTGGACCCTTCTCTGCTTCCCGAATCATCGCCCGGACGAATTCCTTCGGGACGTGCTCTTCGATGAAATCGATCAGAACGTCGTCCCAGGTCATGTCCCCCTTCTTGAAGGGCTGGAGCATTCTCAGAGTGGATGCGTGGACGGAGAGGGATGTCATGCGATCGGTCGCCATCGCTGAAGCTAGTGGCTCGACATTATTTTAATTATAGCCCCGAGCGGATTCGAACCGCTGTCGCCGGCTCCAAAGGCCAGCATGCTTGGCCACTACACCACGGGGCTGCGTCCGACCAGTTACCTCCCTGCCTAAAGAACTCACGGGAGCCGGTTTCGATATTACACCCTCCGACTTGGTTCGTGCGTGCGGCGCACCAAGATTCTCGCTACGGTCGGCCCGGCGACGTCGACCCCCGGCCAGCTGACCGCCCTGATCACTGCGGGCGCGGACGCCCTTCGTCTCAATCTCTCCCACGGGACGGACGAGGAACACCGCCAATCCCTCACCCGGATTCATCACGCCGCAAAACTGGCGGGCCGGGAGGTCGCCGTCGTGGCCGACGTTCCGGGGCCTAAGGTCCGGATCCGTGCCATTTCGAACGGCGAACTCCGACTGTCGACCGGCCAGCGGTGGTCGCTGGACTCGGACCTGGCGCCCGGCGACGACCGGCGGGTGGGGTTGGAGCTTCCTTCCTTCAAAGGCGCCGCGAAGGTTGGGGACCCGGTCCTCCTCGGCGATGGGAGCGTGGAACTGGTCGTGACGGGGGTCCACCCGGCCTCCATCGACACCCGGGTCGTGAACGGAGGCCTCGTCCGTTCCCAGGCCGGCGCGTTCCTACCGCGGGCCCGCATCAAGACCTCCGCGTTCGAAGCGTCGGACCGCCGGCTCGCGGAGATCGCGCTCGAGGGAGGGATCGATTACCTCGCCCTCTCCTTCGTCCAGGACGCCGTCGACCTGGTCGCGGCTCGTCGATGGCTCGACCGCCAGCCGTCCGGCCGAGAGGTCGGCCTCATCGCGAAGATCGAACGCGCGGAGGCGCTCCGCTCGATCGATGGAATCCTCACCGACGCGGACGGGATCATGGTCGCCCGCGGGGATCTCGGGATCGAGGTCCCGCTCGAGGGACTGGCGCTCGAACAGAAACGGCTCGTCCATCTCGCCAACGCGCGCGGAAAGTTCGTGATCGTCGCGACGCAGATGCTGCTTAGCATGGTCGACAGTCCCCGTCCCACCCGCGCGGAAGCCACCGACGTCGCCAACGCGGTCCTGGACGGGACCGATGCGGTGATGCTGAGCGAAGAGAGCGCGGTCGGGCACTACCCGATCGAAGCCGTCCAATGGCTGGCTCGTATCGCGCTGGCGACCGAGGGGGCTTACGACCCCCGCCCCGCCCGTGAAGCCATTCGCGCCGCTTCGGCGAAGGGCCCGGTAGTGCACGAACTTTCGGTCGCCGAGGCCGCGGTGACGTTGGCGGAGAGCGTCGGGGCCCGGGCGATCGTCACCCCCACGCATTCCGGCCGGACCGCGCGGCTGGTCGCCGGGTTGCGGCCGTCCTGTCCGGTCCTCGCCCTCTCGCGCCTTTCGCAGACCCGTCGTAAGCTCGCGCTAGTCCGAGGCGTCGAGACCCGACCGTCGCCGACCTACGGACGCCTGCAGGAGTTTCGCGAGCACGCCCTCGAGCTCGTGCGAGCCTCCGACCTTCCCGGACGGGGACCGATCGTGTTGACCGCCGGATTTCCGGTCGAGGGTCGACCGACGAACTTGGTCACGCTCGTGGATCCGGACGAGCGCCTATCGTCGGCCCGGTAGACCCGGCCGTTGTCCGGTTCCGTTGGTGCCCGGTCACGAAGAGCAGGAGCGGGAGAGGCACCAGCGCCAGGACTCCCGCGAACAGCCAGGCGACCGTGAAGTTCGCGTACGTGGCCACGTAGGCGAATGCGACGGCCAGCGCACTTCCCCCGAAGATGTTGATCGTGTTCAAGAGACCGAGCCCGAGGGCCAGTCCTTCCCCTTCCGTCTCCGGCAGGTACGTCGGAAGGAGGTAGAGCACCGCCCAGACGATCCCGTCCAGGAGACCCAGCAGGGCGAAGAGGGCCACGAGCTCAGGGAACGTTCCGAACGGCAGGAGCATGATCGCGACGGCGGCGGCCGCTCCGAACCCGGCGAGGAGCCACCGCATGTCCCCGCCGCGTTCCGCGAGCCAACCCCCGAAGGGTCCGCCCAGAATCTCGACCGCGATCATGATAGTCGGAAGGCCGGCCGCGACGGCGAGGCTCCATCCCGGATGCACCTCGTGCGCGTACTGGACGAAGTACTGCGCTGCGACGTAGAATGCGCTCCAGAGACCGATGAAGGACAGGGCGAGGGCCCAGAGCGCGCGGGACCGGAGGACGGGACGACTGGCGGTCCACAGGGCGCGTATCGGCCGTGGAGGCCGAAGAGGGTCGGTGCGGGGGATGAGGAAGGGCGCGACGGCGCCGGAGCCGAGCAGAGCGAGCCCGCCCACGGCGAGCGCCCAGGCCCAACCGAACTCGGCCCCGATGAAGGCCCCCACGAACAGGCCGATCCCCGAACCGAGGCTGAATCCGGAGTTGTAGAGCCCGATGATCGGGCCTCGAGTGCCCGCGGGGTAGTAGGACGTGACCAACCCGATGGCGGGGGCGAAGAAGAACGCGGCTCCGGCCCCAGCCCCGAACCGGAGGAGGGCGAGGACGATCCAGTTCGGGGAGAACGCGGAGGCGACGCAGAAGGCGCCCATGAGCCCGAGCGAGGCGAGCGTGACGTTCCGATTCCCCCAGCGAAGGGCGGCCATCCCAGCCGGGATTTGGAACAGCCCCGCGCCGGCCAGGAAGGCGCCGAGAACGATCCCGAGCTCGAGGGTGGTGGCCGCGAGCGCACTTCCCACGAGAGGGAGGACCGCACCGACGTTGTACCAGTTGAACGCGTACACCGCGCGCGTGAAGAGCAGCGTGGAGGACGCCGACCTCCTTGCGGTCGGGGTCAGCTCCGTCAGGGTTTCGCCTTCCCGATCCAGCCACGGGTCTCGAAGTATCGGAGGAACCCCGCCGCGGCGAGGTCGTATCCCGAGACGAGCGACTCGCGATCCGGTCCGCCCGTCGCGTGCCCCTCCCCAGCGACCTGGTCTTGGTCGTGGTCGCGCAGACGGTCCGCCACGAAGCCCACTTCGGGTCGCTCGCGGGCCGCCGCCAGCGCGACGTCGCGCCAGTCCTCGACGATCGCGCGGTAGCGAACGAGGTCCTTGGAGCCGTCCGGGCTCGGTCCGAAGTGGCTGAAGAGGACGAGGCGGGGCTCCCGACGCCGCATCTCCTCGAGGCTCGCGAACAGGAGCTCGAGGTCAAGATCCGGCGGCGGGACCGCCGGCCGAAGATGCGAGTTCCGCTCGAGACGCACGCCGGCCCCGTCACCCGTGAAGAGGGCGCCGAGCCGGGTGTCGAAGAACGCGAGGTGATGACGGGCGTGCCCCGGGGTCGCGATCACCTCCAACTCGCCGGAGCGGAGGGGGAACCGCTCTCCCCCGCGCAGGGGCACGAGGCGGGCGGACGGAGCCGGAACGATAGTGCCCCAGAGCGAGTCGGAGGCCGCCCCCCATGCCCGCCGGGCGCTCGCGATCAATCGCGACGGGTCGACCAGGTGGGGCACGCCCAGTTCGTGGGCCAGGAAGGTCGCGTTCGGGAGGGCCCCGGCCAGCGCGCCGACTCCGCCGGCGTGGTCGAGATGGATATGGGTGACGAAGACACGGCGGACCTCCGTGGGGGCCACCCCGGCCGCGCGGAGACCCTCCAGCAGCGCGTCGCGGCACGTCGTCGGTCCGGTCTCGACGAGGGTCCAACCGTCCGGGTCGGGGAGGAGGTAGGACGCGACCAGGCCCTCGGTGTCGCGGAAGTCGAGATCGAGGAGTTTCCGCCCTTCGCCCAGCTCGCGGACTTCGGGGTGCGCCATGGTCTCACCGGACTACGAGCGGGGTGCCGAAGACGAGCGCGGCGTAACAGACCACGGCGAAGCAGGCCGCGGCGACAATGGCAAGGATCCATGCTTCTTTGCTCCAGTGGAACACTTTTCGTCCGTCGAGCGGGCCGATCGGGAGGAGGTTGAACGTGCCGAACCAACCATTGAGATACCCGAGCAGGACGAGCCACACCCAGAGACTCGAACCGGCCTCGAACGCCCCGACGGCCCCCGCGTAGAACGCGGCGGCGAACCCGATGTTGCTGAGGGGCCCGGCGAGGCTCGTCCGACCCCAGTCGCGCACGTCCGCCATCCCGCCCACGACCGTGGCACCGGGGGCGGCCCACAGAAACCCGAGGAACGAGCTGAAGATGGAGAAGAGCAGCCACATCGGCGCGTACCGGAACTCGGCCCAACATCCGTGGCGCTGGGCCGAGATCTTGTGCGCCATCTCGTGCGCAACGAACGCAGTCAGGCCCGCCGTCGCCGCCACCGCGATGATCGTCGGCGAGATCGCGACGGCCCCGCCCGTCCCCGAGAACAGAAGGCCGCCGTACCCCAAGATCAGGGTGAAATCGAGCGTCAGGACGGCGAACGCGATGCCGAGCTGGAACAGTTCGGTCCGCGATGTCGTGATCCGCGCCGGCGGCACGGGGGCAGTAGAATACGAGTACTGGACCCGGTAGGGCGATGGAGAGCTCATGCGGGGGCCTCCGCCGAGGAGAGCGGGACGACCGGCATAGGGGGAACCCAATCCTCCCGATCGAGCAAGTGACGCAGGAGGTCGACCCCGTCGGCCAGTCGCGGGCCGGGGCGGCTGAAGTAGGCCTCATCGGCCACGTAGGTCCCGAAAGCGGCTCCCTTGCATCGGGCCACCTCGTAACGGAGGGCGGTATCGGCGAACTCGGCCCGGGTTCGGTGGACCGAGAAGCTGCACGGACTGAGAACAACGAGGTCCGGTCGTTCTGAGGCCACGGCCGCCCAGGTCGTGCGCCGTCCCGGCTCTCCCGAGAGGGGCCCGAGGGGAGTGGCGCCGGCTGCTTCGATCATCTCCGGAACCCATAGGCCGGCCAAGATCGGAGGGTCGAGCCATTCCATTACCGCGACCCGGGGGTTCGCGATCTTCCGGTGCCGTCGGGTCCGGGAACGAAGATTCGTGGCGAGCGTCCGACCCGCGGTCGGGTCGTCGAGCGCTCGGCCCACGGTTTCGATCGACGACCACACCTCCTCGAGATTCCGGGGCGTGAGCGACACCACCTCGGGCCGGACCCCGGCGTCCGCGCAGGCGGCTTGGACTTCGGGTCCCGTGACCGAGCAGACTCCGCAGAGGTCCTGCGTGAGCAGGACGTCGGGCCGCAGGTCCCGGAGGAGAGGGATATCGAGCACGTACAAGCTCTCGTTCTCGGCCCGCGCGGTCCGTACGCGGCGATCGATCGCAGCCGAAGAGGCATGCGCGTCCCAGGTCCGAGGGCGCATGACCGCCGGTAGGTGGCGGGCCGCTTCGGGGTAGTCGCACTCGGAACTTCGGCCCACCAGGTCCGAACCGTGCCCGAGAGCGAAGACCGTCTCGGTCGCGCTGGGAAGAACCGAAACGACCCGCACTGCCCGCTCCGCGCTCCGCGACGCGGCGTCAGGTTACTTACTTTTGCGGGGGGGCCGCCTCGGAGGAGGGCTCGCGGCTCGCTTCGGGGGAGCACGTCGAGCGCTCGGAGCCCGCCGGGACACCGCGGGGCGTCGCTTCGCCGGGCGGGGCGGGACCCGCGGGGAAGCTGCGAGGGATTCCGTCGACCCGACGATCTCCGGCCTCACCGGCACGGGGAGCCCGAGATGCTGGCAGAGGGCGGCCTCCCGTTCATAGGGGAGGCCCAGCGCGCGCGCCTCGGCCCGCTCCCGTTCGCCTTCCCTACTGGCTCCCGTGCGGTCGAGGATCACGCCATGGAGGAAACGCAACTGGGCATCTTCCGGAGTCCGCTCGAGGAGCGCCTCGAGTTCGATCCGGGCCCCTCGCCAGTCTTCGAGATCGATCAGGGCCGCGACGAGGTGGGCACGCACCTCGAGCCGGGCCTGGTCCTCGGCGAGGAGCGCGCGATACACCGCGATCTCGTCCAGGGGTCGGTCCTGAGCGCCGAGCGTCGCGGCTTTTCCGAGGCGGGCGTCGACATCGACGGGTTGGATCGCGAGCACTTCGTCGAATGCCCGTTCCGCATCGGTAACGAGTCCGAGGCCGAGCAGGGCCCGCCCGATGCCGACCCGGGCGGGGAGGAACTCCGGTTTCAACCCCACCGCCTGACGATAGAATCGAAGGGCGAGGGCGGGGACGCCCCATTCGAGCCACGTCCGGGCCCGACCCATGATCGCGTCCAGCTGCTGCGCGCTGGGAAGGAGTCGACGGGCCGCAGGAGGGGTGGGCCGAGGCCCTTCCCCGAGGTAGACCTCGAGGCCGAGCTGGCGGACCAATTCATGGAACCGGCTTCCCTCGACGAGCGTGCCGCTTCCGCGTGCGACCTCCTCCGAGATCGCGAGCGGGAGATGGCCGGGAGTCAGGACGACGAGACGCGCCGGCACCGTGTCCCCCTCTCCCACGACGCGGCGGACGCTCTCCAGGGAGACCTGGTTCGGGTCCTCGAAGAACGCGTAGAGGAATCCATCCCCGGTGCGGAGCACCAGCCCCTCGGGGATCGGCTTCACCGCGTCGAGCTTCTGGCCCATCGCGGTGACGAGGCTGCTGGCCAACTCGACAAAGGCGGGGGTCGCCATCGGCGGTCGAACCGCCCCTCCGTTAAATACGGTCGTCTTGGACGCGCAACCGACGCGCCGAGAGAGGGCTGCGAGGGAGCTCCCGTCGGGGGCGGGTTAAATACCGCGGTGCCCCCCCGGTCGCCGTGGACCTCGACGGGCTCTACCGGTACCTGCCGGCACTCGAATCCGAGATCCGGAGGAGCTACGCCGCCTCGCGCCCCGCGGCGCCCCAGACCGTGCGCCCGTTCGTCGACGCCAACCGTGAATTCACGCTCCGGGGAGGGAAGCGGTTCCGCGCCATCCTCCTCCTCGCCGGCTACCACATCACCACGGGACGCGACCCCCGCCCGGTGCTGCCGGCCGCTGCGGCCCTCGAGCACTTCCAGAGCTGGATGCTGATCCACGACGACATCATCGACCATTCGGACGAGCGGCGAGGCGGCCCGACCGTTCATCGCCTGATGGCGACCGCCCATCGGACCGCCGGTCGCGAGGGGTCGAGCGAGGAGTACGGCATGGGCATCGGCATCACCCTGGGCGACCTCGAGGAGCCGTACACGGTCGAGGCGATCTTGGGAACTCCGACGCCGCCGGCGACCCGGTTGGCCGCGCTGGCGGAGTACGTCCGGATGACCCGTCTGACGGCCTACGGCCAGCTCCTCGATATCCGGAACGGCACGCTTCCGCCCGGCGAGGTCACCGAGCGGGACGTCCTCGACGTGCACCGCCTCAAGTCCGCCATCTACACCGTGGTCTCGCCCCTGCGGATCGGTTCACTTCTCGGCGGCAGCTCGGCCCCGCGTCTGGCCGACGTCGAGGCGGTCGGCACCGACCTAGGGATCGCGTTCCAGCTTCGGGACGACGTGCTGGGAGCCGGGTTCGATGCGGACGAATCCGGAAAGAGCGCGAATGACCTGAAGGAAGGGAAACGGACGCTGCTCGTCGTGGAGGCTTGGAAGAAGGGAAGGCCGGCCGACCGGTCTCGTCTCCAGCGGGTGCTCGGGAACGCGAACGCCACGCCGGAGGACGTCGAGCGGGCGCGGGACGTGATCCGGTCCACCGGGAGCCTCGACTACTCCGAGAAGCGTATCTCCGCCCTCACCCGCCGGGCCTTGGATCGCCTCACATCCAGCCGCACGATACCGGCGCGAGGGAAGCCCCTACTCCACGAAGTGGCCGACCGGTTGGTCCACCGGCGGTCGTAGCCCAAGGTCCTATTCGGTCGCGGACTCTTCGGGGGAGCTCGCCTGAGCGAGTCCCTGGGCTTGCAGGGCCTGGGTGAGCTCCTGCTGCATCGTCGTGTAGCGCTCCTTGAGATGGTTCTCCTGCCGCTCGGTGGCCTTGAGCCGGACCTCGAGCGTCTCCTTCTCCTCCGTGAGGAGGTCCTCGACCTCCTTCCGCCCCTTCGACTTGACCAAGAGACCGCCGACGGGCCGGTAGACGACCGCTTCGTCCCCGATCCCCTTCAGCTCTTCCAAGGTGTGCCCGATCTCGCGTACCTTGAGGTCGATCTGAAGGCGTTGCTGCTGGAGGTTCCCGAGCTCCTGCTGGAGCCGCTGGAACTGCTTGATGTCGTTCTGGAGCTTCGCCGGAAGAGCCACGAGGCGGCCGACCGCCGGCGGGAGATAACGCCTTCGATTAGGTCACCCCGGCTTCCCGCCCTCGGCCTTGGGGAGGGTCGCGAGGGAGAGGTGGACCCAGCCGAGATACGTGTTCAGGGCCGCCCGCAATGCGCCGGTGTCACGGGCGGTGATCGAGATATCGACGACGGTGGGCCGAGGACGGGCGAGCGTGGCACGGGCGCGGGGGACCTCGCGCGTCGCTTCGGGGGCGAGGGCGCGCTCCAACCAGCCCGCGATCTCCTCCGACGGGGCCCGGATCGAGACTGTCGCGGTCCAGCCCGGCAGGGAATCGCTCATGCGACGAGCAGGGGCCCGAGCCGGGCCAGGATCCGGTCGGTCTTCTCGGCGGCGGCCTGTATGTACCGGACCGGGTCGAGCAGCTGGTCGATCTCCGCCTCCCCGAGGAGCTTCCGCACTTCCGCATCCGCCTTCGCGCGGGCAGTGAGCGGCGGTCCCTCGCCGGGGTTCCGGGTGAGCCGTCGCAGGTGCTCGTGCGCGTCCGCCCGGGGAACTCCCCGGGCCGTGAGGGCCAACATCAGACTCTCGGTCATCGCACCGCCCGAGGAACGGTCGACCTCCTCCGACATCCGGCGCGCGTCGACGTGAAGTCCGGTGAAGACCTCGATGAGTTTGGTCAGGAGGTCGTCCGTCAGGAGGATGGAGTGCGGGAGGACGACCCGCTCGTTCGCGGAGTTCGCGAGATCCCGTTCGTGCCACTGGACCATGTTCTCGAGCGGCGGTAGCGCAAAGGCCCGCACCAGCCGGGCGAGGCTCGTTACGTTCTCGGACAGCATCGGGTTCCGCTTCTGAGCCATCGTGGAACTGCCCACCTGTCGCGCCTCGTCGAACGGCTCCTGCACTTCGGCAATCTCCGTCCGCTGGAGGTTACGAACCTCCGTCGCGAGGCGCTCGGCGGTGCCGGCGACCAGGGCGAGCCAGTTGGTGAACTCGGCGATCCGGTCCCGTCCCACGATCTGAGTGGGGGCTTCATCCGCAGCGAGGCCGAGTCGTCGCATCGCGCCCTGCTCGACCGCGTAGGCATGCTTGCCGAAGCCGGCTCCGGTGCCCACGGCACCGGCCATCTTCCCGACCGCCAGGCGGGGCAGGAGCTGGTCGAGACGTTCCCGTTGCCGGACGACCTCCGCGGCGCCGACCGCCATCTTGTAGCCGAAGGAGATCGGAACCCCATGTTGGCCGTGGGTCCGGCCGACCTCGGGCGTGGCTCGGTGCAGCTTCGCGAGGCCCGCCAGGGCGCGGGCGAGGGCCGTCAGGCCCTCCCGGAGCAGCGCCGCGCTCTCCTTCAGTTCGAGCGCGAGCGCGGTGTCCGTGATGTCGGCGCTCGTGGACCCAAAGTGCACCCACGCCCCGCCCTCCCCCGAGACCTCCGCGAGGGCGCGGACGAGGGCCATCACGTCGTGCTTGAGCGTTCGCTCGAGTTCGTCCACGCGCTCGAGCCGTACCCGGCCGTTCGCGACGGCGTCCGCGATCTCCTTGGCCGCCGAGGCGGGGATCATGCCGAGCTCGGCTTCCGTCTCGGCGAGCGCCACCTCGACACGGAGCGCTCGCGCCAGTCGGGCGTCCCGGGAGAAGAGGTCCCGCACGCGAGCGCGGCCGTACCGGAACTCGAGCGGACAGAACAGTGAGCCGGGGTCGTCCGTCACAAACGGGGACCCGACCTCGCGTATTTATGGCTACTCCGGGAGGGCCGCGCGAGGACGAGCTTATGGCTTCCGCAGGGCTTTCTTGAGCAATCGGTCCACGCCGCTCCCGTACTGTAGTGCCTTCTTCGGCCGGAGCGCTAGTTCTTCCGGCAGACCCCGTCGACGGGCCCAGGCCCGGAACAACGCTTTCGGGGGATCGGAGCGGGATCGCTCGGCCGTCGGGATGGCCCGGGCGGCCTCGACGAACTGCGGATCGAGATAGGGCGCCAAAATGGAGCGGCCCAGTTCGTGGGCGACTCCTTGCGTGCGGGGCCAGGCCTCTTCACGGAGCAGGGCCAAGTCGGATTCGGAGCGGGCTCTGGACAGGGCCGGACTCAGAGCCCGGTAGTGGGCGTAGCCGAAGAACAGTTCGTCCGCGCCCTGCCCGCACACAAGGACCCCGGGCGGGGCGGTCTCGATGGCCAGGGCGAGGGCCGTCTCGATCGACGCCTCGGTCGGCGTGAGGGGCCCGACCCAGTCCAATATCCGGCCCCGCATCGACATGACCTCGGAGGGGGAGGGCCGGTTCTCGTGGTAGGGAAGTCCGAGGATCTCCGCTCCCCTGCGAGCCGCGCCGGGATCCGGACTTCCCGCGAGCCCGACCGTGGAGAGAGCGACCCGGGGCCGTCGGCGTAGCTCCCAGGCGAGCAATCCCGAATCGACGCCCCCGGAGAACAGTACGACGAGCGAACCGGTCTTCGGCAGGCGGTCGAGCGCGCCGTCCAAGGCGATGTCGAGGGGATGGAGCAGATCGTCGAGGGGGTCGTTCGTGGTCATGGGCGCTCGAGAGGCCGGCTCCGGTAACACGGAGAAGGGCCCATAAGGGCTGGCCGACTGGAGACGCGGATGGTCGCAGGATCCGAGGGAGGGACGCCCGGCGGCCGTCGGGCACTGTTCGTGGACCGGGACGGAACGCTGAACCCGGATCTCCACTACCTGCGCGAGGCGGAACGGGTAGAACTGTACCGAGGCGTGGGCGAGGCCCTGTCCCTCGCGCACGATCACGGGTATACAATCGTTTGCGTGACCAACCAGTCCGGCATCGAACGAGGGTTCTACACGGCGGAGGATGTCGAGCGGATCCACGCGCGCCTGAACGAACTCCTTCGGCCGAGCCGGGCTCGCGTTGACGCGTTCTACTACTGTCCGCACGCCCCGGAGGCGGACTGCGACTGCCGAAAGCCTCGAACGGCTCTCTTCGAGAGGGCGGCCCGGGACTTTGGATTGGACTTCGCCACGAGCGCCATCCTCGGCGACCGTTCGTTGGACATCGAAGCCGGGGACCGGCTGGGACTCCTGACAGCGCTCGTCGTGCCTCCGGGCCACGAAGCGGCGATGCGGACCGAGCTCGCCTCGAGCGGGGTCCGTCCGTCGATCGAGGCCGGCCGATTCCGGTTGGCGGTCCACCGGGTCCTCGCTCGAGGCTGAGCCCTCTCTCAGAAGGTGTTAAGGCCCCCACCCACTCGGGCCCGGGATTCGCCGTGGTGCTTGCATTACTGCCGGCGCTCGTCGCTTCCCTGGTGACGGTGGCACTGGCCCTCGGAGCCGTGCTGGCCCGGGCCTTGACTCCCGTCGCCGGCGCCGTGGCCACCGTCTTCGGCATCGTCATCGTCGTGACCGCGGGGTTCGCCTTCCTGGTCCTCCTGATCCTGTTCGTGGTCGCCAGCGTCATCGTCACGCGATACCGCATCGACGAGAAGCGGGAGAAGCACCTCCAGGAGGGAAGTGCCGGGGAGAGGGGGGTCTCCAACGTAGTGGCCCACATCGTCGTGCCGACCGCCCTCGCCATCGGGACGGGGTGGGTCCCACCGCTCTGGTCGGGTCCCGACGGGGGCGTCCTCTACATCAGCGCACTGGCCTTCGGCGCGGCCGACACCTTCGCGAGCGAGCTCGGGGTCCTCGCAGGTCGGGCGCGGAGCATCCTCACATTCCGTCCGGTGTCGCCCGGCACGAACGGGGGAGTTTCCGGCCCTGGCGAAGTCTGGGCGTTGCTGGGAGCGCTGACCACCGGGGTCATCGGGTATCTCGCCTGCCTCCTCTTCTCCACTCCCACGTTTTCCGCGCTGTTCGTGGTGGGGGTGGCGACCGTCGCCGGTTTCGTGGCCTGCCAGATCGATTCGGTGCTGGGCGAGGCGCTCGAGAATCGCGGGTACCTCAACAAGCACAGCACGAACTTCCTCGGCATGATCTCGGCGGTCGGCATCGCGGCGGCGTGCCTCGCCGCGGGGGGCCTGATCCGGTGACGTCGGGGGGATCCCCTCGGGGCAGCGTCGTCCTCCTCTCGGGTGGGATGGATTCGGCGACCTGCCTCGCGCTGGCGAACCGAGCGTCGGACCCGGTCCATGCCCTCACCGTCGCGTACGGACAACGCCATCTCCGCGAGATCCGCTCGGCCCGTGCGCTGGTCCGTCATTTTGGGATCCGCCACCACGTGGTCTTGGACCTCCCGCTGGCCCCCCTACTGGAATCCGTCCTCACCCGACCTCGTCGCGCCCTGCCCCGAGGACCGGCACGTGCCGCCTCCATCCCGGCCACGTACGTGCCGGCCCGCAACACGATCCTCCTGGCGGTCGCCCTGGGCTACGCCGAAAGCCATCGCCTGAGCGAGATCTACATCGGCGCGAACGCGATCGACTACTCGGGATACCCGGATTGCCGCCCCGAATTCCTCCGCGCGTTCGAGCGGGCCGCGCGCCTCGGCACCCGGCAGGGCATCGAGGGCCACGGCATCCGCATCCGAGCGCCGCTCCTCCGGTTGTCGAAGGCGCGGATCGTGCGGTTGGGCGAGAAGCTGGGGGTGCCGTGGAAGCTCACTTGGAGCTGCTACGCCGGAGGCCGGGCCCCCTGCGAGCGATGCGACGCCTGCCGACTGCGCGCCCTGGGGTTCGATCAGGCGGGCGTGCGAGACCCTCTGGTCCGGTCGCGGAACGACTAGTGGGTCGAGGCGGCCGCCGCCGGTGTAGCGGGCGCGGGCTGGAGGGGAACCGTCGCCGTGCAGTAGGCGCAGCGGGTCGCCTGGATGTTGATCGAGGAGTAGCAGAACGGGCAGTTCTTCGTCGTCGGCGGAAGATGCGCGGCCTTGGCCGCCTGGCGCTTCGTATAGAGGGCGAACGGGTAGACGATCACGAAGAACACGACCATGAGGACGATGACGAAGTTGAGGACCGCCCCGAAGAGCGCGCCGAACGTGAACGTGCTCCCGTTGATCGTGAGGAGGCCGATGCTCGCAAAATTCGCCTTGAAGGCGACGGCGACCGCGGGGTCGACGATGCTCGAGACGAGCGCACTGACGACCAGGCCGATCTGCACGCCGACGACGAACGCGACGGCGAGCGTAACGAAGGTCGCTTGGGTGAGGAATGCCTTGAGGTCCGCTACGACGGTCATCTCTCTCCTTCCGGGCCCGACGATCGGGTCAACCGACCGGGCACTTCCGACTATTTGAATACGACGAAGCCGCCGGAACCGGGCCAATCACATCGCTTCGAGGCGGGAGATTCCAAGGAGGTCCAGCGAGTTGCCGAGCGTCTGCCGGACCGCCGCCACGAGGGCGATCCGGCTGGCCCGCTCATCGCCGGACCGCAGCACGGGGACGGCGTGGTAGAACCGGTTGAACTGGTCGGCGAGGTCGTGCGCGTACCCGGCGAGCGCGTGGATGTGACCCCGTCGGGCGGCGTACTGGACCGTTCGCGGCAGCCGGGCGATCACCCGGATCACGGCGGTCTCCTCCGGGTCGAGTATCCGGCTCGCTTCGAACGGATACGGAGGCCCCTCCACCCCCGACTTGCGGAGCACACTCGCGGCGCGGGCGTACGAGTACTGGCAGAACGGTCCGCTCCGGCCCTCGAAGGAGAGGGCATCCTCCCAGCGGAACACGACGGGCTTCTCGGGCGCGACGCGGACGATGTGATACCTCACCGCTCCGGTGGCGACCGCCTCGGCGATGTGCTCGACCTGCCCCGTGTCGAGGTCCTCCCGGCGGGCGAGGACCTCCTTGCGGGCGCGTTCGACCGCCTCGAAAAGCAGGGCGTCCAGCCAGACGGCGGAGCCGCCCCGTGTCGACATCCGTCCTCCGTCGGGGACGGTGATGTCCTGATAGATCACGAACTCGGGGCGCCGAGGTTCCCCGATCTCGGCGAGCAGGGCCTGGAGCGTGAGCGCGTGGAGCCGGTGGTCCTGTCCGAGCACGTCGACCACCTGGCGGAACCGGGCGAACTTGGAGAGATGGTAGGCGAGGTCCCGCGAGACGTACAGGCTCGTGCCGTTCGCTCGCTGGAACACGACGTTGGTCTTCTCCTTGGGCAACCCATACGAGGACGTGTCGATCGCCCACGCGCCGTTCTCCTCCCGGTGGCCATTGGGAGCGTGGTGGAGGCGGTCGAGGACCCGATTGACCGCCCCGTTCCGGATGAAGTCGGATTCCCACACGAACTCGTCGAAGGAGATGCCGAGTCGCGCGAGCGACTGGAGCATCCCGGCGAGGATCTCCTCGGCCAGGGCCCGGTGTTCCGGTGGGGCGACCCCGGATTCGAGCTGTTCGACCAGGTTGGCGACCTCCTGGGCGGCTTCGGGATGGGACTTTAGGTAAGCACTGATCGCCGGGTACGGCCGTCCCCGATGCTGGTCGGGTTTCTCATCAGTCGCCGCGGTCCCCTCCACTGCGGCCCGGATCTCCGGTGGCCATTCGGCCTCCGGCTTGCCCCAGATCCACGTGATCATGGCCGCTTGGCGTCCCATGTCGTCCACGTAGTACTGGGTCGTGACCGGCGTTCCCGCCGCCCGCATCACGCGCGCGAGAGTGTCCCCGATGATCGCGTTGCGGACCCGGCCGATATGGAACGGGCCGGTGGGGTTCGCGCTGGTGTGTTCCACACAGGCCGGCTCGAACGAGGAGGGCCAGTGACCGTACTCCGCACCGAGCCCGAGAACGGTGTCCAGGGTTCGCTGGGTGAGCCGGGCCGGGTCGGCGACGAAATTGATGTACGCTCCCATCGCGGTGACGGATTCGACGTCCCCCACAGGCCGGAGCACGTCGAAGAGGCGGTCCGCGAACTCCGCCGGTGTCGCCTTGGCCGCCGCGGCGATCCGGTGGACGGGGAATGCCGCATCGCCCTGGGGTCCGCCCTCCCAGTCGACCAGGGCGCGGATCGCGTCCGGCGCGGAGGGCGAGCCTACCGCGGCGAGCGCGGTACCGAGCTGTTTCAAGAGGGCGGCCTCGAATGGACCCCAAGGGTCCGGAGACGGCGTTGGAGAACTTTCGGTCACGCGGCGAGCCGTCCCGGAACTGCTTTACGGGAACCCCCGTCTTAACAGTTCTCCCATGACCGTTCAACTTCTGGTCCGCTACGGCGAGTTGGCCCTCAAGTCAGCGCCGGTCCGGCGGGAATTCGAGGGGGCCCTTCGGCGCAACCTCCTCGACCAGTTCGTCCACGGCGGGATGGCGGGCCGCGTCCGGTCGGACCACGGGCACCTGTACGTCGAGGCGGAGGAAGCCGCCCCGGCGCTCCGGATGATCGCCCGCGTCTTCGGGGTGACGTCCGCGAGCGTCGTCCATGAGGTACCGACCGACCGCACCCTCCTCACCGCCCGCCTCCTCGAACTCGCCGAGCCCCGACTGCACCCGGGCGCGAGCTTCGCGGTGCGAGCCCGTCGCACCGGCCAGCACCCGTTCACGAGCCAGGAGCTGGCCCGCGACCTCGGCGGGGACGTGCTGGACCGATTCCCCGACCGCCATCTCCGGGTCGACCTCGAGCACCCCGAGGTGGAACTCTTCGTCGAGGTGCGGGGCCCGCGTACGTACCTCTACTTTGACCGCGTGGAAGGACCCGGCGGCCTTCCTCTCGGGGTGGCGGGTCGTCTCGTCGCCCTCGTGGATGGTCCTCGGGGCGCGCTCGGCGCGTATCTGATGATGAAACGGGGGTGCCGGGTGGGACTGGTCGTCGCGCCCCGCGGGGAGACGTTCGCCCGGGACGTTCTCGCCCGGTACGACCCCGCCGTCCGCCTGACTCCCGCTCCCGCCGCCGTCGAGGAGTGGCCGGCGGCCCTCGGTTCTCTGGCCGAAGAACTGCACGCCGACGGGGTGGTCCTGCCGCTCGCGGTCGACGATTACCCCGGCGTGCTGGGACGATGGGGGGACCGCGTGATCTTCTCCCCGACCGTGGGCCTCACCGAACCCGAAGTGGAGGAGCGATGGCAGAGCGTCGCCGAACGGGCCTCGTGAACCAACGGACCCTCGGGGTCGAACCCGAGGGGCCGCCGGTGTCGCCCGTCGCGTCCGAAGCGGACCCGACCACGGATTCGCCCTCGACCCCTCCCCCGGCTTTCCGAGAAGTGGTCTCCTCGAGCGACGCATTGTGGGAGCGTCGCCTCCGTTGGCTGCGGACCCGCGAGCAATTCGAGTCGCACTCCTCTACCGACGCAGCCCCGCAGGTCGAGAAGTGAACCGCTCCCCCTCCGCCCCTCTGGCTCCTCGGGATCTCCGGACCCTGGCCGCCCTGGTCGACACGTTCCTCCCCGGCGGACCCGGTTCGAGTGCGGGTGCACCATATCCTTCGGGAACCCAGGCCGGAGCCGACCGGATGATCCTCGACGGAGTCGCTTCGCTCCCCGAGCGAGACCGGCACGAATTCGAGCAGTTGTTGGGCGCGTTGGATAGCCGGTTCCTGAACCTTCTCCTGACCGGCAAGCCGGTCCGCTTCACGGGATTGAACGCCGCCGCTCGCGAGCGGTATCTCCTCGGATGGGCCACGAGCGGGCTCGCCGTCAAGCGAAGGGGATTCCACTCGGCCAAGCGAGTGGCCGCCTGGGCCTACTTCACAGCCCCCGTGGGGCCTTCGGGGACCCACCCGCTCTGGGAACGGATCCACTACGCCCCCACGCCACCCGCCACCGGGGTCACGGACCCGTTCGAGGGGCTGGGCTCGACCACGCCGGGGGCGGAGGGGACCGAGTCGGCCGACGTCGTGGTGGTCGGAAGTGGGGCGGGCGGCTCCCTGATCGCCTGGCGGCTCGCGACCGCCGGGTACCGGGTGACCGTCCTCGAGGCGGGGGAGTGGGTCTCCGGGCTCGCCTACCCTCGGAGCGAGCGAGCGGCGACCGACCTCCTCTTCTTCGAACGCGGACTGGCGACGACCACCGACCGAGCGATCGGTCTCCTCTCGGGCGAAGGCCCGGGTGGGGGCACGACCGTGAACTGGATGACATGCCTTCCGCCTCGACCCGAGGCCCGGGCGGAATGGGCGCACGACGCCGGGCTCGAGGGGGTCGACGGACCCTCCTTCGACCAGACCTACCGGGTGATCGCCGAGCACCTCGGCGTATCCACCTCCGACAGCGATGTGAACCCCTCGAACGAAGTGCTCCGGAGGGGGTCGATCCGCCTCGGCTACCGCGAGGGCTCCGACTGGGGGATCATCACCCGGAACGCGTCCGACTGTCGATCCCGCTGCGGCCCCTGTACGTTCGGCTGCGTCTACGGCGGGCGCCGCTCTCCGGCGACCACCTTCCTCGCGAACGCGATGCGGGCGGGAGCTCGGCTGTACTGCCGTACCCGGGCCGAGTCGGTGGAGGTTTCCGCCGGACGCGTGCGGGGCGTCCGGGCTCAAGTCCGGGCCCGGAACAGAACGTATGGGATCGAGGTCCGAGCCCCGGTCGTTGTGGTGGCCGCCGGAGCCCTCCAGACGCCGGCGCTCCTGCTACATTCCGGGGTCGGGCCGCCCGGTACGGGTCGGGGACTGCGTCTCGACCCGACCACGGCGTTCGCCGCTGAGATGCCGGGGCCGGTCCGCACCTGGGAGGGCCCGCACCAGACGGTCGGCGTGTACAAGTTCCAGACGGCTTCTCCGGGGGCCCACGGTCCCTGGCTGGAGGCCGCGCCCGCCCACCCCGGGTTGGCCGCGATCGGCACGCCGTGGAGCGGGGCCCAGTCGTACTTGGAGCGCCTCGAGAGGGCGGAACGGAACGCCGTGCTGATCGTCCTGGTTCGGGACGTCGCGGAGGGCCGGGTCCGGGTCGACGCGCAAGGCCGGCCGAGGGTGGAGTATCACCTCTCGGGCGTGGACCGGACGAACCTCTCCCTCGGGCTGGTGGAGGGAGGGCGCATCGCATTCGCGGCGGGAGCGACCCGCCTCACCACGTTGCACACCCCTCCGGTGGAGGCCGGCGGTGGGGTGGAACCGATGTCCCCGGCCCAGTTCGAGACCTATGCCGAGGGCATCCGTCACGCCGGCATCCGGGAGAACTCGGTCGCGTTGTTCTCCGCCCATCCGATGGGCCCGGCCAGGGCGGGACTCGACCCCCGGCGGTCCACCGCCCGCCCGACCGGCGAGGTCCACGGGGTGGACGGTCTTTGGATCGGGGACGGATCGCTGCTCCCCACCGCTCCGGGGGCGAACCCGATGATGTCGATCCTCGCCCTCGCGTGGCGGACCTCGGACCATCTTCTGGCCGCCCTCGCCGGGGGCCGAACGCCGAAGCCCCCGACAAGGTAGGTTTAAAAGGGCCGCCCGGGTGGTCGCGCCGCCAAGGTGGTTCATGCCGACGTTCACCGTCCGGGGTTCCTTCTACGCGCGCCGGGGGTACTGGCAGGTGTTCACGAAGGAACACGAGGCCGACTCGAAGGACACCGCCGTCCATTGGGCCCTTTCCGAGATCGGCGGCTGCCATCACGTGAAGCGCCACCTGATCCGGATCGAGAACGTTACTGAGGGCGCCGCGGAATGAGCGGAGCCCCCGAGACGATTACGGAAGAGCGCCTCCAAGAGGACCTGATGCGCCTCGAGGCGTACCGGAACCAGCTCTCGGCGATCCTCCAGCAGCACGAGATCCTCTCGGCGTCGCGGGTCGAGCACCTGCGGGCACGGGAGAGCCTCGAGGGAGTCGACCGGGCGACCCCGGGCACCGAGTTCCTCCTCCCGCTGGGCGGAGAGGCGTTCGTCCGCGGGTCGGTCGTCAAGGAGGCCCCGGTCCTCTTGGGAATCGGGTCCGGCATCGTGGTGGAGATGGACCGAGCCAAGGTCCTCGAAGTCCTGGCCGAACGGGCCACCAAAATCGAACAGGCCGTCCGCGAGCTCGAGGGGCAGGGCGGCACGCTCGAGGAGCGCATCCAACTGCTCTCGCGACGTCTCGAGTCGGTCTCCCGGGGCCCGGCCCCGGCGGGTCATGTGGGCCGCGATTAAGGCCCGCCTACGGCGGAGCCCTTCGGGGGACGAGGAGATCTCGTCCCCGGGACCGACGCCTACCGGCACGTCCGCCCCGACCGTCCCTGCGCCGGCGGCAAAGGTCGAGGGCTCGAAGGCTCCCCTGGGCGCCGTCCCCGCTCGGGGCGCTCCCGACGCGATGTTCACTGAAGGATTCCTCGGAAAGCGGCTCCAGGAGGCGACGGTCGACGAGGTGTTCGACGACCTCGAGATCGTGCTGCTCCAGTCCGACGTCGCGCTCCCCGTGATCGAACGGATGCGGCGGGACCTCCGGAAGGAGCTCGCCGGCCGCAAGCTCCGATTCGGAGTGGACGCCGAGGACGCGATCAAGGGCTGCCTCGAGCGAACCGTCCGCTCCATCCTCGCCCAGAAGCCGGTCGACCTCGCGGCCCAGATCCGTGCCGCGACAGTGCGCCCCTACGTCATCCTGTTCGTGGGCGTCAACGGGACGGGCAAGACGACGACCCTCGCCAAGCTCTCGGGCTGGCTGCGCGCGAAGGGGTTCTCGAGCGTGATCGCTGCCTCCGACACCTTCCGGGCCGGGGCGATCGAGCAGCTCTTGGTGCACGGCGAGCGCCTGGGCGTGCGCGTCATCCGGCAGAAGGAGGGGAGCGACCCGGCGGCGGTCGCGTTCGACGCGGTGGAGCACGCGCGCGCCAAGGGAGTCGACGTGGTGCTCGTGGACACGGCCGGCCGCCAGCACACGAACGAGAACCTCATCGAGGAGGCGAAGAAGATCCGGAGGGTGGTCCAGCCCCAACTGACGATCTTCGTCGGCGACGCCCTGAGCGGTCACGACGTGGTCGAACAGGCCCGGCTTTTCGACAAGGCGCTCGGAGTGGACGGGTTGGTCGTCACGAAGCTCGACGCCGACGCCAAGGGGGGCGCCGCGCTAAGCCTCGCATACGTCACGAAGAAGCCGATCCTCTTCGCCGGTACTGGCCAGGGGTATGCGGACCTCGTTCCGTTCGACCCGGACTGGATGGTCGCGCGTCTGTTCGCGGAGGGTAGCGCCGGGTGACGATCCGCCTCGACCTCGTCCTCGTCCGTCCCAAGGAGGACGGCAACATCGGAGCGGTCGCCCGCGCGGCCCGGAACTTCGGGGTCGATCGGCTCGTCCTGGTCGCCCCGCGGGCGAAGGTCGGCGCCGAGGCCCAACGACGGGCCATGGGGGGACTCATCCTGCTGCGCAAGGCGACCAGGTCTCCCTCGTTCGAGGCGGCGGTGCGGGACGCCGACCTCGTGATCGGGACGACCGACATGTCCACCGGTCGCTCCAACGCCTACCTCCGCCGCTCGGTCAGTCCCGAGCGGCTCGGGGAGATGCTCCTGCCGCTCACCGGACGCGTCGCCCTCGTGTTCGGCCCCGAGGACAACGGGCTCTCGCGGACGGAACTCGCCCGTTGCGACCTGCTCGTGCACATCCCGGCGCGGAGAGAATTCCCGACCTTGAACCTCTCGCATGCGGCGGCCATCGTGCTCTATGCGGTGCATCGGGCCCGGGGCCCGACCGACCCCGAGACGACGCCCGCTCCGGAGGAGATCGAACTGAACGGGACGGAAAAGGAGCTGTTCCTGAAGCGCGTCGGGGAGCTCTTGGGCCGTTCCGGCTACCCCGCGCACAAACGACGGAGTTTAATCCTCCTGCTTCGTCGTGTCCTAGGCCGGTCGACGCCTTCGGAGGCGGAACTCCGGATGATGCTCGGGCTCTTCAAGAGCTTCGAGCGCGCGTTGGATCGGAAGAAATCCCATGGTTGAAGGCAACGGCGATTGGCTACGGGCTCGCGGCATCGGGCGGGAGCGCTTCGCGGGGTACCTCACGGAGTATCTCGGCTCGATCGGATACCGGGTCGAGCGAAGCGAAGTGACCGAGCCGATGGAGACCCGCATCACGGGAGAGCTCGAGAAGATGAGCCCCTCGGTGCCCCCGGCGGCCCATACGCTCGCATTCCGGCTGTACCCCACGAGCGGGGGCGCCGCGGTCGTCTGGCAGGCCCCGACCGAAGTGCCGCCTGACCAGAAGCCGCGGATGGACCGGCTCGTACGGGAAATGGAGAGCCACTTGGAGCGCGCGGTCCATACCGAGAGCCACGCCACCGCGAAGGTCGTCCGCCCGTCCGCGCCGCACCTTCCCTGGAGCACCCCGGCCGCGGCCCCGTCCGGCACGTAGCGGCGTCCGCGCCGACCCCGCCGTCCACGGCGAGAAGAAAGAAGTTTGGATTCGGCAGCTTTATAATCGGCACCCGGGTCCCCCGCCCCGCTCGATGACGACCTCCGCCTACCGCTACATGGCCCGTTCCTTCCAGGAGACCCTCGGCGACGAGGGGGCGGAACGACGGCACGAGCGCCTGCTCACCTGGCGCCGGGAACACACCGTCACCCGCCTCGAGCATCCGACCCGACTGGACCGCGCTCGTGCGATCGGGTACCGCGCCAAGGAAGGGTTCTTTGTCGTCCGCGTCCGGGTCCGCCGGGGGGGCCAGCGCAAGCGGGCGATCATCGCGGGCCGCCGTCCCAAGCACAAGGGAATTCTCCGGATGACCCTCGCCAAGAGCCTTCGCCGGATCGCGGAGGAGCGGGCGCAAAAGCACTACCCGAACCTCGAAGTTCTCAACTCCTACTGGGTGGGCGAGGACGGGAAACAGAAGTTCTACGAGATCATCCTCGTCGACCCCGACCACCCCGAGATCCTCGCCGACCCCAAGATCAACTGGATCGCCGCGCCCGCGCAGCGGGGACGGGCGTACCGCGGACTGACGAGCTCCGGGAAGGAAGGCCGGGGCCTCCGATGGAAGGGGAAGGGCGCGGAGCGGTACCGACCGTCGCGCGCGGCCAACCGCCGTCCGACCCGGCGCACGCAGTACAAGGCCATCCCTTAGGTCGACGGCCGGGCGCGCCCTCGGTCCGCTCCGCGAGCCCGGCTCATCGAGCCGTGGCTCGCCCGTCCCCGGGGTCCTCGGATGTGCCGAGCCGTTCCTCGATCGTGTCCCCCACGCTCTCGGCCAATCGTCGGGCCCACCCGTAGAGACCCTCGACGTGGACCAGTTCGCCCCGGAGGACGCGGGCCAATCGACGCCGTGTTTCGAGGTCGAGCTGGAGTCGCTCGGGTCGGAGGAACTCCGTGAGTCGGTGGGCCAGGTGGCCGCCCTCGGTGTCCCAGTCGGTGAGGATGACCACGCGACGGGCCTTGCGCAGGAGCGATTGGGCCGTCTCAGAGAGCGTGTGCCCCCGGTGCACCGTGACGACGGGACCGGCGAGGCCGAGCCGCTGGACCGAGCGCCGATCCCGCTCGCCCTCGACGAGGACGACCGTCCCGGGTTCCGCGCTCGCCGTCTGAAGGCGCTGCCACAGCTCGACAAACTCGTCCAGAGTGACGGCCGGATCGTTCCCGTTGCGCATGCACGGACCGGTCCGCGGAGGAGTGTCCCCGCTCCCGGAACGCGGGAGGGAGACCGCTCACCTCCTATAGTCCTTGGGCGCTGGGGTCGCTCCCCAAGACCCCATGCCCGACCATTTCTCTCTCCTCCTCGAATGGAGACGAACCGAAGGCGCCACCCGGGGGCTCGCGAAGCTGCCCCACGATTTCTACGCCGTCACGGCCGCGTATCTGGCCGACGTGCGCACGTCGTACGAGGCCGACCTCCGGGAGAACCCGTCCGGCCGGAAGGGCGAGATGTCCCGCCAGACCTACCAACGCGCGAGCCAGGTGGCGCGGGACATCGTGGAGGGACGAGCTCAGAAGATCCTCGCCGGCGCTTTCCAGGCCAGCATCGGCGGGAGTCGCGACCTCCCGAACGCCCTGCCGGAGGAACGCGCGATGTACGACCGCATCCTGGACACGCTGCTCGACAACCGCCGCAAGTCCACGCCCTATCTCGAGACCGGGGCATCCGGGCCCGGCCCGGCTCCTTCGGCCCCGCCGGCCGCGGCGGTCCGCGGAGCCGCCCCTTCCTCGGTCCCGGCAGCTCCCGCCGCGCCCGCCCCGGTCGCCCCCACGAGCGCGTACGTACGGGTCCTCAAGGACGGACGGCCGATCGAGGTGGGCTTGGAGACGATCGACCTCCGGACCGAGGACATCCTCTCCCTGCCCGCGGACAAGGCCCGCCTTCTCGTCGCGGCCAAGGTCGCGGAGCCGATCGAGCCCGGGCCCGCTCGCCGACCGGTCACCTAAGCGGTCGGGGCGTCCCGCGTTCGAGCCGGTTCGAACTCGAGGACCCGGAACCGTTCGAACCCGAAGAGCAGGTTCTTGGCGGCCAGGCGGACCCGGACCTCCGCCTCCGAACTTCCGGCCGTCCGGATCGCGGTCTCCAGCCGGTGCGGGAAGCCCCAGTCCCCGAGGGCTTCGGCCTGCCGACGGTCGTACGTCACCCGGAGACCCGCCGCCGCGGCCACCGTCCGGATCCGACTGAAATTAACGAACGCCGACAGGTCGGTCGCGCCGGGGGCCTCGACCGGGTCCCACCCCGAGCGGTGCGCCCGGATCCCGTCGAGCGTTCCGCCGGGGTGGGCGGCCAAGAGCTCGCTCTCCTCCATGCCATAATCGTCGATCAGCAGGGTTCCTCGAACCAGGTGGTCCGCCACCTCCCGAACGAGCCCTTCGGCCAGGGGGGAGAATTCGAAGATCGTCCCCTCGGGAACGTCCGCGGGAAGGGGGCATCCCGTCACGGGCCGGCGAGGGTTCGACTCGGCCGGCACCACGACCCCGTACTGCACCCGAACGCCGAGCTCGACCCACCCGGGGCCGGACCGACGTAGTCGCCGGATCGGCTGGGCGTCCAGGAGTTCGTGGGCGAGGACGACCCCCTCGAACGCCCCGAGGGACCCGACCGCGTCACGGGCATGCACGGGGACGCCGAGGGGGTCCGCGACCGCGCGCACCCGGTCGACCGCGCGCTTCTCGAGCTCCGACGAACGCTCGATGAGGACGACGCTGAGCGGGTCGACCCGTTCCTCTCCTCGGCCGAGAGTGGTGACGATCCCCTCGGCGAGAAGGCCGTCGCCCGGACCGGTTTCGACCAGAAGGAAGGGGTGGCGAGGGGGGAAGCGGCGTCGGATCTCCGCGATCCGCCCGGCGAGCGACGCCGCGAAGAGGGGATGGACCTGCGCCGCGGTGTAGAAATCCCCCTCCGCACCGAACGGCGAATTCGGGCGAGCATAGTACCCCACCCCCTCCGCGTACAGGGCGCGGTCCATGTACCGGTCGAAGGGGATGAACCCGTCCGGTTCGGCGGAGGCCATCAACGCGGCGAGGAGCCGAGGATCGACCGCGCGGGGCGCCTCGGCTACCATCGGCGGGCCCTTTCGGCCTCCGTCAGCCGATGTACCCCAAGTCGTCCCGGGGCGGGGCGGGCCCGCCGGACGGGAGCTCCGAGCTGCTCCGCTCGGCTTCCTGGACCTTGCGGGCGATCCGGTCGATCTCCTGGGCCTTCGCCTCGAGCGTCGTGAAATCGATGTCGAGGTGGAGGACCTTGGCGAGGACCTTGAGCACCGCCTCGGCGCTCCGAGGGTCGACGAAGTAGCCGCTCGTCTCCCCCATGAGGCAGACCCCCTCCATGCTGAACATACGGCCGAGGCCGAGGAAGAGCCCGCTCGCGCCGATCAGTCCGCCGCCGGGGTCGTTCCGCGAGAAGACGACGCCGTACTTCTTCATCGTCTCCACGCGGGAGGCGCTCGTGGCGGCGCCGAGGACCCGCGGTGACTCGACGACCTTGCCTTGCGCGAACCCGGCGAGCGTGAAGACTTCGGTGACGCCGAGCTTCGCGCAGAAGTCCAAGACGCGCTCGGTGATCTCGTACTGGCCTTCCGGGGAGATCCCCTGGTAGTCGCCCCCGAGGATCAGGATGTCCCGTTGGGCGGCCGCGGGCGCTTTCCAGTAATGGAGGTCGTTCGAGACGAGTCGGATGATCCCCTCCTCGTTGACGTACACCTGGGGCGGGAAGAACTTCGAATGGATCGTCGCGAGCGGCTTCGCGGGCAGCTGGTCGCGGAGGTAGTCGGCGGCGAGCTTGCCCACGTTCCCCACGCCCGGCAGCCCCTCGACCAGGATGGGGCTTCGGAGCTCGACCTTCTCGAGCTGACGGATGACGACGTCCTCCACAGGTTTCCTCGACCCTCACCAGCCGGGCGCGGGCGATAAAGACTCGGTTACGTGCCGGTAGGCGGGTTGACCGGCGGCTCCTCGCCGTCGTCGACCTTCCACCCGTGCTCGGTCACGTACGCGCGGGCGATCCGCTGGAGGTCCGGTCGGTTGCGGACCTTCTCGAGGTACAGGATGTGTTCGTAGCGGCGGCCGTGGGGGAACGCCTTGAGATCGACCACGACGTCCGCGAGGTCTTCGAGCGCGCCCAGGATGTGCCGGTCGTGCTCGCGCGAGTGGACGGCGAGCATGGCATGGCCACCGATCGTCTGGCAGCGATACCGGATCTGGCGTGCGACGGTGGTGACGTCGGCGGGGGTGAGCACCTCGAAGAAGAAGTCGACGGAGTCGAGCACCAGTCGGAACGGGGTGTCGATGGTGGCGAGGTCGCTCAACATCCGGCTCGTCAGGCTGAAGGCGGAGCCGGTCCGGTCGGACGGGGCGCCGGCGGTGATCTGGCTGAGCGGGATCCCCTTCTCTCGGGCCGTCGCGACCTCCAGGCCCCGGACCAAGACCCGCTCGTAGTACTCGTCGGCGAGGTTCACGACCTTAATGGCGGTCGGGTCCCACCCGAAGTCCTCGAACGCCTTCTGCACGTCGACCGTTCGCTCGTAGGTGGTGTAGAACAGGACGGGTACGGAGCCCACTCCGGCGTTGGCGAACTGCTTCGCGAGCAGGGGAGCGCCCGAACCGGACGGGCCGGTGAGGACCGCGAGCCAGCCCGCCGGGAGGGCCGTGGCGAGGGGACCGTCGATCTCGGGGATCCCGAAAATGCGGTCAGAGTCGCCCACGGTCATCCTCCAACGCGGGCGATGTCGATCGTCTCGTCCACGACGAGGTTGAGCATCGCCTCGACGGTGGAGGCCTCCTCGTCCGACGTCTCGAGGACGACGGTCAGGACCTGTCGGGTCTTCAGCGTGTTGATCAGGATGTGGAAGAACTCGGAGAGGAGCTCGGGCGGATTGTGGATGGCGAGCGAGTTGACGCTATCGATGACGACGATCGACCGGGGGTGGGGGAACTTTCGGAGCAGGTACTCCACCCGGAGCATGATCGATTCGAGCGCCCGCGGACTCTCGATGTACGTCGCGTTCGGGAGCGGGTTCCCGTAGTTCATCATGATGTGGCTGATCGCGTCGACGAACGAGATCCGGTCCTGGGGCACGTCGAGCGCCTGGGCCAGGCTCCAGACGAAGGCGGCGGGGTTCGTGATCGTCACGTAGATCGTGTGGGCGTCGGTCTCGGTGCCGACGTCGCGTAGGGTCGCGTTGAGGACCGCAAAGTAGTGGTCCGCATACTCGCGGGGATCGAGCTTCAGGGTGACCGCGCTCCCGCCCGGCAGTCCGCGCAAGCGTTCGCCGATGTCGATGGTCATGGACTACGGCATCCCTCCCTCGGGGCGTCCGCCCTTGAGGTGGGGAGCGAGCAGCATCCCGATCGGAGTGAGCTCGATGACATACTGAGCCTGGGAGTGCGACGTGCCGCGCATCTTGATGACCTGGAGCACGCGGAGGATGTCCCCCTGACGCCGTCCATTCCAGAGCAGCAGGACCCCGTCGACGATCGCTTCCTCGACCCCGTGGAGCGAGTACCGGCCGGGGGTCGGACCGATCTCCGACACCAGCAGGGAAGTGCACCCGGCGTCGCTCAACTCTTGGCCCAGACGGAGCATGAAGTCACGGATCCGCTCGTCCCGTCGGATGCGGTAGCAGACGGAGGTGAGGCTGTCGAGGACGAGCCGTTTCGCCCCGAGGTTCCGGACCAAGTCCCGGATAGTCCGGATGAGGATGACGATCTCGTCCGGCGTGAGCTCCTCGTGCTCCAGGCCGAGCTTCTCGTACAGGAGCGGGAGGTCGACGAACACCAGGGACCCATTGGTCACAAGTTCGGTCCGGAAGAACTCGAAGGTCGAGAGATTCTGGATCAACTTGTCGGAGGATTCGGTGACCGACAGGAAGAGCGAGCGTTCGCCCCGCTCCGCCCCTCGGACGAGGAACTCGAGACATAGGGTCGTCTTCCCGGTCCCCACGCTCCCGGCGACCAGGACCATGTTGCCCCGCGGGATCCCCCCGTACAGGATGTTGTCGAGACCCTCGATGCCCGTCGGACACCGCTCGAGCGTGGTGGCGGGCGCCATCAGCCCTCCGCCGGAAGGGGCGTCGGGGGTCGTGGACTCCGCCGGAGCTTCCATCAGCAGAAACGAGCCGCCGCCCCCCTAAGAGGGTTGTGATATGTCGGCACTCGTCGGGGAGTCCGCCGCCGCCCGATCCCGTAGCGCGACCAGGCGGTCGGACCGGAGGACCCACGCCGGTCCCTCTTCCGTTCCCTCCACACGACTCAGGACGCCGTGGCGTCCCAAGAGGGATCCCACTCGACGCACCCCGGTTCCTTCGGGATCGACGTCGCGACGGAGGTCCTCAAGCCGTACCCGAAACGTGTCGCCGGGCGAACGTCCGGTGGCCAGGTGGAGGAGGTGGCGCAGCACCGCCTCGGTCCGGTCCGCGGACGGAGCCGAGTTCTCGGGCTCGACTGCCTCGGGTGGAGCGACTTCCCCGGGAGGGGGGTCGAGAGGGGCGAGCGGTGAGGACGAGGTGGGCTCCCCCTCGGTCCTCTCCGCGGCGCGGGCCGGAAGGCGGACGGTCTTGACCCAGCGCACGAAGTGCCCCTTCCCGAGCAGCACCGCGGCCTCTCCGCGGGGCAGCGAGAGAAGGTCCTCGGCCGGCACGCCCCGGCTCGCACGCGAGAATTCGCGGGCCTCCTCCGGTGAACCCCGAAACGCGACGAAATCCGAAACGTTCGTCCAAACGGCCTCGGCCACCGCCGGAGGCAGGGACCCAACTGCCTGGGTGGCCAGGATCACGTGCACATTCCGGCGGCGACCGAGCCGCAGCATCTCCCCCAGGCTCTCGTGGGAGAACCATTGGGCTTCATCGAGGACGACGAAGGTCTTCGGCGCCTCCTCGCGGGCGAGCAGTTCGGACCACACCAGCGCGAAGTACACGGAGAGTAGGTAGCGGGCCGTCGACTCCCCGATGCGGGCGGCATCCCCCGAGATCAGGACGATCCGACCCGGTGCGACCAGGTCGCGCGTGCGGAGGGGCGGCTCCGGCTCGCAGAGCATTCGGAGGAGGACAGGGCTCCGGACCACCTCGTGGAGGAGCCGGCGCGCCCCGTCCGCGTCCTCGGGCCTATCTCGAATACGGTCGGCCAGCTCCCGTATCGGCTCCATGGCCGGATCCGGGACGGGGCGACCCAGCCGGCCGGAGGTGGCCAGCAGGGTGTGCGCGTCGGCGAGTGTCCCGCGAGGGAGCGCGGCCGCCGCCCGAATGGCCCGCGTCACCATCTCTTCGAGCCGGGGACCCCAGTAGGCGGATTCCTCGTAACGGCCCGCCCGGACCCGGCGCAAAGCGTGGACGAGATCGTTGAGACGTCGCTCGGAGCGGATCGGGTCCGAGGACGGCCCCGGCCCGATACCCTCGAGTGCGTTGACGCCGACCGTCGCGGTCTCCGGGGCGATCCACAAGAGGCGGGTTCGCCCGTCCGACCCTAGCTCGGCGCGCAGCGAACGCACGGTCTCCCCCAGGGGATCGAACACGACCCCGCCATGAGTGGCGAAGACCCGACGACCGACCGCGACCAGAAGGGAACTCTTCCCCATCCCGGTCTCCCCGAGAACGGCCATGTGCCGGCCTTGCCCGGCCTCGAGTCGAGGTCCGACCACGGCACCGGTTGAGACTCGACCCAACGGAAGGATCCAAGAACCCGGCTCCGTCGTCTCCCGCTCTCCCAGGGCGGGACACTCGGGGTGCGGCCAGAACCGTTCCCATTCCTCCACGGAAACGATCATCCCGCGATCGACGCATGCGTTCCGACCCGGAAACTTCGACACAGGTCGAAAGACGACCCCGTTCCCTCGCTCGGACCGGGCGACCGCTTCGAGCGCGGAGAGGAGTCCCCGTCGGTCAAGACGGGGGGAATCCTTCTCGAACGTGACCGAGAGCTGTACGTTTCCGAACAGAGGCCGAGATGCCAGACTCGTCTCCGGCCTCCGAATGGCGGGGTCCCGTCGACCGAGGGAGGAGGATCGCATCGGGTCGGAGAAGGCCATAGCCTCCCTCGGTGGCCGATCCCACCAGTGCGGTACGGGGACGGGCCGGGACGTCCACCGCCAGCGAAGGACGATCCCGGCCGGGGCGGTCGAAAGCGCGGCCACCCACCCGTCGAGGGCCGATTCCCGGCTCCCGAAGGATCCGAACGGTTCGGGCCAATCGAAGATGCGGTGGGCCAGAAAGGCCGAAGCGGTCGCATTCGGGTGCGGCGAGGAGGGCTCAGGAACCCACTGGGTCGGTCCGTACGAGCGGGCGAGGACCCGGGTCATCCAGCGTGCGGTCACCGGATCCTGCGCCGCGACGAGGAGCCGCGGTTCCGGCCCCGACCGGAGCTCGAGGCCTATCGCGACCCGCAACCCGTGTGCCGTCCGAAGCGCCGAGCCGAGACCCCGGCGGAAGGCGGTTTCCTCCGCCGGTCGGACTTCGAGCGACGGCCGAGGCGAGAAGGACCAGGTCGCCATCGGCCGAACTCGGTCCGCGCCACCGGGCTCCACTCCGGTCGATACCTCCCGAGAGGGTCAACGGTTCCGGCCCCCGTGAAGGATGAAGGAAGGCCGCTCGTCAGGCTCAAGTAGGGCATCGCCCCCCCACGGGGGGACCGGACCCTTCCACGATGTCGTCCCTTGAAGAGCACATCGTTGAGATCGAGGACGAGATCCAACGCACGAAGTACAACAAGGCGACCCAGCTCCACATCGGTCGCCTCAAGGCGAAGCTGGCCGTCCTGCGCATCGAGCGCGAGACACGGGCCAAAGGGAAGGGGGGCGGGGTCGGTTACGCGGTCCGCAAGAGCGGACACGCCACGGTGGGACTCGTCGGGTACCCTTCGGTCGGTAAGTCTACCCTCCTGAACCGGCTCACGGCAGCTGAGAGCGAGACCGCCGCCTACGACTTCACGACGCTGACAATCATCCCCGGGATGCTTCGTTGGAGCGGTGCATCGATCCAGATCCTCGACATGCCCGGGCTCGTGCCCGGTGCGTCCCGCGGGCGGGGGCGGGGTCGGGAAGTGCTCTCGGTCGTGCGCTCGGTCGACCTCATCCTGTTCCTCATCGACCCCGAGCACACCAACCTCCGTGCTCTGCAGGACGAGCTCGAGGGAGCCGGGGTTCGCATCAACCAGCGGCCCCCCCGCATCGTGGTCCAGCAAGGGGACCGCGGCGGATTGACGGTCTCGAGCACGGTGCGCCTGAGCCATCTCGCGGGAGGGATCGCCGCCCAGATCGCCCGAGAGTTCGGCGTCCACAACGGATCCATCGTCTTCCGGGAGGATGCCACGGCCGACCAGCTGATCGACGTGCTCGCGGGAAACCGGGTCTACGTGACGGCGATCTCGGCCGTCAACAAGGCCGAGCTGTTGACCGCGACCCAGCGGGCCCGGCTCATCGCCGAACTGAAGCCTACGGTGCCGACCTTCATCTCGGCGCACACGAAGGAGGGGCTCGACGAGCTGGTCGAGCGCATGGGCCGCTCCTTGCGGTTCATCCGGATCTACGTGAAGCCTCCCGGGAAGCCACCCGACAAGGACGAGCCCGTGATCCTCCGGCTGGGCGATTCGATCGAAGCGCTCCTGCACCGACTTCCGGCGGACCTGAACCGGACGTTCCGAGCGGCTCAGGTCTGGGGTCCGAGCGCCCGGTTCCCCGGACAGACCGTCGGCCGGGACCACGTCCTTTCCGACGAAGACGTCGTCACCGTCGTGATCGCCCGGGGGAGTGCGCGCGTCTCGGCGTAGGTCCGGGGCCCACCACGTCCTCGAACAGTTCCGCTCGAGCGGTGCCCCCGACCAGATAGTGCCCCCGATGGAAGGGGTCGAGTCGTAGGCTCGGCTCGAGGTCGAAGTACCGTCCGAGCTCCTCCTCCGCGCGCCGGACGTGCTGGGGCGCGGAGGCGTCGCGTCCCATGCTTGCGGTCTTGAGCGCCACCAGGAGCCGGGCCCCGGGCTCGTCCAGGAAGAGCGCGGCATTCGCCCGGACGATCTCGACCTGGTCGGCCTGGGCGATGTCGGCGTACATCCCTCGGACGAGGGGCACGAGGCCGGAGTACGCGCGCGGCTCGCGCGCGTCGGCGAGGATCGGGTAGAGGTTGGGCCAGCGCCGGGCGAGCGCGAGCAAGCGGCCGAACGGTCGAAGGCTCCGCTCGACGGCGTAGACCCGTCCGGTCAGGCCGACCAGGTCGGCCACGTGCGAGGTAGTGGTCCCGCTCGCCGCGCCCAGGTAGAGCCACCGCTCCTCGACCTCGGGGATCGGGCCGGGCCAGTCGCGCACGAGCGCGGCCGACAGCTTGGAGCGGGCGGGTTCGAAGGAACGGTACGCGCGCCCGGCCGAGTAGTCCCACCGCTCGCCGTAGACCGAGGGTTCGACGCCGACCGTCTCCGTCCAGAGCTCGTCCCGATCCGCCAATCGAACCGAGACGAGCCGGGAACCGGGCGCGACCGGACGGAACGAACGGCCGGGCCTCATCGGGCCCTCCGTCGAAGGTCTTCGACCCGACGGTCCCGGCGGGCGACCAGCTTCGCGGCGATCGGAGCGTGGGTGGTGGCGTCCGCCCGGATCGCGATCGCGGCGAGGGAGGCGAGCGAGCGCGCGTACGCCCCTCGACGTGCGATCGGGAGGTCGTTCATGCGAACCCCCCGGTAGAGAACCCCGTAGCGCGGACCGCGCACGGGGGAGGGTCGTCGGCGGGAGCCGAGCAGCTGGATGCGGGAGGCGTTCATCCGGCTGAGGGCGGAAACACTGCCCGCCGCAGCGATGAGCCGGGCGGCGATGCGTTCTCCGACGACTTCCGCGAGGTTCGGCGCGACGTCCCGACTGGTCCGCTCCAGGAGGTCGACCAGGCCGGCATGATGACGCGCCAGGGCGGCCCGCGCTTCATCCCACGCCGGACGGTACTCGGCCAGCACGGTCCCCGGCACCGGCACGAACGCATCCGCCGCCCGGGCCTCGCGTCCGAGCGCCCGCTCGAGGCGCTCCTCCTCTCGGGCGAGCGAGATGAGGACCTCTTCCGGCGCGGCGAGGGCCCGTTCGAGCGTCTTCTCCGCCAGCGCCAGGTAGAAGGGTCGGTCCTCGGCGGCCAGCTGCCGGTCGAGCTCCGCGCGGGCCGTTCGGAGTTCGGAGGGGGTGGCCAGATCGACGGGACGTCCGACCCCGACCGCAAGGGAAGCCTGCCAGCGCGGGTCCGGGGTCACGAACCGCGTATCGTTCGGGAGCCGACGGGCGGCTTCCAGGAGCGGAGCGGGAAACCCGACGGAGACGAGGGTCAGGTAGCGGACCGCGGCCGCGGCCATGCCGGGGCCGAGCGGGACCCGGGTGCCGGGCGCCCGCGGGGGCAGTTCCACGAGCGCGAGGTGCGACCCGTGCCCGAGGAGGATGGCGGTCCCCACGCCCTAGAACTCCGCGAGCGAATTCGACATAACTGTAAGTCCCAACAGGACGGACAAGGGCATGTTCGATACGAGACCCGAGGGGGCGACTTAACGGTTCGGCCCCCGAATTGGGCGTCAGCGAACGGTCTCGATACTGGACAGGCCCACCCTCGTGATCGAGGGACCCCCCGTTACACAACCCCCTCGTTAGAAAAGGGTGTGACCGGTCGACCCAAGGGCCTCTGTCTACTCAACGAGCCCGTTTCAGACCCCTTACGCTCGCCGCGTACGGGCTTTCCGGGCACTTCCGCTCGGCCCGTGGCTAGTCCCCCGCGGCAGAAGCACCAAGTCGGCCGCTTCCTCTGCTTCCCTGAGAAGCGTCTTGCGCGCCGTGCCCATTTTCGCACGCACGGTCAAACCACGGACAAGGTCAGTGACTTGGCTCGCCCGCGCGGCTACAGGAAAGTCCGACGGGATTTCTCCCGCGCTGATCCCGTCCCGGAAACGAAGTTCCACCATCGCCACACCGCCAGCCGTAGTGTTCTGTAGGAACTGCCGGACCTCTGCGTCGTCCACAAGCGGCGCGACGCACACGAGAAGACAACCCGCAGGGTAGCCTTCCTCTGTCGCACTCTCGACGGCGTGCCTCAGGAAGCTGGCGAGCGAGTCCCGAAGAGGCTGCGGCGAGAAGATTGCCTTCGCAGCGACGGCGCCCTTCTTCTCTGCGTACGCCTTGAGGACGCGCAGGAACAACGTCCGCTTGTCCCCGAAGACTGCATACAGGCTCGGCCGACCAACGCCCATCCCGGCGACGAGATCGTCGATCGTCACTCCGTCGTAGCCCTTCGACCAGAACACCTGGGTCGCCTTTTGCAGCGCTTCCAGCTCGTCGAAGCTGCGCGGTCGTCCACGCGGCCTAGTGGTATTGTGAATCATCTCGTTAAAAACTCCTTGCACCTGACCATCTGCTCTTTTTCTTAAAAGCTGTGTCACGACTTGTTGACTCGGGGCCTGACCGACAGGGACATTGTGGGCACGGATCCCCCCTCGAGTAGGTTCGGACGGCTCCCCAATCAATAATCCTTGGCACAGCACCCCTTATTATAGTACCAATCAGTTCTGAATTGGCAAGGCCACCATGTCGTCACTAGGAAACCATCCATGAGACACTCGATAGCTCTCGTCACCGGCACCACCTCCGGCCTCGGTTATGCGGCAGCCAGTATGCTCGCCGCCGGGGGCTGCCCCCATGTCATCGTCACGGGCCGAACTCTGGCCCGGGTCCAAGAAACGGCCTCTCAGCTCGCCGCAGAGACAAAGACCCAGGTCTTCACGCCGCTGGAGCTGGATCTGGGTTCGCCGACAAGCGTTCAGTCCGCTCTAGCCGAGCTGGTCAAGCTAGATCGACCGATCGATTTTCTTCTGCTAAATGCGGGGATGCTAGGCGGCAAGGAGCGCGTGGTCACCGCGGAGGGAATTGAGGCGGCTCAGGCACCACTAATCGGTCATCATCAACTGACTGTCGGGTTACTCCGTGCCAACCTGCTTAGCCCCAGCTCGCGGATTGTTATCGCCGGCTCGGAAGCTGCCCGAGGGGACGTGCCCACGTTCAATTACACCGACGTGGCGGCCCTCGCGGCCACTCATCACCAGGATGACCGAATTGCCGCGGTGGAAGCCCTGTTGCGCGGCGGGCCGAACGTGAAGTACCGGCCCAACCGGGCGTTCGCCGACGCGAAGCTCATCGTCGCATGGTGGGCCGCTGCACTGGCGCGCCGCCTACCCTCCGGCATGGCCGTATACGCCGTCTCGCCCGGTGCCGCGCCCGACACCCAGGCGGTGCGGAACGCAGGGGGTGCCACAAAGTGGCTGATGATTCCGCTGACAAAGCTCATCCCCGGCATGTCTCAGACACCGGAGACCGCGGCTCGTCGCTACCTCCAGGCATCGGAGTTCGGCACCGACGTCTCGGGCCAATTCTTCGCTTCGGCCCCCAAGAAGCTCACAGGCCCAATCGAGGCGATGCGCCACCCGCACTTTCACGATCGCGCCAACCAGGAAGCCGCGTGGCAGGCCGTCGTCAAGGTCTCCGGCGTCGACTTCTCCTCCTCAGCACCCTCGAGCGCTGTGTCCTGAGCGTTCACCCGACTTCTGAGCGTGATCGGGACGTGGAAGCTCAGGGAAGAGAATCTCGCGAAGAACGTCTAGGCGGCGCCCAGCTGAGCGACGCCCCTATCGGGGCTGAGCACGTACTTGCCACAAAGTAGCGGCAAGCTTAGAGAGGTCGAAGGATCGCGACTCAGGTACGGGATCGCTCATGTTGGCGCACGCGGCTACTGCCGATTAGGCAGGTTAAGGTAGCCAAAGCACCCTTTTCCGGACACTTGGATCAACCGCGCGAGACCTGACCTCGGCGGCCGCGTAGGCTTCATGAAGGACTCGCGCATCCGATGACCGATTCACAAGCTGAGACGTGAAACGTGTTGCCGTCGGCTACCGCGCCGTAAATCGGTCGCGGCACGACTGGGCCTGCGGAGGATCATGACGCTCGGTCAATGCCCGCTCGCCGCGCTTTTCACGCTCGCGATGATGTGCGCCTGTTCCGCGATTCTGCGGGTCGTCGCGCCGCCGTAACGAGTGGGACACGGGATACCGCGGTGTGCGAGGGACCCGACCCGTCGGTCGGAGTCTTGGCAACTCTGAAGTTAGGGTTGAACGCGGTCCAGAAAATCGCGTACGAGTGGTAGGCTGCGTCCGAGTTCGCAGCAAATCTTGAAATGATTGGTGCCAGGAATCACGTTGGTCTGGGCCAAGCTCCCAGCCGCAGCCGTTAGTCGGGCGATTAGGTCCGCAGGAGTATCGGCGCTGTGCATCAGTAGCAGGGGCAGCTTGAGCCGGGGAAGTACGCTCATAGGTCCCTTCCACTCTACCCACTGTTCCAGCTCCAAGGCCACCATTTCTGTATCTTCCGCCATGAAGCTCTTGATGACACGCGAGTCGTCGGAAACTCCCTGGGAGGCCGCAAAATCGCGCACAACCGCTACCCACCCCCGTGTTCGCACGGTCCGTGCCGTTTCGATACGGTCATCCCGAACCGATGGTTCGCAAAGGTCAGCGGCGAGAATTCCGTCTTGGCTAATCAGCGCCACCGTCCGGCGCGGGTAGGCTTCGGCGATAGCACAGCCGACGTTTGCGCCATCTGAGAAAGCCCAGAACACCGCTCTTTCAACGCCGGTGGCATCGAGAACAGCGCGCACGTCCTCCCGATACGCCTCGATCTTGTGCGCCTTGGGATCTCTGGGTTTGTCACTCTTGCCATGTCCCCTTGGATCGACAAGAATCACCTTTCGTTTTGGGAGGGCACCTGAGCCACCCACCAACGGCCACGCATCGATCATGCTGGTGCCGATCCCCGGAAGGACAACGAGGGCGGGTCCCTCCCCCTCGACCTCGTAGTGGATCCTGACACCATCCCGATTGACGAAGGGCACCTGCAGCCTCGCTACTTCCGAAGGTCCTGGGTCTTAAGAAAGCACCCCTTTCCTAACAGCCCCGGGTGGGTCTGCTGGTGTCCGGACCGTCCCGTTCAGAATTCAGCGAGCGACTTTTGGAACCGGTGGCGCTCCTCGGGGACCTCGACCGGGTAGCGGCCGGTGAGGCACCCGAGGCAGAGATTCTCCGCGGGCATTTCGATCGACTCGACCAGGCCCTCGATCGAAAGGTAGTGGACGCTGTCGGCCCCGATCGCCTCGGCGACCTGGCCCTCGGAGCGTTCGAAGGCGATGAGCTCCTTACGTTCCTTCATGTCGATCCCAAAGTAGCACGGCGCGATGATCGGCGGGCAGCCGATCCGCACGTCGACATGGACCGCTCCGGCCTGGCGGACCATCTTGACGATCTCCCGCAACGTCGTGCCGCGGACGATGGAGTCGTCCACGAGGACGATTCGCTTACCCCGGAGAAGGCCGGGCACGGGGTGCAGCTTCACGCGGACTTCCAGCTCGCGACGCTTCTGGTCCGGAATGATGAACGTGCGTTCCACGAACCGGTTCTTGATGAGCGCCTCGGCGTACGGAATCCCGGAGGCCTCGGCGAAGCCGAGCGCCTGCGGTCGGGCAGAGTCCGGCACCGGAACGACCAGGTCCGCTTTGGTGGGGCTCTCCTTCGCGAGCCGGATTCCCACCCGATGCCGGACGTCGTAGACGCTCTGGCCCTCGACGATCGAGTCGGGACGGGAGAAGTAGACCCATTCGAACATGCAATGCGCGCGCGCCCCGCTGCCGGGGATCCGGGAGGTACGGACGAGCTCGCCCTTCTCCATCAGGAGGACCTCGCCGGGGAGGACGTCGCGGACGACCTTACCGCCCATCAGCTCGAGCGCGACCGACTCGCTCGCCACCGCGACCCCGCCGTCGATCGTGCCGAAGACCATGGGTCGCATCCCGAGGGGGTCGCGGAAGGCGAGCACCTTGTTCCCCGCGAGCATCACCACCGAGTAACCTCCGATCAGTTCGGAGGAGGCCCGTCGGATCGCGGCCTCGATGTCCCGGGTCCGGGAGTATTCGAGCGCTATCGTCTGGGCCATTGTCTCGGTGTCGGCGTTCCCGAGGAGGTCGATCCCCTGGGCCTGGAGCCGATGCCGCACCCGCTCGAAATTGACCAAGTCCCCGTTGGCGGCGAGCGCCGCCTCCTCGTCCTTGAGCTTGAACACGATCGGTTGGGCGTTCTCGAGGTCGCTGCTGCTGCCCGTCGTGGGGTACCGGTTGTGCCCGATCCCGGCCGAGCCCCGGAGCGCGTCTAGGAGGTCCTGGGTGAAGACCTCGTGGACCAAGCCCGCGCCCTTTCGCGTGTGGAGAGTGCCGTGGCTCGAGGTGGCCATGCCGGTCGCCTCCTGGCCGCGATGTTGCAGCGCGCGGAGTCCGCGGAAGAGGAACGGGGCCGCTCCCTTGCCGTGGAGCGAGACCCCGACGATGCCGCAGAACTCGCGTGCCGGCATCGGTCGACCGAGGGCCTAAGCGGCCTCCGGTCGACTCTACTCGGCGTCGGGTCTTAAGGCGAGCGGGCGGGTCGCTCAGCCGAAGAGGGCGGAAAGTCCCTCGGCCGCCTCTTCCTCGGAGACGCCCTTCTCTTCCTTCTTTTCCTCTTCCTTCTTCTCGCCCTTGCCTTCCTTCTTCTCGGCCGCCGCGGGGGCGGCGGCAGGGGCGGAGAAGGTCTCGGCCTTCGCGAGGACGTCGGCGAGGTTGACGCCCTCCATCGAGGCGAGCAGGGCCTTGACTCGCGCCGCGTCCGCCTGGACGCCGGCGGCCGTCAGGACCCCGGTCAGGGCCTTCTCATCGATCGGCTTTCCGGCGGCGTTCAGCAGCAGCGCTCCGTAAACGTACTCCATCGTTCTCACTCCGTGAATTTCGGGGGGACCTTCCTAGGTACCTGTGATCTTTCCGACCGCCATCGCGGCGCGGATCGCCTGAGCGAAGAGGGGGGTGATCGTCTCGGGGGTCGGGTAGCCGGCCGCGATCGCGACCGCGAGGGCCTGGCGGTGGGCCTTGGCGACCAGCAACGGGAGGGTCTCCGGGGTCGCATACCCGATCTCGAGGGCGAGACCGAGCGCGAGGCGCGACGCGCGCGCCAGCTGGGCCCGCTGGACGTCGAGGTCGACCGCGAGCACGCTCGCGGGGTAGAAAGTGGCGCCCTCCACAACCGCGCGGAGGGTGAGACCGACCTCGAGGGGGAAGATGTCCATGCGGGTCAGCATGGTCGCGACCTCGCGGGAGATCGGAAGGCCGGCCTTGACGATCAGGGTGTCCTTCTTGAGAATGACCTTGCCCTTCTCGATCGCCGCGGGGAAGCCCGCGTGCTGGAGCTCGCCGACGATGGGGCCGGGCTTGAAACTCGTGGTCCCGGCCGGCACGACGATGTCGTGCGGCGCGATCTCCCCCCCGCGAGCAGGGGTCGGGGAGCGGGTCTTCAGGAACTCCTGGTAGAGTGCGAAGGGGTTTCCTTTCGCCGCGAGAAGGGCCGTCTGGTCCTGTACCTGGTCGAGCAGCGGCTTGAGCTCCTTCCGCTTCTTCGCCGCGCGCTCGAGGGCGTGGCGGATCGCGGTGTTGGTCGCGACGACGATCGGGCGGTTCCGGCCGCGGAGCTCGCGTCGCATCCGTTGCAGGGCGGCCGCGGGGACGCCGCGGACGCCGACCAGGGCGGTCATCGGTTGAGCCAGGATCTGTTCGGAAAGCTGCTCCACGCGGGCGATCCGCTCCGGGGGCACCGAGCCGCGTCCGACCATGGTACCCTTCCTACCACATCCGGATTGCCGGGCCCATCGTGGTCTTGACGTAGACCGATTCGATGTTCGTCCGGCCACGCTCGAGCTTGCCGATGATCCGTTGCAGGACCGCGTCGACGTTCGCGGCGATCTGCTCGGGAGGCATCCCGCGGGTGCCGACGGCGGCGTGGAAGGTGCGGTTGCCCTTCGAGCGGACCCGGATGGAGCGCTTCATGGCGTTGACGAGGTTCGAGGGGTCGGTGCCCGGAGGGACGGGACGGGGCATCTTTCCGCGCGGGCCGAGCACGACGCCGAGACGCTTACCGATCGTGGGCATCATGGGGGCCTCGGCGAGGAAGAAATCGACATCGGTGACCATCTTCTTGGCCGCCTTCGGGTCCTTGGCCAGTTCCTCGAGTTCCGCGGGAGGGATCACGACGTCCGCGCTACCGCGGACCTTCTGGAGCAGTTCAGGGGAGCCGAACACGGCGACGCGAACGGTCTTGCCCCGTCCGTTCGGGAGGGGGACGTCGTCCTCGATCCGGTTCTTCGGGATGGAAAGGTCGAGATCCTTCAAGTTGATCGAGACCTCCACGGTCTCGGGAAACTTGCGTTCCGGGGCCTTTGCGAGCGCCTCGGTAACGACTTCGACGGAGGGACGGTCGGGCATCGATGTAACGCCCCCCAGAGAGGGCGGCGCCGCCGAGAAAGCCCGCTTACTTAAGGCTTCGCGCCCGGCCTTCCGAAACTACTGACGGAAATCGCCGTTCCGGACGGAGTTCCGCCCCGGGTGGGTCCCGTCCTCCCCGTCGAGGGTGCCCCTTCCGCCCGGCCCCTTAAGCCGCTCAGCGGGGCTCCCACCCTCGATGGTGGACCCGCCCCACGGAGAATCCGAGACGTCCGGCCGCATCCTACGGGGGTTGAAAGTCGCCCTCGGCCTCTCGGTCGTGGTCCTGGTCCTCGAGGTCGTGGGCGCGGCATTGAGCCGAAGCTTGTCTGTCACCGTGGACGCTGTGCACAGCATCCCCGACGTCTTTGCTTTCGCGATCTCCTACCTCTCGCTGGCGGCCGCTGGCCGGGGACCGACCGAGGAACACACCTTCGGGTCGCATCGCCTGGAAGTCTTCGCGGCGATCCTGAACGCCTTCGTCATCCTCGCGGCCGGAGTGATCTTCGTCTATCCGGCCCTCTTGGAACTCGTCCACGGGAGTTCGCTGCTGGGTCCGATCGATCCGACGTGGATCCTCTTTGCCGCGGTCCCCACACTCGCCCTCCGGATCGCGGCGGCCGCCTACTTGGGTCGCATCCCCCGGGCGGCCCGTGAACTGAACGTCCGCAGTGTGCTGGTGCACCTCGCGACCGACACCGCGATCACGGTCGCGCTCATCGTGGATGCGCTGCTCCTCCTCGTGTCGCCCGGCCACATCTGGGTCGATGCGGCGGTCGCCCTGGTCATCGCGGGGATCCTCGTCTACGAGTCGATCCCCATCTTCCAGGGCGGATGGGACATCCTCACGGAACGGGTCCCCCGGGGACTCTCCATGACCGCCCTCATCGGCGCCCTCAAGTCGACCCCTCGAGTGCGCGACGTGCACGATGTCCACGTCTGGTCCGTGTGTCCGACCCTCGTCTGCATGACCGCCCATGTGGACGTCCAGGAGATGCCCATGAGCGAGTCGGCGACCGTAAGAGAGCAGCTCCGCCAACGCGTGGAGGGGCAGTTCGGGATCGTGCACGCCGTCTTCGAGTTGGAGACCGAGAGAAACCGCCCCCAAGCCTAAATACCGGACCGACCTCGGCGGCGGCCGATGCATTACCCCAAGGTCGTCTCGACGTATTGCCCGAAGTGCAAGGTCCACACGGACCACGACGTCGAGAAGGACAAGAAGCGACCCGCGTCCGAGCTCGCCTGGGGGCAGCGCCGATTCCGACGCGCGACCCGCGGCTACGGAGGCTTCCCCCGGCCGAAGCCCGAGGGCCGGGCGAAGGCGGTCCGTAGGGTCAATCTGAAGTTCAAGTGCAAGAAATGCAAGTATACCGTGAAGCCCGCCAGCTGGCGGGCGAGCCAGCTCGAGCTGGTGGAACACCACTAGGGGTCCTCATGCACGCACCGGCCCCCTTTTGGATCGTGAAGTGCCCCGACTGCTCGACCGAGCAGACCGTCTTCAGCCGTCCGGCGACCACCGTCAACTGTACCGTCTGCGGCGCGACCCTCGCGACGCCGACCGGCGGGCAGGCCAAGCTGCGGGGCGAGTTCGTTCGTCCCGCGTCGGGCTAGGCGGGCCGGCGGCGAACCATGCCGCTCCGAGCGGAGTATCCCGAGGAAGGCGAGCTCGTCGTCGGGACCGTCACCTCGATCCGGAACTTCGGCGCCTTCGTCACGCTGGATGAGTACAACGGGCGCGAGGCGTTCATCCACCTCTCCGAGGTCGCGACCGGCTGGGTCAAGTACATCCGGGACCACATCCGGGAAGGTCAGAAGATCGTCGCGCGGGTCCTGCGGATTGACACCTCCAAGAACCAGATCGACCTCTCCCTCAAGCGGATCAACGACCACCAGCGCCGCGAGAAGACCCAAGCGTGGAAGAACGAGCAGCGCGCGATGCGGCTCGTCGAGCAGGTCGCCACCGCCCTGAAACTGAAGGGCGACGAGGCGGTCGAGCTGTTCGGTCCCCCGCTCATCGACCGGTACGGCTCGTTGTTCCAAGCGTTCGAGGTCGCGTCGGCCGACCCGAAGCGGTTTGCGAAGGAGAACGACAAGGCCTCCTGGGCCGCCGCGTTCGTCCGCGTCGCGAGCGAGAACATCGTCCCGCCCCACGTCACGATCCTCGGCACTCTCGACATTCGCGACCCGAGCCCGAAAGGCGTCGAGCACGTTCGGGCGGCCCTCCTCGCCGCCGAGAAGGTCGACCCGGAGTCGGTCGAGGTCCAGTACGTCGGGGCCCCCCGGTATCGGATCCGCGTCGCCGCGAGCCAGTACAAGGCCGCCGAGGAGACGCTCAAGAAGGCGACCGATGCCGCGATCAAGGCGATCAAGAGCGCCGGTGGGGAAGGGACGTTCACCCGCGCATGACCGAATCGATCCTGCGCGTTTGTCGCGCCTGCGCCCGCTATACCTTCCGCGCCGAGTGCCCCGAAGGGCACGGCCCGACCCGGACCCCCCACCCCGCCCGCTTCGACCCGGGGGACCGGTACGGGAAGTACCGCCGAATGTTAATGGGAGCGACGCCCTCCGGGGCGGGAGCCGTGTAAACCCCCTTGTCCGCTACCATGCACCGCATCAAGGTCATCAACGACGTGAGCGACCTCGTCCCGATCCTCCGGGCCGTGGATTCTCCGCTCAAGCTGCGCCTCGTCCAGCGCCTGGGCGAGAGCTGGCTCACGATCGAGGATGTGAGCAAGGAGTTCGGGGCCGAGGGCGTGAAGACGCTCGCGTTCTTCGAGAAGCTGCGGCTGATCGACACCCGCTGGGTCGCCCGCGAGGGACGAAAGCAACCCGACAAGAGCTACCATTTCTACTACTCGACGATCAACATCAACACGACCTCGCCGCTTGCGGAGATCTCGGAGGTCCTCGCCATCGCGATGATGGGCCTCAAGGAGTACTCGAAGCTCGAGGAGAAGATCTACGCGGCCGTCGGGGCCGAGGGCCGCTTCTTCTCGGACGTCGCGGAGGAGCTCGCGATGAGCCCCACCCGGTTGAAGGGCCTCGTCAAGCGCTCGGACAAGCTGGAGTACCGTGGTCACCGGATCGAGCGGTTCCAGGCGGAAACCGCGGACTGAGCGGCCCGAGGTCTCGGTCCTGAGGGTCGGCCATCGACCCGGCCGCGACCCCCGCCTCACCACCCATCTCGCCCTCACCGCTCGCGCGCTCGGAGCCGACCGGATGCTCCTCCACCCCCCCGACCCCGACCTGGCCCGGCGGGTCGCCGCCGTCGGGAAAGGATGGGGTGGCTCCTTCGAGGTGGTCGACGCTCCGGACTGGCGGCGGGCCGTACGCGAGTTCGACGGTCCGGTCGTGCACCTCACCATGTACGGGTTGCCGCTCGCCCGGGTGCTCCCGAAGCTGAAGGGCGCGCGCCGCATCCTGCTGGTCGTCGGGGGCGCGAAGGTCCCGCCCGACCTCTATCGCCTCGCGACGCACAATGCGGGCGTCGGGCATCAGCCGCACAGCGAGGTGGCCGCCGTCGCGGTCGCCCTGACGCAACTCCTCGGGGTGCCGGGTCCGGGAGCGTGGCCCGGCGCCACCCGTCGGATCGTCCCGCAGGCCCGCGGAAAACGGGTCGTGGGGGGCCGGCGGGGCCGATGAGCGAGGACCTTTCGCCGATCCCACCGGGAACCCTCCCCCTGTCCGCGCGGAGCCCGGGGAAGTGCATCGTCTTCGGGGAGCACGCGGTGGTGCACGGTGCGCCCGAGCTCCTGTTCGCGCTCGACCTTCACACCCAGGTGCTCGTACGAGGGGCGGCCCGCTCCTCCCTCAACGGGGATTACGAAGCGGCGGCCCTCCATCCCTACTTCCGCTCCGCCCTCGAGAGTCCTTGGGCCTCGCGGGCGACCGTCGACGTGCGGGCGGTCTCGCGCATTCCCCGGGGCGCGGGCCTCGGCTCGTCCGCGGCACTCTCGGCGGGGCTGGCCGCGACCCTCTCCTCTCTCTCGGGCGGCGTCGACCGATCGACCCTGGCCCAGCGCAGCTTCGACGTCGAGCGGGGAGCCCAGGGAGTGGGAAGTCCGGGCGACACCAGCGCCGCGGTCGCCGGAGGATTCCTCACCGTCAACGGCGAGGCGTCCGGTCCCGTGCTCTGGACCGTGCGCGACGGGCCCCGGTCCTGGGAAGTCCGGCGGGTCGCCGACCCGGGTTGGGTCTGGGTGGTGGCGCACAGCGGGATCCCCCGGGCGACCGGAGATGCCGTCCGGGCCGTCGGGGTGCGCCTCGCCCGGCCCGACGGACCCGCGTTGCTCGACCAGTTCCGGGAGGTCGCGACGGAGGGTACCCGGGCGGTCGCCGCCGGCGACCGAGCGACCGCCGCCGCGCTCATGAACCGGAACCAGGAGCTCCTCCGGGAGGTCGGTGTCTCCCATCCGCGGCTCGAGGCCCTCCTCGACGCGGCCCGGCCGTTCGCGGAAGGGGCGAAACTCACGGGAGCCGGCGCGGGCGGATCGGTCGTGGTCCTCCCGCGGCCGGGCGCGGAGACCGAACTGGTCCGGCGTCTCGCCCGGGCCGGCGGTCTCCCGTTCGTGGTCAAGCCCGCCCCCAGCGGGGTCGGCCTCGTCGACCCCCCGGCGTGAGGGGAGGCGCGGATCACTTCCGCGCGACGATCCGGATCACCGAGTTCGGGGCGACATGCTGGTCCGCCCCGATCGCGCGGTGCGTCCGTCCGTCGATCGCGCGGATAAAGTTCTCCCCGAGCTCGGTGTGCACTCGGAAGGCGACCTCGCGGGCCGGGGTCTCGGCCGGAACGAGGAGGGCGTCCGGGAGCACCCGACCCCGTCCGTCGGTCCAATGGGTCTCGTCTTCCACCGGATAGACCACGATCTGGCGGAGCCGTTCGTAGACCATCCTCTCGAGCGCGGGTTGCACCCCCGTTCCTCCCCAGGCGTTCGTCACGACCCGGAGCGCGTCCAGGGCGTTGGCCTGGGCCGGGGAGAGGCGGGCGGGGTCGCGTACCGTGAAGCTCGGGTCACCCGGGCGGTACTCGATGAGTCCGCCTCGTGCCGCCCGACGCAGCGTGAGCTCGGCGTCGGCGGCCGTCGCCACGACCGGGAGGTCCGGCAGCTCGGAGGCGAGAGCGTCGGCGTGGGCCCGATCCGAGCGGTCGCACTTGTTCGCTGCGATGAGGCGGGGTTTGGACGATCGAAGCAGGGCCCGCGCGAGGGATCGACGTTCCTCGTCCGTCCAGGAGCTCGGATGGGCGCGGTCGACAGGGTGCGCGCGCAAGGCCGTGGCCAATGCCGCGGGCCCGACCGACAGTCCCGTCAGCCGCTGGGCCAGGAACTCCTCGACCTTCTTGCCCTCCAGCTCCACGCTGCGGGCTTGGCGACTGAAGTCCCGGCCCAGGATCTCGGTGACCCAATCCACGAGCTCCTCCTCGAGCCACTGGACCTCCTCCGCGGGATCCTGGCTGCCGGGGGCGGCGAGGCGGCCCTCCGGGTCGGTCGCCCCGGTCAGGTCGACGACCTGGACGAACCCGTCGGAGGCGCGGAGGTCGTCCAGGAACTTGTGTCCCAAGCCCTTCCCCTCGTGGGCCCCGGGAACCAGGCCTGGTACATCGACCAGATTGACCGGCACCCACCGCGTCCCGTCGACGCACTTCGCGTTCCCCGGAGTGCAGGCGGTGCCCTTCTCGGTGTGAGGGCAGGGAGCCCGGATCGCCGCGACCCCACGGTTGGGCTCGATCGTGGTGAACGGGTAGGGGGCCATGGGAACGTCGAGGAGCGTGAGCGCGTTGAAGAACGTCGATTTTCCGACGTTCGGCTTCCCGACCAGGCCGACCTCGATGCCGTTCCCCTCCCTTACACTGTATAGTCGGGGGCGGTCTCGGTCACTTGGAGAGCGGCGTTGGCGGCGAGGGCCATCGCGAACAGGAGGTCGCTCAGCCGATTGGTCCACCGGAGGAGCTCCGGGCGGACCGCTTCTCCCCGGTGGAGTCGCCAGAGTTCCCGCTCGGCCCGGCGGGCGACCGTGCGGGCGATGTGGAATTGGGCGGCCACGGCCGACCCGCCGGCGAGGACGAACGTGTGCAGCGGGGGGTGACGGCCATCGAACCGGTCGATCGCCGACTCGAGACCGACCACGTGGCGGGCTTCGATCCGATGGGGGGGAGAGGGGGCGGCCGGAGGGACGGCGAGCTCGGATTGGGCGATGAAGAGCTCGTGCTGGAGCTGGCGGACGACCGGTCGGAAGTCGTTGAGCGACGGCGGCAGCGAGGTCTCGAGGAGCCCCAGGTGGGCGCCGAGCTCGTCGAAGGCGCCGTAGGCGCGGATGCGCGCGGACTCTTTCGCTACGCGCGCACCAAATGCGAGACCGGTCGTCCCGTCGTCACCGGTACGGGTGTAGAGACGCGGGATGTTCTCGCCTCCGGCCGCCACGGCAACTGGTCCAAGGGCGAACTCAGACCGTGGACGGGGCAGAACGAGATGTGTAGCACCTCATTATGCTTGGCGTCCTGACGGCACAGTCGGCAGATGAACCCGCTTCGTTCGCTCCACGCTATCGCGATCGACTCCATTTTGCAACCCAACCCAATTTCAGGGACCTAGCGCCCGAGGAGTCCCCGACCCTCGCGGTCCGCCCGACGCCGGTCCCGCTTCCGTTCGGAGAGCGAGCGTGCGCGGTCGCGCAACGCATGCATCCGTTCGGTGTGGGTCCGGGCTAGCTCCGCCAACCCGAGCGTGAGGACGGTCGCTACGGCGCCATCCAGGTCTCGGGCGTAGCCCTCTTCGACGACCTCTTCCAACTCCGCCCTCAACGTCGTGGGGAGCTCCACTCCGGGGGCGGGTGCACCGCCCGCTCCTCGGAGCATCGCCCGAACCGCAGCCGAGCGGTCCGGCAGGTCGTGCGCCGTTCGGAACTGATCGAGGAGCGACGCCTCCTCGGGGGTGAGGCGCACCCCGAGAAAGTACATCGCGGGAGCCGCTCGAGCATTCCGCACGATGTTTAACACAAGTTAACAATTATTTAATCTTTTTTGATTTTGTTAAACAGTCGGGGGCAGGGTGTCTTCAACCCCCTTACATCGGCGCCGAACGGCGGCATAAGTGACTCTTTCGTCCTCCGGACTTTCCCATCCCCCAGCGTGGCCGCCGCTCGCTCGGGAAGGGAACGCCGCCGACCCCCGAAGCCGTGTCAGGCGCGGGTGAGCTCGTCGGGAGCGTCGGCGAACAGTTCTTCGAGCGGATTCCCCATCTCCCGTACCTCCCGGATCCGGACCCCCTGGGATTCGAGCGTGCGGAGGAGGTCGGGAACCGCTTCCGGGCCCGGAAGCTCCTTGAGGTAGTAGTCGCCCCGCCGCGGGAGTTCGGCCAGTGCGTTCGAAGGTTCGAGGGCACGGATCCCGACGACGAAATGCGAGCTTCGGAGGTCGTCGATCCGACCGAAGAGTGCGATCTGTCCATCTCGGATGGCCATCACGTACCGACCGATCTCCCTCGCCTCGTACAGGTTGTGGGAGGAGTAGAGAACCACTCGTTTGCGGCTGAGATTGAGGATGAGGGTGCGGATCTCGCTCGCGACCTTCGGGTCCAGGTTGCTGGTCGGTTCGTCCAGGAGATAGATGGCCCGCTCCCGTAGGAACACTCGCGCGATCGAGACCCGCTTGCGCTGACCAGCGCTAAGTTGCGAGACGTAGTGCTCCGCGAGCGGCCGGATCTCGAGCAGGTCGAGGACCCGCTCGACATCGGACCGACCGGCCCTCTCGACGAGGGCATAGAAGTTGAGCGCCTCGCGCACCCGGAGCCCATCCGGGATACCATCGACGTGGGACAGGTAGTGGACTCGGGTCCCCGCGCTCGAACGGTCGAGTGTCTTTCCATCGATCTGGATCGTCCCCTCGTACGGCTCGAGGATCCCCGAGAGGGTACGCAGTAGAGTTGTCTTCCCCGCTCCGTTAGGGCCGAGCACGACGTAGATGGCCGGTTCGGTGATCTGAAACGAGATGTGGCGCAGAACTCGACTCCCGTCGTACCCCGCGCTGACGCCCCGGCACTCGATCGCTGGCCCCGAGCCACTGGACTCGAGTGATGGCGCGCTCATGGTCCCTTCTTCCTCTCCTGTCCGCTAGGCCGGTGAGAGGAGGCGTTCTCTCCGCAGGAACCGGCTCAATGTACTCAGCAATGCGACCACGATGAGGACGACCGCGCCCACGACTCCCGTGGCGACGAGCAGCAGTTCCGTTGGCGAGAATATCCCCGCCGCGGCCAGGGTCGTCAGCAGGAAGAGAGTCAGGATGCACGGGAGGATCCCGATGAACGGGATCAGGCCGATCGGGCTGTTCATCCCAGCCCTCGGCGAGGACAGCGAGGTCCAAAGCATCCCGACCGTCGCCGCGAACGCGGGCGACGAGATGCTCATTGGGACCGCGTAGAGCAGCAACAGGGCCGCGAGCTGGGTCGTGAACGGATGTCCTCGAATCAGGTACACCCCCAGTCCCCCCGCCAGAGCCACCGATAGCACGACCGCGGAGAGCGCGAGCGCCGTCAACAGGAACGTGACGAAGAGTCGTTGAGGAGAGTATCCGTAGGCAAGGAGGTACTCGAGGACCCCCTTGATCCGGTCGTTGGTGAACACGACCATCGCGCCCATCGATCCCACCACGACGAAGATAGGGAGGAGGAAAGGGAACGTCGACGCGAACGCTAACCCAGGAGAGAGCGCGAGCGATACGCCGAGGACCACCGACATCGCACTACCGTATCCCAGGAAGAATCGCCCGGTCGTGAACGACCGCCGCATCGTGACTCCGAAGAGGGACGGGGCAGACTCCGAGTTCATCGAGCGGCCGATGCCCGGGGTTGATTAAATCGGGGACTGTCGGTGAGTCCGGTGAGTAGTGGACGACCATCGAGATTCAGTCCCCCCTTCCCACCTCGCCCTTCGGGCTCGGCCTTCCGCAACTGTGGGGTCGATCGGACGCCCGGGGCGGACTTCCCAGCAGGGATCGGGGCACGGGGTTCAGGCTGGGGCGCGGGGCGGGTGCTCGGACAACGGATGAAGGAGGGAGAGCAGAACCGCAAAGTAGGTCCGAGGGAATTTCGGCTCCGTGCTGGACGAGGAGGAACCTACTTCGGCTTGGAACGCCAAGGTGCTGGCCCGTCCGGCGGAAGAGGATGCCCGTAACGCGAGGCGCCAAGAACACCTCGCAACACTGACCCCGAGCAGCGGGAAGATTTCCTCAGCGAAGAGGCGGAACGGTTCCTCGGGGCTCGTCGGGTATCGGCTGCGGTTCGAGGGACCGAACGGCAGACCGCTACTCGGGTCCGCCTCACCTGGGTTCTAATCATCCTCACCGCAGTCCATTCGATTCTCACAGGGATTCGGGTCTACCGAATTCCGGTTCCCTGATTGGCGAACGGGCGGGCGGAGCCGCGGGACTCACACCGGGGCTTGGCCGAGCGAGGTGAATGCGTAAAAGAACCCGTCCTCTCCGGCGACGAACACGGCCGAGTCGAGGATCACCGGAACCGTCGATAGCCCCGCGCTCGTAGGGTACCTCCAACCGGCCCCGCCCTCAACGAACGTCTTTTGCGCCCCGATCGTGCCCGCGGCGTCCTCGAACACGGTGACACCGATGGTGCTCGCCACTCCGACAATCGGGGACCCGATGGAGAAGTTGAACTTCTCCACGCCGGTGGTCGAGTTCAGGATGTAGAGGTAGCCGTCGTCCGATCCGATGTACAGGAGGTGCCAGCTGTCGACCGTCGCGGTGTCCTCGAGGGCCCCTCCGGTCTGGAAGGACCAGCGCAACCCTCCGGTGACCCCGTTGAGGTCGTACAGGGAGTGGTCGGTCGAACTGACGAGGACGGTCTCTCGGTTCACCAGGGCCGGCGCGGTAATGGCGGCCCCGGTCGAGAAGCTCCACCGAACCCCCCCGGTCTGAGAGTTCAGGGCCAGCACGGTGCCGTTGGAGAGCCCGACCACCAGCAGGTGACCCGAAGCATTCAGGGACGGCGCGGCGGTCGGTGGGCTGGCCAGGGTCTGGGACCAGGATTCCAAGCCGGAGGACTCGGACACGGCCTCGACGACGCCATTGGTCGACGTGACGTAGACCTCCCCGCCGCTGAGCACGGGGGCCGAAACGCTCCCTCCGACCACGTCCGACCAGGCGAGCGTCCCGTTCGACAGGTCGACCGCATCCAGCGAGCCGTCGCTCGCCCCGACGACGACCAGTCCGAGGCTCGGATCCGCGGCCGGGCTGCCGTCGATCGCAGCCCCCGAGGAGAGCGTGAAATTCCACACCAGACCGCCGTTCCCGAGGTCCAGCGCGAACAGGTTCCCGACCGAATCGCCGAGATAGGCCCGCCCGTCCGCGATCGCCGGCGACGCAACGATGGGTGCCCGGGCGTCATACCGCCACGCGACCTTGAGCCAGTAGTTGTTCCCCGGGAAAATGACATTGTGCAGCGCCGGGTCGTTCGGCTCGAAGCCGGAGTGGCCGGGGCCGTAGCTAAGCTGGTCCCAACTGTTGGCGATGACGATCGGCACGCTGCTCGAGGTCCCGGAGGAGACCGCTTGGGCGGTGAGGGAGGTCGGGCCGAACGATGCCGTATCGGGGATTTCGACGGGAGTGGGCGGCAGGGACCCGTTGGCCCCGGACGAGGCGGTCTCGAGCGTCGTGCCGGCGAGGCCGATCGTGACGCTCGCCGACGCACCGAACCCACCGCCACTGACTGTCAGAGAGCCCCCGGGGGCTGCATACTCCGAGGAGGCCCTCAGAAAGGCCCCCGAGGTGCTGAAGTTGACCGAGAAGTCCACCGCCGCTCCGGTAAGGTCGGACTGGCCGGACGTGGACTGGGCGTTCGAGGTCACGCTGAAAGTCCCTCCCGCGGTGGGGACGGGGAAGGAAACGGTCCAGGAGGTCGACTTGGCCCTCGGAGTCCCCAGGGTCGCTCGAACGTCGATCGGTCCCGGAGACCAAGCGTGGGTCGACGCGTCCCACCAAGAACCTGTCGAGCCACCCGACTGGATGGCTACCTCGACCGCAGCCACCCCGGTCGGGTCCGTTGCGTTGCCGTAGACTTTCATGGTGCCGAGCGGGTTCGAGACGGCCGCCCCCGGGACGGGCGAGGTGATCGAAGTCGTCGGGAGCTGGGCGTCGTTGCCCCCGCCGACCGTGAAGTCGTAAAGGAAGCCGTCCGAAGACGCGATGAGTATGTTGCCGTCCGATACGGCCGGGGACGAAGCGATCCACCCCCCCGTCCGGTACGAGTACAGCTGGTCCCCCGTGTTCCGTGCGACGACATCGAGGGACCCACTCACATCGCCCGTGATGACGATCGAACGGCCGCTCCCCCCCACGATCACGGGCGCGGCGATCGACTCCGCCTTGGCCGAGTCGTTGTAGAACCAGAGGAGCTTGCCGTTCCGGGCATCGAGGTTGACCAGTCCTTGGTTGAACCCGAAGATGACGTTCGTAGCCGCCAGGGCCGGGGTCGAACGCGCCCTCGGCTCCGTGGTCCCGGTGAGTCCGGCCATGGAGAAGAAATTCGTCTCCCAGATCAGGGTCCCGTTGTTGAGGGCGATCGCGTAGGCGATGCCGGCGCTGTTCGTTGCGTAAACGACTCCTTGGGAGAAGCCGTTGCGACCCGGCGCGGAGACCATCGGCCCGGCCCCGACATCATAGTCCTTTCCAGGGGGATTGTAGCATTGGAACCGCCAGATCAACTTGCCGGTGAGGGCGTTCAATGCATAGACCGACGAATCGGGGTCGTCGGTGCCGAACAGAACCATCCCGCCGCCGGTCGCGTTAACCGCATACGACGCGGCGTCCCACGAGCCGGCCGTCTGGGCGTATCCGGACCACTTCCACTCGACCTTACAGTTCCCCGCGTTGATGGCCATGAACGGGCCGCTGCGGGGGCTGGGTGCTTCGGTCCCGATATACAGCGTCGGAACTCCCCCCGGGGGAGTGGCCAGGGTCGGGGTCGCCTCGCTCGAACCAGGAAGGTTCGTCGTGCACTGGGTCGTCCCCGTGGAGGCGTTGAGCTTGAGCATCTCGGCACCCAGGAAGGGGACGACGAACACGGACCCGTTGTTCACCAGGGGCGAGGCGCGGATCAGCGACCCGAGCCAGTCGCCCCACACGATATGGCCGTTGGCCAAGTTGACCGCAACGAAGTTACCGGTGTCGGTCCCGATGTACGCGAGCGTCTCGCCGAGCAGGGGATCGTAGGCGACCACCGGTGAGTCCAAGGCCGTCCCGTACAGGTTGGTCGCCCAGCCGACGCCGATCGAGGACGCGGTCGAGGTGGAGAGGGGGCTGTTGCTGATGTAGCCAGTCAGCGCCGGATTCTGGTGAAGTTCCGGCCAGTCGTACTTGCTGCTCTTGACGACCGTCACGCCGAATTCGGGGGGGATCACGACGGCCGAGCCGGGCCGGTTCGCCCCGGGCTCTCGAGGGTTGATCCCGGTCTCGAACACGCCGGAAGGGATCAGTAGAAGGAGGGCGACGCACGCGACGAGGGGCACGAGCCATCGGGCCCGGTTCCGCGCAATCCGTCGGAACGGGAGGCCGTCCATCCGCAATCCACTCAAGCTCCCCCCTATGAGGTTGGCGACCCAGCTCGGAGGTTCGACGGCGGCCCCACCCGCTGTACCCGGGGACCACGGGTTCGAGCATGGGGACACTCCGGGATCACGGGGGACATTGCCCCTCCCGACCTCTTCAAAGGGGCACTGAGCCCTGGACCTCCGAGTCGTTGATGTACCCCAAGACTCCGAAGCCACGGCCCGTCCCGGCCAGGGAGGTTTGGGTAACGAGAACCATGTCGAGGCCGCTCTCCAGTGGAAGGTTCGTGGAGCCGTTGGTCAAGGAGGTCCACTCGCTGTTCTGGGTGTAGGTTAGAAGATTCGTTCCGTTGGAGGTCGCCAGCACCACATACCAGGCCCAAATCGAAGCCGGGGAGTTCCCGGCGCAGAGGTTCGTTGGGGTGGCACTCGCGACCCCGGTCGGATCCCCGATGTAGTCCCCGTCCCAGATCTCGTAGACCTCCGGCCAGACCTCTTTCGTGGCGAGCGGGGCCGTGGAATTCATCCAAGGGATGCGTTCCGCGTAGGCCGAGCCACCGCCGGCACAGGATAGGTTGCTGACCAACGGGTTGCCGAGCTGGACGTCGATCGGGGTGCCAGGAGGAGTGGACGACAAGGGCGGGATCCCCCCGCCTGCGGGCGGGATATACGGGCGAGCGGTCGTGATCGCGTAGATCCCGAGAAGTATCACGACGATTGACAAGAGCTGACCCATGCGCTCCCACCGCGCGCCTCGTTGCCGTTCTTGCCCCAGTCGGAACGCCCGCGCGCGGCTGGCGGACGTGTGGGGGTGCGCCGGGTCCCCGCGGGTGGTGTCGTTCAAGCGCTCGGTTGCCACCGGTGGCGCTGTCCCACCTGGACCGGACGGGGAGGGCACGCTCGTGTCGATCATGCGTCCCCCGCTGCCGGCGGGATCAGTTCCAGGTAGGCCTCTTCGAGCACCAAAGTCGTACTCGTGAACTGGACGACCGGGCCGAGTGCTTGGCACAGCCGGAGGAGCTGAACGCGTGCTTCGTCACTCCCATCGAACGAGATTCGCCACCGTCTCGGAGAGACCGCCACCACCTCCGTGGCCACCGTGCGTAGGCCGGCCATCGCCTCCGGCGAGACCGAACCCGTGAACTCCACGTCCACCTGGCGGGAGCGAATCCGGCCCGCCACTCGGTCGACCCGGTCATTGAGGAGGACTTTCCCCCGATGCAGGAAGATCAGGTGATCGCAAACTTCGGTAACCTCGACGAGTTGGTGGGAGCTCATCAGGACCAGATGGTCGCGTTTCAGCCCGTTCAGCAGGTGGCGGACCACCACGCGCTCGGCCGGATCGAGGCCGCTCGTCGGCTCATCGAGAAGGAGAACGGCGGGATCGCCCATGAGCGCCGCGCCGAGGGAGACCCGTTGCCGCTGACCCTTGGACAGCCAACCGATCCGGTGACCCAACGGGGGCAGGTCGAGCAGCTCGTGACAGCGATCGATCTCCCGGTCGACGTCGTCGCTCGCAAGGCCCCGAGCCCGTCCCACCAGGTCGAGGGCCCCGTGGACGTTCATCGTAGGGTACGGCTCGGGAGTCTCGATGAGCGCCCCGACGTCCCAAAGGGCCCGCTTGCGGTCGGCCATCGGGTCGATCCCGTTCAGGTAGGCGTGTCCCTGGGAGGGGTGCAGCAGGCCGACGAGCAACTTCAGCAGCGTGGTCTTGCCCGCTCCGTTGGGTCCGAGACACCCGACCGCACCGGCCCCGTCGAACCGGAAGGAAAGGTCGTGAAGAACGGCCGGGCCGGTCGCGAACGACTTGGATAATCCCGAGACCTCGAAAGAAGCCATAGGTCACCCGGTGGACTCCTGGCGCTGGTAGAGGAAGATGCTCAGGGGCAGGAACACGGCCAGGTACGCGGCCATTATCGCGATCCCCTCGCTCACATTGGCGACCCAGATGGTGTAGTACTGCTGCGCTCCGAGAGGGATGGTTTGCTGGTGGACAAAGTCGGTGTCCATCACCGAGGCCATCGCGGTTCCGGCGTACGGAAACGAAAACCACGGCTCGATCCCCGCGAGTTCGAGTACCGCTTGCAAGATCGTGAAGCCGACGTACAGGGCCAGGACCGTGACCAGCACGCCGGCCGAGGGGGATCGGACGAACGCGCTCACGCAGAATGCGACGCTCAGCGCGGCGAGGGCGAAGAGGGCGGCAATCCCCAGCGATTCGAGGAGAAGGCCCCAAGGGATGGTGGAGCCCCCGAAGAAATAGACCCCTCCTGCGAGGTCGAGCGCGTAGTTGACCCCGACGATGGCGAACGTGACCAGGGTCGCGGCCGTGTAGCGCCCCGCGAGGAGTACCGACCGCCGGATCGGGAGTACCAGCATGTAGTATCCCGCACTGGTGGAGAAATCGACGCCGAGCGCATCCCCACCGAAGAACGCGGCCGCGAGGATGATCCAAAGCCCGGTGTAGGCAAGGTTGTTGCTCAGGTACTCCGAACTCCGGTACAGTTGCTCGATCTGGATGGCCGGTATTCCGGCCGCGACTTGGAACGCGAGAGTGAGCGAGGAGACCAGGGTCACGAATCCGAGGAGACCGTAGAACCGGTTGGTCCGCAGGTAGTGGCCCAGCTGAAGGGTGGTCGCGATGCGCCATTGCTCGAAGTCCGACACCCGGTGCCGGGTGACCGTGGCCGCCTCGGTTGTGCGGGGGGCATCGGTGCGGACCTCGGCCATGGTTCCTGACTTCCTCTATGCATGTTGGTCGGAGACGTGCCTAGCGAGTGCGAGAAGCAGTTCTGCCGCGGCCGGCGTCCTAACCGCCGGCATGAAAAAATAGCCCTCAACGCGGTCTTAAGAGTTCCCTCAATCGCGTTTCCAGTGGGAAGCTCGACCGGGTCGTCGGGGCCACGGCTCCGGCAGATCCACCCCCGGTCCGGAACCGTCTTGGGACCGGAAGTCCGGACCCTGCGGCCCGAGTCGCACGCCGAGGGGCTATGTACGATGCCGGGCTTCTCGAAACGGTCGATGGCCCTGAGAATCCCGACGCATGGGTCGAACGTGACGCTGGTGGCGATGGTCTTCCTCGTCGCGGGAGGGATCATCGTCCCCCTCCACTCCCCGACACCCCGAATTGGGGTCGGGACCACGCCAACGGCGACCGGCTCGGTCTCCGTCATGGCGACCGCGGACTATCAGTATCAACCCGATACGTTCGAGCAGGTGCCGATCAATGCGACCATCTCGGTCACCTTCACGGACGCAGACGTACTCGCGCACTCGTTCACGATCTCGTCGCGCGAAGGGTTCGTGATCCCGACGTCCTACAAGAATGCCCAGTTGGAGCAACTGTTCACCACCTATCCTGCGCTATACTCGTCCTTCGTGAACAGCTCCGGAGACCAGTCCGCTGGGTCCTTCCATTCTCCCCCGGCTCCGGGGTGGTACGAGTTCGTGTGCAACGTGTCGGGGCATTTCCAGGACGGAATGTATGGGTTCATCGCCTTCGGTGAGAACCTTCCTTCGAACCTCACCGCCCCGGGCCGTGTCGGGCTCGGCGGCACTCAAGTAACGCCCCTGGACGCGGTACTGATCGGGGGGACCGTGGTGGTGCTGGTCCTGGGTATCGCTTACTGGCGCCGTCGCCGTATGCCATCCGCCCCACCCTCCGAGCCAGCTGAACCCTCCCAGAGATCGTAGCAACGGGGGTCGGGAAACGGTTCAAGAACCGTTCCAACGGGGGGGCCGTTTCTCCCGAAACGCGGCCCGGGCCTCTCGGTTGTCAGGGCTGTCCCGAAGCGGATCCGCAAGTTCCTGTTCGAGTCGCAGCCCCTCGTCCAGCGGGAGAGTTAGACCCCGACGGACCGCGGCCAAGGCGGCGCGAATGGCCTGGGGAGGGTGCGAGGCGATGGCGCTCGCCATCTCCTGCGCCTCGTCATGCAGGCGCGGCAACGGGTAGACTCGGTTCACCAACCCGATGGCCGCCGCCCGCGCCGCATCGATCGGCTGGGCGGTGAGGATCATCTCGAGCGCAAGCGCCGGGGGCACCGTGCGCGGAAGCCGCTGCGTGCCGCCCTGCCCGGGGATGATGGCCCAGCGGACCTCCGGCAGCCCAAAGGTGGCGTTCTCGCTGGCCAGTCGGAGATCGCAGGCCAACGCCAGCTCGAGCCCACCGCCGAGACAGATCCCATTGATGGCCGCGATGATCGGTTTCCCGACGTCCAGGTTCCGGGTGATGCCGCCAATCCCGGGCTCCCGATTCCAGACCTCCACTCGCTGGGCCGCCGGGACGTTCTGGTAGAACTCGCCCATTCGCTTGAGATCGACCCCGGCGCAGAACGCCTTCGACCCGGTCCCGGTGAGGACCGCCACGCGAATCCCCTCCTCGTCGCGCACCCTCTTCCAGGCCGCCACGAGTTCGGCGTGGGTTTCGGGGTCGATGGCATTCAGGGCTTCCGGACGGTCGAGCGTGATCCACGCCACGGGTCCGTCGGTCGTGAAATGGACGGGCATCAGCCCGGCACCCCGCCCTGCTTCTTGGACTTAGCGGAAGGCCCGGGCGGGGGAGGCGGAGGGGATGGGCCATGCAATCCCTTCGCAGACCCGGGGATTCGAACGTAGCATCGTCCTTCCTCTTCGAGGGTCCACCGCGGGAGACCCCTAACCGGTACGGGAGAACCCGCATCATCCACGAACCGTCTCCCGAACCCAGGTACCCGAATGGCGAAAGCGCGCCCCCGGGCGGCCGTCGCAGAGGGCGCGGCCGACGTGCTTCGACCGATGTCGGCCGGAGAGGGTCACTTTCAGGATCTCCTCTACGAGAAGAAGGGCGGGGTGGCTCGGATCACGCTCAACCGGCCGCAGGTCTACAACGCGTACGCCACCGACACGCTCCGGGAACTCTCCCGCGCTGTCGAGGATGCCTCGCTCGATGATGCGGTCGGAGTGATCGTCCTGACGGGGGCGGGGTCGAGCGCCTTCTGCACTGGCGGGGACGTCCGCGAGTATGCGGAGCGGTACACCCAGCGACCCCGGGATTACTGGAAGTACATGGGCTTCTTCGAGGGGGCGGTCGAGTCCCTTCTGCGGTGCGGAAAGCCGACCATTGCTCGGCTCAATGGCATCACGGTGGGCGGGGGGAACGAGCTCCATCTGGCGTGCGACCTCTCGGTCGCCGCCTCCCACATTTACCTCGGGCAGGTGGGCGTGGGTGTCGGATCCGTCGCGTGCGGCGGGGCGACCCAATGGCTCCCGCTCGCGGTCGGTGATCGCCGGGCCCGCGCGATGCTGATGCTCAACGAAAGAGTTCCCGCCCGCCAGGCGCTCGAATGGGGCCTGGTCAACGAGGTCGCTCCCTCGGTGCGCAAGGGAACGGAGTTCGTCGCGGAACCCACGACCGAGGAGGTACGGCTCGCCCACCAGGGGTCGCAGGGGTACCGGATCGACCTGAGTGCACTGGATGCCGCGGTCGAGAAGCTCAGTGGTCGGTTGCTCGGGATGTTCCCGGAGTGCCTCCGCTACACGAAGCAGCAGGTGAACTTCTGGAAGGAGCTCTCCTGGCACAGCACGGTGGGTCACGGGCGCGAGTGGCTGACCCTGCACTTTGCGAATCGCGAGCCTCACGAGGGCATGACCGCGTTCGTCGAGAAGCGGGCGCCGGACGTGGCGAGTCTGCGACGTCGGCTCGCTGAGGGGAAGGGCGGCGAGTTCCTCTACGGCCGTCCGTCGCGGCACTGCTCGAAGTGCGGCGCCGACGGTCTGCCCGACGAGTTCGAATTCTGCGGCCGGTGCGGATCATCGATCCCCGTCGAGACCGCCCCCGGGGTGAGTCCGTGACGGCGACTCCCTCGGCCGCGACGGCGCCGGGCGGGGCTTCACCGGCGTTCCTCCGCGATGCCCGGGATCTGCAGCGGAAGCTGGTCGAGGAGTACTACGCGGGCCTCCAACCAAAGGAAGGAACCCATCGCCCCGTCGCCTACATGCTCGTCGGGGGGAACCTCACCGAGATCGTCCGCTCGTTCGGTTACGATGTCGTCTTCCCGGAGATCGTCGCGCTCAACTGCGCGATCAAGCACCAGTCGCTCGACAACATTCTGCACGCCGAGTCCTTGGGCTACGGGCTCGACGTTTGCGGTTACGTCAAGAATGACCTCGGACTCCAGGACCTGGGCGGGAAGACCTCCTTCGGACAGATCCCGCGTCCCGACCTCTTGGTGTGCAGCTTCTCCGGCTGCTATGTCTACGTGAAATGGTGGGAAGCGCTCGCCGAGTCGTACGGCGCCCCGCTGTTCATGTTCGATGTCCCGTACATGCGGGACGAATCCCCTCGGAAAGAGGACATCGACTACCTGGTCAGCCAGCTCTGGGAACTGGTCCATTTCCTCGAAAAGCGCACCGGCCAGGCGTTCGACATGGAGGCCCTCAAACGGGTTCTCGCCGACTCCCGTCGGGCCGAGGACGGCTGGGTGGAGTTCCTCCGTGCCGGTCGATTACGGCCCTCGCCGATCGAGGCCTACTTCGAGGCGATCTTCTACATGTTCCCGATCAACGTCCTCCGGGGCACTCCCGAGGCGGCCGATTTCTACGGGGTCGTGAACGAGGAGATCCGGGCCCGCGTACGGGACGGGAACTACCCCCTGCCGGAAGAGAAGTTCCGGGTGCTCGTCGAGGGAGTCCCGCCGTACACGAACTACCGGACGTTCTGGGATTTCTTCAGAAAGTGGGGGGCCGTCTCCGTGGTGGCGACCTACCCGAAGGTCGGCGGCCTCTTCGACCGGGGGTTCCGTCACGACCCGGCCCGGCCGTTCGAGAGCATCGCCGAGTACAGCCTCGGGGCCTACGTCAACCAGTCCTGGCCGCTCCGGCGGAAGATCATCGGGGACTACATCAAGGAGTACCAGGCGGACGCCGCGATCGTCCACGGGATCAAGTCGTGCCGCTCGTTCACGGCCGGCCAGGGCGACCTCCGGGACTGGCTGATCCACGACCAGAAGGTGCCGACCCTCTACATCGAATCGGACCACCAGGACCCCCGATACTTCGCGCCGGCGCAGATCAAGAACCGGATGGACGCTTTCTTCGAATCGCTGGAGCAGCGGCGGGCCGTCGCGGCCGCCGCGGGGGCGGTGCCGGCATGAGCGTCGTAGTGGCGGGCGTTGACATCGGCTCGACCACGGCAAAGTGTGTCGTCCTCGGCGAGGATGCGAAGGTGCTCGGAAGGTCGCTCAACCCGGTCGGGGTGGATATCGTGAAGGACGCGGAGCGGGCCCTCGAGGCGGCACTCGCGGACGCCCACGTTTCCCGCTCCGAGGTGGGGTTCATCACCGGTACGGGCTACGGTCGGTACAAGGTCTACTTCGGACAGCTCGTCGTGACCGAGATCTCATGCCACGCCCGCGGCGCCAACTTCCTCTTCCCGGGCACACGTCTCGTGATCGACATCGGTGGCCAGGACACGAAGGCAATCCGGATCAACGACAAGGGGGAGGTCGTGGATTTCGCGATGAACGACAAGTGCGCCGCCGGCACGGGGCGCTTCCTCGATGTCTGCGCGAACGCGCTGGGATACGACGTGGCCCAGATCGGGCCGCTGTCACTCCAGGCGCACCGGGCCGTCAAGGTCACCAGCACCTGCACGGTGTTCGCCGAATCCGAAGTCACCTCCTACGTCTCCCGAGGGAAGGATCCGAAGGACATCCTCGCCGGACTCCACGCCAGCATCGCGAACCGCACGCTCTCTCTCATGCAGCGGGTCGGAGTGGAGCCCGAGATCACGTTCACGGGAGGCGTCTCCCAGAACCAAGGGATGGTCCAGGCGCTCCAGCGTCGGATCGGAGCCTCCGTCAATGTGAGCCCGCTCTCCCAGTACCTCGGCGCCCTGGGGGCGGCCCTGCACGGACGGGACCGCCTCCGGGGGGGTGCGTCGTGATCACCGTCGGCCTTGACCTCGGGGCGGGGGTCATCAAGGGCGCGATGCTGGAGGACGGTCGTCGGATCCTCGCGACCGCGTCGGCCCCCTCGCGCGGGAACCCGGTCCTGGCGGCGCGGAGCGTCCTCGATGAGCTCGGGGAGACCGCGAACCTCGCTCCCGGTGAGGTGGACTACCTCTGCACGACCGGCTTCGGTCGGTACTCGATCCCGGAACGGAACCTGCAGGTCAGTGACTTCACCTCGTCGGCCCGGGGCGCGGTCTTCCTGTTTCCCAAGACGCACCTCGTGGTCGACGTCGGGACCCAGGCCTCCCGGACGATGTCCGTCTCCGAGACGGGAAAGGTCCTCAAGTTCAAGATGAACGAGAAGTGCGCTGCCGGAGCCGGGCGCTTCGTCGAGCGGTGCTCGAAGTACCTTCAGGTTCCGCTCGAGGAGATGGGCCCGAGGGCCCTCGCGGCGGAGCACCCGAAGCTCATCTCGAGCGTGTGTGCGGTCCTGGCGGAAACGGAGATCATCAACAACGTCGCGGAGGGCGTCCCCTTGCCGGACATCCTCATGGGCGTCTTCCTCTCCCTCTCCCAGCGAGCCCATTCGCTCATGCGCTACGTCGGGATCCAGCCCGAGATCACGCTCGTCGGAGGCCTCGTTCGCAACGTCGGGATGGTGAAGGCGCTCGACGACACGGTCGGGATGCCCGTCAACGTCACCCCGAACGCCTACTACGCGGCGGCCCTGGGCAGCGCGATCCTCGGACACGCCCGTCTCTTGAAGCTCTCCCAGTCGACGCCCGGGACGCGCGGGTAGCCATGCCGGAGCTCCTCCACATCACGTCCTCCGGAGGGGACTTCGCGGAAGGCGGGATTACCCCGAGTGTCGAGGTTTCTCCGGACTTCCGGGAATTCCGGGAGGCGGATACCCTCGAGAAGATCGTCCGTCTCGCCGAGGAGATCCTGGCGGACCCGACCTTCCCGACGGTCCGCGCCTGGAGGAAATCCGGAGGCAAGGCGGTCGGTTGTTTCCCGGTGTACACCCCCCAGGAGCTCGTCCACTCCCTCGGCCTTTTCCCGGTCTCGATGCAGGGGGGTGGAGAGAACCTCGAGATCACCCGGGCGGACGCCGCCCTCGGCTCGTTCCTCTGTTCGATCTCGAAGTCCACGCTCGAGATGGCCCTCACGGGACTGCTCGACCCGTTCGACGCGTTCGTCTTTCCCTACATCTGCGACGTGAGCCGGAACCTCGACGGGATCTTCGCCCGGACCCTACCGGATCGCCCGTCGCACATGCTCCATCTACCGCAGAACTTCACGTCCCCGGCGACGATCCCGTTCCTGGTGGCGGAGTACCGCAGTCTCCTCGTGAAGCTCGAGAAGGTCGCGGGCCGCCCCTTCTCCCAGGAGGACCTCCGAGCCTCGCTCGAGCTCTTCAACGAGCAGCGCGCGCTCGTCGAGCGACTCGCCGCCCTCAAGCGGGACGCTCCGTGGAACGTCACGCTGGTCGAGTACTACCTCCTCCTGCGCCTGGGCGGTCTCCTTCCCCGGGAGGTCCACGTCCCGCTGTTGCGTCGGGCGATCACCGAGATCGAGGCGCGGGAGCGGAAGAACAAGGACGCGATCCGCGTGATCGTCATCGGACCGTTCTGCGAGCAACCGACGCTCGAGCTGCTCCAGCTGGTCGAGGACGTCGGGTGCTACGTGGTGGGGGAGGAGTTCCAGATGCTTCACCGGTGGTGTCCCCGGATCGAGCCCGGCACCGACCCTCTCGAGAGCCTCGCCACCTCGTACGTCCGAACGCCGCTCGACATCGGGGTCCGGGCCACGCCGACGACCAAGGGGGCGGCGGTCCTCTCTCGGGTCGACGCGGCGAAGGCCCAGGGGGTCCTATTCCTCACGGCGAAGTTCTGCGAGCCGGCCCTCGAGGATGTGGTGCTCTACCGGCGGGCGCTCGAAGGCCGCGGCCTACCGTACCTGCACATGGAGTTCGAGGAGAAGTCGACCACCTACGAGCAGGCACGGCTGCAACTCGAGACGTTCGTCGAGTCGATTCTCTTCGACTGAGGCGGGAAGGAGGATGGGCGGAAAGGCACCGGGCACGGTCCTGGTGGAGCGGGTTGGCCGTCGGGCCACCGTCACCTGGGAGCACGGTCCGGCCAACGTCTTCGACATCGCGCTCCTCGAGGAGCTCACCCGCGCTCTGCGACGCGAGGAGGTCACCGCGGCCCACGTGGTCGTGCTTCGCGGGGGAGGCAAGGGGTGGAGCGGCGGTCTCAGCGTGGAGGATCACCTCCGCCCCCGCGTATCGGCGATGTTCGACGCCTTCCACGAGACGCTCACGACCCTGTGGAACCTGCCGGTCCCGACCCTGGCCCAGGTCCACGGACGCTGCCTGGGCGGTGGGATGGAACTGTTGATGGCTTGCGACCTCGCGGTCGCGTCCGAGGGAGCGACGTTCGGGCAACCCGAGATCCGTTTGGGGGTGTTCGCCCCGTTCGGAGCCGCGACCTACCCTTCCCTCCTGGGTGCCCGGCCCGCCGCCGAGCTTCTGTTCGTGGGGACGCCGTTCGATGCCCAGCGGGCGGCCTCGGTCGGGATCGTCAACCAGGTCGTACCGGAAGAAACGCTCGACGCGTCGGTCGCACTGATCGCACAGACGCTCTGTACTCACCGTCGGGAAGCTCTCCGTCGGCTCAAGCAGGAGCTCCATCGTTCGGAGCTCGACCCGTGGTCCCGACTGGCCCATGCGGAGCGAACCTACCTCCACGAGCTCATGGCGTCCGACGAGGCGGAAGAGGGCCTCCGCGCGTTCCTCGAGAAACGCACGCCGGTCTGGAAGGAAGGCTGACCCGATTCGTATGCGGGCCGCCGTCTTCCATGGTCCCGGTACTCCCCTCGTGGTCAGCGAGGTGCCCCGCCCCGTTCCGGGGTCCGGCGAAGCTCTCGTGAAGGTGGCGGCCTGCGGGTTCTGCCACACCGACCTACACTACCTCGACCACGCCGTGCCGACCGCCAAGCCACCGCCGCTCATCCTCGGTCACGAGATCTCGGGGACGGTCGAGGAGCTGGGCTCCGGGGCGTCGCCCCGCGCTGTCGGGGATCGTGTGCTCATCCCCTCGATCCTTCCCTGCGGGACCTGCGACATGTGCCGGTCGGGACGCGCCAACATCTGCCCCCATCTCCAGATGCCGGGCAATCACCTCGACGGAGGGTTCGCAGAATTCGTTCGGGTGCCGGCCCGGGACCTCGTCCCCCTGCCGGCCGACCTCGACCTCATCCGGAGCGCAGTGATCGCGGACGCCCTGACGACCCCGTATCACGCGGTCGTCCACCGGGCCCGCGTGCAGAGCGGCGACTGGGTGGTCGTGGTGGGATGCGGCGGCGTCGGGATCAACGCGGTCCAGTTCGCGGCCGCAGCGGGGGCCAATGTGATCGCCGTGGACCTCCGGCCCGAAAAGCGGGACGCAGCGCGGCAGCTCGGGGCGGTCGACGCGCTCGATCCCCGTGAGTACCCCGACCTCGGGCGCGAAGTGCGGAAGAGGACCGGGGGCGGGGCGGACGTCGCGCTGGAGGTGGTGGGGAAACCGGAGACGGTGACCATGGCCCTCTCCACGCTGCGGCGGGGGGGCCGGTTGTGCGTCGTCGGGTACAGCGATTCGGTCGTTCCGATCCCGCTGAACCGCCTGATGTTCTTTGAGTACGAGATCGTCGGCTCGCTGGGATGCCGCCCGGTGGATTACCCCCGGGTGATCGAGATGGTGCGTCAGGGGAGGGTGAGCCTGGCGGCGGTCGTGACCGGCCGTCTCCCTCTCGAGCGGATCGGGGAAGCGGCCGAGGACCTTCGGCAGGGGCGGGGGTTCCGGACCTTGATCATCCCGTAGTGGCCGGCTCGGTGCTCTTCCCCGTCGGGTCGCCGACGCCAGAAGACGGGTCGCCTCGGTCACTTCGCGTGGAACGCGTCCGGTGGACCCCGGCCTCCGCCTGCCGCTGCGAGGCCAGCTTTCGGATCCCCCGTCGCAAGTTCTCCATGGCGGTGGCCCGACTCACCCCGAGCGACTTCGCGACATCCTTGAGCTGGGCGCGGCGGGGAAAATCGTAGTACCCGAGGGCGAACGCGGTTCCGACGGCCAACTCCTGGCGGGCGGTCAGGTCGAGGGAACCTCGGTACGAGCCGATGCGGACGAGGGACGCGGGCGAGTTACCGGGCGTCGTGAACGAGGCGAGCAGGGGGTGCGCGTCGCGAAGCCGGTGGACCAGCACCCGCCACTCCCCTTCCGGGACGTCCCCGGACGCTCCCTCGGCGGGCGGGAGGAACGGGCAGCTCATGCAGATCGCCCCCATTTCGAAGACGCTGTGGCACACCGGAGGGAGAGGGCCGACCAAGCGGACCAGCAATCGGTGGGGCCCGAGTTGCGTGAGGGAAACCTCCTCAGGGCTGGGCCGCTGTTGGAGGAAGGTCTTGATCTCGGGGAGCGTCGCGGGGGTCGCGTTGATCTCGAGCAGCTGGAGGAGCCGACGGGGCGTTCCCTCGGTCTGACGGCAGACGTGAAGGCGAACGCCGGCACCCCAACGGGTGCCGAGGTCCTGCATCCAGTGCGGCACGGGTCCGCCCCGGATGCGAAGCTCGACGAGCCCAGGCTCCGGTCGGGGAAGGCCCCGTCGGGCGGGTCGGGGCGAACGGGACGACGAGGTCAGCCTCTCGGGCGGACTCGCGACCGAGCGTTCGGCCGGCGGGAACGGGGTCGCGCGGTCGGCTCGGCGGACGCCCTTCGCTTCCCTTCGGCGATCACGGAACGGAGGATCCCCTCCACGTACGTCGCTTCGAGACCGTGTCGGCGGGCGGTCCTTCGCGCCGCGGCGAGGACCCGTCCCTCCTGTTTCTTGTCCTCGAGCGGGCGCCCGACCGCCCTCTTGTGGTTCCACAACCGCTCGACGAGCCGGTGGCGCGCGGCGAGCACTCCGACGAGCTCGCAGTCCAGTTCGCGGAGCTCTTCCCGAATGGCGCAAGTGACTTCATCCCCCTTCGGGACCGAGCGGCGAACGGTCATTCAGCCCCACACACCCGAACGAGAAAAGGGTGTGGCCCCCTACCGGTAAGGGACCCGGCTTACGCAGTCCTCGCCGCTGGTCCCGTTTGCCATGGAGCTCGTTCTCGCGACGAACTTCGACGATGCCCTCCTCGAATGCGTCTCCGACCTGCCCGTTCGGACGTTCTTCGGCGGGTTTCCGGTCTCGCAGATCGGGGCCGGACGTCCTCCCTTCATCCTCCCCGACGTCGACGGGGAACGGTTCCGTCAGCACGTCGCAGCGATCCATCGACAGGGTAGAGAGTTCTACGGAACGCTCAACAGCAACGACCTGGGCCTTCGGGAGTACGGTCCGGGGTACTTCAACGAGTTCCTGAAGGAGGTGGCCCATCTCCTCGACCTGGGGGTCGATGGGTTTGTCATCGCGATCCCGGCCCTCTTGGAGGCCGTCCACCGGGCGTACCCGGAGGTGCCCCTGTCCGTCTCGTCGTTCGCGCGTATCCGGTCGGTGACCCAAGCGGAGTACTTCCTTCGGATGGGGGCCGACACGGTGATCCTCGAGGAAGGAGACCGAAACTTCCCGCTGATCCGTGGCCTCGTCCGGGCCGGCGCCCGGGTCGAGGTGCTGGTCAACCAGACGTGCATTCGGGAGTGCCCGTTCCGTGCCCACCACCTGAACACGAGTTCGCTCTGCTCGCAGCCCGGAGGGGACCGTCTCTGGTTCGAGTTCCCGATCCTCGAGTGCGGCCTCGAGGTGGTCCGGGATCCTCGAAAGTTGATCTCCTCGATCTGGATACGGCCGGAGGACCTGGCGGTGTACGAGGAGGCCGGCGTCGACCGCTTCAAGATCTCCGGTCGGAACCGCCCCACGGCGTGGCTCGCCCGGGCCGCCAAAGCCTACACCGCCCGCGAGTACCACGGGAATCTGCTCGACCTGCTCAGCTTTGTGCAGATCAAGGGGCCCCTGAATGCCCTGTCGACCCTGTCGGCCCGCGGGGCAGTTCCCTCCGTGGTTGAGCCCCTCCGGGATGCGTTCGCCGCGTTCGGCGAAGTCGTCATCGACAACGATGCCTTTCCGAAGGGGTTCCTCCGACGGATCGCCACCACCGATTGCGACCACCAGCGATGCGATGAATGCGGGTACTGCGGGACGGTCGCCGAGAAGGTCGTACGCATCGGGGGTCGCCCTCTTTCCCAGTACCGCCCTCCCTCCAACCTTCCCTCGAGCGTCGGCCTCCTCCCAGAGTTCGGGATTGCCCCCGCGGGCAGAGAGGCCACCCCGACCCCGTAAGGGTGGGAACCGCCGTCGTAGGGCCGTCCGACCCGCGGACGATTCCAATCAGGTTCGCGGAGGTCGGGGAGGCGGGTTCTCCGAGTTCTGGAAGGGGATCATCCACAGGCTCTCGAGGATGGTCGGAACGTCCCGCTCCACGTCGGCCCTCTCCTCCGCGGTCAGCGGCCGGGTCCGGAGCCCGACCCAGGCCAGGGCGCCCAACGTCACCATTCCGGCCAGAAACGAGACCGTGAAGGGGAGGTCCGAGTCCGCCTCCAGCTGAATCCCCAGGTTGTAGAGGCCGAAGAGGATCCCCGTGGAGAGGAAACAGAGAACCTCCACCCAGACCAAGATCATGAATCGCCGACGACGTGTCGGAACCAACGTGATCTGGGCAAAGGCGCTCCGAAGCGGAAGCAACCTCGCATTTCGGACGAGGAGTCCGAGCGAAAAGACACCGATCCCGAGGGAATTGATCAGCACGACGACGCCGACCGCGTCGGACCAGTCGCTCACGATGGACGAGGGCGCAGGCGACTATCTAAACCCGCCGAGAAATGGGACGGCTCGGATCCGATTCGGCCCCCCAAATCATGATGAAGGGGGCGGTGTCGGAGTTCCTGTCGCCCGAACGCGTGCCCCCGGCCCGTTGAATTTTTGAGCAAGCAGTCGTACCGTCGAATCGTGTCCGAGGAGGAGGGTACAGCCCCGTCGTCGTCCTCGACCCGGATTCCGGAGCACCCTCTCCTCGGGATCTATGGCGAGGATCTCGGACGGATTCTTTCCCTCAGTGATGGGGTCTTCGCCTTCGCCCTGACCCTGCTCGCCCTCTCGCTCGCCGTCCCCACGTTCGATACGACGGGATTGACCCCGGGTCAGCAGTCGTCGCACCTCGCGTTCTTGCTCCAGCAAGACTACAACACGTTCATCGGTTACGCATTCGCCTTCGTCATGATCGGGGTCTGGTGGATTGTCCACCACCGGACGTTCCAGTACATCGCGCGGTACAACAGCCGGCTCGTGTGGCTCAACATGCTCGTCCTGCTTCAGATCGCCGTGATGCCCTTCGTATTGAGGGTCTTCAGCAACTACGCGGACACGCAGGTCGCCGTTGACCTGTTCGCGGGGGTCCAGGTCAGCCTGGGCCTCACCACGACCCTATTGTGGGACTACGCGCGCCGGGCGAAGCTGTTGAAGAAGGACGTCCCCGAGCCGGTCGCGCAGTTCTTTGTCCGCCGAGGGCTCGCCACCTCGGCCGTGTTCGCCCTCTCCATCGGTCTCTCGTTCTACAGCGTCACCCTCGCCGAGATCAGCTGGCTGCTGACGTTCGTCGTCCAGGCCGAGCTCAACCGGCGCGGCATCGAACTCCCGCCCTGACCCGGGGGAGGCCATTGGGCCGGGCCCTGCCCGTCCGTCGTCTCACGTCAGGACGTGGATGTTCTTCCGGGCGCCGATCTCCATCAAGATCTTGGGCCAAACGGACACGCTCACTTCGCCCAAGTGGGCTTTCCGAAGGAGCAGCATCTGGGTGCGGGACTGTCCGATCCCGCCTCCGATGCTGAGTGGGAGCTCGCCCGAGATGATCCCCTTGTGGTAGGGGTACTGCAGGAAGTCCAGCTGGCCGCTCATCCCGAGCTGGGCGCGGAGAGCCGGGCCGTTGACCCGGATCCCTCCGGACATCAACTCATGGCGTCGGCGCGTGACGGGGTTCCACACGAGGATGTCCCCGTTCAAGCCGTGCATCGCCCGGCCGTCCGGCAGGGTGACCTCGGTCGACCAGTCGTCGTAGTCGGCGGCCCGCATCTCGTGCGGGTAACCGTCCTTGAGAGGCCAGCCGATCCCGATGATGAATACCGCCGGGAATTTCTTCAGGATCGCGGTTTCCCGCTGCTTCCGTGGGAGGTCCGGGTAGGCCTCCAGCAGTTCCTCCGCATGGAGGAAGTGGATCTCCTCGGGGAGGGCGGGGTAGCGGGGGTCCTTCAGCTGCGGGAAGAGCTGCTCCGCGTGCCGCTGGGCCCCGGTGATCACCTTCCAGATCCGGCGCACCGTGTCCTTCAGCACTTCGAGGTTTCGGTCGGTGTCGCGGATCGTCCGTTCCCAATCCCACTGGTCGACGTACGCGCTGTGGTCATGGTCGAGGAAGTAGTCCTTGCGGACCGCCCGCATATCGGTGCAGATTCCCTCGCCCGGAGCCAGTCCGAGCTGCTTCAGGGCCATGCGCTTCCACTTCGTCGCCGCCTGGACCACCTGTGCGTCGAGGGGATGCAGGTCCCGGTCGTTCGAGATGTGGAACTGGATCGGCGTGCGCGAACCGTCGCGGTCGAGCATGTCGTTCACCCCGCTCTCCGCGGCGACGATGAGAGGAACCTGCACCATCATCAGGTTGAGTTCGCGGCAGAGGTTCTGTTCGATGTAGTTCTTCACCGCATAGATCGCCACCTGGGTTTCCCGAGGGGTCAACGCCGACCGGTAGTCGCTCGGGAGGACCCGTTCGATCTCTTCGTACGTACCGATGCCGGGCCCCGCCAGGTCTAGCGCCTTCTGCGCCCGTATGTCCGCCGCCATGATACCGAGGTGGGGTCGGGTCGCGATAAAGCGGTCGTGAAGCCGGTTCGACGGAGGAAGGGAAGAGGCTCGCCGGACCCGTGCGGGGTGGATTCGCTACGGCGAGCAAACATTGGGAACCCTCGCCGGTAGATGCGGGTCCATCCGGATCGCGGGGGCGAGGAGGACGGCGGGGTCAGAGGTCATCGTTCCTCCGGCGAACCGGCGGTACACCTACCGTGCGGATCGGCTCCCGGTCCGGAATCTCAATCTGGAATTCCGTCGAAGCGCTCACCGCAGGGGCGGTGCTCGGCGGGGTCGCTCGTGACCTTCTCCCCGGCCATCCGGTCGCTCCGACGGCTCGAGCGTGGTCCCGTCCGGTAGCTCGACCCGGTCGCCCGAAGGCGCCTAGACGTGCATCGTGAGTACCGGCGCGGCGACGTGCTTCGGCTCGTGGTAGATGGGGTAACGCGGGACCCATTGCGTGGCGAGGATGCGCTCCCTGAGTTCCTCGGGGCTCGAGAGGGTGGCGTGTCCCGTCCGCTGGGCCTCGAAACCGACCGCCATGGCGATCTCGACGGCGACGCGGCGGAGCTGGGCGACGGGCGGGAGCAAAGGGGCAGTCGGGTCCTCGCGCGCCGGGGACGCGTCGGCGAGCGCACGGGCGGCGGCCAGGATCATCCCGTCGGTAACGCGGCGGGCGCCGCTCGCGACAACGCCGAGGCCGAGGGCGGGGAAGATGTACACATTGTTGCACTGGGCGACCGGGACCCGGACGCCGTTCACCTCGACCGGTGGGAATGGGGAGCCGGTCGCGATGATCGCCGTCCCCTCGGTCCAACGGACCAGATCCTCCGGAACCGCCTCGCTCTTGGACGTCGGGTTCGAGAGCGGGAAGAGAATGGGTCGGTCCACGCCGGCGGCCATCTCCCGGACGAGCGGCTCGTCGAACGCGCCCGCGACCGTGGAGAGGCCGATCAGGACGGTTGGCCGCACCTCCCGGACCACATCGGCGAGATCTACCCGACGCGGATCGTGACGGGACCACGAATCGATCTCCCCCCACGGGCGGGCGTACTCCCGCTGCTGGGGCTTGAGGTCTTCCCGACCGGTGTGCAAGAGGCCTCCCCGGTTGACGAGGAAGAAGCGCTGGCGAGCCTCCGCCTCGGAGAGTCCGTCCTGCAGGAGCGCGCGCCGGATGGTGTCCGCCACGCCCACTCCCGCGGAGCCGGCGCCGAAGATCACGACCCGCTGGTCGACGAGGGGGAGCGCGGTGAGGTGGAGGGCCGAGAGGATAGCGCCCAGCGCGATAGCCCCGGTCCCCTGGATGTCGTCATTGAACGTCAGCGCACGGTCCCGGTACCGTTCCAGGATCGGGCGGGCGTGGTCGGCGCCGAAGTCCTCCCACTGCAGCAGCGTGCCGGGCAGTTCTTCCCCGACGGCCTGGACGAACTGCTCGATGAACGCATCGTACTCGCTCCCCGTGACCCGCTCGTGCCGCCATCCGAGGTACTCCGGATCCTGCAGCCGTTCGATGTTGTTCGTCCCCACATCCAGGACGATCGGCAGCGTCCGCTCCGGGCGGATGCCTCCGATGAGAGTGTAGAGCGAGAGCTTGCCGATCGGGATCCCGAGGCCGCCGACGCCCTGGTCTCCGATCCCCAGGATCCGCTCCCCGTCCGTGACGACGATGACGTCGACGTCATGTTCGGGTCGGTGCTGAAGCAGGGTCCGGATGGAGTCCCGGAGCGGAAAGGGGATGAAGAGGCCCCGGGCCCGCCGGTAGATGTGGCTGAACTCCTGACAGCCTTGGGCGACGACCGGTGTGTAGACGACCGGCATCGTCTCCTCCATATGGTCGTGGAGGAGGCGGTAGAACAACACCTCGTTCGTGTCCTGGAGGGCCCTCAGGTAGATGTGACGTTCCAGGTCATCGGTCTTGCGGCGGAACGCCTCGTACGCCCGGACCACCTGCTGGTCGAGCGACTCGACCTGCGGCGGAAGTAGGCCGTGCAGTCCGAGCACGCTCCGCTCTTCGTCGGTGAAGGCCGTTCCCTTGTTTAGGAGCGGGATGTCGAGTAGATCCTGGCCCCGGTGGCGGGGCAGGGGGATGTCCGGTTCCGAGTCCGATCGCGAGTGGCCCCCCAAGGGCCGAGTTGGCATGGCTCTCATTAATCAAACGGAGGGCGGGGCGGCAGATGTACTCCTGCTCAAGACCGTTTGACGGACCGAGCCCCCTTTTTGCGTCCGGATTGGGCGTCGCTCGCGGTACGGTTCGACGCTGGCCCGGTCGGCGTGTGGAGTTATCTTGAAGGGGCGGATTCCGAGCGGGACGGTCCTATGGAAAGGCAGTTGCGACGAGCCGCCGGGGAGGGGCCCGGCTCGCTCCCCCGGAGGGCCGGCCCTGACGTTCCCGGCCTCGTGGGGGCCGACCTGTCACCGTGGTTCAACCCCTTCCTCCCCCACTTCGTCTACGAGACACTCCGGTGCGGCGGGGAGGTGTGGTGTGTCCGCGACGGGGAGAGCCTCGCGGGGCTGACCCTCCACGACCCCGCGGAGAACGTCACGTCGGTGTTCACCCGGAAGCGGGCGCTCGCCGAGGAACGAGTCGGGACCCGGGAAACGCGCGCCGTCTATTCGGACTTCCGGTTCGACGGGCCGGCCGAGTGCTACGGGATCTATACCGGACCCGTCGGGCCCGCCGGACCGGCGCACCGGTTCCGCCACGCGGTCCGGCCCGTGAGGGAGGAGGACCTTTCCCCGGTCGCCGACCTGATGCGCGAGGTCGAGGGGAACGTCGACGACCGCTGGTTCCGGGGCGTGCTCGACACGCCGGAAGCGGGGTTCCTCATCGAGGTCGGAAGCCGGTTGGCAGGGGTTGGGTGGGTAGCGGTCCTCGGTCGCCGCGCGCGACTCCACTCCCTCGCGGTCCGGCCCATGTACCGCCACCTCGGGCTGGGGGCCGATCTCCTCTTCGCCCGGCTCCTCTGGGCCCAACGGGCGGGTGCCTCCGAGGTCCTCTCTGAGATCGCCGACCGGAACGTAGCCTCCCGCGCGATCGCCGAGTCCGGCGGGATGCGGCGCGTCGGGGAGATCTTCCTGTACCCCCCGTCGGGGTCTCGTCCCGGACCTTAGTTCCGTGCCGCGCCGCAGAACGGACACTTTTCCGCGGTCGTGTCGATGAGCGCCCCGCAGTAGCGGCAGTTCACCTTCACCGTCTCCTTGACGACGATCTGCTGGACCGCCGGCTGGCCCGAGGGGATCAGATGGATCCCGGGCGGTGGGGGCCCCATCGGGGGCGGCACGTAGCTCACCCGGCCGGTGGCCGAATGGCGCGGCAGGGAGGGTCGGCGCCGCGAGAGCGCGAGGGCCAGGATCACGATGACGATGACGACGATCACTACGACCACGATCGCGTAGAGGAGGTCGTTGTTGCTCGAGCCCCCGGAACTGGGGGGTGGGGCCGAACCCGGGGTCAGGGCGTAGCTCGTGTGGGTGGCGTGCAGCGAGTCGGTCCACGTGAACCCGTTGCCCGTCGAGTTGGAGTCCTGCTCCACGTACGAGTACCCCACGATGTACCCCGTGGTCGGGTCGAAGTACATCTTCCAGGTGAAGGTGGCGGAGAGGATCCCGTAGGCGTCATTCCGCTCGTACGAGCCGCTTCCCTGCGAGTAGATGGTCGTCACGTACCCGCCCGCGGCCGTGCCCAGGTCGTAGCTGTACGACGTGCTGACGACGGTCATCTGGGTGTTGAAGACGTAGAAGGTGGCCCCGTCGGTCAGGGTGTTGTCCATGAAGAACCAGACATGTGGGTTCGTGTACCCCGTCTGGCCGTCGGTTCCGTTCACGTAGAGGAGGGTCGTGGGCGAGAACCCAAAGTTCCCCGAGGCGGTCGAAGAGTTCGAGGCGCCCTGGTTGTTCTGGTAGCCGTCCAGGCTGTAGTAACCGGTCAACACCGTTCCGTTCGGGGCGATACCGGCCACCCAGAGAGAGCCGTTGATCGCCTGGGACTCCGTGTACCCCTGGTAGTTGGTGCCGGTCCCGTTCGTGAGCTGGATGGTCTCCTCGTAGTTGAACTGATTGCCGGCCTTCGGAGCGTAGTGGGCACTCGCGGTTCCGAAGGAGAGTCCCAGGAGGAGGACCGCCGTCACCAGGAGGATGAGCCGGCCGATCACCCGACTCCTCCGCCCCCGCCGCCCCCGACCCCGCCGAAACCGTGTGCGTGCCCCGGATGGGCGCCCCCGATCCCGCTGTAGGTCCCGAAATACGCCTGGTGCATGACGAAGATCGGCACGAAGAAGAAGCCGGGCCCGTAGACGCCGGGCATCCGCGGCGGTGGGGGTGGGAGGGCCGCGGTCGCGTCCAACGGGGCAACGAGCTCGTCCCGGATGCCTTGCACCATCCGCACGGCGAGACAGATCAGTTCGGCCTGGGAGAGCGGAGCGGCGCGCGGTCCGACGATCTCGTACGCGTGCTCCAAGAGGTTCAAGGTCTCGTTCGCTTCAAGCGTGGAGACGGAGGCGAGCACCGAGGCGGCCACGAGGGGGAATTGGAGGTAGCTCGAGAGCCCTTTGGCGATGATCGCGAGCTTGGTGCTGATCCCGTCGGCGGGAAGCTCGGACACGGCGAGATACGCGGAGGAGAGTTCGACGTCTTCCGAGGGTTGGTACCCCCAGCCCGCGAACATGCCACGGAGCGATTGGAACTTGGCGGCTTGGTCGCCGATGGGAAGGTTGACGATCGAGAGGAGCGCCGCGGATTCATACGACCGGGTCAGGTTGAGGTACTGCGCGAGGTTGGGCGTGGCGATCGTGCCGTCCTCGCGTCGGCCCAGGAGAAGGATCGACGCGACCCCCAGGGCCGCCTCATTCGGCACGTTCAGGTGGCGAACGTCTCCGAGGACCTGAACTAGACCGGGATACTCCTCCGCGATCGGCCGGGGCAGCGAGAAGAGGATCTCCGACGACATGAGGCGATTCTCGTTGTTGGCCGAGAGGCCGAACACCTGGCGGTAGGTCCTGACGAACGCATCGGACCCTTGCGCCGCGTTGGGCTGCGCCTTTGCGAGGCCCACGGAGATGCCCCAGAGAAGAGAACGGTCCGCTCCGGTCAGGGCGGGCATAAGACGGCCGAAGTACTCGGCGCCGCCCTCGGCGAGTCGCATCAAATCGACATTGATCTTCTGGGCCTGGTTCCAGTAGGCCGAGAAATCGGAATCGGAAACGCGATACAGCCGCAGGCCGAGGTCGCGGAGCTCCACGGCACCCCGGCTCGTGAGTCCGACATAGCCGTCCCCGTAGGCCGTGAGCGTGTCCAGGAGGGATTGCTGGGCGACGAGTTGGGCGAACTCTTGCTGCTTTCGTCCGAGGTCCGCGTCCGTGGCTCTCAGCTGGGCGTCGACGGCCGTTGCGCGTTGGACCTCCGCCGCCTGCTTCTCCTTCCCCTCGAGGTGGAACAGGAAGGAGTGGGTCTTTCGGCGGTCCTCGCTGGATTCTTGGGCCAGCTGAGCGCGCTGCCCCATCTCCTGGGCGATCGTCTGCCGCTCGGCTCCGAGGGCCTGGACCGCGCTCTGGGTCGCGTGAAACTGATCGGACGTGAGGATCTGGATCAACCCCAATTGGGTCAACAGAGAAGCGTCCGCCGCCGAGAGCGTGGCCGTGACCTGCTTCGCGCTGACCTGGTTCAGGAACGCGTAGATATCGGCGCACTGCGTCATGTTACGGGTCCACCAACGGAAAGTCGAACGATAAGGATTCTTCATCCTTCCCGGGGAGAACCCGAAGGAGCAGCCCGCCCGCCTCGGGGCGGGGCCGGAGGTACGGGTCGTCGCGGAGGGCGTCGACCACCAGCGACTCGAAGAATCTCTTTCGGCTCCCGAGGGACCCAAATCGACGGGTGCGTTCCTGCTCGATCTGTTCGTAGGCGAACATGAACTCGTACAGCGAGCGGAAGATCTGGTCCTCGATCTTCTCCCGCACCCCGCGACGATCGATCTCGACGGTGTCGATCCCCTCGAGGTCGACGAAGAAGATCGTCCCATCCGGAGCGAGGACGGCGTCCTTGTCGAGCCAGACATCCTGGAAATCGAGACCGGAGTAGAGCTCGCGTTCCGTGTCCCTCGACAGGGTCCGGGCGAAGAGGGTGAGTACCGCCAACCCGCTCCGGACAAAGTTCAGCTCGAAGGCGTGGGCCTTCCCCGGCGAGTCGATCCCGAACTGGTCGAACACGAGCCCCGGATCGTTGCCCACCGTGCTCCGGGCGTGGAAGTAGACCCTCACGTTCGAGGGGACGAGCCGCAGCTCCTGGACGAATCGATCCCGGTATTTCCGGTACCAGTGGATGCTGCGAAGTCGGCGGGCCACGCTCTCTGGGAGGAACGCCACCTTGACAACCGGGGCGATGCGGAATCCCGCCAAATCGGTCAGGTGGGCTCGCTCGGACACCCGGAGCGCCGTCATCGCATGCGGGAGCCCCTGCCCCCCGTAGGGAGATCCCCGGAGCCAGAGCTCGCCGCTGATGATCCCGCCCAATGACTCTCCCGGACGGGAATGAAGGCGGTCGCGCACCTCGAGGTCGTCCGTTAGCTCCGCCGCGGAAGCTCCGGTGAGGCGACGATACGAGAACGGCTCGACCGTCGATCCGATCCCCTTTACTGAGAGGTAGAAGGGAAGTCCCTGCAACGACGCCACCGGCTCCGGCAGGATCGCGCTGCGATTATCGTCCTCGACGGCCTCGACCACTTCCTCCGGGGTCCCATCCGCCAGAGGGGCGAGGGCGGGAGGGAGGAAGTAGCGGTCCCACCGAGAGAGGTCGAACCCGGAGAATTGGCGATTCGTGATCGTTTCTGCGAAGTACGTCGAGAGGGACAGGGGCTGTCCCGATAGGCGACGCCGATCGACCGGAGACGTAGCTCGCGGTCCCGACCTCGGAGTCAGCAGATTGACAAACTCATCTGGGGGAGCGGCGGGATCCATCGACGTGGCCCAGTCCAGCGGGAAGGGCGAGATAGGCTCTGCCGTCCTGCACCGCGGGGGAGGGGCAGATTCATACCGCTCATCTCCTTGGGCACCCCCACCATGGCCGAAGAGCGTCGGGCCCGATTCGAACCCGGGGTCATCCTGCGGAACCCGAGCACGTGGTGGGCGCCCGGATCATCCCAGTTCGAGGGAGGAATGGCATGACAACCCGGCCGGACCTCGGCGTTCGTATCGATCGTCGCTCTCCGACCAAGCTCTACCCGTTCGAGCGTTTCTTCCACGGGTTCGGGGACGTGCCGGCGATCCGGGAGCTCTTCGGCACGCGGACAGCCCAGGTTCTCCGAAAGCAGAAGGTCGAGTTCTTCTCGGCGCGCTTCGGGTACATGGGAACGAGCGATGTCGACGGTCACCTCTTGATCAGCACGTTCCATCTCAAGGACGGGGATTTCCGGACGCTCTATCTCGACGTCGTCCACGAACTCTGTCACGTTCGGCAATTCCAACGGGGCAAGCCCCTGTTCTACCCGAAGCTCAGCTACGTCGATGCGCCCTCCGAGATCGAAGCGTACGCGTTCACTGTCAAGGAAGGGAAACGCATCGGAATGACCGATTTCGAGCTGATCGACTATCTCAAGGTCGAGTGGATCAGCCCCGCCGAGCACCGTCGCCTCTCCCGTCGGATGGGGCTCGGTTCCAAGCGGCGGTCCAGCAGGTCACACCGGGTACGACTGAAGCGGTAGCGGAGCGCCCCTCCCGCGGAGTACGCTGCGACCCCCCCGTTCCCGTCGGGTCTGGCATTATGTAGAAGGTCCGGCATGCTCGGGCGGGACCGATCATGGCATCCTCGAAGCGGACCAAGCGCGCCCGTCGTCGACCCTCTCCCAAGGTCGCGCCGATTCCTCCCGGGTACCCGGCGGTGATACCCTACCTCGCCGTCAACGACGGGGTCGAGGCGCTCGAGTTCTACGAAAAGGCATTCGGGGCCAAGGAACTCGTGCGAGAGCTGGCCCCCGATGGGAAGTTGATCCACGGGCGGATCCGGATCGGGGACTCGATCATCATGCTCTCGGATGTCTTTCCGGGGGCCGACACCGCCTCGCCCTCCTCGGTGGGAACGACGACCGTCACCCTCCATCTCTACTCCAAGGACGTCGATGCCCTGTGGGACCGGGCGGTCGCGGCCGGCGCGAAGATCACGATGCCGCTGGAGAACCAGTACTGGGGGGAACGGTACGGCCATCTTCAGGACCCATTCGGCCACCACTGGTCGCTCTCGATGCGGGTCAAGATGAGCCCTGCCGAGAAGGCGTCGAGGCAGCAAGAGGCCATGGCCTCGTTCGCGCGGGGCGAACATCCCGGAAAGGAACCTCCCTACGGGGACGCCTAGCGGCGTCCTCAGACCGTGGCGGCACCCGGCCCACCGACGACCGGCTCGAACTACCGAGCCCACCGGGTCGAAGCGCTTCTGTACGCGTCGCCCCGCGTGAGCTCAGATCCCGTGGACCGGTGGTCCCGCTGGGGGATTGGAGGTCGTTTCAAAGCCGGAGAAGAGGATGACGAAGGTTGATACCCTGTGACACCTTATCACGGTCCTTGGCGCCCGTGACCTCCATACCAAATGCGAGCTCCCGGACCGAGGGCCCGAGCGTCGACCCGCTGACCTTGGAGTCGGGTCTGACCTCGGAACCCCACACCTGTCGATGCGGGACACGGATCGAGTCCGGCCGTCCCGCGGTCGAGATCGTGGGGCTTTCGGTCTATCTCGTTCCGCTATTTCCCGAACCGACCTTCTGCTCCTCCCGGTGCGTTCGGGCGGAGATCCTGGAAAAGCGCGAACTGCTCGACGCGATGATCGGGTCCCCCGCGGAATCCCTCGTAACCGACCTCGAACTCACGTACCGGGAATTCAACCGGGCGTTCCAAGCCCTCCCGGGCGAGCCCCGAGTCCGTTCGAGGGCGTAGGAACGAGCGCGGGCTGGCAACCCGGGTTCCCCTCCTTCCGCCTCCATACGGGGTCCTTGGGATGGGTCGGGGATGGCCGGGTGCGGACGATGCCGATGCACCCCCGTCAGGTCGACCGATGGCTCAACGCCGGGCTCTCCCAAAATATTTGTCCCGTCACCATCTCGGCGGAACTATGTTCCGGCGTAACGGAGGCCGGCGATCCCTCCTGCCTGCGCTGCTCGCCCTCGCCGTCTCCGTGGTCGTTCTGTCCTGTGTCGGGGGACGGACCTCGAGTGCTTCCTCCTCCGTTCCGGCCCACGAAGTCGGGTCGACGCTTCTCGCCCAAGGAGGGACGCTCGGGGTCGTCGCCGCGGCCGGCTCGAACGCGCTGCCTCCCCGAACGAACAGCATCGTCGCCGAAATCCCGTTGGTAGGGGGAGCGAGCGGAGGCGCGGTTCTCGACCCCACGAACGGCTTCGTCTACGTGCCGTCGAACTACACGAACCTCACGGTGATCAACGGGGCGACGGATTCCGTCGAAGAGACCCTCGTCCTCGGAAACCACTCTGCCGCTGAAACTCCGACGTACGTCGGAGGATCGGTGAACCAGATCTTCGTCCCCCAGCGGTCGAGCAACTTGGTTGACCCGGACAACGTGAGTGTCATCAGTGGGGCGACGGGTGCGATATTGGAGAACATATCGACCGGCACCTACTCCGCCCCGGCCGGCGCGGCGTACGATCCCGAGAACGGTTACCTGTACGTGCCGGACAACGGTCGATCCAATGTGACGGTCATCAACACCGCGAAGGATACGGTGGTCGTGACGATCCCGGTGGGCGAGGACCCGTTCACGCCCGCCTACGACCCGACCGACGGCGACATCTACGTGCCCAACGAAGGTTCGGGCAGCCTGAGCATCATCTCGACCGCGACCGACACGGTCGTGGCGACGATCGCCGGTCTCAATCTGACTTCCGTGTTCTATGGGGTCGAGGAACTGAGCCTGAACGCCCCCGTGTACGACGCGGTAAGCAAAGAGGTCTACCAGCCGGATTCGGGTGCCAGCAACCTCACGATCCTCGACGGGACGACGGTCGTGAAGAACCTCACGATCGGGTATGGGCCCGCCACCCCCGCGGTCGACCCCGCGAACGGGAACCTCTACGTCCCGACCGAAGTGACCCCGTACAATTCGCTCGCGGTGGTGAACGACACCTCGAACACCGTGGTCGGCCACATCGGCGTGGGGATGGATCCCGCCACCCCCGCCTACGACCCGGCCAACGGCGAGTTGTACGTCCCGAACATGGATACCAGCAGCTACCGGGGTTCGGTCAGCGCGATCAACGTATCGACCGGCAATGTGGTCGCGACCATTGAGGTCGGAGAGAACCCTCTCACTCCCGTTTTCGACCCCGCGAACGACGAGGTCTTCGTTCCCAATTTCGACGGCCTCAACGTGACGGTCATTGACGGGAGTCCTTCATCCTCCTCCGGCGGGTCGGGAGGGGGGGGTGGAAGCGGTAGCAAACCCGCGTTCCTCGGACTCCCGGGGGACGATGGGTACCTCCTGGTCGGCGGAGTTGCGGTCGTGGTGGTCGTAGCCGCGACGGGGCTCTTCCTCGTCAAGCGCCGGCGGCCGACGGGGGAGGGGAACTCGCCCTCCGTGCCCCCGTCGAATGCCGGGTCCCCGCCTCCACCCCCGCCACCCCCGCCCCGTTAGGCGAAGGACGGCTCAACGGGTCGAGAGCTCACCGAGCTTCAAGATGGAATTCCAGTTACGGCCGGTTCCGGAAGTTCCCAGATGGCGCTCGAGCACGGGGGCCGTCAACCGCGAGTGACCGGTCCCTTCCGGATACACGATGTAGGCATGGTCTCCCGAGACCTGGACCGTCTCGGGACCTCGCATCGCCCCCTCGAGCGAGCGGACCGCTGCGGCGTCGGGCGTCGCCTTCAGCAGCATCGCCACGAGATGCCCGGGGTCGTCTCGGGCTTCGTTGGGGAACGGGTTGTCCCGAATGATGCGATCCCACTCGGCGGCCCTCCTCACGAGGAAATCCGTGGACACTCCCAGATGGCGCTTCAGGGCTCCCTCGAGGGTCTCTTCCAGAGCCCGGCGAGGGGAGGAGGTTCCCCCGAAGACGACATTGCCGCTCTGAATGTACGTGACCACGTCGGTGAATCCGAGGTCCTGGACCAGTTGAGTCAATCCCGTCATCGGGACCCGGTTGTGACCTGGGAGGTTGACAGCCCGGAGCAGTCCGACGTAGACCGGCATCGAACCGCCGCGGCGGGATGGGAACTCCGTGGCAAAAAGCCCTGCGGACCCCCGGCACCCTCTCGACCCGCGAGCCCCGACCCTATCCCCGACGAGCGCCCTCGCGGCTGACTCTGCGGCCCGCGATCATCGCCCCGACCGGACCCAACCTGGCTCGGTCGCCGGAGGTAGGAGGGGGGTCGGGGAACGATATGGTTCATGAACCGGCACTTTCATAGATGCACCGAGATGGGACGCATAGCGGCTCTTCTGGTCCTGGGAATCGTCCTTCTGGGCACGCTCGGGGCCATGCCTCCCGCGGACGGCGGCCGGTCCCACGCAGGGGGGCCAGGGGTACCCACCGTCCTTGGGGCGGGGTCGGCACGGGCCTCGCCGGATATCTCACCCTACGTCGCCGGCGTGCCGCCGCGCGTGAACTGGTTCACCTACCGGAACAACCCCGAGCGGACCGGGGCGAACTTCCTCGAGCACACGATCGCTCCCTCGAACGTATCTGAGCTCCAGCCGCTCTGGTCGATCCCCTCCAACGGGTCCGATTTCAGCGCCCCCATTGTCGTGAACGGGACCGTCTACTACGGTTCGTGGAACGGAGAGGAATACGCGGTGGACGCGGCGACGGGTCGGGTGGAATGGAAGGATTTCCTCGGGACGGACCCCTGCGGCTACGCGCCCCAGGGAGTCTCGTCGACCCCGGAGTACGTCAACGGGTCGCTCTACCTTGGAGGGGGCGGTGGCCTCACCAGCGATCCCGACTGGTACGCGCTCAACGCCACCACCGGCAGCGTCGAGTGGCAGTACCTGGTGGGACCCGACACGACGAACTACTACAACTGGGCGAGCGCCCTCACGTACCACGGCTCGCTCTACATCGGAGTCTCGAGCTGTTTCGACAACCCGCTCGTCCCGGGACAGTTGCGCGAAGTGAACCTGACGGGCAACCATGCGGCGAGCCACGTCTTCGACACCGTACCGACCGGGGAGGACGGGGGTTCGATCTGGACCACCCCCGCCGTGGACCCGACGGCCAACACGGTCTGGATCACGACCGGTAACGAGGCGAGCGGCTACCCCCCGTTCGTGAACGCGATCATCGGGCTCAATGCGACCACGCTCAACCTGAGCGGGTCGTGGCAGGTTCCGAACGTAACGGGCCAGGACTCGGATTTCGGTTCTACTCCCACGCTGCTCACCACGCCCTCCGGGATCCCGTTGGTCGTGGCCTCGAACAAGAACGGCCTCGCGTACGCCTTGAACCGCAGCAACGTCACGACCCACGGACCGTGGGCCCCGATTTGGAGCCTGGACACGGGAGGCGGGTTCTCGTCGGGGGCCTACGACGGTCACACCCTCTACCTCGGGGGTTCGGCCCTCTACGCGGTGGACCCCGACAACGGGACCGTCGACTGGACGACCCCCCTCCCGGCCGGCGGGATCGTGGGGGGTCTCACGTACGCGAACGGCCTCGTGTTCGGGGGGGCCGGCTCGGACGTCTACGCGGTCGACGCGGCGAACGGGACGATCCTGTGGAACGGTTCCCTCCCCGGTGGCGAGCTGATGCTCAGCGAGCCGGTCGTGACGGACGGTCAGCTCTACGCGGCGAGCGGAGACTACGGTGCCCACGGGAATCTCACGGCGTTCGGCCTTCCGTTCTCGGCGAACGCGACCGCGACTCCCCTCAACGGGAGCACGCCCCTCGCGGTCCACTTCTCGGCTTCGGCCCACGGCGGGATGACCCCGTACACGTATGCCTGGGAATTCGGGGATGGGGTGGCCGGAAGCGGCCCTTCACCCACTCATACGTACGCTCGAGGAGGCAACTTCACGGCGGTGGTCTGGGTCAACGATTCGGCCGACGGCTCGGCGACGTTCACGTTCCCGATCCGTCCGCTCGGAGTGACCCTCGCCGCGAGCCCCGATCCGGATCCCGCCCACGAAGCCGTCTCCTTCTCCGCCGTCCCCGTCGGCGGCTTTCCCCCCTACTCGTACCTCTGGGCTTTCGGTGAAGGGACGTCCGGCGCAACCCTCCGCCAGCCCACGCACACGTACTCGGCCCCCGGCAACTACTCGGTCTCCGTGTCCGTGACCGACGCGCTCGAGCACGAAGTCTCGGCCGACCTCCGTCTCCCCGTCGCGTACTCGTCGCCGCTATCGGCCGCCCCGACCTACTCGTACACCGGTGGCGTCGGATGCAGTGGGGGTCCGGGTTCCCCCGTTCAACTCCACTTCTCCGCCAACGCCCTCGGGGGTAGCCCTCCGCTCAGCGACAACTGGACCTTCAGCGACGGAACGACAGCCTCGGGGGCGGCGGTCACGATCACCCCAAGCCCCGCGATCTCCTTCGCCAACCTCACGGTGCGGGACGCCCAGGGTCAGGTCTACACCACGTCGATCCTCGTGGGGCCCGATGTGACCATGTGTCCCGTGCAAACGCTGAGCGATACGGGGTATATTCTCTGGGGACTGGGACTCGGAATCGCCGCCCTCGTCCTCGTTCTCGCCTTGGTCGTCGTTCGCTTCCGCCGACGGCCCCCTCCGGAGGGAACGCGCGAGCCGTAGGGTGCTTAGGATACCGCCGAAGCGAGACGGGACTCGGCCCGGCGTGGCGAGTCGTTCTCGCCCGACAGATGCCCGCGCTCGTACGTGGAGGAGCGGTCCGTCGAGGCGGGGTTCGCCCTTTCCTTCGACCGCACGCTTATGCCCTAGAACGGCAATCCGGACCCACTCGCCCTGACCGGCGAGGAGTGCAACCATGGGATGCGGAAGGATGAAGGTGGCCTGCGAGGACGGATTCGAGATCGTCAGCAAGAAGGAGCACGAGCTCGTGAAGTTCGTGCAGCAGCACGTGAAGGAGAACCATGGGAAGGACGTCAGCCACGCCGACGTAATGGCGATGGCCAAGCACCCCTAAGGGTCGACGTTCCGACCTGCGATTCCTACCCTTTCCCCCACCACGAAGCCTCACCCCCGACATCGGGAATACCTCCGGCGTTAGCCGGCCAGTACTCCCGGCGGTGGGAGGGGGCCCGCATCGGGCCGGGGTGGGGTCGGATAGCGGCGCCGTAGCCGTAGGAAGAACAGGACGGCGATCGCGACCAGCGGAAGCGTGAACGGAAGACCAAGGGTCAGGAGAACGCCGAACACGGCTTGCCAGAGGACGAAGCCGAAGGCGAGCTCGACCAGGAGGTGCTCGTTCCCCGAACGTCCCGCAGTGCGGCGCACCCGCTCGAGGAGGAGGCCGAACGCTACGAGCTCGACGAGGATGATGACTGCGGGAGGCACGGTCGTGGAAGTGAACCCGTACTCGAGCAGGAACGCGATCGGGAAGAACGCGAACCCGATCGCCATGAGCTCCCCGGAGCGTCCCGTCGGCGCCGAGTCACGCGGGGCCCAGGCCCCCGCGGGGAGCCGGTACGCCACGCCGACCAGGATCGCGATCGCGATCACGCTACCGACCAACAGCGTCGACCCCATCCAGAAGTGGAACTCGCCGAACACGAGCACCGTCTCGACCGAGGTGGCCAGCGCGAGCGAGGTCAGCGCGAGCCCGATCCCCCGTCGGGAGAGCAAGGTCCGTCCGCGGGTCTCCGGCAACGCTAGGCGGAGCAGCAGGAGCGGGAGCCCGATCGAGTAGATCACGTGGAAGGCAAGGACCCCCGTGGCCCAGACCCAGTTGACTCCGTAGAATCGGCCGAACGAGCCGAGAACCCCGTCCGTCCCGTGGTGAGAGTTGAAGAGCGTGTTATCCCCCAACCCTTCCTCCGTGATCCCGTACGCGAGGCCGAGGAGGAAGACCGTCCCCCACCCTTTGTGCCACCGGATCACCGCCTCTCGAATGAGGAGAGCTCCGGCCGTGTACTGGCCGACGTTGATCGCCAGTTGGATCGGGAAGAAGAAGGGGAGCGTGACGACGGTCAGTAACGAACTCGACGTCGAGAGGTACTCGGGGATCCCGGGCGTCAGGATCGCGAGGCAGAGGATTGGGTGGGCGTGGAGAAAGGCAATCAACCCGGACCCGCTCGAGCCGCCCACGCCAGACGGAGCGGAGGCGGGCCGAGCCGTCGGTTCGAAACTGCGAGGGCCCCGCATCGTGACGATGCGATGCTGGCCTTTCCTAATTCAACCTTACAGTCGTCCCGCCCATCGAAGGGCCCTCGGAGGACTTCCGATGGCGGAGAGGTGTTAAGACCCGCCTCGAACGGAGTCTTTCCGAGGCGGCAGGGCCGTGCAAGCGAGGGCAGTGCCCGGGGTCGGGAAACGACGCACCCGGACTCGCACGCCGAGCTCGCGCCCGCGCGCTGCGTTCCGAGGCCTCGTCACGGCCGGAGTGGCCCTGCTCGTCCTCGTCTCGGGGTTCGCCGCGGCGGCTTCGTTCCACGTCGGCCTCTCTCCGGAGAACCTGGGGGCAGAGAGCTCGAAGACCGGGTTCCTCACCCACTGGCAGTTCGTAGGCGCGGCCCGGGGAACGACGCCGGCGCCGGTGCCCCGGGTCTGGAGCGCGGCGGTGGCCACGCCGACCCGACTTCCGCGCGCGTCGGGTACCGCCCTCGTCCGGGCCGGAGTGACCGGCCATACTGCGGCCTCGTGGACCTTCAACGAGACCGTGGGTATCGGGGTCTCTACCGAGATCGTCATCGAGTACACTGTCAACTACGTCGTCGGAGGGATCCCCCACACCGCGGCCGGCAGCGTCTTTGTCGAAACCCAGCGTCGCGCCCCGGCCGGGCCGTTGACCTTCACCGTGTACTGGGACTCCGGAACCGCGGCCGCCGTGACGATCGTGTCCCTCCTCGAGGTCTCGCAGCTTTGTTCCGCGGTGGGGGTATGTCCGTGACCGGTCCGTCGCGCACCGCTTCCTCGGTCGGTCGACGGCTGGGGTGGTTGGCCGGGACGTCCGGTGTCGCTGGGATCCTGGTCGTCTCGATCCTGATCGGGACGGGCGTCGCCGCCCCGGCGCAACTCGTGCAGGGTCCCTTCGAGACGGGGCAGGGGGCCGACGTGGGACAGCAAAGCATCGCCTACTGGGTCTGGCAGGCCACGCAACTCTGGGGTATCCCGACGCCGGTACCGACGGCCCTCTCCGCGATCGTGACGGCCCCGACGGTCCTTCCCGCCGTCGCGGCGAGCTTCACGATCAATACCGCCACGGCTACCAACCAATCCGTTCGGTGGACGTTCCAGGAGACCACCGCCGCCCCCATTTCGACGGAACTGGAGCTACGGTTCCTCGACGGTCTCACGCACGCCGCGGTCTCCCTTCGGGTCTACCTGGAGACCCGTGGCACCGTCCTCCTGGGCGCCCTAACCTTCGAGCTCTACTGGGACGCCGGGACCTTCGCCCCCGGGGCCGTCACCGTGGAGACGATGCAGGTGGATGTCCTCGCGTGCGCCTCGGTGGGTCTCTGCCCGTAGAGGGAGGAGGCGGGAATCATGCAGGTCCCCGGACTCGGCAAGGGAAAGCCCTGCCTGCGGACGCGTACCTTCTTCTACCTCCGCCTACGCAACCAAACACGAGGGGCCTCGAAAAGATGGCAACCATCAACGTGACGAAACCCGGCGGATGGAGGTCGGGAGTGACGAGGAGAAGCGTGCTCGGGGGAACGATCATCGCCATGTTGCTGCTAACGATGGGATGGGTCGTGGCGGTCTCGTTCTCGATCCAGAACGGGACGGTCGAAACCGGCGGAGGCTTCTACCACGGCACGTCCAGCCTGACCTACTGGACCGAAGCGAGTGTCGGGGTCGGAACGCAGCCGGGGGTCCTGCCCACCGCCCTATCGACCACGGTCGGAACTCCGACCGTCCTCGCCGCGGCCGCTACGAACTACGCCATCAACGCCCCCACCTTGAACGACCTCGCTCACTTCTGGAAGTTCACCGAGGCCACGACCTCGCCCGTTTCGACCGAGCTCGAGCTCGAGTTCACGGTCTCGAGCGGGGCGGTGCCCGTGATCACCCTGGTCACGGTCTATATCCAGACGCAGGCCGTGATCCCGGGCACGGCGGTCACGTTCACCCTGTTCTACGACCTCGGATCCGCCTCGTCCGGCACGATCACGCTGAACTCGGTCACCGAGATCAGCCAACAGTGCGGGGCGGTCGGTACCTGCCCGTAACGCGCCCACGGCCGGCGCCGGTGGCGAACCCTTTCCTCGATTCCTTCGACCCGGTCGGCGACCGCGAGGGCCTCACTCCTCGAACGCGGCCACGAGCCGATCGAGGTCCGCCGGGGCGAGCAGTCCGGGGTGGACGCAGACCCACACCCGGGCATCGTGTTCGACCGCCCGGGCGTGGAAGGCGGTCAACCGCTCGATGATCCGGTCCATTCCGTGCAATCGGGCGAGGTACTCGATCCCCTCCAAGAAGAAGGCGGTGACCCGGTCCTGCCCGACGGCCGTCTCGAGGAACGCGCTGTAGGCGTCCAGGTCGCTCGGCTTGAGGGTCAGGCCCCGGCCCAGGTTGGTGAGCCAGTACACCTCCACCGGCCGTGGGCCCACGTGGGTCCGCAGTCGCTCGGGCGACTCGCGGACGATGGCCACCCCCCGATGCCCCGCGGAGGTAGTGTCGAGGAACTCCTGGAGCGCCGGCAGGTACGAGAGCGCCACCACCACCTCCACTCCAGCTCGCGGGGGCACGACGGTCGGGGCCGTGAACGGCGGTGACGGCGGGGCCATCGGTTCCGGAGGGAGCGGTGGTGCCGGCGCCTCCAAGGGGGTCGACACGGGGGGTAGCGCCGGCTCCCGGTTGGGTTCGGGCAGGGTCGGAGCGGTCCCGGCCACCTCGAGCCTCGGTTCCAGGGCGGGGGACGGTGATGGGGGCGGCGGAAGCGGAAGGGCCTCGGGTTCGGGGGGCGACCCCGCATCGCCCGTCCTTGCAGGTTCGGGCTCCGCCAGCGGTTCCGCGATCCCCTGGGGGGAGGGGGTCGTTTCCGGCGAGCCCGGCGATTCGAGGGCGACCTCCGGAGCTCCGGGTTCGGCGACCGGAGCGCTCGGGGTGACGTTCTCCTCGGTCGCGGCTGGCACCGGGATCTCCGCTAGGGGAGTTTCCTCCTCGGAAGGAGGGGATGAGGAGGGTGGGGGTTCAACCTCGCCGAGTAGTTCCGACGGTTCGGCCAGGGTCGGCGCCTCGGCGGCCGGCAGCAAGGGGACAGGGAGGGAGGGAGAGGGTTCGGCGGGGAGCTCAGGCTCCGGCGAGGGCACCGAGGGGAGGGCCGTGGTCGGCTCGGGCTCGGGACCCTCCGCCGGCGGAGACGGGTTCGCGAGGGGGATCGGCAGTTCCGGCATCGGTTCCTCGCCGAGGGGGGGCGGGGCCACCTCGATCCCTCTGGGCTCCCGCTCGAGCGGGGCCTCCAGTACGGCCGTCGCGCCGGCGAGTTCTCCTGTTTCTGCGCTCGTTATTTCTTGGTCGCTCGGAGGCGGAGGTGGGACGGGCTCTTCCATGCGCTCGGTTGCGAACGGCTCCCGCTCGAGCTCCCGGGGGGAAGGGGGAGCGCCGGGAGACGGGACGACCGCATCGGAAGGGAGCGGGAGAGCCTCCCTCGCACCTTCGTTCGGCTCCCTCCCGGGTTCGACCGTGGTCTCCCTCGTTCCGGAGGGGGCCCCCCCGGCCGGCTCCGCCACTCCCGCAGCGGGAATCGGGAGGACAGTTTCGATCTCGGCCGTGGGAGCGGATTCGGGAGACGGCGGAAGCGGAGTCGGGGGTGCCGGGGCCTCGGTCGGCGCTGGGGAAACCGGCTCCAGTACCGCCGGTGGCGGCGGCACGGGTACCGGCACGCGCACCAACTCGGGGGGACCGGGGCGGGTCGGCAGGGGTTCCCGTGCACGAATCACAGGCGCCGCGACCCGGGGCGCCGGGGTCAGAGCCGGCGGAGCGCGTGGCTCGAGGTAGGCCGGCGGGGGCGGCGGCCCGGTAACCGTCTCGTTCGGCGGGGAGGCAGGAGGAGGTGGCACGCCGGGCCCACGACGGACGGGCCGGGGAGGGGGGGTCCGACCGAGCTTCTCGACGAGCGCCTCGGCCAGCGTCCATCCGAAACCCGGCAGGGCCGCGAGGGTGTCGAACGCGACCGCCTCGTAGGCCGATCGCGACTGAAGTCCCGCGTCCCATGCGCCCGCGACCTTCGAAAACCCGAGCGCCGGAGTGCCAAGGACGGCGTCCAGTTCCTGCATCAGGGCGCGGATCTGCTCCTCCCTCGCGATCCACTCCGGGGCCGCAAAGTCCCGCTCGGGCTCGCGGGTCTCGGGGCCGGGCCGGGTCGGCCGCACTCGGGAGCGACCGGAGTTCCGAGGTCGGTGCTTCACGGGACGGCGTACGAGAACCAGTCCGGGGAGGTGAACCCACCATGGAACGCCGGTTCGGCTCCGTCCGTGCTCGCATTCGGCCAGAGGGAACTCGCGATGATCGTCCACGACGCGGACTTCCGTAACGTTCAGGTAGATGGCGAGGGGGATCGCCACGGTGCGAAGTTCGGAGGCGAGCGGGTCGAGGGTGGCGATCACCAGCGGGGGTCGCGACGACCCGGGCTTCGAGGGAAGCTGGCGGAGGACCCGTTCGACCCGGCGGAGGAGCCCGAACCCGTCGGTCGACAGCGGAGGGGGGATCCGGGTCGGGACCGGCCCTGCTGCCGGCATCTCGACGTACAGCTCGCCGCGGTTCCACGGGGTCGGGATGACCCGGTCCGGGGTCCGCTCCACGTACGTCACCATCGACGGGAAGATCTTCCTCGGCACGCCCTGGATGACGACGGAGAGTTCGTCGGCGGAGCCGGGCTCGACGCGACGACGGGCTGGAAAGCGCCTGAGGAGGTGCTGGATCTGGGTCGCCTCGTGAGGGTACACCTTCTGGATCTCCGAGAGGACCGGCTCCAAGTCCCGCCGCCGGCCGGTCCAAGGCGTCGACGGACCGAACGCCTCGAATCGGGTGACCCGGCTCAGGCGTTCGATCGTCGGCCGGTCCCCGCGGAGGGCCTGGGCCATCTCATCCGTCGCGACGACCGCCGCCACCGACGGGAGGACCGTCCCCGGCGGGAGTCCCACCGAGGCACGGAACCGGTCCAGTGCGGCGATGACCGAGCGCCATCGGTCCCAACCCTTGATCCGCTCGTCGTCGAGCAGGTTGGCATCCAGCGCCTCCACCGTGGATTCGAACAGGCTCGTGCCGCCCGAAGTGGTCGCACTGTGGATCGCCTCGGCGGTGTGCGGGACGACCGGGCCGAGAAGGAAGGCGGTGGCCCGCACGAGGTGGTGCAAGGTACGCAGGGCGGCCCGACGGGTCGCGGAATTGGCGGACGCGGCAAGGCGAGCACGGACGAGGGCCCGGTAATCGGGAAGGTCGTTGGTCAGGAACCGTGCCAAGCGTCGGTAGGCCCGGGCCGGCGCCTGGGCGTCGTAGTCGGCCAGCACGGCCACGCGGATGCGTTCCCACCGGGACAGGATCGCCCGATCCTCCGGCTCGAGGTCCGACAGGAATCCGGTGATCGAGGGCGTGAACGCCGTCAGCATCGCCGGGTCGATCTGTTCGAGAACGCTCCGGGCGAGGGCCCAGTACCGCGCGAGGAGGCGGCTCTCCTGTCGGCAGGCCTCGACGAGAACCGGCGCGGAATCCGTCGGGTCTTCCCAGTGGACCACGGCCGCTCGCACCGCATCGGCACCGACCGAGGCGACGAGACCGGGCAGGGCGTCCTGCGGACCGCCCGGGAGGATCGTGAGGCCGACGTCGGCCGGTGCTCCCGGCACCCCGCTCATGACGGCGAGCTGGTGGGCGAGAGAGGGGGCCCGTCGACGGTCGTTGAGGTAGAGCCAGGTAGAGTCGCCCGCCGGAAGCGGATCGAAGCGCGCCCACGCCCCCAACGTCCCCTGGATCGCCGGAAGGAGGCGCCGGGTAACCGCGCGGCGCCCGGCGCCGCAAGGGCACGCCGGGTCGGCGCCGAGGGGAGCCAAGCGGTCGCACCGCGCGCATTCGAGCAACGTCGCGTTCCCCGGCCCGGGGGGTTCGGTGATCGTGTCGCTGACCGGCCACGCCGCGACCTCGAGCTGGGTGATCGGTGGGTCGTGCGGCAGGAGTCGGCGGTACGCGTCGAGTCGGTCGGCGGGCAATCGCGACGGTTCGAGGCACCACGACCGTCCCGGAGCCCACACGAGCGGAGTCCCGCAGATCGAACAGTGGGGAACGCCCCGGCGGACGCGGAGGCGAGCGAACAAGGCCCCGCTGTCCCCGAGATCACGGAGGACGAACTCCGTCGCGGTCGTCAGGTCCAGCCCTTCGTACTTGTGGACCAGCGTGCTCCCGAGCCGGCCGCGGGTGTTCACGAGTGGCCAGCCGGTGATCCCGAGGCGTTCCGCGATCGGCGCGTCCGTCCCGCCGTGGCCAGGGACGAGGGGGACGATCCCGGTGCCGCTGTCGCCGACCTCGGGGACGGCTTGCACGGTTCCCCCGGGGGGTGTGAGCTCGCTCCCCATCGGGAACTCGGCACGAAGGGGGTACTCGTACGGATGGCCCGACCACCGCGCGCCCGGCATCTCCTCGACGACCTCGACCTCCGCACCGGGCAGCCAGTCGGCGAGCCGGGCGAGGGAGGGGCGGGACGTCAGGATCAGCTCGTCCACGCCCTTGCGTCGATAGCGCGCGACGGCGTACGGCAGTTCCGGGTGAACGAGTAGAGCCGTCGCCCCGAGGAGGCGCCACGGGCCATCGACCCACGCGAGCGCCTGGATCCGTCGGGTCCCGTCGACAAGGGTGAATCGGACGAGGTAGGTGTCGCCCTCCTCTTGCTGGTAGACGATCCGCTCCGGGCTCCGAGGGGCGCCGCACGACGGGCAGATCCGGAGGGAGGCATCGCGCGTGACGACGAGGCCCCGTCCCGCCATCCGACCGAGGATCGCCTCCATGCCCGCCCGGCGCTCCCCGGTGTCGAACGGTTGGCCCAAGGCGCCCCCGGTCCAGACGGAGAGCGAGCGCAGGAGGCTCGCGACCGGATCGTCGACGAGGTCGTCCACGCGGCGTAGGGTGCCGAGCGCCCGGCGTCCCGCGAGCGCGAGGTACCGCGCGTCGACGTCCGCCGCGACCGCCCGGATCGCGACCTGGGTCGTTCCTTCCGAGCCGGAGTAACTCCCCTCGAACTGGCGCACGAGGGGGGAGTTCGATCGGCCGAGCACCCCGTCCGGGCGAGGAAACCCCCGGGCCGCCCAGAGCGAGCGGGCGGCTTTCTCGACGGACGCCGGTTGGTACCGCTCCGCGAGAGATGCCATGCTTCCCCGGCCTGAGACCGAACAGGAGAGGGGGAGGAGCGGGAATAAACCCTCGTGCCTCTCGGCAGGCCTGCGGAGTCGCCCCGCGCCAGCAACTCTTATGAATCGGGAACGGTGCAACCCTGCTCGAGGGCGCCCCGATGGCCTGGACCCAGCAAGAAATCCGCGAGTTGAGGGAGGGCCGGTACATGCTCATCGACGAGGAGCCGTGCCGGATCATCAACATCCAGATGTCCAAACCGGGGAAACACGGCGAAGCGAAGGCCCGGATCGACGCGGTCGGGATCTTCGACCGTCGCAAGCGCAGCGTCGTCTTCCCGGTGACGCACAAGGTGCAGGTCCCTCTCATCGGCAAGCGGAACGCCCAGGTCCTGTCGATGACCGACACCGAGGTACAGTTGATGGACCTCGAGACCTACGAGACGTTCAGTCTCGCCATCGACGCCGAGACCAAGGCCCAGATCGCACCGGGGGGCGAGGTCCAATACCTGGATGCGATGGGGCGACGCCAGATCACCCGCACCTAGAACGGCTCTCCGGCACCGTCAGAGGGACGGCCCGATGTTCGCGCTTGGTTAATAAAGGGGCCCGCCCATGATTTCGATACCCGGTGCATCGGCGCCCTCGTGCGCGACGTCACGGGGGTAGGGGGACGCGCACGTCAGGACCGGGAGGCTTGGGGGCGTTACCATCGTCCCGTTTGACCCGGATCCTTCAGGAGAAGGCCGAGGCTCTCAAGAAGAAGCGCCAATCCGCGGAGGTCCTGCAGAAGGAGGCCGAGGATTCCGTCGGGACCCTCGAGACCTTGGGGATCACGCTCGCGGAGGTCGGCGGACGGGTCACGCAACTCCGGGAGCTCGCCCGCCGCTCCGACTGGGACGGCGTGGAGATCCAGTCGAGGGCCCTGCTCGAGTACCTCGACAGCCACGTCTCGGCCGCGATCGAGGACCGACGGCGGAAGACCGTGGAGACGGTCGCCCAAATGACCGCGGCCGGGATCCCGGTCGCCCCGGAGGACCGGGCCGAGCTCGAGGCCCTGGCCCACCCCGCCCCGGAAGCTCCGTGGCCCGACACGGCAGCGCGGCTCCTCCATCTCGAAGAGACCCTCAACCGAGCCGGCGCGCAGAACGTCGCGACCGCCCGGAGCGACGCGCTCGCGATCGCCGACTGGGCGGGCCTTTCCGATGCCCGTCGCACGGTGTTCACGGAAGAACTCGAACGGGGCCTCGCGCTGGCCCAGGAAGGACGGGTCCCGGACTCGCTCGCGGCCGTTAGCGCACTTCTGCGCGACGGTCTCCCCGAGGCCAAGCTCCGGCACGATGCGGCCCGTGCGCGGGGGGAAGAATGGGTCACGGTCGCGAAGGAGCACGGCGCCTCCACCGCCGCCCTGGAGGAGGCCCTCCGCGCCGACGTCAACGTGAGCCCCGAGCAGTGGCCGACGACCGTCCCCGCCATCGAGACCGCCGTGAAGGAGTTGGGGGAGGTTCTCCGGGAGCGGACCGCGCAAGTGCTGGTCACGCTCCGCACGTCGGTCGACGCGCTCGCGGAGTACGGCACGGACGCGGGGCCGGCTCGGGCCGCGGTCGAGGACGCCATCGGACGATTGCCGAGCGTCCCCGCGGACGAGATCCCGCACCTGCTCGAGACCGCCCGGGCCGCCGCCGAGGAGCCGATCGTCGCGGTCGTGGCCTCGCTCCTCGACGAGGTCCGTCCCCGCATCAACGAGGCGCGTCGGCTCGGTCGGGATCCCAGCGAGGTCTTCGCCGCCATGAACCGCGCGCGCGAAGCCCTCCGTCTCAAGATCTACTCCGAGGCGCTCGCGGCGAGCCAGGAAGCCGCGGAGCGCGTCAGTCAACTCACGGAGGACCTGGAAGCGGCGCGGGACGAGCTCCAGACGCTCGAGGAGTTGCTCGCCCGATTCCACAAAGCCGGATTCTTGCCGGATGAGTTCGACACGGCGCTCACCCGCGTGCGCGGGCACTTGGACCGCGTGGAGGTCGGGCCCGCCCGGGACCTGCTCCGCGACACGGTCCTCCGCCTCGGGCGCGAGGCGCTTCGGTTCTTCCAGGAACGCTGGGAGACCCTGGACCGGGTCCGCGAGTATGCCCAGGAACGCGGGTTCCTTTCCGAAGAGGCTGCGCGGCGGCTGACGGGCGCCCGGGGTCGGCTGGATGCCGGCGACCTCGCGACCGGGGCCGAAGAGCTCTCCCAGGCGGAGGTCGAGCTGCGGAACGCCTCGGTGCCCTACGTAGCGCGCCGGGTCGAGGAGATGGAGCAGGGGCTCGGGGACATCCCCGACGACTCCCTGACCGCTCCGGTCCGACGCCTCCTCGCGGACGCCGACGTCACGCTCCGGGTCAAGCAGGACCTCCTCGCCGCGATCGAGAGCCTCCGCAAGGCGGAACGCGATTTCGCCTCGGTGTTCGCCGTCCACGCGAGCGCCCTCGTCGACCTCTTGGAGGAGGAGCGCCGCGTCCTCGAGGACATGGGTGGCCCGGGGGACGAGATCCAGCGCCAGATCGACGAGGTCCAGCAGATCTTCAACATGGGCGACTTCGTCAAGGCGTCGCGGGCCTCCCAGGAGATTCGCACCCGCGTCCAGCAACAGCAGCTCCTGCGCAGCGAGGAATCGGTCTCGCACGCCAAGCTCTCCCTGGTCGAGCTCGAGACGCTCGGCCTCGACCTCGGCCGCTTCCGCGGCGAGCTCGAGGAGGCCCAGGCGGCCGCACGGGCGGGCCACTACGCCGAGGCGTACCGTCTCGCGCACGGGCTCGAGGAGACCGCGGTACGGACCCGCGCCGAGACGCAGGCGATCGTGGAAGAGATCGCGCTGGCCCAGGAGACGCTCGGGAACTTGCGCGAGCTCGGCGTCGACCCCGAACCGTTCTACGAGCCGATCCGGGGCGCCCGCCTCGCCTTCCAGGCGCTCGACTTGGGCTCGGCCAAAGCGACGATCCAGGCGGTGCGCCAGAAGCTCGCCGAAGCGACCGCCGCGGCCGAGACCGACCGTCTCTTCGGCGAGATCGAGCGCTTGATCGAGGACGGCCGCCGACTGTCGGCCCCGATGGAGCCGTTCGCGTCGCGGCTCCATGGCCTGCGCACCGAGCGGACGACGGCTGCTCCCGAGGCGACCCGCACGGCGACCCGGCTCCTGCACGAGGAGCTCGTCGCCCTGCTCGCCCCGATCCTCGAGGAGAACCTGCGCGGTCTCGAGCGCGACCTGGACATCGCCCGAGGCGCCGGCGTCGACCTCGATAAGATCCTCGCTCCGCTCGCCGAGGCACGACGCCGGATCGCGCTCCCGGTCCCGATGGGCGCCGCGGCCCTCTTGGACGCGGCCCGGGCGGAGTTCATCGGGACCCGAGGCCTCGTTGAGCACGCCGAGCGGGTCGCGAAGCGAGCTCGCGAGGCGCTCGCCCAGGCGGACCTCCTGCGCGTGGAGGTCGGCCCCCTGCGGGCCGCGATCGAACAGGTCGACGCCGCCCTCGCCAAACGGGAGTACGCCCGTGCGATCGAGCTCGGAGGCCCGATCGAGCGCGAGCTGCTCCAGGCGACCTACCATCAGGTTTCGAAGACCCTCGCCGGATTCCGGGCGATGGTCTCGCGTCTCCGCACCGACGGGGCGGACACGACGATCGCCGAGAACCTCCTCCATCAGGCCCGGATGGCCCTGGACGAGGGCCGGCCCGTGGACGCGGTCCAGCTCGCCTCGAAGAGCGAGGCCGAGCTCGAGCGCGTCGAGCTCCAGCGCCAGATCGCGCAGGGGTCGATCGAGGCGGCCGAGCGCTCCGTCGAACGAGGGACGAAGGACGGCATCGTCGCGCCGGCCGCCATGACCGAACTCGACATGGCCCGCAGCCTCTTCCAGAAACACCAGTACGCCGACGTCCTCGAGCACGCCATCTCGGCGTCCGACACGCTCGTCATGCAACGGGAGAGCCATCGGCGGGCTCGCGATGCCTGCGCGACCGCCAACGCCCAGGTCGCCGAGGCGACCGAGCTCGGCGCCGACGCCACCGAGGCATCGAACCGCCTGGCCGAGGGACTTCGCTACGTCGACACGGGGAACTACGCGGAGGCGATCCGCGCCGCCCGGGAGGCGACCGAGATGGGCCGGTGGGCGATCGAGCGGCTCTTCGCGGGGCCCCTCGGCCGATTGCGGAACCTCGTGGACGTGGGCCGTCGCGAGGGATTGACGACGGAGGTCGACCCGGTCGAGGCGGTGGTCACCGAGGCCGAAGCCGCCCTGCGCGCCCGCGAGTGGCACCACGTGCGGGAGGCGGTCACGCGGGGCGAGAGCGCCGGGCGGAGGGTCTTCTCCGCGGTGCTCGAGGTGCGCTGGCGGGAGCTCGAGGCCGAGCTGGCCCACGCGCCGCCGCGTCCGGAGGGGGAATCGCCCCGCCTCCCCGACGTGCGCCGTCAGGTCAACGAACTGGCCGTCCGGCAGGACTTCGGCGCGGCCCTATCCCTCGTCCGTACCGAGAGGGAGACGATCCGACGGAGCCGCCGGGACCGGCTGGAGTCGAACTTACGCCGGCTCAAGGAGCAGCTGTGGGTCGGCGAGCGTCTCGGCGTCGACACTACCCCCATGATGCAGACGTTCAGCGAGGCCCGGGTCTCTCTCGACGCGAACCGACTCGAGGAGGCCGAGACTCAGTTCGCGCGGGGGACCGAAGCCCTGGAGCAGTCGGTCCGCGAACCGTTCGTCCGACGCCGGGGGGAGTTGCTCACCGAGATCAATTTCGCCGCCGACGGTCTCCGCGTGAGCGTGGGCCCGCTCCGGACCCGATTCCAGGAGATCGAACCGCTCGAGAAGGCGGCTCGGTACATGGAGGCCGCGCGGACGGTCCTGGGGCTGGAGGAGGAGCTGAACCTCCGCAAGTCCCTCCACCGCGAGCTCATGAATCTCCACTACCTCATCGACGCCGCGCTCTCCCGAGCCTCGGAGCGGCGGGTCGACACGAGCGAGGCGCGGGCCCTGCTCCACGAGTCGATCCGGCTGCGGGAGCAGGACTACCCGGCCGCTCTCGAGAAGGCTCGCGACGCGCTCCGTCGGCTCCAGGGAGAGGTGCCGCCCCCGGCGCCGAGCTCTCCCCCGCCCGCCGAGACGCCGCCCCCGTCGGCCCCCGCGGAATCCTCTAGTTCCTCCTCGGGGAGCGGCTCGACTCCCTTCTGGCCCTTCCGGCGACCGCCCGGGTAGGGCCGGGATCGACCGGCGCGGTCGAGGGATCAGGCCGAGCTGAGCACGCCCGCCGTGGGACCGGTCGGTCCCAGTCCGGGGAGCCCGCGGGGAGGTCCGAGCGGCAGGCGGTCGTACTCGACCGTGTGGCGGATCCCCCGGCGCCGAAGGAGCACCGAGACCTGCTCGGTGATCTGCACGACCTCCTGGCATCGCGCGGGTTTCGTGAAGTAGAACTCGGCGCGGCGTTCGTCCGACATCGGGAAGATCAGGCGAAGCCCGAACGGGTCGGGACGGTTGTATCCGGCCGGCTTGCGGTTCCCCTTGAGGTCGCGGAGGTTCTCGTCGAGGAGGACTTCGGGCAGCAGGGGGTCGGACTCCTTCACGAACGGGCGGTTCATCTCGACGACCCTACGATGCATCTCGGGGTAGACCCGAACGAGGTCCTTGTAGGATCGCTTCGGGTCGAGCAGGATGTGGCCGCTGCGGGCCTTCACGGGAGGGGTCACGGAACCGGACGAGGGCGCTCCCCCTCTTAGTCGCTTCGGCGCGGCCGGGAGAGCGCTCCCGAACCGGGGTTCGCGGGCGGTACGGTTAAGCGAGTGGGGACGCTCGCCGCGGCATGCCCGAGTCCCCCCTCCCCGCCGGCGGTCCGCCCCTGTACGCGCCCCCGACCGATCTTCTCATTGTCAGCATGCCGTTCCTCCCGGGCTACCGAGTAGTGCGGACCATCGGCGTGACGTACGGGCTCATCGTCCGCTCTCGCGGACTCGGACGCAACATCGTTGCCGGGCTCCGCAGTCTGGGCGGAGGGGAGATCACCGAATACACGGAGCTCCTCGAGCAGTCCCGGCACGAGGCCTTGACCCGTCTCAAGGACCACGCGAAGAGCCTCGGCGCGAACGCCGTCCTGTCCGTGTCGTTCGACACGTCCGAGATGAGCGAGGTCATGACCGAGATCCTGGCGTACGGCACCGCGGTCGTCGTCGAAGCCGACCCCGGGGCAGCCCAGCCGGTCAGTCTCCGCTGAACCGGAGAAAGGCTCAAAGAGGGAGTCCGCTAAGGCCTTCCCGGCGCTCCCGTAGTCTAGTGGTCAAGGATAGAGGCCTCTCGAGCCTCTGACGCGGGTTCAAATCCAGCCGCCCGCCACGGGCGGCCGGGGAAACTCCCGCCGGGAGCACCTATCCAAAAGGGAAACTCCGCCCTTTGTATTGGGGTGTCCGCCAGGCACCCGCTCCGCGATCCTCGGGAGTCCTTCAAACAGCGCTCGGTAACCCCCTTGCCATTTTGGCGCACTCTCACGACCTCTCTATCCTCCACCGGACGGAGCTAACCCCTGCTGGCCCCGGGTCGCTCCGGGGCCCTTTCATGTGATTAGAGTCGAAAGCCTCGGCCGCGCGATCTACCGCCTCGCTGCCTGGTTGAGCCACGAAGGCGAGCCACGAATGGGTCTAGGCACCGCCCCCTTATATGTCTCTAAGACATCCTTCGGATGGCATGCACATGGTCTATAAACCATCGATGACGCATCTCACGGAGGCCGGGGCAGAGTCTCCAGAGGATGATTCGGGGACGGTCAGGATTACGATCGCAATTGGCCGAGACACGCTGAATCGTCTCGACGAGATTGTCAAGCGCGGTGGGTATGGTGGACGCGGTCGGGCGTTGGACTCCACCCTCGAGTGGCTCGGGTCGACCGTTTCGCACTACCAACAAACCAGGGACGCATTCCAAGAGTGGAGCCGGGCCCCGGATGATTCTCCGGAGGAGAGCAAGGCCGGCGGTAAAGTCCTCATGCAAGTCGGGATGCTCATTGTGCACCTGAGCAAGCTTCTCGAGACGGCCGGCCCTCAGCCGCAGGGATCCAAACCGTGATCGTGTTGAGGCGCGACGCGAAGATTCGATATGGTTCGGTTCACGAAGAGGGGTATGGCCGAGCTGGGGTAACGGCTGCCCGCCGGACCGGTAAACTGGAAGATCGGGTTCGACTCCCGAACTCGGCCCAACCCCTCGACCTAGTTAGTCACGGGGTCGTATTTGGCAATTCCGGACGTCGCACCTCGCCCCAACACGAGAGAGATCGGGCCTAGTGTAGTTAGCGCTTAGCGGGTTGAACCGGTGTCCCTCCGACAGTGCCATGCGAGAACATTATACCCCCCCCGGGGACGAGTTCTCTTTCAATTGCACCACTGTCAGTCGATTTTCTTCCCTTAGTGCGCGAGTAGTCGAATACATCTCCAACGCAATTTTCCGCAGATCCGAATCCCGGCTGCCGACGAACAGATGCATGCCTGTCTCGTCGAAGGCCCTCACTGCGTGGGAACCCAGCATCGACTCCCCGTCCTCGAACCTACCGATTACGAAGGTGTCGATTCTCCCGCCGGGGTTGAGGTTGACCGCGTCGTCGATGATTTCATCGACGTGCAGGAGGCCCCCACGGGTGTCGTCCACCCCCCCGGGGACATACCGCAAAGCGCACTTTTCAGGCATTCCGACGAGGAATCGGAGTTCCCGCCCTCGGCGCTCCCGCATGCGCCTTTCGGCCTTAGTGCCCCATCTCTGGTTGGGCCAAAAGATCGCGGAGATCACACCGGACGCCGCGAGGAAGGACTGGAGATTCATCACTATTCGTGCATTCACCGCGGCGACCCGGCCGCTCAGCCGCAAGATGTCGGCGCGCTGCTCGATCGAGGGGGAACCCTTCACGGCACTGGTGACCTCGGTGAGTAACTTCTCGAGGCGGGTCTTCTTAGCGGAAAGTCTTCGGATACCCTCAAACGACCAGAGCCCAATCCTTGCTTGCCGAAGTACCTCTTGGAGGTACGCGTTCGACGCGTGCCGGTCCATACTCTAACTCCTCTTCATCCGTCGGAGCCGAGGCATCTATCGGTATGTTTGGTCGGTCGTGAAAGTGCCTCTCAAGAAATCTGAGAATCGCACCATCTGGTCGGCACAAGGGACTACCGACCCATTACGGTTCTGTCGAGGCAGGCCTCACATCCGCCTCGAACTCCATGACCCTCTCCGCGGTCGGGTCCCCCGACGGCGGCGCCCGCTTCGGGTAGGCCATCCGAAGGCGTTTCAGGATCGCCTCCGCGGTCCACTCCTCGACCCGGTCGAGCCATTCCACCTCGAAATCGAGCAACCCCTCGACTACGACGCGGTACCCCTTCCCCTTCCGATAGACGCGGGCGATCCACTCGGCCACTGGTGGGAGAGAACCCTTGCAGGAGCACATGTGTGGCAGTGAGACCAAGGAGCGCCCCTACCACTTGCGATAGGTGGAAGGGCCCGCAAAACCGGAGGGGGGCTCAAAGAGAGGTCACGCTCTGGACTGCCCGCTTAGCCCAAGGGTCTGGGTCGGAGGAGATCCTTCCGGAACAAGATAACAATTAGAGAGCCGAATACATCTCTCGACTGAATGTCATACTCGACGCGTCGCTGGCTAAGCCCGATTACGACCGTATTACAAACCGATTTTGCTGATCCCCGAGCAAACAGGACAAAGAGGGGCGGTCGCAGCGCCATGAGCCGGACCCTAACCTCCTCTATGCGAGTATCAATGTGATCCTTGTCCTTGACGAAAATGCAGAATCGACCTGACTCGTTAAGGAAAGCTTCGATTGTGACTGCCGCGGCAGCCTTGTCCCGCTCGTTGCTGAGGACTGGTGGTATGACTTCTGCGAGGATTCGAGATTGTACTACCTGGGCAATGTGCAACCCATCCTCCTTGTACTTCTTCCGAATCCGATCCCTAAGGGCATGCAAATCCTCTTGCCTGAGGGGATCTGATTCGTATTGCCGAAGCACTAGTCCCATCCAGGCTAGCAATCGGAGACGCCCGTCGGTGAGGTACTCTCTATAGAACTGAAGTTCTGGAACCTTGCCCAATTCCTGGGCTTCGCGGATCAGATCTATCCGCCCGATGAAGGCGATTTCATGGTTGCGGAGCAGGGCGACGTAGTAGGACGCCTTGTCGGCAGTCCAGTCGAATGCTCCCTTCGCAAGTCCCGCCGCAAAATCGCGCAGCGGGTCTGCACTCAAAGGATGTCCCCGTGTTCCTCGATGTACGACGCGATGCTCAATGCGTTGTCATCCAGAACGAGAACGCTCCCGGGCATGATGATCATGTTATCGAGAGTAACTGGGACATTCGAGTATGGGTCCACGTGCTTGTCACCGTTTGACTCAAGGACGTACTTGCCATCCGAGCCGTATCCGAGTTCGTGAAGAACCGCTTCCTTGAACTCCTTAGGGGCCGCCTTAATGGGAATCAGCTTCATGGTCGGAGCTTCACTTCTGGGGAGACGTGAGGAGCCCTAGAGGACTTAAGGCTCACGGAGTCAGTGGAGAGTGCCTCGCCGAGTAGTCCGTTCTTGCCCCCGAACGCCCCAACAAAATGAGAAGCGGGCACGCGCCCCGCCCGTCCCCCTCTTCGCTCGGAACCCCAAGATTAGTTGAGAGCCTCTGACCTTATCCCCAATGGAGGGCGGGCTTGACAAGCCAAAGCCACTGGGCCAAGCTGACGGCTCATCCCGTCCTCTTCTGGGGAGTCGTTGTGGTCGTCGTGGCCGCCGCGTTAGCGGCTAGTTACGTAGTCTGGGAGGTCACGCTCGCCTCAATGTCGCCTTCGACAGGAGGTTGCGACCCCCACCTCGCGGATGTGGACTTCCTCCTCACGTCGCCCAATGGCACTCCTCTAATTCCGACCCATCAGAGCTCGGGTCCGAATCAGTGGTACAACTACTCGATCCTCATTTGTTCAGGTTGGCGGGTCGGAACGCTATACTTTGCTGTGGGAACTTCGACCTGTGGGCCAGTGACCGGGGTCCTGGGCATGGAATTGAGCATCCCGCCTCATGTGTGGGACTTGAAGCAAACCGGGTCGGACTTTTGGTGGAATGCGAACAGTTCTGTCGGTCTACCATCTATCACGAACCCTGCCAACTTCTCAGTGGCTTCCGCATCCCCGCTCACCGGGGATCAAGTGTTCGTCTGGTTGCTCGAACCGGGCGGTGCCCAAACTCGGCTGTTCCAGCATGCAATGTATCCGGGGTCCTACAACTACACGACCTGTTCGCCGCCCATCCCTTAGGTTCGGTTGCCCACTCGAACCCCTCCGCATCTCCCGTCCCTGCTCTCGCGAGGAACGTGAGATGCAGAGCATCCCACGACCGAGGGCGGGTTCGCCGTTCACCATCCTCGCGTGGGGTCTTTGTATCCTCGCAGTAACTCTCTTCCGCCCGAAGTAGCTCTTAGGTCGGACCGCAATCGGGGGCATAATCCGAGAATGGCCACCTACGATTTGCGGGAGTACGAGAATTTGCCGTGGGTTCGATTCACATTCTGGTTCAACGTCGGAATGGTGGGTTTCGTTCTCGTGGCAGCAATTCTAGTTGCGTACTCCGCCCTCGACCTAGTCTTCGTCCAGGGCTTCATTCAGAGGGGTGAGATTTTGGGGCTGTCCGGCGCCCTCTTTCTGTTCATCCTGGGCTTCTTCGCTTGTAACCACTCACCTTTCCGGACCGCCCAAATCTGACTGCCGTATGAACCAAAGTACTTTCCGGTGAACGTGCTCTCCCTCGTTCGAGGGGGACGTGTACGCTCGGGACGCGGTGGAGGTCTTTTCGCTCGTCGAGGAGGACGAGCCGCTCACGCTCGACCCCGAGGAGAAGCGGGCGATCCGCAAGCGCCTCGAACGTGCGAACGAGCTGGAGAAGGAGAACCGCGAGCTTCGGGAGAAGCTCCGTCGGCTCCAGGAGGAACTCCGACGGATCAAGACCTCCGCCCCGTTCCTCGCCGCCAGTGACCTCACCGCCGAGGCGGGAGGGATC
>DATGZO010000018.1:0-12424 GCA_035297105.1 Thermoplasmata archaeon
ACGGAGCAGCTGGAGACGCCGACGGAGGCCTGGCAGCGGAAACTACCCATAGAGAATCAGTTGGGGCTGTTCTGGAAGACGGTGGAGAAGGAGGTCGCGAGCGATGGGTTCTAGTAGGGGAAGAAAAAAGCGGACTCTACAGTATCGCTTCGGCTGCCCGGCCACCATTATCTCGCGACGGGGCATTCCATCTAGGGGGCGAGCATGTCGGGGGTGGCCGACGGAGGGGTGGACCCATTCCCCGCCTCCGGGGCGAAGGGGACCCGAACCGATCGCCGGCTCGACCGCCTCCTGCGCGTCCGGCGGCGTCCCCTCCCTGAGCGCCCCATTGCCTTCCTCGGAGTGGTCGCCGCGGCGACGTTCCTGGTCATCGGGTTCCTTGGCCTGGTCTGGATCGACACAGTAACGGACCAGGGTGGCCTGTGCACGGTGCGTTGCGACACCATCGGGAGCGCCTTCGCGGTGGGGGGAGCGGAGGTCCAGACCCCGTGTCCGAGTGGCGACACCTTCGCCACGAACGGCTGCGCGGCCGGTCACTATGGGGTCACCCTGTTCATCGAGTCGTCGACGGTCACATTTGGCACGGTGCAGTTCGCGATCCTGACTCCCGCCGATGCGGTCTACGTGGCCCCCGGCGGTCTGGGCTTCTCGATCCTCAGCGATGCCGGCCAAGCTGTGGCCCAATTCGTCGCCCCGGGCGGGTCGATGGGCATGAACGGACCCTGGACCTTTGCGGCCGGGGTCACGGGCTCGACCCCCTTGACCACCTTGTACGTGGTCGAGGTGGACTTGGGTCGCACGAATCCGGTTTCGCTTTCCCTGACGCTCGTTCCTGAAGTGGCCGGCGGCGGGTCGTCCCCGATCTCCCTTCCGTGAAAAGGGGTGGCGGCTCGGCGGAACAGCGATAGCGTGCCTCGGCGCGCCGCGACCCCAGTCGTTTTGTGAACTTGAAGGCTATCCGGTCCCGTGCCGTCAGTCCCGAGTTCCCCCTCGCTCTACCTCTTCGACCTGGACGACACCCTCTTCGACCATTCCCTGACGTGTCGGGCCGCGCTCGACGAGGTACGTCGGACCGAGCCCCGGTTCGCGGCCCGCTCGTTGGACGAACTGTGGCACAGTTACGAGGAACGGCTGAATGCCAACGACCTTACTCTCGGCTCGGTCGGTCACCCTGCCCGGTTCTACGAGGAGGCACGCGCGGCGCGCTTCAGGGCCCTGGCCTCGACGGTCGGTTGGAACTGCGACGCGGCCGAGGCTCGGGCCATCTCCTACCTCTACCGCAAACAGTACTTGCGCCTTCGGCGCCCGGTTCCCGGGGCGGTCGAGTTCGTACGCCGGATGGCGCACACGGCTCCGGTAGGGATCGTGACCAACAACCAGGTCGCCGAACAAGTTGAGAAGCTGAACTTCCTGGGACTTTCGGAGACCGTGCACCATCTGACCATCTCCGAGGCCGTCGGGGTCGCGAAGCCCGACCCTGCGATCTTCCAGGCCGCGCTCCACGAGGCCGGCGTAGGACCCCGCGAAGCCGTCATGGTCGGGAACTCCTGGACCGACGACGTCCTCGGGGCCCGTGCGGCCGGGATCCGTCCGGTCTGGTTCAACCGGTTCGGCCGCTCGCGCCCCACTCGGCACAACGTGGCCGAGATCACCTCGTTCCGCCCCGCGTCGACCGCCGAGCAGACCGTCCGCGGCGCGGCATCCGGGCGACGGACTCGCCGGCGGCACTGACCGCTCCGAGCGCATTATAACGAACGGTCGGTTCTGCCGCCAATGCCCGGTGCCTGGGAGCCGTGGACGCCGACCGCGCGGCGGGCTCTCCCCGCCATGCGGGCCTGGCGAACCGCGTTCCACCAGGAACCGGAACTCTCGTCCCACGAGGAACGGACCCGAGATAAGGTGGTCCGCGCGCTCGAGGAGATGAACATCCCGTTCCGGACGTTCGACGACCACTACGGAGTGGTGGGCCTCATCGGAGGCGACCGGTCCGGGCCGGTGGTCGCCCTGCGGGCCGACATGGATGGGCTCCCCGTCGTCGAAGAGACCGGCTTGCCGTTCGCGTCAAAGCATCCGGGGCGAATGCACGCCTGCGGCCATGACGTCCACATGGCGAGCCTGCTCGGCGCCGCGGCCATCCTGCAGCGTCCTCCCCGCCCGTTGGCCGGTCCCGTCAAGCTGATCTTCCAGCCGGCCGAGGAGGATGGGAGCCGGGGCGGTGCCCTTCCCCTCATCGAGGAAGGATGCTTGAAGGCCCCCCGGGTCGACTTCGTCGTCGGCCAGCACGTCATCCCGACCCTCCCCTTGGGTCAGGTCGGCTGGAGAGCCGGACCGATGATGGCGGCCGCGGACCACTTTCGTCTGACCGTACGGGGAAAGGGGGGTCACGCCGCGACCCCCCATCAGGGACCCGACGCCATCGTGGTGGCGAGCGAGATCGTCGTGGGCCTCCAGACCCTGGTCAGCCGGGTTCGGAACCCGGTCGACCCGGTCGTCGTCAGTGTCGGCTCCATCCACGGGGGCACCCGGAACAACATCCTCCCCGACGAGGTCGTCCTCGAAGGAACGGTCCGGACCCTCTCCGTCGCGACCCGCGAACTCATGGAGAGCGCCCTGCGCCGTCGGGTGCGCGCGATCGCGGCGGGCTGGGGCGCCAAGGTGCGCATCGAGTACTTCATCGGCTACCCGCCGCTCGTGAACGATCCGGCGGCGACCCGGGTCGTGGCCGACGCCCTCGCTCGTGAGTTCGGCCGGGAAGCCGCGGTCGAGGTCCCGGAGCCGATCATGGGCGCCGAGGATTTCTCCCGCTACCTGGAGCAGGTGCCGGGCACGTTCCTCCGCCTCGGGGTCGGGGTCCCCGGCCGACCGGCCAGTCTCCACTCCGCGACCTTTGCCCCCGATGAGCGCGCCCTCGTGATCGGGGCCGCCGCGCTCGCCGCGTCCGCCGAGGGTCTCCAGCGGGGTGGAGCATGAGCCTCACCGAACGGCGACGTGATTTCCCGGCGCTCCGACCGCGGAAGTCCGGGCTGCCCCCGGTCTACCTCGATTCCGCGTGCATGTCCCTCGTCCCGCAGGTCGTCCTGGATGCGACCGCCTCCTACTATCGCGATTTCCCCGGGTGCGGCGGTCGCAGCCTCCACCGGTTCGCGGAGGAGGTCGGCCGGCGCTACGAGGAGACCCGGTCGCTCTTCGCCCATCGCCTCGGCGTCGCCGACCCTCGGGGCATCGTCTTCCTGCGGAATTCGACCGAGGCGATCAATCTCGTCGCGCAGGGACTCCGCTGGAAACGGGGGGACCGGGTGTTGATCTCCGACCGGGAACACAACTCGAACCTGATCGTCTGGCAGCGGCTGGCGGCGGAGCGCGGGATCCGCGTCGACGTGCTCCCGCTCGCCGACGAGGGAGGTTTCGACCAGCTCGAGCTCGAGAACCACCTCCGGAAGGGCGTCCGCCTGGTCAGCCTGTTCCACACCTCCAACCTGGACGGCCGGAGCCTGCCGATCGAGGACATCACGGAGCTCGCGCACGACCGGGGCGCCCAGGTCCTCTTCGACGGTTGCCAGGCGGCGCCCCACGCACCGCTGGAGCTCGACCGGATGGGGGTCGACTTCTACGCCGTGTCCGGCCACAAGATGCTCGGGCCCACCGGCACCGGGATCCTCGCCGCGAGCCCCGAGCGCCTCCTGACGTTGCGACCCCTCTTGGTCGGCGGGGAGACCGTGGAATGGAGCACGCTCACCGAGCACGAACTCCGTCCGCCCCCGTACCGCTTCGAGGCCGGATTGCAGAACTACGCGGGCCTGGTCGGAATGGGTGCGGCGCTTCGGTACCTGGAGCAACTCGACCCGGCGGAGATGCGGGCGCACGAGCGGGACTTGAACCAACGGCTGACCCGCGCGCTCATGGAAGAACGGCGAGCGAGGATCCTAGGCCCCGCCGACCCGAGCGACCGACCGAGCCTGCTCGCCTTCACGCTCGAGGGGATCGACCCGCACGACGCGGCGCTCTTCCTGGACGAAGGGTACGGCGTGATGGTCCGGTCGGGGCGGCACTGCGTCCACTCCTGGTACGCGGAGCGGAACATTCCGGGCAATGTCCGGGCCTCGTTCTACTTCTACAACAACACGGAGGACGTCGACGTCCTCATCGCGGGCCTTCGCGAGCTGCTCGCCCGGGTCCCCGCTAGCGGTACATCGGGGGCGAAGACGACCCCGAGGGCTCCTTCGGGGTCCGGTCGGCCGCGTGCCGCTGGATCGAAAGCAGCTGCTGCTCGATCCGCTCGGCCTCGGCGTAGAGCGGCACCGCGTCCAAGGGCGTCCGCAAGAGGATCGAGTTGATCGTCTCGATCACCTTGGCGGCGGCCCGCGCATCCGGGTAATCGGCCTGGGCCTCCGCGAGGAAGGTCAGCACGTCAAAGCCCCGGCGGCGGCCCTCGTTCAGGAGGACGCCGGCGATCCCCGTGATGACGCCCTCCGCGAACGGGATCATGTTCGGTTCGATGTACAGTTCGCGCGCTTTCCGCGTGCTCGCGACCCCGTAGACCTTCACGTCGTTCAGGCGCGGTCCGCGCCCCTTCGCGCGGTGCGGGTCGGCCTCGACCACGAGGCCCTCGGGCGAGACGAGGAGAGAGCAACGCTGTTCCTGTACCCAGTCCAGGATCGCGATGGCGAGCGGGTGGATGATCGCGGGGGCCGGGTGGAACTCCGAGACGAACGCCACGATCTTGTCCGCGCCGTGTCCCGCCCGGTCGGCGGGCGGGTGACCCGCGTAGATACGAACCGGGTGCTGCGGGCGTCCGTTGCGGATGAGCGAGACCGTAGGGAACGCGGGGGACTCGACGATCCCGATCTGCTCCATCTCGAGCGTGTCGATCAGATAGTTGGCGACGATCGAGCTCACGAGCCCCACCGAGGGGAACCCGTCGATCACGATTGCGCCCTCGACGTCGATGCGCTTGATCTCGTAGATCCGGACCTGGTCCGGGGCCATCTGGTTCGTCAGAGCGACCTCTCCACGATGTGCCCGATCTCCTTCGAGAGCAGGTTCACGATGTCCTCCGTGAGGGCGCGACGCACGTCCGGCGGAAGGGCGGAGAGGCCGAGTCGCGCGGTGGCGGCCCCCACGCGTACGATGGCGGCGTACTCCCGGGCGCGCGCCTCGAGGAGGTCCTTCACGGCGTCTTTCAAGTCTTGGGCGAGCTTCGGGTCCTCGCGCAGGGTCTTCTCGAGGTGGCGCCGGATCTCCTCCTTGACGATATCGCGGGTCGCCTCCCGGACGAGCTCCTCCGGACGGAGGAGGTCCCGGGTGCTCTTCATGATCAGGTCGATCGGTTCCCCGGAGGATCCTTCGGCCATCGACCGCCGAAATCGGGCGGGACCCTTAAGCATTTGGCCGACGGGGTAAACCGGTCGACCCGACCGTCGGACGGGCCGTCCGCCGGGAGAAGATTTTATCCCGCGGCGGGCGTCGGCGGACTTCGTGGGCCGGTAGATCAGCGGAAGATCGCTACCTTGGCAAGGTAGAGGTCGCGAGTTCAAAGGGGCCGGGCGGAACGCGCCTGGCCCGGAGAATCTCGCCCGGTCCACTCTTCCCGGGAGAGGTCAATGTCGGCATGTGTCGAGCCCTCCGACCGACACGAACCCTAGCCCTTTATACCGGCCCCGGCCTCGGGGCGGAATGTGGAGGCCGACATCCGCGAGAAGATCGCGGGCGAGGTGGTTCTCTCTCCTCACCCCGGTCGCACGCTGAGGAAGTGGCGCGAGGACTTCGGGATCTCCCAGCGGGATCTCGCGAAGCAGCTCGCGACCGTTCCGTCGGTCATTTCGGACTACGAGTCGGAGCGCCGGGTGAGCCCCGGCGCCGGCTTCATCCGGCGCTACGTGGACAGCCTGCTCGCGCTCGACAGCCAGAACGGGAGCCGGGTCGGCCAACGGCTGGGCGTCCGTCCGCACTCGGACGGGATCCTCGGCATGCGCGAGTTCACGGTCGCGATCCCGCTGAAGGCTCTCGCCGACCGGCTGGACGCCCGGGCGGTCAGCCGGGTCGACCTCCACCGCGACATCCACGGGTTCACGATCCTCGACGCTCCGCGCGCCATCCTCTCGATCGACGCGTCCCGCTTCGTGGAGGTCTACGGCTGGACCACCCAGCGTGCCCTCATCTTCTCGAACGTGAAGTACGGGCGGTCCCCGATGGTCGCGATCCGCGCGCATCCGCTCAAACCGGCCGCCGTCGTGTTCGCCGCCCCCGGGCGGATCGACCCGCTCGCCGTCCGCCTCTCGGAAGTCGAGAACATCCCCCTCCTGACCACCACGCTGGCGGCGCCGGCGGTGCTCGAACGGCTCGAGGAACTCTAGGAGAACGGAAGGTACCATGGACGCAGGGATAGTGAGCTACGGGGCGTACGTGCCGAGATACCGGATCACGCCGGCCGAGATCGGGCGGGTCTGGGGAGTCGATGGGGAGGGGATGGGCCAGAGCCTCAACGTGGTCCGCAAGAGCGTCCCCGCGCCCGACGAGGACACGATCACGATCTCGACCGAGGCCCTTCGCGTCGCGCTCGTGCGGGGCGGGATCGACCCGCAACAGATCGGCGCGATCTATGTGGGGTCGGAGTCCCACCCCTACGCCGTCAAACCGACCGCGACGGTCGTTGCGTCCGCGGTGGGCGCGACCCCGAACCTGACAGCCGCGGACTTCGAATTCGCCTGCAAGGCCGGCACGGCCGCGATCCAGACCTGTCTTGGACTTGCGGGGTCGGGGATGATCCGGTACGGCGTCGCGATCGGAACGGATACCTCGCAAGGGGCTCCCGGGGACGCTCTCGAGTACTCGGCCAGTGCCGGCGGTGCGGCCATGATCATCGGGCGCGAGCGGGTCATCGCGCGCGTGCTCGGTACCCTCTCCTACACCACGGACACGCCCGATTTCTGGCGGCGGGAGGGCCAGAAGTATCCGAGCCACGGCGGCCGATTCACCGGCGAGCCCGCCTACTTCCGCCACGTCACCGAATGCGCGAAGCGGATGTTCGCCGCGTCGGGGACGACCCCGAAGGAGTACGCTCACGTGGTCTTCCACCAGCCGAACGGTAAGTTCCCGCAACGGGTGGGAAAGCAGCTCGGCTTTACGGAGGCCCAGATGAAGTACGGCCTCGTGACGCCCTACATCGGCAACACGTACTCCGGAGCCGCGCTCATCGGCCTTGCGAACGTGCTCGACCGCGCCCAGCCCGGCGAGCGGGTGCTGATGGTCGGCTACGGCTCGGGAGCCGGCTCGGACGCGTTCGACTTCGAGATCATGGACGAGATCGCGAACTACGACCGGTCGTTCGGCCGACCCGTGCAGGAGTACCTCGATGCAGGCATCGAGATCCCGTACGCGGTGTACGCGAAGTTCCGGGGAAAGATCCACATGGGAGGGGAATAGCGATGCGCGAGGTGGCGGTGCTCGGCGTGGGCCAGACGAAGTTCGGCGAGCTCTGGGACCGGTCGTTCCGGGAGATCGGCATCGAAGCCGGGTTGCAGGCGCTGGTCGACGCGAAGCTCTCCTCCGCCGACCTGGGCGGACTCTTTCTCGGTAATATGGCGTCGGGCTCGCTGCTCGACCAGGAGCACATCGCGCCCCTCATCCTCGACTACGCCGGCCTCGCCGGCCGACACCTGCCGGCGGTCCGGGTCGAAGGGGGCGGGGCCTCCGGGGCGCTCGCGTTGCACGCAGGGTATCTCGCGGTCGCGAGCGGCCAGTACGATTTCGTCGTGGTCGGCGGGGCCGAGAAGATGACAGACGTTCCCGACGAAACCGCGAACCGGATCACGAGCTCGACCGCCGACCACGAGTGGGAGGTCGTCTTCGGTGCGACCCTCCCGGCCCTCTGGGGGCTTGTGGCCAAGCGGCACATGCACGACTTCGGCACGACGCGCGAGCAGCTCGCGCGCGTCGCGGTCCACGACCACGCGATGGCCGGGAAGAACCCGCTCGCCCACTACCGGAACGCCCTCACGCTCGAACAGGTGATGGGAGCCGGCGAGGTCGCGGAACCTCTCGGCATGCTCGACTGCGCCCCCCTCTCGGACGGGGCCGCCGCGGTCGTCCTCGGACCGCTCGATATGGCCCGGGGACACACGGACATCCCGATCCGGATCGCCGCGAGCGAGGTCGCGTGCGACACGATGGCGCTCCAGCACCGAGCGAGCGTGACCACGATCGAGTCGACGGTCGTCGCGGCGCGGCACGCCTTTGCTCGGGCCCGACGTGCCCCGGCCGACGTGCGGGTGGCCGAGATCAACGATGCCTACACGATCAGCGCGCTGGTCGCGCTCGAGGACCTGGGGTTCGTGGAGAAAGGAGAGGCCGGCCCGGAGTTCGCGACGGGACGGTTCGGTCTCACCGGCGCGCTGACGCTCAACCCGTCGGGCGGGATGAAGGCCCAGGGTCGGCCGTTCGGCGCGGTCGGCGTCGCGCAGGTCGTCGAGATCGTGAAGCAACTCCGCGGCGAGGCGAAGGACCGCCAGGTGAACGGCGCCACCTTGGGACTGACCCACGACGTGGGCGGCACCGGGGCAACGAGCGTGGTCCACCTACTCGAGAGGCCCAACTAGGGTGGAACCATGTCGGTAGCCCGATTCTGGCGCGAGACGCCGCGACGCTACAATCTCGGCGGATCGAGGTGCGGGGTCTGCGAGACCGTCTACTTCCCGCCCCGCTCGGTGTGTCCCACCTGTCCCCACCACCGACAGACGATCGAGAAGATGGCCCCCTTCCAGTTGAGCGGTGACGGGACGGTGTACTCCTTCACCGTCGTGCACGAAGCCGCGGAGGGGTTCGAGATGCAGGTACCGTACGTCGTCGCCCTCGTGAAGACCGTCGAGGGACCGATCCTCACCGGCCAGGTCGTCGACGTGAATCCGCCCGAAGTGACGATCGGGCTCCGCGTCCGGGCGACCTTCCGGAAGCTGCGGGAAGAGGGCAAGGCCGGCGTCATCCATTACGGCTACAAGTTCGCCCCGGCGGTCGACACCGACCCGGTGCCGGGTCGCCGGGGCACGGCGCCCCCGGTCCCGTCCGGGACGAAGGAGTCGGACCGGGCGCAGGCGTGAGCGGCCCGCCGCGCCGGGACGGCGCCCTCCCCCGACCGCCGGAGGAGGACCCGACCGACGAAGAATACGTCCGGGCGTACGCCACGGGTTACGAGGAAGGCGTGCGGAGCGCCCTCCGCGAGGTGCTGGGGCATGCGGCGCGCGGGCACACGACCCAGGAGCTCCGCATGCTGGCGGAGAGCCGGCTCGCACGCCTCTCGGAGGAGGTGGACCTGAAACGTCGCAGCCTGCTCGCTCCGCCCCGACGCCCCGCGTGGGGCGCCCTGCTCCGTCCCCCGACCTCGGCCCGGGCCTGGCTCAGCCCGGTCGGCCCGACGCCTCCGCCGGCCGCGATCCGGGTCGGACCGGGTCGCAGCGTCCTCGTACGGGAAGAGCGACCCGCCCGCGCCCTCGAGATCCTCCGGGCGAACGTCGCGGATTTTCCCCGGGTCGCGGTCGTCTCGCTCCATCCTCCCTCGGTCCCCGGACTCGCCGCGGAGAACCTCGTCGAGATCTCGCCGACCGGCGGCGGGGACGCACTCGGGGCGGCCCTCCCGACGCCGGGGGAGATCAGCGGCCGGTTGCGCGCGCCGACCGAGCTCGCGGGCGGCGCGCTCGTGTACGTCGATGCGCTCGAGTTCCTCGCCACGGAGCACACGCTCGAGATGACGCTAAGGTTCGTGAACTGGCTCGTCACCCAGGTCCACGATACCGGCTCCGCCCTCGTGGTCTCCTTCGATCCCCGCTCGCTCGATCTCAAGGACGCGAGCCGTCTCGAACGGGCGTTCCAGAGCGTCCTGTAGGGAGCGGCGCTCCGCGCCGTCCCTCGCCTGAGGACCCATAAGCATAGGAACCCCGAGGACCACCTCTCCCGAGGGCCGTCCGATCGAACCATGGAGGTCGCGTTCTTCACGGACTCCTACCCGCCGATGCGGGACGGCGTCGCCCAGGTCACGGGCAGCCTCGCGAACGAACTGGTCCGGCTCGGTCACCGCGTCCGCGTCTTCGCGCCCAATCCGGTGAGCGGAGGTCCGACCGAGGAGAGCTGGGAGAAGGGAGTCTCGGTCCGTCGCCTGCGCAGTCTTCGGGTCCCGCTCTACGGCCAGTATCGTTGGCCGCTGTTCCCCTTCAGCGCCCTGCGGGAGGCCCAAGGGGCTGCGGAGGCGGACGTGCTCCACGTGCACTCGCCGGGCGGGCTCGGGAGCGTCGGCTTCCTCGCGGCGCGCCGGTTCGGCCGCCCTCTCCTCGGGACGTTCCACACCAACCTTCGCGCGATGGAATCGAGTGTTCCATCCAAGTTCCTCGTCCCCTCCTTCTTCCGGGTGGCGTGGTGGTGGAACCTGGGACTCTACTGGCGGTGTGATGTCGCCACCGCCCCGTCCGTCGCCGCCCGGGACGCGCTCGTCGGCAGCGTGCGGAAGCCGTTCCGTCGCTCGGTGGAGGTCGTTCCGAACGGCATCGACTTGGACCGGTTCGCTCCCGGGGTCGCGGTCCCCGATTGGCGGGCGCGATGCGGCTTTTCGGCCGACCCCCTCGTGACCTACCTCGGCCGCCTCACGGTCGACAAGGGCGTGCATCGATTCTTAGACGCGGTCGCGGAGGCCCGAGGGCGAACCGACCTGGTCGCGGTCGTCGGCGGGACCGGTCCCGAGGAGGCGGCGGTCCGCGAGCGGATCCGGGAGGACCCCCAGCTCCGGGGGATCGCCCGGTACGTCGGTCCGGTCGCCGAAGAGGAGAAACCGGCCTTGCTGGGCCAGAGCGACGTCTTCGTCCTGCCGTCGACCAGCGACACGTCCAGCGTCGCCCTCCTCGAGGCGATGGCCTGCGGGACCGCGGTCATCGGTCCGGCCGAGGGCGGCGCGTCGGAGCTCCTGGAGGACGGGCGGAACGGCCGCTCCGTCCCCGTACTCGAACCCGGTGCGCTCGCCCGAGCTCTCGTCGAGCTCACGGACGACCCCGCGGCCCGACGGTCGCTCGGCGCGTACGGCCGCGAGTACGTCCGGGAGCGCGCGTCGGTGGAGACGATGGCCCGTCGCTTTATCATCCTCTACGAGCATCTCATCGAATCGCGGAGTTCGAATGGCAGTCGTTCCCCTGGCTGAGCTCGACCAGCTCGCCCGCCAGCTGGCCGCCGACCGGCACGACGCCTACTCCGAACGCGCGCTCTCGCGGGCTTACGAGGAGTACCTCGCCCGACGGCGGACCCCGCTCGGTCCGTTCCGGGTCCGCGTCGGCGAACGGGAGTACTCGACCCTCTTCGACCTCTCCGCTGATCCGACGGCCAGCACGTCGCCCATCGAGCTTAGGCTCGACCCCGCGCCGGGCCCGGGGGCTCCGTGGGAGTTCCTCCGTCCGTTCGAGCGGATCCTCTTCGACACGGACGGCTCCGCCCGCGTCTACCCGGTCGCCGCCGGCGCTCCGACCCGGGTCATCGCGCGCTTCCTCCTCCGGGAGCATTACCTGCCCCGCACCCGCACCGAGGAGGACCGGGCGGCCGCCGGGGGAGCCCGCGTCGCGATCGCCACCCACCTGCGTAGCCTCCAGGAGGGCCTCGTCGGGAGCCGGACGATCGCGCTCCTGCCGTTCTGCGTCTCCGTCCTGACGTACTACCCGGACGAACGGATCACGTACGACCTCGACCTGATCCGATCCCTCGTGCTCACCGATCCCCGGGCCGGTCGGCTCCCGCCCCAGCGCCGGGTGCGCCGGTCGTCCCGGGTCAGCTGGTACGTGGACCGTCTCGTGGGACGGGGCGAGATGCCGCTCCTGGCCTCCCGGTGCCTCGCGGTCATCGTCGAATCGCACGGGCTCACGGCGCTCGAGATGACGCACGTCTTCGGGGGCGTGCGCGAGCTCGTGGACTCCGCCCTCCAAGGCCTCGCGGCCCGCGGTCTCGTGACGTTCGACCGGCGCACGGGCGTCTACCGGCCCCGGCTGGACGCGTTCATGCCCGTCCCCATGTCCGAGCACGGCGGCGCGACCTCGGACTCCGGCGGAGCCAACCCGGCCCTGCGAACGAGCGTGCAGGAGCTCATCGCCGCTGCCGACGCCCGGGCGGAGTGCCCGCTCTGCGGCGCCCCGCTGCCGTCGGACGCGAAGGGGATCCTCTGCGACAAGTGCGCTTCGGAAGTCGCCGGCGGTTAGGGAGCGGGCCTGTCGGGACGCTTGAAGCTCGGTTCGGCATGTATTCGAACCCTCGGGGGGTTCAAATCCCTCCGCCCCGGGACGCTAGGTCAGGAGTTTACTGTCCTATTCGGGATACAGCCATCTTGCTGCCAAGGGAAGACGCCTCCCGGCCCTCGTACGCGCCCGCTTACTCGTCGTTTCCCTCTCCGCCTTCTTCGTTGTTCCCT
>DATGZO010000019.1:0-53337 GCA_035297105.1 Thermoplasmata archaeon
ACGGAGCAGCTGGAGACGCCGACGGAGGCCTGGCAGCGGAAACTACCCATAGAGAATCAGTTGGGGCTGTTCTGGAAGACGGTGGAGAAGGAGGTCGCGAGCGATGGGTTCTAGTAGGGGAAGAAAAAAGCGGACTCTACACCACAAAGCCCCCCTAAGAAAGTTCATATACAAGCTCTCAGCGGAGCAACCAGCCGGCTCGGGACGTGGCTGGACCGGGTTGAAGGGCTTCAGGATGAGGGTCTGGGGTAGACGCCCTCTGGCGACGCGAGGGCGCCCCCCCCGCGACCGTGAGCACCGTCTTCATGGACCCGGGAGTCCGACCTGAGATGACGGGCCCGAACTCCTCCAGGGGACGGCGGGCCGTGATCATGGCCCCGAGCGCCCCGGGCCAACGCTCCTCGAAGACGGTCAGGTCTCGGAGGCCCGCCTCGAAGTAGCTTCGGTTCGCGTTGACCGAACCGAGGATCGCCTGGTTCTGGAGCACGACGTTGCGGAGCAGCGCCCCGGCCGCGATGGAGGTCGGTGGCTCGAGGGCATCCGGGATTCCGGTGAGCACGAGTACGCCGTTCCGGCGGAGGAGCTGGACGAGCCCGAAGTCGAGGCTCACCGACCCGGTCGCCTCGATCACGAGGTCGAACGCCCGGCCCGCAAGCGACCCCACCCCGTCGGGGGCGGGCCGGTGGGTCGCCCCGATGCGCGTCAGCAGCGCGGCCGCCGGCGTCTCCTCCCCGTGGCGGTCGATCGCCGTGACATCGTACCCTCGCACGCGGAGCAGGAAGGCGGCGAGCATCCCGACGGCCCCGGTGCCCGCGACGAGGGCGGACGGCATCACGGTCGGCGGGTCTCCGGGCGTCGTCCCCCGACGGTCGAGCACCCGTTGCCCCATGAAGGCCGCCTTCTCGACCACCGTCAGGGGCTCGAGCAGCACCGCAACCGACCGGAGGGCCGGCGGAACCCGAACGAGGTAGAGGGGCTCCTCCACGTACTGCTCCGCCATGAACCCGTGCGCGCCGCCGATCCCGCGCTCGGTGAACTCGCCGGTCTCGCACTCGTCCGACTTGTTGGCGCGGCAGAACCGGTCCTTCCCGCACCCCCGTCGGACCGTGGCGACGACGAGGTCGCCCGGCGCGAATCCGGTCCCGTCGCCGGCCACCGAGCGGACGACCCCGAGGTTCTCATGGCCGAGGATGAGGTAGGGCGACCCCGACGGGGCCGCCCCGTACTTTCCGTCGACGATGTCCCGATCGGTCCCACACACTCCGCACTCGAGCACGTCGACGAGTACGGAAGGGGTCGTGACGACCGGGGCCGGAACCTCCTCGAGGGACGCGCCGGCCGAGGGCGGTCGAACGCAGACCGCGCGCATGGTCACCGCCGGAGGAACGGCGCGAGCTTCGGTCGGAGGGGTTCGAGTCGTGCGCGGACCGCAGCGACCTCGTCCGGAGCGAGCGGGTCGTACGGGGCCCGGTAGCCCACGTCCGCCCCCCACAGCTCGGCCGCGAGGAACTTGTCGGTCGAGGGAAACGGTCCCGCCCGCGAGGCCAGGACGAGCTCGTTGACGAGGGCCTGGCACTCGGTCGCCCGCGCGGTTTCGCCCGCGTGGGCCGCCCGCACGAGCTCGACGCACAGCCGGGGGACGAGGTTCGCCATCCCCATCACCGCGCCCGACGCGCCGCGCCCGATCGCGTCCTGGACGAGCAAGTCGTCACCGGGCATGACCCCGAATCCGGGCGGGGCGCCGGTGACGAACGACGTCACGCTCTCCAGGGTCCCGGCAGTGTCCTTCATCCCGGCGAGGACGCCCTCCGACCCCAACCGGTGCACGAACGGGGGGGTGAGGGCATATCCGACCAGCAAGGGGATGTTGTAGGCGTAGAGCGGGATGGACACCGCGGCCCGGATCGCGCGGTAGTAGCGTTCGATCGCGGCCGGACCGGGATGGAGATAGTACGGCGGAACCGCGACGACCGCGGCGGCCCCCATGGACTCCGCGTCCTCGGCGAAGGCGATCGCGCGCCGGGTCGACGGCGCGCCGCATCCGACCCAGACGTCCGTCGGGCCGACGGCGCTCTCGATCACGTTCTCGAGCAAGCGCGGACGCTCGCTGTCCTCGACGGACGGGAACTCCCCGAGCGAGCCGAGGAGGAAGAGATGGTCGACCTTCGCCTCGGAGAGCGTGCGCGCGAACTTGGCGTTCCGCCCGGTGTCGAGCGCCCCGTCGTCGGCGAAGAGGGTCGGGATGGGAACCGAGAGCCCGAGGAACGTCACGGCCCAGCCACGCCCGCGCGGGGCTTAATTTCTCCACCGGGCTCCGCGAGGCGACACACATGCCCGAGGGGACCCGCATCGTGGGCGTCGACGAGGCCGGGCGGGGGAGCTTCCTCGGACCCCTGGTGGTCGGAGGATTCGCGGTCACGTCGGAACGCGTCGACGAGCTGCGGGCCGCCGGCGCCCGCGACTCGAAGGAGCTCAGCCCGTCCGCGCGTGAGGCCGCCTACACCCGGCTCCGAGCGCTCGGGGAGGTGCGGTCGATCGCGCTCCTTCCGGCCGAGATCGACCGGGCGGTGGCGCAGCAGCAGTTGAACGAGCTCGAGGCGATCGCGTTCGGACGGCTCGTGCGGAGCCTCCGCGCGACCGAAGCCCGCGTCGATGCGTGCGACCCGAACGAACGCCGGTTCGGCCGTCGGGTGGCGCTGCACGCCGAGATTCCGGTCCGAGTCCTCGCCCGCCACCATGCGGACCGTGACGACCCGGTCGTCGGCGCGGCGTCGATCGTCGCGAAGGTCCGGCGGGACCGCGCGATCGCGCGGCTGGCCGCCCGGCTCGGCGTCCGGATCGGGAGCGGGTATCCCTCCGATGAGGAGACCGTCACGTTCGTCCGCGCCTGGCTCGCGTCGCACTCGGAGCACCCCGATTGGCTCCGACGCTCGTGGTCCACGATGAAAAGGGTTAAGCCCGTGCCGCCGGCTGTGACGCTGGAACAGTTCGTCCCATGACCACCGAAGAGACGCTCGCTTCCCTCGTGGAGCGGTTCAACCGGCACGCGGAGAAGAACCCCGCGACGGCCGAGGAGCTGGCGGGGATGGAGCGGACGATCGTCGTGCACCTCACCGACGAGGGAACGTACGCGGTGGACCTGCACAGGGGTCGCCTCACGAACTTACGCACCGGCTCGCCCACCCGCTCCGACGTGAAGATCACCACCGATTCCGTGACGTTCCGGGGCCTGGTCACGAAGGAGATCGGGCCGATGAAGGCCCTCGTCACCCGGAAGCTCTCGATCGACGGAAGCCTGGAAGACAAGCTCCTCTTCCGAAAACTCCTCTAGGGCCCCGACGGGGCGGAGCCGTCCCCCGGTTCACGGGAGGAAGACGCACGCGGCGATGCAGACCCCGTAGTGGTCCATGGGGATCGATAGCTCTTCCGTGCGGTAATGGATCCGCCTTAGCTCGACGCCGCGGAAGTGGGCGATCTCTTCCATGCGCCACTTCAAGAACTCTTTGAGCGAGCGCTGAGTGCCGTGGAGGTGGCCCTCAGCGACGTACCCGCCCTGCCCGTCGGAGCGGAACCCGTAGGCGATCCCGGCGCTGATCACCTCGCCTTCGCCGCCGCTGTACCGCGCGAGGACCGCGTGGGTGATCGCGCCGCGCGCGATCCGGGTGCGGTCGACCTGCCGGACCCCGATCGGGAGGACGGACGAGACACTGACTAGGTTCTGGTCCCCGATCCCGGCCTGGAGCAGCGCCAAGTCGAAGGCGTTGAGCTCGCTGGTCTTGTTGATCCCCTTCCCGCTCGTGACGAAGAATCGGGTGGGGATGGGGACGAGCGTGCCCCCGGGAGCGTCCTTCTGGCTCGGCACGGAGGCGAGTGAGTGGCCCCGCTCCTTAACGTTTTTCGGAGCGCGCGGTTCAGACCATGATGGCGTGGCGCGCGCGCATCGAGGCTTCGGTCTCGCCCCGTTCCGCCATCAGTTCGGCGATGATCCCGTCGGTCAGGCTCAAGCTCGCGGTCTCGAAGAGAGTGCCGAGCGGCGCGAGGCGCGTCCGGTCGGCGTCCTCCTTGAAATCGAGGGAAAGCAGGACGGTCGCCGCGTGGGCGAGCTTGGAGGAGGATTTTCCGGTCAGCACGACCAGGTCCGCGCCTTCCCGCCGAACGATGTTCGCGGTCTGGATGCTCGAGTAGCTTTCGCCCTGACCCGAGAGGATGAAGACCGCGTCCCCCTTCTTCACGATGGGGGTCACGCTCTCCCCGATCACGTACGCCGTGAGGCCGGTCTGGACCAAGCGCATGGCGAACGCCCGACCGATGATGCCGCTCCGCCCCGCCCCGTATACGAAGATGTGCGGGGCGTCGCGAAGGATCTTGATCGCCCGCTCGACGTCGGCGACCTGGATCCCCTCGAGGGCGACGGTCACTCGCTCGGCGACGTAGCGCTGGGCACGCAGGTACTGGGGGCCGCTACCGGCGGGAACTTCGACCGTGGGAGCGTACCTCCTTCTTCTTCGGGGGAGCGGGCTTCCCGTGGGACTTCGGGGGGGCGGCCTTCCGCGGAGGCGGGGACGGGACCTTCTTCTTCGGCGGGACCGCCGCGCCCTTCACGGGCGGTGGGGCCGGCTTCGGGACGGGGGGCGGAGCGTGCTGCCGGGTCCACCGGCGGGTCAGCGCGCGCTCGTAGAGGAGCTTCATGTACATCGCGTCGTGCTCCAAGAGCGGCGAGCTCGAGATCACCGTGACGTCGTAGTCGCGCTCGGCGAGCAGTTCGCCGAGCGGGTCGAACCGGACCTGGCCGCGCTTGATCGGCGTCAACCGAAACTCGCCGGGCCCGTAGAACTCGACGCCCGAGAAGTGCAAATACAGCGGCCCGTCCGTCGCGGCCACGAACTCCTTGACCACCGGGGCGAGGGATTCGGCCGTCTCGAAGGTCGTGCGCTCCCGCGCCGCGAGGTGCGGGACGTTCAGGACCGGGACCGTGCCCTTCACGTGGCGGACCAGTTCCAAGACCTCCTCGCGCGAGCCGAAGACGTCCGGGTGCCCGCTCGGCTCGATGGCGAGGCGGACCGTACCGTGGGAGAACTTCTGCAGCCACGCGGAAAGGTCCGTGACGATCTCGGTGAGAGCCTGGACGGAGTCCGGGCGGGGCCCCGCCCCGTAGAAGCCCAAGTGCGTGACGGCGAGGCGCGCCCCCAGCCCGTGCGCCAGCACGCCCGCCCACTGGATCTGGCGCGTCGACTGCTCGCGGGCGTCCGCCGACCCGAAGAAGTCGACGTAGTACGGGGCATGCAGGGTGAGGTCGACGTCCAGGGCTCGGCCGAGCGCCTTCGTCTGGTCGAGGTCGGGGTGGTCCTTGGCGAGGCTCCACGTGAGCGTCGTGAGGGAATCGCGCCGCTTGATCGGAGCGGCGAAGGCGGCCACGAGCGGCTGTCCGCCCTGATGGTCGGCCGGACCGACGCTGACGACGAGCTGCTGGAGGAGGTCGCGCGGCAGGCGCCCCACCTCCTCGTCGAGCGCGAGGCGAGTGAGCGGGTTGACCTTGATGAACTGAACCTCCATCGCCGTGAGGCCCAAGTGATGCACGTCGGCGATGCCGTCGCGCAGCGTACGGCCTTTGCAGGAGAGTGGGATCCCCGCGGGTCCGAACCGGATCACGAGTAAACAGACCTCAAAAGGGGCGGGCCCGGGGTAAAACCCAAACCTATTTAGCGGGGCTCGGGGGCGCCCCGGACCCCGTTCCGGGCGCGTCCGCATCCCCCGGAACGAAGCGCATCGCGATCAGGTAGAGCTCCGAGGACGCCTCACGGGAGGCCGGCGGTTTCGTGCGCCGGACGGACGGAAAGCTGCGGTCGAGCTCCCGCTCGAGGTCGCCGACCAGGTCCCCGTCGAACACTTTCGCGACGAAGGTACCGCCCGGGCGGAGCACCTGCCGGGCGAGTGCGAGGGCGTCGCGGACGAGGCCCACGGACCGGGCGTGGTCGGTGGCGTACGCCCCGCTGATCCGGGGGGACATGTCGGAGAGGACGACGTCGAACGCTTCCGGACCGAGCCGCTCGGCCAGTTTCGGGTCCCCGACGCGGCCCCGTACGTACTCGACGCCGTCGATCGGGTCGACCGGTCGGGGGTCGACCGCGACCACCGAGCCGCGCGCGCCGACCGACGCCCGGGCGACGACCGACCATCCGCCGGGCGCCGCCCCCAAGTCGAGGACGCGGGCCCCGCGGGGGAGGAGGTGGAACCGCGTGTCCAGGTGCCCCAACTTGAACGCGGCCCGGGAGCGGAGTCCCTCGGCCTTCGCCGCCCGGTAGTACGGGTCCTGACGGCGCTCCTGGACGAACCGACGGGGCATGCGCCCCGGAATCGGGGTGGGTACTTAGCGGTCGGGCCCCTCGTGAGGATCCGGGGCCGCGCCCGGACGCCGGTGGGGCCGTCCGAATTTGAATCGGAGTCTCTTGCACCCCAAGCAAGAAGGATGGACCAAGCTACCCCACGGCCCCAGGCCGGCGGCGCGATGACCCGGCCGAGTTAGATAATTGTTTGCTCGGGGGTCCGAGGGGCCTAGAGCTGGTGATGGACGTACAGCCACGTGGCCATGCCGACGATCACGATGATCGCGGTGTTCAGGAATGCGAGCCAGAAGAAGCCCCACAGGTCCGCCTTCCCCTCTTCCGGCCCGACCTCGGGGGAGGTCGTCGAGCTGCCGGGCGTCGCGGTATAGGGAGTTCGGTAGGGAGTCGCACTCTCCGACATGGGTGACGAAGCGAGCCGCGCTCCCGCTTTTATCGGTTCGGTTCGAGGCCGTTATGCGGCGAACCAGGGGAGCCGCGCCGCCGGTCCCGTCGGCTTGAGCGTGAGGAGGTGGAGGTTTGCACCGGGGTCCCCCGGGGCGTATGTGTCCCGGAGCGCGAGCTGGTAGAGCAGGAAGAGGGCGTCCTCGTCCGTGGTGACACCGAGCGAGCGGTGGACGTCGATCCCGAACCGGGCCCGAAGGAGGCCGAGCATCTCCTCGAAGTCGACCGGGGACGTGCCCTCGCTCTCCTGGGCGCGTCGGAAGAGCCCGACGACGATCCCGGTGGCGATCCGTAGGACCTCCACGTGCGGGACGACCCGGAGGTGGAAGTGCGCGGGGGGGTCCGTCCGGGGAGTGGGGGGAACGACCAGGATCGAGACCTCGTTGTCGATGGTGGAGCCCGGAGTGCGGGAGAGCCGGCTCCACGCCGCCTCGGCGGCGGTGTCCGTGGGAACGATGAAGATCGCACGGTGGCTCGTGGGTCCCGTTCGGGTCCCTTCGACCCAGCGGTCGATCGGTCCCTCGACCTCGCCGCGCTGACCGGGCAGGTAGACCGGGAAGGTCCGGCGCGGCACCCCCGCCTCCTGGACCCAGAACGACGGCTCGACCGTCGGCTCGCGGCGAGCGGGGTCGATCCGGGCATACCCGAAGCGCTTCAGCACTTTCTCGGCGTCCTGGAGGCGATCGCCCGATGCTCCGACCCGGACGGAGTCCGACATGCACGTGGAGAGTATCGGCCCCCGAGATAAGCTCACCGAGGCAGCCGCCGCTCCACTATAGGCCGGTCGCGAATCCAGCGTGGACGAGCAGGGCGTTGACGACCAGGGCCGCGACGATCCCGAGCAGGTACGGGCCCGAGTAGAGGAATCCCCTCCGGGCCCTCGCCCGCGTGACCTCGGTCCAGAGGGGCGCGGTCACGACGACGAAGCCGACCCCGAGGGCGATCATCGCCACGGCGACGGGGAGCGTCACGAGGCCCCAGATCGCGACCAGGACGGTCGCGGGGACGAGCAGGGCGGCCGAGACGACCACGACCCGCCCGGAGAACGCCACATCGTCCATCCGGGGCAGCATCGGGAGACCGGCCCGTTGGTAGTCGTCCTTAAGGAGGAGCGCGAGACTCCAGAAGTGAGGGGGCGTCCAGAGGAAGACCAAGAGGGCCAGCGCGAGCACGCCGGGCGTCCAGCCCCCGACCGCGGCGGCGCCCCCCGCGAGCGCGGGGGCGCTCCCCGCGAACCCCCCGATGACGATGTTCCAGCTCGACCGGGGCTTCAGCCAGGCGGTGTACACGACGACGTAGGTGAACGCGCCGAGCAGGATGGAGAGTCCGGTGAGGGGGTTCAGGAGCAGGGTGGCGGCCCCCACGCCCAGGGCCACCAGCCCCAACCCGACCGCCGCCGCGGCGGCCCCGGAGCCGAGCCGCTGCGCGGCGAGCGGGCGGGTCCGGGTCCGCTTCATCCCACGGTCCCGCTCGCGTTCCAGGAAGTGGTTCAGCATCGCCGACCCGGCGGAGGCGAGCGCCCCGGTCCCGACGACCAGGAGCAGAGGGAGGAGCCGGACCGTGGACGGGTCGGCGATCAGGAAGCCGCCCACCGCCACGAGACAGATCAACGCCGTGATGCCCGGTTTCGTCAGCGAAACCCAGTCGCGAAGTCCCGCGCCGACCATGCCCGGTGGGGTGATCGGCGGTGCAGGGTCCGTCATGAGGAGGTGCCCGGCCCGACCCCGGAAGGCGGTTTAGCCTTCGCGGCGAGCGATGCCGACCCGGCCCGGATCGGCCGGGACGGGAACGGGTTCCGGAGCGGACGGCGCGTGGACCGGCGGCGTCTCGTCGATCGCCTGACGGGCCCAGTGGACCCAGCGCTGGGGGAGCTCGCGGAGGTTCGAGAGCAGCGCGAGCACGAGCAGGAGGCCGAAGAGCGCGGTCGCGATCGCGAGGTGGACCAGGATCAGGGGGACCTGGAGCTGGGCCTCGACGACCCATCCTCCCAAGAAGGCCTCGGTCACGACGAGCGCGAGCGACAGGATCGAGAGGCGCAGGAGGACGCGCCGGTGCCGTTCGAACGCGAGGGCGAGGACCGCGACGACGAGCACGCACGTCGCGAGGAAGAAGGCGGAGACCCGGTGGCTCCACTCCAGGGCCACGCCACCCTGGAGAGCGGGCGCAAGATTGCCGTTCCCGAAGCAGGAAGGCCAGTCGGGGCAGGCCAGGCCGCTGTCGCTCGCCATCACGTTGCCCCCGAGCAGGATCGTGCAGTAGCACAGGATCACCGCGAAGAGGGTCGCCAACCGGAAGAGGTCGTGGCCGCGCATCGGTGGTCCCTAGCGGGCCTCCAAGGCCGAGACGGTGGGGGCCGGTCGGCGGAGGGGGGTCGGGGCCGGCGCGGCCACTGGGCCGGTCATCTTCACCGCGAGCTCCTCGCCCCACGGGTCCGCCACCGTCACGCGCTCGCCGGCGAAATAGCTGTAGACCATGTTGAACAGGAAGACCAGCTGGCCGATCCCGAGGATGTAGGCACCCATCGTCGAGAGGAAGTTCAGCGCCTGGAAGTTCCCGGACCAGAGGTAGGTGTAGACCCGGCGGGGCATCCCTTCCGCGCCCAAGATGAACATCGGGAAGAGGAGGAGGTTCACGCCGACGTACGTCAGGAGGAAATGGATGTGGCCGAGACGCTGGTCGTACCAGCGACGGGTCAGGATCGGGTAGTAGAAGTAGATCCCCGCGAAGAGCGCCATCAGCGTCCCTCCCAGGATGATGTAGTGGAAGTGGGCGACCACGAAGTACGTCCCGTGGTAGAGGTAGTCGATCGGAACGCTCGCGAGCATCAGTCCCGAGAGCCCGCCGATGACGAACCCCGTGATGAACGCGATGCAGAACCACATCGGGACCGCCATCCAGATCCGGCCGCCCCACAGGGTCGCGACCCAGTTGAACGTCTTGACCGCGGACGGGACCGCGATCGCCATCGTGCTGAGCATGAAGACGAACTGGATGTTCACGTCGATCCCGGTCACGAACATGTGGTGTTCCCAGACCGCGAACGAGAGCACGGCGAACACGCCGAGCGAGATCGCCATCGCCCCGTAGCCGAAGATGTCCTTGCGGGCGAGCTTCGGCAGGATCGTGGAAATGAGCCCGAAGGCCGGCAGGACCATGATGTAGACCTCGGGGTGGGCGAAGAACCAGAAAATGTTCTGGTAGAGGAGCGCCCCACCGAGCGGGGTGCCGTTGGCCGCCGCGAGGATGTGGGTCCCGAACGTCCGGTCGGAGAGGACGAAGGTGAGCGCGATGGAGAGGGAGGGGAGGGCGAAGATGAGCAGGACCGAGTTGATGAGGGTGGCCCAGACGAACAGCGGCATGTTCCAGTAGTGGACGCCGGGCGCCCGGTGCTTCAGGATCGTGACCATGAAGTTGATCGCGCCGAGCATGGACGAGATCGTCAGGATGTGGAGACCGAGGATCCAGAGGCTCAGGCCGTTGGGGTTTCCGGGCAGGGTCTGGAGCGAGAGGGGGACGTAGCCGGTCCAGCCGGCGTACGCGTTCGACAGGATCAGGATCACGCCGGCGGGCGGGAGCATCCAGAACGCGATCGCGTTGATCCGCGGGAGTGCCATCTCCTTCGCGCCGATCATCGACGGCACCAAGAAGTTCCCGAACCCGGCGAGGGTCGGAAGGACGAACATGAAGATCATCAGCACCCCGTGCATCGTGAACAGGGTCGAGTAGACGTCCGGCGTGATGCCGAGGGTCGTCTGCGGGTCCATCCCGAGACCCTGCACGAGTCCGAGGTCGGTACGGATCAGCGTTGCGTAGATCCCGCCGATGAAGAAGAACAGGATCCCGACGGCGATGTACATCAGGCCGATCTTCCGGTGATCGGTCGTGAAGGCCCATTTCCGGATCTGGTAGACCAGCCACGGGCCGTGGTAGGTGAACCCCCACAGGAGGAAGGCCGCGAAGACGCCGATCAGGCCGATGAGGGTCACCGTCGTGTCGACGTCCATGTTAGGCGCCTCCGTTCATCCTACGATCAGCGCTCCGAGCAGGTAGGCGATCGAGGCGGCGGCGACGACCACGACCAGGACCTTGAAGAACCGCACTTCGGCGGCGGGCGTGACCGGGCCGGGGGGGGTCGGGTGGATGCGTCGTCCGAGCGGCCAGACGCGGTACATGCGGTCGACCAGGTGACCGGCTACCGCGGCCATCAGGAAGGAGAGGCCGAGGGCGAGGCCGAACGATTCCTGGGCCCCCGGTGAGGTGAGGGGCCCCACCACGACGATCGTGTAGACGATGAGGACCCCGATGCCGAGGAGCATGAGGGCGATCGTCGCGGCGAACAGATCGAGCGTCCGCTGGCGGAGCGTGAGGAACTCCTCCGGGGTCATTTCGCCGCTACTCAAAGAGCGGGACCCTCCGTCCTTCGATCCCCCGGTACCGGTCGACCCGGTAGAGGATGCCGGCCATGAACAGGAAGGAGAGCGTGGCGACGGCTCCCCCGATGGGAAGGGCGATCGCGTCCCACGGCTGTCCGCTCAGGATCCCGGTGATCCCGTAGACGATCGTCGCGAGCCCGACCGACCCCAGGACGAGGAAGACGGCGAGGACGCCCCAGAGGGCCCCGGTCTTCCACTTCGGTTTCTCCGGCTCAGTCAGCGGACCTCACCTCCGCGGCCGACGGGGCCGAACGCCCCCCGCTCGGGGTGCCCCGTCCTGTCGGGTACGACCCGGAGAAGGCGGACTGGCGCGCGGCGAGGCGGCGCTTGTAGATGCTGCGATAGCGCCAGTGGAACAGCCCGACGACGAGAGCGGTCACCCCGAACAGCGGAGCGAGCGTGGTCGCGATCGAGGCGTAGGTGATCTGGACGCCGGGCGTCTCCCCGCCCCAGACCGTCATGAGGATGAAGAACTCCAGGAACGTCGTCGCGAGGTAGATGAACAACGGACGGTCCCTGGGGTGCGTCCGTTTCGAGCGGTCGAGGAACGGCAGGAAGAGGATGTACAGCAGGATCGCGGTCGATGCCCCGATCGCGATCACCGGCGTCACGCCCTGGAAGTCGACCAGCTTGAACAGCCAGAGGAAGTACCAGTCGGGTTCCGTCACGACGCCGGCCGCCGCCGTGTTGCCGACGTAGGTCGGCAGGCTCCACGGCCAGAGCGCGGCGATCCCGAAGAGGACCCCGAGGTAGAGCAGCCCCCACTTGAGCGTGTAGAAGAGGATGTGGGGGATGAACGGGACCGCCTGCTTGTCCTCCTTCTCGGTGAAGCGACGCCGTTGGAGCGGGTCCGACGTGGCGGGCGGCGCGATGCCGTGCGATTCGAACAACGCGAGATGGGCGTAGAACAACCCGGCGAGGGCGAGCGGAAGGAGCACGACGTGGGCGTCGAACATCCTGGAGAGAAGTCCCTGGGAAGTGCCATCCGCGAGGATGAACGGCCCCAAGAGCGGCCCGAACGTGGGAAGCCGAAGGGCGAGGACGATCCCGACGTTGGTCGCGTTGTACGAGAGCTGGGTGTACGGGAGCAGGTAGCCCGTGAACCCCATCCCGAGGGTGACGACCATCAGGAGGGTGCCGACCATCCACGAGAATTCGCGCGGGGACTTGTAGACCCCGACGTAGTAGCCCCGGAAAAAGTGGAGGAACATCAGGAAGATCATCGCGTAGGCGCCGTAGAGGTGGCTCGAGACGAGCAGTTGTCCCATCGGGATCGAATGGATGAGGTAGAACGTCGAGCACCAGGCCGCCGGCGAGGCGGACTGGGTTCCCGCCGTCTGGCCGCACGCGGTGAGGGTCGTGCTGGTCGAGGGTTCGTAGTACAGGAGCAGGAGGGCGCCGGAGATGACCTGGTAGACGAGCGCGACGGCGACGAAGGCGCCGGTCCAGTACGACGGCTTGAACGTGAACTCCGGTTGGGGCTTCAAGGCCCACTTCCGCATCGCGGTGCGGTCCTCGACGAACCCCCAGATCTGGTTCAGGGTCCGGTTGTACCAGTTGGAAAGCGACACTCCCTATCCCCTCCTAGCTCGGGAAGCTGCACAGGATGACCGGGGTCTCCCGCGCCAGCTGGCTGGTCGTCCCGACGCCGTAGTCGCCCTGCAACGAGTTCAGGTGGCCGTTGACGGGCGGGCCGTTCAGTCCGACGGCGTAGATGTAACCGCTGTCATCTGTCTGGAGGACGACCTGCGGGAGCTGCAGCACGGCGGGCCCGGTGAGGTTCGACGCCCGGTTGCTCACGTCGTAGGTCGAGCCGTGGCAGGAGCAGTGGATGTAGAACGGTACCGGCCCGTTCGAGTTGGAGAAGACCTTCGGGCACGTTCCCGGCGGATAGTAGGCGATGGCCGGCGCCGGGCATCCCAGGTGCTGGCAGATGGCGCTGTACGCCACGATGGACCCGTTCGCTCCGACCCCGCCCGGCACCTGCCAGGCGCCCGGGTTCGTGGAGGACGGATTCTGGCCGTTCACGGGGTTCAGGTTCAGGAGGAAGTTCGGCTCGTTGCGGAGCGGGTAGTTGAACAGGAACAGGTCGCTCGTCCCGACGTTGTACTCGTTCCCGACCGCCGTGAGCGTGAGCGGCTTTCCGTCGACGTCGATGAGCTGGACCTTGGGATAGCTCGTGAGGCCGACCGCCGGGGGCTGAACGTACTGGATCGCGGCGGCCCCCAGTCCTCCGCCCGCGAGGACGAGGGCTCCCACGCCGGCGAGCTTCAGGATGTTCCGCCGGGTCTCGTCGACGTCCCCGTCGTTGGCACCGCCGGCCACCCGGCGGACCTGACCGACCGGGAAGTCGAGGGCGGAGGGACGGCTCGCCGTGAACGGACAGGCCGCGTCGCAGTCGAGGTCGCCGCGCATCAGAGCGTCCTCCCGCGGGTATCCGGCTTCGCGTCGTCCGACTCATGGGGGTCGGGAATCTGCGCGTCGCCCGGGAGCTCGGCCCGGTCGCTCCCGTAGTACACGGCCCAGGTGATCCCGATCCCCATCAGGACGACGAGGATCTCCGTCATCGTGACGATCTGGTCGGGAGTGAGGCTCATCGGCTCACCTCGACCTCGGACGGGACGACCGGGACCGTCATCGACCAGGTCGGGACCGGGTAGCCGCCGGTCCAGGGGGTCGGCCCCGGGGCGGGAAACGGAGGGGAGGGGGGCGAAGCGGCGGTTGCGACCGCCGCCGGGAGACCGGGGGACTCGAGCGGCATCGCGTCGAGGCCGAGGAGCGCGCCCCGGATCGAGAGGCCGGCCCCCGACAACGGTATGGGGATCTCCGCGGCCGTGGTGATCTCCGATAGTAGCTCCTGCTTCAAGCGACCGGCTCGCCCGTACCATCGGCCGAGGGTCCGGAGGACCTCCCCGCTCTGCTTCCCGAAGAGGAGGAACGCCGCGACGCCCGCGATGATCACCCAATCCATGTCGGAGAAGAGCGCCATGGGACTAGCTCACCCCGTCCCGGCCACGGCCGGAGGTCGCGGGCGGGGCTCGGCCCGTCGGCGCTCCCAGCGGTTCGCGAAGTAGGCTCCGCCGAAGTACAGCCCCATCATCGGCGTCGCGACCAGGAGCATCGTGATGCCGGAGTTGTCGGGCGTGATCACCATCCCGAAGATGAGCGAGCCGAGCACCGCCCCGCGCCAGTGCTTCTTCCACGCCGACGCTCGCACGACCCCGAGCCGGGTCAGCGCGTAAACGAACACGGGCAGTTCGAATACGACGCCGAACGCGAGCGAGTACAGGAGCGCGAACGTGACGAAGTCCTGGACGCCCAGGACGGGAGCGAGACCCATCGCCGAGACGTACTTGAACAGCAAGAGGAAGGTGAACGGCGTGATCAGGAACACCCCGATGGCCGTCCCGAGCGCGAACAGGGCGGTCGCCGGGATCCCGATCTGCCGAAGCAGGGTCCGCTCGTTCTTCCGCAGCGCGGGAACGAGGAACGCCCCGGCCTCGTGCACGATCCACGGCATGCCGAGGATCAGGGTCAGCAGGAGGCCGATCTCCATCTGGACTAGGATCGAATCGCCGACCCCGACGTTGAGGAGCTCCACGTTCGCCGGGAGCATCCAGACGACCATCGCGTGGAACACCTGGGCGGTGATGTTGTAGAACGGGCTCGGCCAGAGGTACCCGAACGGGACCGAGACCCCGAGGACCGAGAAACGGATCGGGACGATCTCGAAGAAGAGGAGGATCCCGAAGAGGGGCGCGAGCACCCACATGACGCGGAAGAGGCGGCGACGGGCCTCGGATAGGACCGCGAGGATCCGGTCGAGATCTCTCATGGATCAACCGACCACCTCCTTCCGCGGACCGGGGGGAAGCGGCCCGGACGGGGCCGTCGGCTCTCCCGGGTCCGTCGGTCCCGCATGCCTCGAGGCGACCTAGGGGCTCCGGCCCGCGGACGCGGTCGGGGCCGAGGTGGCGGCCGCGGTGGCCGCTGCCTGCTCCGCCTTCAGCTCCCGCTCGACCTCGAGGCGTCCCTTCTTGAACTCCCCCATCGAGCGGCCCAAGCTGTGCGCCAACTGCGGGATCTTCGAGGATCCGTAGAACAGAATCCCGGCGATTACGGCGATGATGAGCCAGTCATCGATTGAGTCGAACATCGTCTCCCTCGCCGTTGGACTCGGAGTCGGGCGATATGGCGTTCGTAAGGGGGGACCGAACTCGTATGGTCAGTCCGGACTCGGAGTTCATAAGCACGTCAGGCCGCCTCGACCATCACGGTCTCGTTGCCCAGGGCCACGGCTCGGTCGATCGCGACCTCGGCCAGCAGGGACAGGCACGCCGCGCCCCGCTGGAGCAGCACCGTCGCCGGGCGCGCCGCGCCCCGGGGCAGGGGGGCGCGCCGGCCGAGCGGCGTGAACGTGGTGTCGCCCAAGACCCCGCCGGCGTGGTACGCTCCGCAAGCCGAGTCGAGCGAGGGATGCATGAGGGCCTCGACGACCCCCTTCAGTTGGGTCTTGAGCTCGGGGACATAGGCGGCGAGCTCCTCCGCGGCGGGGTCGCTCTTCGGCGGCACCCCGTCGCTGAGCACGGTGAGCGCCTCCCCGAACAGGGTCGACAGTTCCTCGAGCGCGTGCACGACCACCCGCCACTCGAGCAGTTGCCTCGGGTCGGGACTCCCGATCCGGCGGGCGAGCGCCCAGTCACGGCTCGCGAGGAACAGCTGCCGGACGAGGAGCGCGAGGACCTTGTTCGCCTCCTCGTCGAGGCTGGCGACGCGCCGGCTCTTCCCGTGACGGCGGAGGACCTCCTCCATCTCCTCGAGGAAGGCGACCAGGATCATTTTCATCCGCTGGACGAGCTGCGGCAGTCCGTACTTGGACGGGTCGATGAAGTTCTGGAGCACGACGCGAGTCGGCTCGTGGGAGACGACCGACACTCCGAGGAGCCCGCGGGCCGCCTCGAGCAATTCTTCGAGCCGCTCGGGGGCGAGGGGCACGTCGGTCCGGATCTCGATCGAGTCGTGTCCCACCCGGTACGCGCCGACGATCAGGCGGTGCAGGACGCCGGGCGTATCGAAGGAGCGGGCCTGGACCAGGAAGGGGACGCCCTCGACGACCGCGCCGGGCACGGGGGCCGGCTTGAGGTACAGGGTACCGTCGTCGTTCTGGTCGAAGACGATCAGGTCGCCGGGACGGAGGTTCATCGCTTCCGCCCACGGCTTGGGGAGCGTGACCGCGATCGACGAGTGTCCGGCCCTGAGTACACGGCGCTCCCGACTAGGTGCGTTCCAAGCCACGAAGTTCCCCTTAACCTACTACGAGGTCCGTAGGTTGTAGACGAGGACCTTCTTGAACCTTTTGGAACCCTCAGGGCTTCGGAGGAGCGGGCGAGTCGGGCAGGCGTTGCGCCCCCGGCGCGGGCGCCGGCTCGGGTTCGGGATACCCCAATCGCTCGGGGGGCATCTCCTCCGATGCGCCGCGCCGACGGCCCACCACGAACCCCAGCACGATCGCGACCACCGTGAGGGACACGATGGTGCCGACGATAATGAAGACCGCCGCTCCGGCCCCGTCGTAGGGAACGGTGACCGAGAGGTTCGAGGGGAGTGCGATGCCGAACGCGATGAAACCGTACATCCCCTTTTGGAAGTGGCCGGTCTCTAGGCAGACGAACTCATACCACCCTGGGCCGGGGGCCGTGAAGGTTCCGGGGAAGGTGCCCGATGAGTTCGCCGGTATCGAGACGAACGGTGGATACGTCGCGAAGTACGTGGTTAGTTGAGACGAGGTGAGGTTGTTGTTGATCACGACCCCCTCCCGGGAGGAGATCGAGAAGGTGTGGGCGGCAGTGTCGCCGTTCGTGAACGAGACGGTGACCGTCGTGTTCGTTCCCACGTCATTGAACGCGTTGGGCGTGAACGAGAACTGGCTCGTGCTGGTCACGTCGACCGTGGTCGAGCCGGCGGCCTCTACCACGTTCGAGCTCACCGGGCCGTGACCGGCCGCGACGGCGAGGGCCCCGAGGAGCAGGAGGCCCGCGACGGCGACGGCCATCGGCCCGCGTCCGATCCTTCGACGGCCCATCGAGTGGTCTCCTCGGCCCTGCAAACGGGCGGAGGACGTGCGGTGGGCTTCAAAGCCCCTCCGTACGTACACCGGTGGGGACTCTAGAGGAGACGCTCGAACGGACCCGAGTTGCCGCTGGGGGGCCCAAGCGGTCCGGCGAGACGTCCAACCCCCGTTGCGCGTTCGTACGCGGGCCATATGTAGCCGCACTTCCACGACTCTCCCAGTCGCGGCACCGGCCGCGTTGGACCAACTCGGATGGGATGGGCAGGGGCGGCGGGCACGTTGCTCGCGTGGGTCGGCTCGGGCCAGACGAACCTTGAGGAGACCTCCCCGCTCATCTGGGTGATGGTCGGGATCAGCGTTGCCGGCTCGATCGTGACCTTCGCGTTCCTCGTCTACTGCGTGTGGAAGTGGTGGGACCCCGAGACGAACAAGAGGCGGTATGGTTAACAAACTCGAGGTGGCGTGGACCCTCGCCGTGGTCGGTCTCCTCGCCGGGGTTGCCGCGTACTCGACCGTCCTCCTCTACCACATCGACTCCCTGCCCGGCGACCCGACCGAGTACGTCGAGGTGATCGGTCACCAGTGGGACTGGGAGTTCTGCTACAACCAAACGGCGGCGAACCCGGCCGGAAAGTGCTTCATCTCGACCTACAACCTGGCCAACAATACCGTGACCGGCGGGGCGTTGTGGGCCCCTCCGGGGGCCGAGGTCCAGGTCAACGTCACCGGAGCCGACGTGGTGCACTCCTTCAACATCCCCCAGCTCGGGGTCCGGATCGACGCGATCCCGGACCGGATGAACCACTTCGCCTTCACCGTCCCGTCGGTGGCCCCGGGCACGAAGTACCTGATCCAGTGCACCGAGTTCTGCGGGACCGACCACGGTTCGATGAAGTCGCTCCTCATCGTGACCTGAGCTCCCGCGCACGACCGAAGGACGACCCAGTTCCCGGGGGCGGGCGGGTCAGTGGTGTTCTGATTTCTCGGCGGGCGGCGGGAACCGCCCCATGTAGGCCGTCATCGCAGCGAGGGTGATGCCGACCCCGAGCAGCACCCCGGAGCCGACGAGGATCCAGGTCTGGACGACGGCCGTGCTCGGGGCGGCGGGCTGGGGCGGGACCGCGACCCCGACGTAGAGCTCCCCGCTCATCCCGGACGAGTAGTGGCCCGTGATCTCGCAAATGTACTGGTAGATGCCGGGGTGGGAGACCGTGAAGTTGGCCCAGACGGTCGAGCCGGTCCCGCCCGGGACCTGGACGTTCACGAGCGGAGGGTACTGCTGGAAGTAGGGACCGAAGGTGAGCGGGACCGTCGCGTTCGTCTGGGAGGAGACCGTGAAGGTGTGCCCGAGACCTCCGCTGTTGGTGACCAGGACGTCGAGGTTGAACGGATAGTCCGTGGGGTTGGCGGAGAGGATGTCGGGCGCGAACGCCGGGAAGTCCGTGGTGTTGTCGGAGGTGATCAGCCCGGCGGCGGTGGACGTGAGGTTGACGAACCCGAACATGCCGGCCTGGAACTGGTAGGGGATGAGCGAGAGGAACTCGAACGTTTCGAACGCGGTCGAGAGGTTGAACGCCACGGTCGCGTTCCCCTGCCCGCCCGCCGCGACGCTCACGTTCGCCAGCGAGCCGTTGGCCTTCACGTACTGGTCGACCTGGGTGGGGGTCCAGCTCGTGTTCAAGGCGAAATCCGGGTGAGCGAGGAGGGTGAAGGTGTGGACGTACTGCCCGTGGTTCACGAGGTGGAAGGTCGCGCTCGTCCCGGCCGGCACGGCCAGGTAGGCGGGAAGGAAGCGGGGCGTGTCGGTCATGTTGACCGTGATCGCTGGCGGGGCGGCCGCCGGACGAGCGTACCCGACCGTGGGGACGGACGGAAGATGACCGAAGGCGCCGGCGGCCACGGGTAGCCCGGTCGCGGAGAGAAAGACCGCCGCGAGGACCCACGGAGCGGCCCGATGCCAGGGCCGGACCGGACGTCGTGCGCGACGATGCTCGCTCACAACGCTCCCGCTGGCGAGGCGACCTGGACGCGCTTGATATCGGTGTAGTACGAATCGCGGCTCTCCCGGACGACGAACGCGACCTCCGCCCCCATCACGGCCGCCATCGTGCCGCCGAAGGCCAGCGCGGCCGCCTCCGAACCGGGGGCGGCCACGATCGCCGCCTGGACCGCGGCCATCGCGGCGAAGGCGACGGCGAGACCGAGCACGACCCTCAGCTCCGCCGACCGGACGGGGGCCGTCCGGTGCAGGTACCGGTACAACTGGAGGAAGACGACCGTCATGAGCCCGGCCATCCCGACCGCCCCCACGAGGGGGGTGGCGACTATCCACGGGGCGAGGGCGGCCGCGGCCGTGAGCGCGGCGAGCGAGCCCCGAACGAGACCGCTCACGGGCAGCCAGAGGAGGAGGGCGACCATCACGGCCGCCATCGACCAGTCGAACCAGACGGAAGAGAGTCCGAGGGCGAGCGCGGCGTCGAGGGTCGCCGGAGCGTTGCCGCCGCCCACCGCGAAGAGGATCCCCATCAGCACCTCGGATCCCACCAGGGCGAGGGCGAGCGCCGCGGGCCAAAGCCAGCCGTGCCAGTTGACCTTCCGGTCCTCGAAGGCGATCTGGCTGACGAACCAGAGCCCCGCCGGGAACATCATCATGAAGTTGAACGCGACCAGGACCCACGTCCACGCCGTCGTCCCGTTCGGGTCGATGTAGACCCAGAGCAGCGCGAGGAGCAGCATGCTGCTGCCGGCGAGGACCGAGATCCCGATCGTCATGCTCGTGAGCAGGGTCGACGAGCGGTCCCGGGGCAGGAGCATCGCGAGGACGAAGACGGTGACGACGATCATCGACAACGCGACCGCGACGAACGGCAGGAAGGCGACCGAGACGTCGGACGGAGGCAGGGGGAGCAGCATGGCGCGTCCCCCCGACGACCCGGGGCGCTCTCTTATCGCCCCGGTCCGAACTGGCTTGGGAGCCGCCTCAGGGCGGGGAGGGTTCCTTCTCAGGCCCTTCGACCCGCCGCAGGAGCTGCGTCGTCACCTCGAGGAGCGGGTGGTGCGCGCTGTTGTCGATCTCGATGTCCGACACCGTCCGGAGATGGTGGTCCCGGGCCAGGCGCTCGAAGCCGGTCTCCTGCTGGGCGAACTCCTCGGGACGGTCGCACGTCAGGACGAACGCCTGGAGCTGCGTGAGCCCCATCTCCTGCGCGGCGAGCGCCCGGTGATGCCCGTCCACAAGGATCCAGGATTCCCCCTTCTGCAGGACCAGGACCGGCTCCGCGAACCCGCGTTCGAGCTCGTAGCGGCGTCCCTCGAGCTCGTCCTCGAAGACCTTCCACTGGGTGGGCTTGAGCTCGTGGATCGGCACCAAGCCCCGGTGGATGGAGAACGGGAGGTGGTAGCGTTCCGTCAGGAGCTGCTTCAGCGTGTCGGCCTTGGTCGGGGAGGCCCGCTCGAAGTGGGAGCGGACGACGTCCAGGTTGGAGAGGACCCCGCAGAGGCGCCCGTTTTCGTCGATGATCGGGAGGTCGCGGAGCCCGAACCGGAACATGATCCGGGCGGCGTCGTCGAGGGCCGTCTCGGGATGCGCCGTGTACGTTCCCGGCCGGATGATCCGCGAGAGCGGCGTGCTCCCTTCCGACGCGTGCCGCAGGAGCTCCTTCGCGCTCACGAATCCGACCAGCTTTCCGGTCTCGTCCGTGACGGGCAGCCCGTGGTGGCGGCTCTTCGTGAGGCGCTCGATCGCCTCGTGGATCGGCGTGGTCGTTCGGAAGTGCTCGACCTCGAGCACCATGTAGTCCCGGATGCGGACCGTCATCGCGGCGTGGGCGGCTGTTCGTCGCGGAGGTAGGCGGTGAGGTAGTGAAGGACCATCAAGTGGACATCCTCGGTGTGCTGCATGCTGTTGGAGGGGACGACGAGCGAGATGTCGACCATCTCCTTCAGCTTCCCGCCGCCGATCCCCGAGAGGCCGATGGTGCGGACGCCGATCTCCTTCGCCGCCTTCACCGCCTCCAGGACGTTCGGGGAGTTCCCGCTCCCCGAGATCGCGACGGCGACGTCGCCGGGGACGGCCAGACTGCGGAGCTGCTCCGAGAAGATGCGGCTGTAGTCCGCGTCGTTGGCCCACGCCATGACGCTCGGGACGTTGTCGTTGAGCGCCACACAACGGAACCGATGCATCGGCGGTCCCGGCTTCAGCGACGGGCGCGTGCCCTTCGCGATGTCGACCACGAAGTGGGAGGCCGTGGACGCGCTCCCGCCGTTCCCGAAGAAGAAGATCGTCCGGTCCTCCTCGCGCGCCTTCAGGAAGACGGGAACGATCTTCCGCAACGCGTCGAGCAGGTAGGGGGCCTCGAGGCACGCCCGGGTCTCGGCCACGTAGGACCGGAGGTACGGTTCGAGCGTCGGGGGTTCGGTCATCGTCCCACGAAGAGGATCCGCGACCCCTCCGGGGTCACCCGGACCGGGAGGCGCTGCATCGGCGAGAGGGCGGCCGCTATTTGATGGCTCCGTTCCGGGGGGTGCAGGAGGAGCAGAAAACCGCCGCCGCCCGCGCCGGTGATCTTCCCGCCGTAGGCGCCCTCGGCCTTCGCCCGCTCGTACTGCCGGTCGATGTCGGGGTTGGAGATCCCCTCGGTGAGCTTCCGCTTGAGCATCCAACCCTCGTCCATCATCGCGCCGAGGGAGGGCCAGTCCGCGTGGACGATCGCGTTCCGGGCGCCCCCCGCGAGCTCCCGGATCCGGACGAGCGCGTCCAGGTTCACGGCCGTCCGTTCGCTCTGGCCCTTCAGGATGGTATCGGCCCGACGAGTGATCCCCGTGTAGAACAGGGAGAGATGGTCCGAGAGGTCCTCCCGGTCGGCGCGGGAGATCGGGACCGGAGACGCCCGGACGGAGTCATCGGGCCGGAACTCGAAGTGCTGGACCCCGCCGAAGGCGGCGATGTACTGGTCCTGCTTTCCCGCCGCCCCCCCGAGACGGTCGAGCTCGATGCGGCAGGCCTCTTCCGCGAGCTCCGCCGGATCCGTGAGGCGTCCGCGGAAGGCGTGGAGCGCGTTCAGGAGACCGACCGTGAGGGAGGACGACGACCCCAAGCCCGTCCCCTCGCCCGGGACGTCGGCGATCGTGTGGATCTCGAGCGCCTCCAGGACACCGGTCGCCCGCATTGCCTCCTTGAAGATCGGGTGCTGGAGGTCCTCCAGGTGGTCGACGTTCTCCGTCCGGGAGTAGGCGACCCGGATCGACTTGTCGAACTTCTCGTTGACCAGGACGTGGACGTAGCGGTCGATGGCGGCGCTCGTCACCGCCCCACCGCCGTGGGTCCGGTAGAAGGAGGGAAGGTCGGTCCCCCCACCGGCGAAGCTGATCCGCAGGGGGGTGCGGGTGATGATCACGGCGAGGTACCCTTCGGGGCCGCTCTTATGGGTTATGGCGGGGGCTGCGCCGCGTCCGGGGGAGCATTCCCGGCCGCCCGGCCCTTGCTCGGGGACCATCGCGCTCGACGGCCGCCGTAGAACGTCCGGGTGGTGGCGGCCAGGTCGCCGATCGGCTCGAGCCCGGGCAACCATCGGGCGAAGGTGGGCGCCCGCTTGTCCAGGATGATCGCGAGCCCCCGGTCGTTCTCGGAACGGATCATCCGGCCGCATGCCTGGACGATCGCCCGGGCGGCGGGAGCCTCGACCGTGTACTCCCAGCCGCGTCCCGTGGTCGTGTCCAGGAAGCGGCGGAGCGCTTCGCGGCGCGCGGTCGGCTTCGGGTAGGGGATCCCGACCATAACGACCGCCTCGAGCTCCTCGTCGGGATAGTCGATCCCTTCGGCCAGGCGGCCGCCCGCGACCCCGAGCAGGACCGTCCCCTCAGGGTCTCTCTTCCATCCCTCGATGGAGCGCCAGAGGTCGCCGACCGGCATCTTGGAGTATTCGATGAAGACGTTCCCGGGGAGCCCGGACTGGAGGCCGGCCTCGAGCGTCTTGTGGAGCAGGTCGAAGCTCGGGAAGAAGACCGCGGTCTTGACGGGCAAGCTCGCGATCACCTCGACCAGGCGGTCCGCGAGGCGGGCGATCGCGTGCGGGTCCTGTCGCAGGTCCTCGTAACGGGTCGTGACGGAGGTGTCGTAGAGGTAGCGCCGGTTCTCCGGTGGGAAGTGGGACGGTACGTCCAGGAGCCGGGCGCTCTCCCCGAGACCCAGGGCATCGCGGTACTCCTCGAGCGGGGCGAGGGTCCCCGAGAGGTGGACGGAGAGGTGGCACTCCCGGATCGGCTGGGCGGGGATCGAAGCGTCCAGCGAGAACGCTTCCAGAGCGGCCCGGGGGGTCCGGGTGGCGACCTTGACGTACGCGGGGGGCTCGAGCTGGGGCCAAGAGAGGAGCGTGAGCGCGACGGTATGGACCCACGACCTCGGGAGGTGCCGCTCCCGCCGACGCTCGTCCCGGAGGTTCTCTCCCCACGTGGCGAGGGCGCCCAACCATGTGTCGAGCCGATGACTCGTGCCTCCCAAGGCGGTGAGGAGCGCATCCTCGAACACCGTCGGAGGGAGGACCGCGTCATCTTCGCGGACCAGGGCCTGGACGAGCTCCTCCACGGCGGCGCCGACGATGTCGAAGAAGCGGGTCGCGCTCGGCCCGTCGGGGAGCTGGAAGTCCCCCCGCTCGGCGACCTCGCTGCGGGCCCTGCGGACGGACTCCTGCGGCAGGACGACGCTCGCGAGCTCTCTCAGGTGGTTCGGGAGGTTGTGCGCCTCATCGATGACGAGGTCGACCCGGTCCGGCGGGACGCCCATCCACTGGTAGAGGGAACGGCGGATGTGAGGATGGAAGAAGAACGCGTACGGGGCGGTGATCAGGCGGGCGTGCGGGATCAGGCGCTTCGCGAGCTCGTAGGCACAGAGGTTCTCCTCGCGACAGAGCGTGTCGAACTCGGTCGGGGTCGGGAGCTTCGTCCCGATCCGCTCGATGAATCCTTCCAAGTCGGTCTGGACCACGCGCGCGTAGTACGGACACCCGTCCAGGTCGGTGAGGTCGATCTCGCCCCCCTCCGGGAGCTCCGGGGGCGGGAGGAGGGGCGCCTCGCCCGCCATCGCCCGTTCGGTGGCCCGTTTCCGGTCCGCGCAGAGCTTCCCGTGCTCCTCGGCCGTCGCGCCCTTGACCTCGGCGACGTTCTCGAGCAGGAAGCAGCGTCGGGCTCGGCCCTGGAGCCCGACCGCGAGGATCGGACGTTCGAGACGGTGGGCGATCGTCCGCACCTCGTGGAGGACCTGGACCTCCTGGGAGTGGGTCCGGACGAGGTAGAGGATCTTGTGGTCGGCCGCCGCGGCGTGCTCGAGCAGGGGCGCGAGCGTCGCGACCGTCTTTCCGCTCCCGGTCGCGGCGTTGACGAGGAGAGCCCCTCCCCGGGACGTGAGCTCGCCCACGGCGTCCAGGACCAGGTCCTGGCCCGCTCGGACGCGGTAGGGGAACAGCGGGGAGGTCCCGGCGGATGCGGTGCTCGGCGTAGATACGACTCCGACCCAACGACCCCGCGGTCGGGGTTTTAAGTTGCGGGTTCAGTGGAAGGTGCCGACGCCCGCCGTGGCGGACGGTTTCCCGCCTCGGGATCCCCCGGGCGACCACTTCGTTCGCGATTCGGTGACGTGAAGAAGGAGACTTGGGTTCGTCGGTCGATGATCGTCATCGTGCCGGTGACGGACGACGCCGTGCCCACCCTGCTGGAACTGAAGGACGGCATCGCCCCGGGGGACTGGCTGACGGTCAACTCGGGAGGGGTCGACCGGCCGGCGAACCCCGCCAACGTGCAGGCCCGGGCCGAGCGGCTCGCCGAGGCGTTCCCCCAAAGTCCCATCTACGCGTTCACGAGCGGGGTCGCCAACGTCGAGCTGCTCAGCGCGGCCCTCCACCCCCCGATCGTGGGCATCTTCTATGACTACGAACCGAACTACCCCAACGAGCCGGAGTTCTCGTTCAACCCCGGCGTCACCGCCCAGAACCTCAGCAAGGCCACCGGGATCGCCCGGTCGCACGGGTTCCGCCTGGTGGCCTACTTGACCGGGCAGGGACTGTTCAACCCCCAACACAGCTGGAACTACCGGGGGTTCCGGGGGATGGTCGACACCCTGGTGGTGCAGACGCAGTCGGCCCTGAGACAGAACCGCTGGACCGAGGCCCTGGACCGGCTCGGCCAGCAGTTCGGGACCGAGCCACCGACGGTCCAGATCACCGTCACGCCCGGACTTCCGAACGCGGTCGACATCCCGACCGCCCTGGGCGCCTACGATGAACTCGGCCGGCGTGGGTTCCCCTCCGTCGTGTTCTGGTGGGTTCCCTCGGGCGGGGCGGAGCTCCGGGCGCTCCTCGACCATCGACGAGGGGCGCCGGCCTCGCCCTAGCGGGCCGGACCTCCTCGAGGGAGATGCGTGGGCTTCTCAGCCGTACGCGTACTTCACGCCGTACGGGCCGCGGGGGAGGTTCCACGTGACGGACCCCTGGTCGCACGCGATGTCGCAGGCCCCGCATTCGACGCAGTCCTCGTAGCGGAAGACCAGGCGACCGTCGATCCGCTCGTAGCACTTCGCCGGACAGACGAAAGTGCAGAACGAGTGGGGGCACTTCGCGCAGATCGGCGGCTTGACCGTGATGTGGGCGTGCTCCTTCGAATCGGTCGTGTAGCGCAGCGTGCCGAGGCGGCGCTTGATCTCGATCGGTCCCGAGGAGGCGGAGGGTCCGGTCGTCTCGGGCATGCGTTCGGCTCCTTACGGCGGAAGGGACGCGAGGATCTGGAGGTCGGAGCGGACCGCCGCGATGCTGGCCCCGAACGCCGTGCGTTCCGCGGGTGATAGGTCGACCTCGACGACCCGTTCCACGCCGTTCCGGCCGAGGACAACGGGCACGCCGATGTAGACGTCCTTCTCCCCAAACTCCCCGTTCAAGTGGGCGCTGGCGGAAAGGAGGCGGTGCTCGTCGCGCGCGATCGCCTGGACCAGCTCCGCCTGGGCTGCGGTGGGGGCATAGAACGCGCTCCCGCTCTTCAAGAGGTTCACGATCTCCCCGCCGCCCTGTTTGGCCCGCTCCACGATGGCGGTGAGGCGATCCGCGGGGAGGAGCTTCGTGAGCGGTACGCCCGATACGCTCGTGAGCGAGAGGACGGGTACCATCGTGTCGCCGTGGCTCCCGAGCACGAAGCCCGTGACATCGCGGGGGGCGACCCCGAGGGCGTCCGCGACGAACCAGCGGAAGCGGGCCGTATCGAGCGTACCGGATTCACCGAAGACCCGGGGGCTCGGGAACCCGGAGATCTGCCGGAACCAGTAGGTCATCACGTCGACCGGGTTGGTCACGACCACGACGGTCGCGTTCGGGGCCTGGGCCCGGACCGCCTCGGCATGCCCCTTGACGATCGCCGCATTCTTGGTGAGCAGGTCGGAACGGCTCATCCCGGGCTTCCGGGCGAGGCCGGCGGTCTCGACCACGACGTCCGCTCCGTGGATCGCGTCGAGCGAGGTCGAACCGGTGACGCGGGTGGAGAACTCGAGGATCGGGGCCGACTCCTGGATATCGAGGGCCTTCCCTTGGGGCAACCCGTCGATGATGTCGACGAGGACGACCTCCCGCGCCACATCCATCTCGGCGAGTCGCTGAGCCAGGGATCCGCCGATGTTGCCCGCTCCGAGCACCACCACCTTGCCGAGTCCGGTCATGAGTTGCTCCCGCGCTCCCCGACCCGTCCCGACCCTTAAACGATACCTCCCCCGCGCCGCACCCCGTCACCGGCTCGAGCGAAAGGTTGATTCTCATCCGGGGTGGTCGGCCTGGGGATGGTCGATGCCGAATCGGTCCTCCTGAATGTCCAGGAACGGGACAAGTGGAGGCGCCGGATGACGACCCTCGAGCGCTCGCTCGCCCAGGTGCACGACCAACGCATCCGGGAGGAGACGCGGCTCCATCGAGTCCAAAAGGAGATGGCCCGCCTTCACGCCACGTTGGAGGCGGTCCTCGACGCGGCGGCGCGGCAGGGCAACCCCGGGAGGTACGATGGTTCGCAGAGGATCCCTCTCACTTACCGGTAGGATGGAATCGCTCCGCTCGGCCGAGCGGGAGCTTCGGGCCGAGGTCGACCGCCTCCGCCGCGAGGAGCGGTACGTCCTCCTCAAGGTGCGACAGGCCCGGGACCAGGTCCGGTACTACGAGGGCGTCCTCCGGCTGCTCAAGCGGGACTGGGGCGAGGGTTCCGGCCTTTCCGACCTGGTCCGGCGATTGGGGTAGCCCTCGCCCGTGCGCGTCGTCGTCTTCGGGGCCGGAGCCATCGGGTCCCTCCTGGGAGCGTACCTCGACCGGGCGGGCCACTCGGTCCTGCTCATCGCCCGCCGGGAGCAGATCGCCGCGCTCCGGGAGGGAGGCGTCCGTCTCACGGGTCGCGTGGAAGGCACGTTCCGGGTCGAGGCCGCCGAGGAGCTCCCCCCCGGTCCCCCACCGGACGCCGTCCTCCTCACGGTCAAGTCCTTCGACCTCGCCACCGCCGCCACGGCGATCGCCCGGGGAGTCCGACCGGGGACCCCTCTGCTCCTCCCCCAGAACGGGCTCGGCATCGAGGAGGTCACGGCCCGGGCCCTCCGGTCGGGCGGCTGGAGCGATCCCGAGCGGGCCATGGTCCGCGCGGTGAATTCGCTCCCCGCCACGTGGGTCCGACCGGGAGAGGTCCGGGTGGCTGGTGAGGGGGAGATCGTCCTCGCGGAGGCCCGAGGCGTCAACGCTCCCGCGATCCAGGTCTTCGAGCGTCTCCTCCGGGAAGCGGGGATCCGGATCCGCTTGGTTCCCGACCTTCGTCGCGAGGTCTGGCGGAAAGCCGTCGTCAACGCCGCCGTCAACCCGGTGACGGCCGTCCACGGGGTCCTGAACGGCCGACTCCTCGAATCTCCGTACAGCGAGGAGGCCGCCCGCCTGCTCGAGGAGGCCGCGCGAACGGCTCGGGCGGTCGGGATCGAGGTGAGCGACGAGGAGGCCCGGGCCGACCTCGACCGGGTCGTTCGAGCCACCGCCGAGAACCGGTCGAGCATGCTCCAGGACCTTGACCGGGGACGCCCCACCGAGGTCGATGCCATCTCGGGGGAGATCCTGCGCGCGGCCGACGCCCACGGCTTGGACCTCCCGTTCACCCGGAACGCGATCGCCGAGATCCGGTCCCGGGTCGCGGCGGGCGCGTCCCGACGATAACCCCTTTACGGTACCGTCCCTCGTCCCCGCCCGGATGCTCGCGAAGCGCGGGATGCAGGGGGCGCCCGTCCGGGGTCGACGCGTGCTCGTCCGGGTCGATTTCAACGTCCCGCAGGACGCGAACGGGCAGGTCGCGGACGACCGCCGCATCGTCGAGGCCCTGCCCACGCTCAACCACCTCCGGGCGGCCGGCGCCCGGACGATCCTGATGTCGCACCTCGGTCGTCCGGACGGGAAGCGAGACCCCCGCCTCAGTCTTCGTCCAGTGGCCCACCGGTTGAGCGCCTTGCTCGGCCAGCCGGTGCCCCTCGCGGGCGATGTCGTTGGCGTGGAGGCCTTGGAGCTCTCCGCCCGCATCGAGAACGGCCAGTTCCTCCTTCTCGAGAACCTCCGCTTCCATCCGGGCGAGGAGGCCAACGACCCCGCGTTCGCGGCCCAGCTCGCCCGGCTCGGCGAGCTCTTCGTCGAGGACGCCTTCGGGACGGTCCACCGGGCCCACGCGTCCACGGTCGGGGTCCCGAAACGCCTGCCGTCGTTCGCCGGGCTCTTAGTCGAGCGCGAGATCCGGGAGCTGGCCCCGCTCCGGGGGTTGCCGGAGAAACCCTACGTCGTGGTCGTAGGGGGCGCTAAGGTGCGCGACAAACTCCCCCTGCTCGCGAGCTTCTTCTCCCGGGCCGACACGATGCTGATCGGGGGCGCACTGGCCCACCCGTTCCTCGCCGCGCGCGGAGTCCCGCTCGGCGCGAGCTCGGTCGAGAGCGGGCTCGGCGAGGCGGTGACGGAGTTCTTCCAGATGGCCGAGGCGGCCCACACGGAGATCCTCCTGCCGAGCGACGTCGTGGTCGAGCGGCCGGGGAGGTCCGACGCGGAGGTCTACCCGCTCGACGGGATCCCGGCGGACGCGGTCGTCCAGGACATCGGGCCGGCGACGCGGGCCCGGTTCGTCCACGCGCTGGCCGGCTCGAAGACCGTCTTTTGGAACGGCCCGCTCGGCCGCGCCGAGGACGCCCGATTCGCGAACGGGACCCGCCAAGTCCTGGGTTCGCTCGCGGCGGTCGCGGGCCACCACGTCGCGGCGGGCGGGGACTCGGCCCGGATCGCCCAGGACCTGGGGGTCACCCGTGGGTTTCAGTTCATTTCGACGGGCGGCGGCGCCGCGCTCGAGTTCGTCCAGGGACTCGAGCTTCCCGGCCTCGCGGTACTTCCCGACGCCGCGTAGACCCGCCGCCCAAGGGCGGGGGCGGCGCCGTCACATCGATCGTCCGGGCGAGGTAGGTGAGGTACCCCGCTCCCACCCGCGGGACGTCGATCTCCAGGATCTCCGGGACGTCGTACGGATGGGTCGCCTGGAGGAAGGCAAAGAGGGCTCCGACGCGCTTCGGCACCGTCTTGAACATCACGAGCAACTCCGGGGCCGAGACCACCGAGCCCTTCCACCAGTACCTCGACTCGGCCTCGAGGAGCGTTCCGCACGCCGCGAGGCGGCGTTCCACCGCCCCGTTCACGGCGCGGAGCGCGGACTCCCGGGACGGGTAGGTCGAGAGGACGAGCCGGACCGGGCCGACGGCGTGGGCCACGTCCATGGGATAGGGGCTCATGCACCGCCCTCCGCGATCGTCGGTTCGCCCTTCGAGAAATCGAGCGTGGCCGTCGCGAGGCTGGCCAGATCGACCAGCGCCGCGCGGGCCGGAACGGGCGTGATGTTGCGCATCCGCTGGTACTCGGTCTCGCCCTGCCAGGTCGAGGCGTTCAGGAGCAGGATGCCCCGGTACCGGTCGACGCCGTACGTGTGCGAGTGGCCGGTCACGAAGATGTCCGGCGCCGGGTCGAGGACGAGGCCGTCCCGGCCGGCCGGCGTGATCGGGGTCCGGTCGCCGTAGATCGGGGCGAGGTGCCGCATCTGCAGCATGCGCTTCATGACGTCGGTGGGTCGGGAGTAGGAGGCGCCCGGGATCGCGGGGATCAGGTCGTCGAAACTGCGCCCGTGGTAGGCGGAGATCACGACGCCCTCGACCGCGAAGGTCGACGGGTTGCCCAGCGCGCGGACGTTGGGCGGGAGCGTCTGCGCGAGGCTGGCCGGTAGGGAGGGCTGGGGCTCCGCCGGGCACACCGCGTCGTGATTGCCCGGTACCACGATCACCGAGAGGCGATCCGGCAGCTCCGCGAGCCGACGGCCGAGCTCGGCATACTGTTCGACTACGTCGGGGATGGCGAGGTCCCGTTCCTGCCGGGGGTAGATCCCGATCCCGTCGACCAGGTCCCCGGCCACGACGACATACTCGATCGAGCTCGCGAGGGCGCCATGCGGTCCGCGGCCCGCGAGGAAGTCCACGAGGTGCCCCCAGTTCTCGGACAAGAACGACCGGCTCCCGATGTGGAGGTCCGAGAGGAAAAAGGCCCGGACCTGCCGCCGCGAGCGACCGAGGACCCGGTTGCGCGGCACCTCGGGCCGCTCGACCGCGACGACCCTCGGAAGTCGCCGGGGCTCCTTCGAGAACTCGAGGCGGACCCCGACGACCTCGTCGGGGAGGAACGGGGAGCGCGAACCGGGCGAATCCTTCGGCACCAGTACCTCGACGCTCCCGGTCTCGTCGTCCAGCGTCAGGATCAGGTGGTGGCGCTGGACGGTCTCCCGGACGTCACGGACCATGCCGATGACCGAAGTGGGTCCCTCGCCGGCGCGGATCTCGCGGACCGGCCTCAAGTTCTCGAGCTCGGGGCGGCCCCGGAGCATCCGCGCGAGCGAGCGGTAGCGGGAGTGGAAGAGCGCGGTGTAGGCGATGAGCGGGGAATCGGAGATCACGGGGCCGCTGAAGCCTTCGTTGATCAGGTGGAACCCGGTGGACGGGGGCGCTGTGATCGCGGTCCTGGGGTCGTTGGGACGCAGCGTGACGGCGGACCCTCCGCCGGGCGCCTCCGCTAGGACCGTCTCGACCATCTCGCGGGTCACGAAGGTCGACGCCACTCCGGCCCGCTCGATCAGTTCGCGGGACACGACGAGCGGTTGCCGATGGTCGAGCAGGAGCTCAAGCGCGCCCGCCTCGACGAGCTTGTGGTGCTCCTCGAAGTACGCGACGAGGTGTTCCCGTAAGTTCGCCGCCACTTCGTTCTTCCCGGTCGAAGCTGGCACCGCGCTGGGAGGCGCCGCGCCGAACCATCGGCCCAGCGGCCGCGAAGGAGGTCCGGCCTATTTCAAGACCGTCCTTCGGGCGGGTTCAGCGGTACGATTCCTTCGCGTACGAGGCACCCTTCGGATACTTCTCCTTCAGGTGCGCGACGAACTTCTCGGGCGTCCGCTCGAGGTGGGCGGCATACCACTGGACCACGACGTCCTTCAGGATGCGGTGGACGTCGCGGACGTCCACGTCGTCCTCGAGGATGTCCAACAGGACGGCCTGGCTCATCATCCGCATCCAGCCGGAGTAGCGGTGGTAGCTCTCGCCGTCGCACCACTCGAAGATCCCGCGGAGGCGGGATTTTCCGTCCGGGGCGCGGTAGTACCAGAAGCGGAGGGTGAACCCGACCCAGCCGGCCGCGCGGTCGCCGAGCTCGATCGTCTTGACCGCGCCGAAGTCGAAATTCTCGCGGAAGGTCCATTTGGTGGGATACTCCACGAACGTCGCAAAGAGGGTCTGGGAAGGGTCGATGGCGAGGTGGACGCTGACCTCCTCGAACTGGTTGTGGACCTCCCAGAGGTCCTGGAGCAGGCGCTTGTTGAGGTTCGCCCGGTGGGTGAAGTCCTCTCCCTTGTTCGCGCCCGCGGCCTCCTGGGTCCGGACGAGCTCGTTCTTGAGCGAGCTCACGAAGTCGTCATCGGCGAGATGCGGCGACGGGATGGTCTCCGGCTCGCCGGGGGTCGGGACGGACTCCGTCTTTTTCGGTGCACGACGAGGCATGAAAACTCTCTCCGAGGGCGCGTAGAGTTGGCCGCTATAAAGACTGTGCTCCTCGAAAGGCGGCGCGATCTCCGGAGAGGGGAGCGCCACGTCTGGGACGCATTCACGCTCCACGTCCCGCTTAAATAGCGCATCCGGCTTTCGAGGAGCGGAAGGAACCCCCCGGAGACGGACGGAGCTCGACTCCCGACGTCGCTGGAGATCCGGAATCGCGACTCATGATCCACGTCCTGTCCTGTCGTAGGCTCCGCGCATCGCCCGGCGGCATCGGTTCGAACTAGTCCTCCCGCGAGGTACCCCGCGTGTTCGCGGGACCCCTTCCGACCAGGGAGAACCAACAATGACCAACGACCCCAGCGCCGCGAAATACCAGATCCGAGCCCGCATCACAGCCGAGGGCGTCATCGACAAGCCCGACGTCGTGGGCGCGGTGTTCGGACAGACCGAAGGACTGCTCGGCGACGAGCTCGATCTCCGCGACCTTCAGAAGTCCGGCCGAATCGGCCGCATCGAAGTCGAGATCGACAGCCGCAAGGGCAAGAGCGAGGGCGAGATCATCATCCCCTCCTCGCTCGACCAGGTCGAGACCGCGATCCTCGCCTCCGGCCTCGAGACCGTTGACCGGATCGGCCCCTGCCGGGCCAAGATCGAGATCGTCAGCGTCGAAGATATCCGCATCTCCAAACGCCAGAAGGTCGTCGACCGGGCGAAGGAGATCCTTAGTCGGCTCCAGGAGGAGTCGAAGGGCGTGGGCATGGACCTCACCGAGGCCGTCCGCAAAGCGGTCCAGGTCGAGGAGATTACCACCTACGGCCCAGAGCACCTGCCCGCCGGGCCGAACATCGACGCGGCGGATGCCCTCATCGTGGTCGAGGGCCGCTCCGACGTGCTGAACCTGCTCCGCTGCGGGATCAAGAACGTCATCGCGGTCGAAGGGACGAGCGTCCCGCAGACCGTGAAGGACCTGTCGCGCGGCAAGACGGTGACCGTCTTCACGGACGGGGACCGCGCCGGCGAGCTGATCCTCCGAGAGATGCTCCAGACGATGGACATCGACTTCGTCGCCCGCGCTCCGCGCGGCAGCGAGGTCGAGGAGCTCACCCAGAAGCAGCTGCTCAAGTGCCTGCGGAACAAGATCCCGCTCAACCAGTACCTCGAGATGAGCGGCTTCGAGTCGACCGGCGGCACCCGCGCACCCCGCGAGGACCGCGGCGACTCGGAAGGCGGTCGCTCGGAATCCCGACGCGACGACCCGCGCAACGGCGGCCGAGACCGGGACCGCCGCGACGACCGGGAGCGTCTCCCGCCGCCGCCCCCCCGGGCGCCCATGCCCATCCCGCCGCCTCCCCCACCCGTGCCGGTGGCCCAGCTCCCTCCGGAGCTGGCCCACTACTTCGAGCTCCTGAACGCGGTCGAGAACGCGTCGAAGTGCCTCATCGTCGGCGAGGATGACACGGTCGTCGCCGAGGCCCCCGTGAAGGACATGATCGAGACGATCAGCGCGTTCAGCGCCCCCGCGAAGGCGCTCGTCTTCGACGGGATCGTCAGCCAGCGTCTGCTCGATGTGGCCCAGGAGAAGGGCATCGGCACGGTCGTCGCAACCCGACTGGGTCCGATCGGCAAGCTCCCGGAGCAGGTCCGGGTCTTCACCAAGGCCGACCTCGCCCCGGTGGCCGGCGCCCGCTAGGACCCTACCTTTTCCCGCGTCGCGGGGCCTTGGGGCCCCGCGACGCACCTATACCTCGGTGGCTCTACTCCCGGGCGAACGATGTCAACGAACGCGGACGCGTCCCGCCGACTTCCCGCCGCGCTGGACGAGATCCAGAGCACGGCGGACATCCCCATCCCGACCGACCCGCTCGAGCGGGTGATCGGCCAGGAGAAGGCGGTCGAGACGGCACGCATCGCGGCCTACCAGCACCGGCATCTCCTCCTCGTCGGGCCCCCCGGGATTGGGAAGTCGATGACCGCGCAAGCCCTCGCCCTCCACCTCGACCGGCCCCGCAGCGAGCTCCGCGTCGTCCACAACCCCGAGAACCCGGAGCGCCCCAGCATCGAGATCGTCGGGCGCGAGGAGGTCTACCACGAACGGGAGGCCGCCCGGTCGGTCGAGGGCGAGTTGATCCTCCCGACCGACGCGCCGACCACCGTCGCCGAGCGCTTAGGCTACCGATGTCCCCGTTGCAGCTTCTACTCCACGCCGACCGAACGGTACTGCCCGAGCTGCGGGAACGTGAAGCAGACCCTCCCCGGGGTGGGCGGGAGCGGCAACCCGTTCCGCGACCTCGTCGGCGGGATCCTCGAGCTGACCGTCTCGCCGGGCGGTAACCCGCAGGAGTCCGTCCGCACCACCCGTCTTCGGAACGGCGTCGAGGAGGTCGTCTCGTACGAGCGGGCGGAGGACCACATCAAGGTCTTGGACCAGCGGGCGCTCGAGCGCCGGAGAACCCTTCAGCGGGAGAGCCCGCGGAAGGTCTTGGTCAAGCTCGACCGCAACACCTTCGTGATGGCGACCGGGGCGAGCGAGACCGAGCTCCTGGGGGATGTCCGTCACGACCCCTACGGCGGCCACCCGACCCTCGGCACCCTGCCGTACGACCGGGTGATCCCGGGCGAGATCCACGAGGCGCACGAGGGGGTCCTCTTCATCGACGAACTACCGTCGCTGGGCTACATCCAGCGCCACATCCTCACCGCGATGCAGGAGAAGCGGTTCCCGATCAGCGGACGGAACCCCCAGTCGGGGGGCGCTTCCGTCCGGGTCGACAACGTCCCGTGCGACTTCATCCTCGTCGCGGCCGCGAACATCCAGGACATCCACCGGATCCTTTCCCCCCTCCGCTCGCGCATCGCCGGCAGCGGCTACGAAGTGTTGCTCGAGACCGCGATGCCCGACACGCCCGCGAACCGGCTACGGCTCGCCCAGTTCTGCGCCCAGGAGATCGCGGTCGACGGTCGCATCCGCCCCGCCACTCGCGAGGCCGTCATCGAGCTCATCCAGGAAGCCCGGCGCCGGGCGGAGGTGCTGGACGGTCGCCGGAACGCGCTCACCCTCCGCCTCCGGGAATTGGGGGGCCTCCTTCGCACCGCCGGGGACCTCGCGGCCGTCTCGGGAAGCGACCTCATCGAAGCAAAGCACCTCGCGGAGGCGCTGCGCCGGGCCCGGTCGATCGAGGAGCAAATCCGGGAGACGTACGGGTCGTTCCAGGGCGGCCTCCGCCAGGAAGTCACCGAGTCCCAACGACAATCGATGGGGTACTACCACTGGAACGACCATCCACCGGACTCGAGCCCGTTCCCCGGCGGATACGGCTAGATTCTGATGTCCCCGAAGGGGTTTTGAGCGGGTCGTCGGTGGCCGCCCTCGCGGGCGCGTAGTCTAGTGGTTATGACGTCACCCTGACACGGTGAAGATCGCCAGTTCGAATCTGGCCGCGCTCATCTCCGGGTCTCACGAAAGGCGACCCCGCCCCGGCGTTTCCTGATCGGAGGGAGTCCGTGCGCCCGGTGGGCGCTGTCCGGAGCTACGCGACCTTGACCAGTAGCACGCTTTCCGGCCCGACGACCCAACTGGTCGGGGCGACGCCGCCCCAGCCGTAGACGACGGGCTGACTCATTCCCGAAGCGAAGCTCCACGTGGTGGTGGGGGCGTTCAGCGTGAACCCCGAGCCCACCATGTCGACCCGAACGCCCGTGGTGGTGTTCGCGTTCACCAGGAGGAGCGTCATCGCAGTGGATCCCGAGACACCGGCAACTGAGGCGACGCCGAAGAACTGGCCCACCGATGCCGAGAAGTTGGTCTGTACGGCCTTGAGGTCCAGCTGGGGGAGGATGGTCGAGTAGAGATAGTAGAGCGGACGCGCCGACCCATTGGACGCGACCATCGCCCCGGGGTACCCCCCCGCGAACGTCCAGAGATCCATGTTACGGACGCGTTCGGTCAGCCCTTGGGTGACCTCGGCCGCGACGTACGGGACTTCGTCGAAGCCGGCCATGAACATCCCGTAGTTGCCGGTGTTCGTGAGAACCCCCACCGTGGCCGCGTTGTACTCCGTGACGAAAACCTGAGGGTGGCACTTGGCGCAGGCCGAACGGATTGCCTCTCGGACCAGCGGAACGCGGCCCTCGAGAGAAGTCCTCCCAGTTAGGGATTGGTCAAACTGAGAGAGGGTCCCGTTAACCGCACCAAGATGACCCGCCGGATAGATGTGGAGGGCCACTGCGGAGAGATTCTGCCCGTTCACCTTGACGGTGTCGTACACGTAGGTCGACTCGAGATACGTGCCCAAGCCGGTCCCGGGTAGGCCGATGATCCGGGCCTTCGGGTCGATGGCGCGGATGGCCGCGATGTACCGATGGACCAGGTTCGCGTACTGGAGGGGGGTGATGGAGGAGTTTTTGCTGGCTGACCACTTGGCCCAAGGGACCTTGTAATCTCTCCACAGGCCCGGCTCGTTCCCAATCTCCCAGAAGGCCGCATGGAAGTGGAGGGTCTTCTCGATGTAAGAGACCTCCGCCGCGGCGACGTTCGGCCTGTTGATCTCGCCCGGAAGACCGATAATGGCGTGGCAGCCGGTCGTCTCGCACCACGTCACGAACGAACTGAGGTTACCGCGCGGCGTGGACGACGTGCCATTGGCATCGTACATGACGTTGGTCAGCACATCGTAGCCGTCGTTGGCCTTCCCGCCAGGCCAGAGAGCGTACCGGACCCCCGTGGCGGACCATTCCTGGGCCTCGGTCGAGTTCGGCTGTGGAATAGGATAGAGAGCCGAGCCCCAGAACTCCGCGTTCGCCAGACCGAGCACGGTTCCGACGTGAATCCGCAACTGGACGGTCACGGTCGAGCCGCCCGACGGGGCCGCGGCTAACTTCGAGCTGCCGGCCCCGGCCGCTTGCGGAAAGGGGGCGGCGGCAATCAGTGTAATCAGGACCGCCACGACGACCAGCGCGAACTGGCCGACGGTGCGAATTCGGGGGTCTGGATTGCGGTTCAGCCCCACCATGCGCTTCTCCGAAAAACCCAGGGGCGGAACGCCCCTGCTCGCGTTACTTTCAGTTTCTCGCCATGGGTTATACATCCATGGGTCTGAGCAAGATTGACTCGACCCATTTCGTCCCTGCCGCGACGAACGACCGTTCCTACGGAATGGGCACGATTCCGGGCGCTCCTTTCGGCGTCCCGGGTCCCCAATCAGTTCTTTGTCGCCTATCCGCACGGAATGATTGGAGCGGCTGGTTGTCCTGCTGTATTCGAAAAAGTTGGGAAAGCGGTTGACAGGAGGTCCGTCTTCGCGGACGAGCGGATAACGCACAAGTTTCTCCTCTACAAGATTGCTCAGATGATTCTCGACTCTCCGATTTCCATCTATGATGAGACTGAGTGGATTCCCAACGTCACCCTGGAACTCGGTATTGCTAAAGGGTTCGAATGCAAAGCGTGCATCGCATTCGACCCGACGAAGCTGTCGAAGGACGTACCCGACGATATCCGCGGGCTGGATCGCATCCAGTACTTGAACCTCGCCGACCTCGAGGCGAAATTAACCAAGGTCTTGACCGACCCCGCTTAGCCTCGACCCTTATTCCGAGCTCCACCCAAGTGTCTCTGGCCTGGCTAGTGCAATGAAGTGGCAATTGGTACTAACCCCCCATCGGACCCCCCTCTCGGTCGGACCGGGAGCGGCCCGGGATCGAGGCGTGGCTCACGCAGACGCGTCGGTCCCCAAGGTCGCCGCCAAGCCCGTGACGTTGAATGAGCCTAGTCCCGTGTCCGCGTCCCATCCGGTCTTCGTCGGCCATCCGTTGTTTCCGCTCGTAATGTCGTGGAAGTCGAGAGAGTAGTTCGTCGAATGGCCGCGGACCCCGTAGACGGTCTTGTACAGGAACGGATTCACGAAGCCCGCCGGACCCAGGTGGTTCGCGGCCCGGACCTCGTTGACGTCCGCCATGAACCCGGCCCAGAGCGGGCAGGAGAGGCTCGTGCCGCCCACGACGCCCCAACCCTGATTGTACACCCACACGCCGCTGCCCGGGTCGGCGTCCGCCGCCACGTCGGGCTTCGCCAGGGCGTGGTACGCATCGGGGATCTTCACCGCTTTCTGATAGCGCGGCTCGGCCTGAGTGGCGTAGCCTCCGCCAGTACCCGACCACGCGGACTCGCCCACATAGGCTCCGGAGGAACTCACTGTCAACGTGGTTCCACCTACCGTGAGAACGCCGGCGCAGTCCGCCGGGATCGGCTCGGTGGTCGATGTTCCCTGACCCCACGCACCGGAGTCACCCGCGGAAGCCAGAATCGTGACGCCCGCGCGAGCTGCCTTGTTGAGAATCGCCGTGACGTTCACGCCGGACGTCCCGACCACAGAATTGCAGGCCCCGATGCCTTGACCGATCGTCGCGTTGCAGGCGGGCTGCGAGTAGCATCCGGCCCCGCCGAAGCTATTGGAGATCTGATTTCCGAGGTGGTGGCTGATCGCGTACGACCAGGCGCCGTACACATCCGTCGTGTTGGGAACGGCGGCCTGTAGGAGGTCGATCGCCGCCTTCGGAGCCGTAACATGCGACCACTCCACGTCGAGCGACGTCTCGACGGACCAACTGCTGTCGGTGCACGGTTTACCCTGAGGGTCGATGATCGTGAGGTTCGGCGCAGGCAGCCCGAACTGTTGATCGAAGGCCTTGAGGTCGGATCGAATGTGAGGGTCCCCGCACGCATCGTCGATGACGATTGTCTGCCCGGCACCCGCGGTGCCATTGCTTTTGAGAGTTGAGAACCCGTACGCCGTGCTGAGTTCTACCGGGCAGAGGCCCGAAGAACTGCACAGCGGTCCCGCCGCCGATCGTGTAACGAGGAGCGGAGCCGGAACGATCTCGCCCGAAAGCGTCGCCGGGTGGATCGGGCTGGCGAGGGCATAGGTCACCCCCGGGACGCCGGGGGCGAGGACGAGTACGGCCACCAACGAGAGGATTACGACCGGAAGTCTCTTGCGAGCCATCGGACCACCGGGTCGCCGACCCGGCGTCCTAGGATTAAGTCATTGGTAAAGAACAGGGGGGTGGGAGGCCGTTGGAGCGGCCGGTTCGGAACGACGATTCAGGGCGGCCGTCTCGTCGGGGAGAGACGAGCTTGCCCGGCCGTGCACCTCCACAAGTGACCTATCCTCTTGCCGTATGAGAGGGACCATGCCGCGCGCAGAGACCGGTCGGCACTTTCGTGTTGAGCGATTGGCACCGGGGGTGCACGCCGCGATCGCCACCACGACGGGATTCGGGTTGTGTAACGCGGGAATCATCGACCTGGGAGACCGGACGGTCGTGTTTGACTCGATGCTGAGCCCGATGGCCGGAGCGGCCCTCGCCCGCGCCGCCGAACGGTCCACGGGTCGCAAACCCGATTGGGTCGTCAACAGTCACTGGCACGGGGACCATATCTGGGGGAACTCCGCCTTCGTCGCAAGCCACGTCGTCTCCACGCGGCGAGTGCGGGAGCTGATCCTCCGAAAGAGCCGCGCCCAATGGGTAGGATGCCGAAGGAGCTTCCCGAAGGAGCTCGCTGGGCTCGAGGCGCCCAACTCGACTATCTCCCCCGTGGACCGCCCGTGGGTCCGGGGTTGGTTTGAGGGGGTCATCCAGACGCCGGCGACGCACCGAATCGTACCCCCCGACGTGACGTTCACCGACGAGATGGTGCTGGAGGGCACCCGTCGTACGCTCCATCTCATCACGTACGGCGGCGGACATTCTCCGAGCGATGTTTTCGGATACTTGCCCGAGGAGCGAATCCTCTTCGCGGGGGACCTCGTGATGGTGAACCTTCACCCTTCCGTAGGAGATGGGTGGCCGGAACGATGGGCCGAGATCCTGGGCCGGATCGAGCGACTCGGAGTGGACCGGGTCGTTCCCGGTCACGGACCGGTCGGACCCGGGTCCTATCTCACGAAAGAGCGGCGGTACATGAACGACCTCAAGCGGATCGTGGCGAAGGCGGTTCGGAGCGGTGCCTCTCGGAAGGAGGTACAAGCCCTGCCCGTTCCCAAGCGATACCGCGCTTGGCGATCCTCGTTCTTCTTCCCGGACAACCTCGCACGGCAGTACCGCCTCACCTCCGCGCGGCACCGTTCGACGTAGCGGTAGGGAACCGGCTCGAACGAGCGGACCGGTCGGGGCTCAGGTTCTCGGTGGCGGCCACGGCTGACCGCCTTCGATCGTGGCCAAGAATTCGAGGACGAGCGCATCGAACTCAGCGCGGGCGGAAAGGCTGGGCGTGTGGTCGCCGTCCGCGAGCTCATGATGTCGGGCGCTCGGAACCTCGGCCGCAAAGCGAGCCATCATCATGTTCACGGCGGGCTCGTCATGCGCTCCCGAAAGGGAGAGGATCGGCACCCGACCCTTCTTCAGGGACTCCGCGACCGGGTACGCCGGCTTTCGGCCCTCGGGTTCGGTCCGGAGCAGGAACTCGACGAATCGGTCGTAGTTCTCCGAGGCGATCGTGCGGAGCGGCCCCCGTTCCTCGAGGAGGACCTGCGAAGCCCACAGGTCGAGGATGAGTTCGAGCGCTTCCGGTTTCCGCATGGCTCGCATGAGTTCGAGCAGCGGACCCTCGCGATCCGGGTAGGTATCCATGAAGCTGGCCTCTTCCTCCTTGGTGGGGTCGAGGTCGTGCGGGGTTCCCGCCACGAGGATCAGACCCGGCACCCGGTCGGGAAAGCCGGCCGCGAACTCGCAGGCGATCCGGGCCCCGTCCGAGTTCCCGAGGAGGAAGGCCTGGGGGACCTGAAGGTAGTTCAAGAGTTCCGTGAGGTCCTGCCCGTCCGAGGTGCCGGTGCGGTCGTGGCTTGACGCCCCGTGACCGCGTACGTCGTAGCGGATGACCGTGTGAGTGCGGGAGTACGCGGCGACCTGGGGCTCCCACATCCGTCCGTCCAAGAACGCGGAATGGATCAGGACGATCACGGGGCCCTGGCCGCTGCGCTCGAAATACAGCTGGCCCCCGTCTACGGGTGCGTTCCCCCGGACTGCGGTCTCCGCCATCGCTCGACCACACACCCCGCCCAGATAACCCCGGCCGGGAGGTCGGCGGTTCGCTACGACCGCCGGCTCGGCGGGTCAGTCCCGCCCGAGGCCGGCCCAGCGGGGTGGGGGGCGGGGCTCTGCGGGGTCGCTTCGGTGGTCCCCGGCGACTTCTTCACAGGAGCGGGCCGAGGAGGGAGAGGAAGGAACTCGGCGAGCCGACCCTGGGCGGCGTGGATGGCCGGCTCGTCCCCTCCGGGTCCCCGAAGGACGTACGCCACGAGGACGGCGAGCAATCCTCCGACGATCGGACCCACGAGATAGACCCAGTAGTGACCGAAGTTCAGGAGAACGAGGTCGGGTCCGAAGGACCGAGCCGGGTTCATGGACGCGCCACTGATCGGGCTCGCCCACAGCCCCGCGAGGGCGATGTACCCGCCGACCGCGAGCGCCGCGATCGGACCCACGTTCTGCGCCTTGGAGGCGGTGCCGAGGATCGTGCTGACCAACCCGAGCGTCAGGAGGAGCTCCATCAGGACCGCCTGCAGGTCCGAGATCCCGGGTCCGGGCTCGGTGGCGCCCATGTTCCCAACTTGACCGAACATCGCCCACAGGAACAGGCACGCGAGGGCGGCCCCCAAGAGCTGGGCTCCGATGTACCCCGGGACCCGCCGCCAGGGAAAGTCTCCCCGCGCAGCAAAGGCGATGCTCACGGCGGGGTTGAGATGGGCCCCGGACACCGCCCCCATGAACAGGATGATGGCCATCACCATCAGCCCCGGAGCCACCACAGCCTCGACCCGTCCGACCGCTCCGTGGCTGACGGCCGATACCACGACGGCACCGGCCGCCACGACGACGAGGAGGAACGTCCCGAAGGTCTCCGCGAACAACCTTCGCCATTCGAGCTGGGGTTCGTCGAACGCCTGTCGGTTGAACTGGAATCTCCACAGGAGGCTGGTTACCGTGGTCCGATCCGCGACGACGCCCGGAGGTGTGGGGTCAGTTCCCGCCGAAGACGCCGACGCGGGGTTGGGGATGCCACTGTGCACGAGCGGAGAAGATTCGAACCGATGTTATCCCCCTTTCGAACCCGGCCGGAGGGACGCGGGCGAGCGGCGCCGGCCGCCTCCCCTTCAGAAAGCGAACCGACGGACCGCGGGAAGGAGCAACGCCAGTAGGACTGCGAGCGCGAAGATCCCGGCGATCAGCTCCACGAGCGAGGAACCGGGGATCGCCCCGGCAAGATCCCCGACGACGAGCGCTCCGGCCGCGCCCGAGACTCCGGGGAAGACGTAGAGATTGCTCGTCACGCGGGCGAGCCGGTCCCCCGGAACGTACCCCCATTGGAACGTGAACTTCCCCGAGGTGTACCCCCCCAATGCCCCGCCGGCCATCGCCCACGCGGCCGCGGTCGCAAGGAGCTCGGGGGGTGCGATCCCGGCCAGGGCGAGCGCGACCGCCGCCGCGGCGAGCCCTCCGACGAGGACGAAGCCGATCCGCTTCCGTGGGTTGAAGTGGCCGAGCGTCAGGTCGACGGCGACCCCTCCGACGACGAACGCGGTGAACAGGATCCCGTAGGCGAAGCTCGGGTCGGGGAAGGACCGGTCGGCGAACAGCGTGATGAGCAGCGCCGGTGCGGTCGCGAAGAAGCCGACGACGGCGTCGAGCATCCCCAGTTGCAGCAACGGTCGGCCCTCGGCGGACCGAAGGTATTCCCATCCTTCCAGAAAGCCGGCGAAGTACCCCGGTTCGGCGGACTGGGCCCCGCGTAGCGGGACCCGGGACGCGAGCGCGGTGGCGACCAAGAGGAGTCCCGCGTAGAGGTAGGCACTCCCCGAGACTCCCGAGAGGAGGATGAACCCGGCGCCGGCGGCGAACCCTCCGATGGCGGCGCCGCCTCCCAGGGCTCCCGAGATTCCCTGGGCCGCGAACAGCTCGTCCTTCGAGAGCAGGAGCCGGGGTGCGACCTGGAACACGGCCCACTCGAAATCCCAGATCACCGAGAGCACCGCGACCAGTCCGAGCAGGAGCGGCAGGTGAAGCTCCCCGCGTGAGGCCGTGAATCCCAGGATCAAGGCGGCCACGGCCTGGATGGGAAACCCGACCAGGAAGATCGCGCGCTTGTCCGCGGTCCGGTCGACCCAGGGGGCCACGAGAAAGGTCAGGGCGTAGATCCCGACCTCGACGAAGAGGACCAGACCTACCACCAGGAACGAACCCGAGTTCTGGAAGGCCAACCAGGGGATGGAAACGGCGTAGACCGAGTATCCGGTGGTGGCGACAATGACGGACGATTGGTACAACAGATACCGCCGGTTCGCGAGGATCGAGCGAAAGCCGCGGGTCGTGGCCCCAGGGGCCACGATTGCGCTGGGTAGGACCTGGGGGGTCGGCGGCATAGCGTCGCCCACGTCCGACGGCGGGACCGGCGGCGGGGTGGGTTCAGCCATCGTCTCCCCAGAGGAGCCCCACTACATTCCACCGCGGGTCCCTCCCCTCGGTGGACGCCGCTAATATGGTCCTCCTCGGTCGCCCGGCTCCGTGGGCGGTCACTGATGGTGGGTTCGGGTGAGACCCCGGACCCCGCATCTCTCCCGGCCCAGACGCCGGGAGAGAGATACCTGAGGTACGCCGCAGCCTGGGCCGCCGGGGCGGTGCCGGCATTCGCCGTGGTCACCGCCCTCTGGCTCTATCCCTCCGCATTCCAGGAGATCGGTGGGATCTCGCTCGGGGCGTTCGCCCTGATGTTCCCGGTCGCCGTGCGTCAGCTTGGGGTCGAGCGACGAAGCGGGTTCGTGTACTTCCTGCTGATCACCGGCCTCGCGTTCGGGGTCGTGTCAATCCTGACCGGCGCCGCGAACGGACTCACCGCTGAAGCGTACACGACCCCCCGCTACGTTACGGTCCTGTTCGCGCACCAGGACCCCTACGTGGTCCCTCTCGTGTTCTCGTACCAGGAGTACGGAAGGACACTCACCTCCCAGTCGACCTTCCTCTACCTCCCCCTCCTGATGTTCCTGCAGGTTCCTGGGTTGAGCTACAAATGGTTCGCGCTCGCCTGCTGGACCGGAATGGTCCTCCTCGCCCGACGCCGCTTCGACGCCGGGGTGATGCTCGCCCAGCCGTACATGGTGATCGTCGCCGCGAGCGGGTACAACGACCTCGTCGTCCTCCTTCTGATGACGCTCGGCTTCCTCGGCTTCGAGGGTCGACGCCAGAAGTGGGCGGAGTGGCTCTCGCTCGGGTGCAAGCAGTTCGCGAACGTACTCGTGATCGCGTACTACGTCATCCGTAGGGACTGGCGGAACACGGCCGTCACACTGGGGATCAGCGCGGCGTTCCTCGCTCCCTTCTTCCTTTGGAGCGGTTCGGCGGTCCTATGCCCCGCCGTGACCAGCGGCCGCTTCCCGTCGTGCTCGCAGAGCGGGGCCCTCACCTTCCAGATCAACTACTCCGTCTGGGTCGTTTGGGCGATCGCCCTGTTCTACCTCCCCCTCGTCCAGGCGGCCCGACGGCGGGCGACGGGAGGGATCCTCGCCCGCTCGCTCCTCCGCTTCCGCCTCTCGTTCGAGGACCTGTTGCGCATCCCGGCGTTCTTGGTCGTCGGGGTCTCGGGGGTGTTCGTGAACCTGTGCGTTTTCACGCTCCTCGACTTCCGCCTGGGGAACGTAGCGGGGTCGTACCTCCTCGCGAGCGCCGGGGCGTTCGTCGTCGCGATGGGGTGGAACTTCACGTGGAACCGGGCGTGGGCCTTCGCCGGACGCGGCGGCCGCTCCACCGCCTACCACCTTGCGGTCTACGGGACCATCCAGGCGGGCGTCCTGGCCGTGAACCTGGTCGTGCTGGCGGTCGGGGTCGACTTGGGCGGGTCCCATCTCGACAGCCAGCTCGTCGGCATCCTCTTCGGGAGCGTGATCGGCTACGCCGCGAACATCAAGTGGAATTTCCGGGCGCTCACCCCGGGGGCCCCGACGTGAACCCGACGGCGTCGGCGGCGCCGCGGGCCGCCGCCTAGTCCAGCCGCTTGATGGCCGAGACGAGCTGGCCGACGACCGCCTGGGCGTCGCCGTACAGCATCCGCGTGTTGTCCCGGTAGAACAGATCGTTCTCGATGCCGGCGAACCCCTTGCCCTGGCCGCGCTTGATCACGATCACGTTGTGCGCGCCCTCGACGTCCAGGATCGGCATCCCCTGGAGCGGGCTGCCCGCGCGGTGGGCGGCCGGGTTCACGACGTCGTTCGCCCCGATGACGAGGACGACGTCGGTGTTCGGGAACTCCTGGTTGATCTCGTCGCGGTCGAACAGCTTGTCGTAGGAGATCCCCGCCTCCGCGAGCAGGACGTTCATGTGGCCCGGCATGCGGCCGGCGACGGGGTGGATCGCGAACTTGACCGAGACCCCCTTCGACTCCAGGACGTCGGCGAGCTCCTTGACCTTCTGCTGGGCTTGCGCCACGGCCATTCCGTAGCCGGGGGCGATGATGACCGAGTTCGCGTACGCCATCAGGGCCGCGACGTCGTCGACCTCGATCGGCTTCATCGTGCCCTTCATCGTCGTGCCGGTCTCCTCGACCGCACCGAAGGCCCCGAAGAGCACGTTCCCCACGCTCCGGTTCATTGCCTTGGCCATGAGGAGGGTCAGCAACGAACCCGCCGCGCCGACCAAGGTGCCCGCGATCACCATGGCGTAGCCGGCATCGCCGAGCGGGCCGTTCACGAGCGCGAACCCATCGAGGGCGACCGCGATCCCCGTCATCGCGTTGAAGAGGCTGATGACGACGGGCATGTCCGCTCCCCCGATCGGGAGGGCCATCAGAATCCCGAATAGGAGCAGGAGGACGAAGAACGGCAGCAGCCAGAACGTGAGTCCGCTCACCAGCGAGTAGACGCCGAACCCGACCCCGAGGGCGAGGACGACAATGTTCGTCGGCTGCTGGATGGGGTAGACGATCGCCTTCGAGCGCAGCCACCCCTGCAGCTTCAGGAAGGCAATCATGCTGCCCGCGATCGACACGGCACCGATGACCGCTCCCGCGAGGGCGAGCCCCGAGATCGTGTGGTCGGAAAGGTTCCCGAGCAGGACGACGGCCGCAATGGCCGCGGCCGCGCCGCCTCCCATTCCGTTGAAGATCGCCACCATCTGGGGCATGGCGGTCATCTGGACCACGCGGGCCCAGTACCAGCCGGCCAGGCCTCCGACGAGGACCCCGAGCGCGATGAGGGCAAAGTTCGAGAGCCCGGGCTCGACGATCGTGACGGCGACCGCGATCAGCATCGCAATGCCCGCCTGCACGATCCCCTGCCGGGCCGTCGCGGGCGAGCTCATCGCCCTAAGGCCGAGAATGAACGCGATGACCGCGACGACGTAGACGGCGTCGACGAGCGGCTCCTGCCAGGCGATCACGGCGGGCCTCCCTTCTTCTTGGAGCGGTCGAACATCGCGAGGATCCGCTCCGTCACGACGTACCCCCCGGTCACGTTCATCGCGCCCATGATGACCGCGACAAAGCCGATCGCTTCCTCGAGCGGGGTCGTGGCGATGCCGAGGGCCACGATCGCACCGACGAGGACGATCCCGTGGATGAAGTTCGACCCCGACATCAACGGGGTGTGGAGCAGGACAGGGACCCGGCTGATGACCTCGTAGCCGACGAACGCGGTCAGGATCCCGATGAACAACGCCGTCCAGAGGTCCGCGGTCATCGCGCTACTTTCCCCCCGCCAGCGCGTCCCGGGTCGGGGCGTGGTTCACGGCGCCCTGGGACGTCAAGAGGCTCGCGGCGAGGATCTCGTCCTTAAAGTCCGTGACCAGCGTCCCTTCGGGAGTGACCAGGAGCTTCAGGAACGATTCCAGGTTCTTCGCGTACATCTGGCTCGCGTGGAAGGGGAGCTGGGCCGGTAAGTTCAACGGGCCGGTGACGTGAACCCCCTGGAATTCGATCTCCTTGCCCGGCTGGGTGAGCTCGCAGTTCCCACCCGACTCGGCGGCGAGGTCGACGATCACGGCCCCGGCGTGCATCCGGGCGACCATCTCCTTCCGGACGAGTAACGGGGCCCGCCGGCCGGGGACGTTGGCGGTCGTGATCACGACGTCCGCCTCGGCGACCGCCTTCGAGACCATCTCGGCCTCCTGCTTCTTCTCGTCGTCCGTGAGTTCGCGGGCGTAGCCGCCGGCGCCTTCCGCGTTGATCTGCAGTTCGAGGAACTTGGCCCCCAAGCTGCGGACCTGCTCCCCCGCGGCCCGACGCACGTCGTAGGCCTCGACGAGCGCTCCCAACCGTCGCGCGGTCGCGATGGCCATCAGTCCCGCGACCCCGGCCCCGAGGATGAGGACCTTCGCCGGGCGGATCGTGCCGGCCGCCGTCGTGAGCATCGGCATGAACTTCGGGCAGAGGTCGGCGCCCATCAGGGCGGCGCGATAGCCGGCCACCGTGGCCTGGGAGGAGAGGACATCCATGCTCTGGGCGCGGGTGATCCGGGGGAGGAGCTCGAGTGCGAAGGAGGTCAGCTTCTTGTCCCGCATCCGCGCGACGCGGTCGAGGTTTCGGCCGGGGTTCATGACGGCGATCACCACGGTTCCGGGGGCCATCGCGTCGGCCTCTTCCAGGGTCGGGGGCTGGAGCTTGACGACCACGGCCGCCGAGCTCAACGTCGCGGTCCGGTCGGCCGCGACCTGGGCGCCGGCCTGGACATAGCCCGGATCCGGATACCCGGCGGCCGTTCCGGCACCGGACTCCACGACGACCTCGATCCCCGCCTTGCGCATGCGGGGAATGACCTCGGGGGTGAGGGCGACGCGGGTCTCCCCCGGTGCCACCTCGCGGAGCACGGCTACGCGTACCGCCATAAGAATCGGTACCGTCGTGCCGAACGAGATTATACCCTTGATGCCTAGTGCCGGGCGAGTGCCCGCCGCGGCTCCGAGGCGGCACCCTTTGGATTCCGATGTTCGACCGGTTTGACCTCGTGGTCATCGGCGGTGGGATCGTCGGGCTGGCGGCGGCCCGGTCGTTGCGACGGATTCGGCCGTCCGCTTCGATCGCCGTGGTCGAGAAGGAGGACGACCTCGGCGTCCACCAGACCGGTCACAACAGCGGCGTCATCCACTCCGGGATCTTCTACGCGCAGGGATCGCTCAAGGCCGGTCTGACGCTCGAGGGACGTCGTCAGCTGCTCGAGTTCTGCGCGGCCGAGGGGATCCCGACCCCGCCGGTGGGGAAGCTCATCGTGGCCGCCGACCGGTCCGAGGAGCCAGCCCTCGAAGGACTGCTCGAGCGGGCTCGGGTGAACGGCGTGCCCGGAGTCGAGCGGCTGGACCAAGAGAGGTTGCACGAAGCCGCCCCGGGCGTCGCCGGAACGGGAGCGGTCCGAGTGCCGTCCACCGCGATTGTGGATTATCCGACGGTCGTCCATCATCTCGCGAGCCACTTAGAGAAGGATTCCATCACCCTGCTGCGGACCCATGAAGTGACGGGCGCCCGTCGCGAGGAGGGAGGCTGGACGCTCCTGACGTCCTCTGGACCGGTGAGCGGCCGATTCGTGGTGAATTGCGCCGGCCTGCGTGCCGATCTCGTAGCTCGATGCCTGGGCGTCGAACCGTCCGTCTCGATCGTTCCCTTCCGGGGCGACTTCTTCGAACTCGAAGGGCCCCCACGAGACCGGATTCGGACGCTCGTGTACCCCGTCCCGGATCCCCGAGTCCCCTTCGTGGGCGTCCACCTTACCCCGACGGTAGCGGGCCTGTTGCTGGCCGGACCGAATGCGGCGCTCGCCCTCGACCGCGAAGGGTACCGTCCGGCGGCCTTCGACGCGAACGAACTCGCCCGGTTGGCCGCGTTCCCCGGGGTCTGGGCGCTGCTGCGCCGGTACCCTGGAATGGCGGCCCGGGAGTGGCTGCGGTCGTGGAGCCCGGCCGAGTTCCTGTCCGCTATTCGTCGGCTGTGGCCGGAAGCCGGTCCGGAGAACCTGGGAGCACGGCGGAGCGGGGTCCGCGCTCAGGCGTTGCGCCGGGATGGCTCGCTGGTCGAGGACTTCGTCCTCACTCCGGGGCCGGCCGCTCTCCACGTCCTGAACGCTCCGAGCCCCGCGGCGACGGCGGCCTTCGCCATCGGGGACCGGATCGCGGAAGAGTGCGCGCGGAGCGGAGGCATCGACTTCTGACCCCGGTCCGGGGATATCCTCATCAGGGGCAGGACGGTCCCGGGGTCGGATGGCGGGAGGGCGACGCCGGCCGCGGGTGCCGGACTGGCGCGACCGGATCGTTCTCGGCGACGCGCGCGAGGTCCTGGAGGCCCTGCCTCCCGAATCGGTGCATCTGGCCGTGACCAGTCCGCCGTACAACGTGCGGATCGCCTACCGGGGGTACGAGGACGACCTCCCACCGGAAGCGTACCTCCGGTGGTTGAAGGAGGTCTGGCAGGCGCTCCACCGGGTCCTGGTCCCGGGCGGGCGGTTCGTCCTGAACGTGGCCCCGACCTCGATCAAGGACTTCCGTCCGATCCATCACGACCTCTCCCGGGACCTGAGGGACCTGGGCTACATCATGCGCACCGAGATCATCTGGTACAAGCAGACCATGGGCCGGCGGACGGCGTGGGGAAGTTGGCGGAGCCCATCGAACCCGCACATCATCCCGTCCTGGGAGTACGTGCTGGTCTTCTCGAAGGGTCAGTGGAGACTGCCCGGCGACCCGAGCCGGGTCGACATCACCGCGCAGGAGTTCGAGACGTTCTCCGACGGGTTCTGGCACATCCCCCCGGAGCGGAAGCGGCACGGGCACCCGGCCCCGTTCCCCGAGGAGCTCATCGAGCGGATCGTGAAGTTCTACAGTTACCGGGAGAATGTCGTTCTCGACATGTTCGGAGGCACGGGGACGGTCGCGGCCGTCGCCCGCCGGCTCGGCCGACACTATCTTCACATCGACTCCTCGTCCGAGTACTGCGCTCAGGCGGCCGAACGGGTTCGACTCGCGACCCCCCCTGAAGGAGCTCGCATTCCGGCTCCGACGTTCGTTCCGTCGATCGCGGCCACGGTCGCTCTTCCCGCCCCGCGACCGGCGCGGACCCGGCCTCGAAACGTCCGATCCATCCCGACCGCATCGCCGCGCTGACCGGCGAGACGAGGCCGATGCAGAACCGACCCCCCGGTCCCTCCGAATCTCCCGAGACCCCGGCGACCCCGGTTGGCGGTCCGCTCGGTCGTGGGCTTGCGATCGGTGCGCTCATCGGTGCGAACGTGCTCGGCACGCTGGGCATCCAGTCGTTCCTCTTGCCCAGCGTTCCGGCCGACCTCCTGATCCTCCTGCTCCTGCTGCTCACCTTCCTGGTCGCCTACCAGTGGGGGCTCGTTCCGGATCGATTCTTCCTGATCAGCTGGGTCGGAGTCGCCGTCGCGGTGTCGGTCGTCTCGCTGGTCACCGGTTGGCACAACGGACTCACCGACGAGGCCTTCGGCACTCCGGCCTTCGCCCAGGTCTGGCCCAATCTGTACGGAACGCCGATCTCGATCACCTACGACCAGTACGGCACGACGTATACTCTCTCCAACCTGTACAACGTGTACCTCCCCGGACTCGCCTTCGCCGAGATCCCGGGGTTCAGCTACAAGTGGACCGCGCTCGGGAGCTGGATCCTGGGTCTCTACCTACTACGGCGAAGGAGCGCTTCCGTCGTGCTGTGGGGTGGGTCGTGGGTCGGCCTCATGGCGGCCAACGGGTTCAACGATTTCGTCCCGTTCCTGACGCTGACCCTCGCCTACGTGACGCTGGAGGGCCGGTCGTCCCGCATCGCGGAAGTGGTCTCCCTGGGGTTGAAGCAGTTCGCCAACGTGGTCGTGGTGGTGTGGCATCTCTACCACCGACGCTGGTGGGACGCGGTGCTGGCGGTGGTGATCACGGCGGCGATCCTGGCCCCGTTCGCCTACCTCTCCCCTCATGGAGTGGTCTGTCATGTGCTCCTGATCCAACCGGGGGACTGCAGCCAGGGGGCCGGGTCTGCCCTGGGGGTGGGCGTCCTCGGCCACCTCAACTACCTCCTCTGGCCCCTGTGGGCGTTCGCCGTCTTCGGCCCGAACTACGTACGCACGCTCCGGGCGGCGGGGCCCGGGGGAATTCGGGGATGGGCGGGGGAACGACTCCGTCGAATGTCGAACTGCCCTCCGCCCGACGGGCTCCCCCCGTAACCGGGAGACGGCCCGTTACGCGGTCAACCGCCCGGGCGGAGTGACGGCCGAAGCACGGCCGAGCAGGCGACGCTCCAAGTCGGTCGCCGCCCGTTCGAGCAGGGGTTCGAGGTTGACCGTATCGGCCCGGTTGTACCGTACTAATCGCTCGAGCGACTTGGGATTGCCCGCGCGGTGCTCCTTCCAAAGGCGGACGGCATCGAGGCCCCGTATCCCCTCGACGCCAGAGCGGTCTCCGATCCCGAGGTGCTCCTCGATCCGCTTGAGCCCCCCCGCGAGGCCGAGCCGGTAGAACACGAATCGGAGGTCGATGTGAACGGGCGGGGCCACGAGGGCGGGGAAGCAGGCCTCGAGGAACGGCACGTCGAAGTTCCGTCCGTTGAACGTGACGAGGATCGGGAACCGCCCAAGGTAGGCGGGGAGCTCTTCCAAGTCCTCCCCCGCGATGAAGGTCCGGGTCTCGCCGCCGCCGTGGACGGTGACGACCGTGACCATTCCCCCGAACGGGGAAAGCCCGGTCGTTTCGATGTCGAGAAAGGCCGTTCGTTCGCGGAAGTGGGAATACAGGCGCCAGTGCTCGGCGTCGGGGAGTCGGCGCCCGAACCAGGCCGGGTCCCCCTCCGCGAACGCACGCTCGCTGCCCTCGAGCTCCTGCACGACGCGAGCTCGGTGCGCCGGGCTCCAGCCCGCGTTCGGAACGAGCGCGGCCAGCTCGCGCCAGTCCATCACGCCGTCCCTCCAGAGCGCCACCTCGGTGGCCGGCCCGATGCCGGGAAGGTGGAGGAAGGTGGACCGCAGCACGAGGGCTCGGACCCGGCTCCCGCCTTAAACGTAGCGACCCGGTCTAAGGCACGTCCGTCGTCAGCGCTTCGCCACCGGTCTCGGGTCGGCCGACTCCACCCTAAGGGGACCGAGCGGGGCGATCAGTTCCTTGACCGCGCTCCAGAACCGGCCGACCTCCTCGGTTGGCAGGCGTCGGTCGTAGAGGGGCATCCGGCACTCGGCCTCGAGGACCTCGGGGTCGTCCGCGTCCCAGACGAGGCGCACGACCCACTCGCCGCGCTCCTCCTCGTAGGCGTACACGCGTTTCCTGGGGTCCGTCGTCACCGGGTTCGGGACCAGGATGTCCAGCGGGGGGTTCGGAGGGGGAGCCACCCCGGGGGTGAGGAGGATGAGCGGCGGCCGGACGGGAAGGGTCAGGCGGATCCAGGCGACGACCGGCCAGCGGGTACGGGGAGCACCGAGACTCGGCATCGCGGACCTCCTCCGCGTTCCGAGGTCGCCCGCGACCTTAACCCCGGCCCCTGTGGGGTCGAGCCGGTGGGCCCGGTGGTCGAAGATTCTTTTAAAAAAAGAAACCACACGCGTTCTGTTTAACTGCCAAGCGTCACTAGGTTACGTAGCTGCGGACGTTAGTGGCTGCGGGCTGAGTAGATCGCCCGAAGGCTTTCTACGTACACCCCAGCTCTATCGAACTCGTCTTTTACGAATGTCCTTGAAGGTCTCTCTTTTTCGAGGGGGTTTCGAGCTTAGATGCTTTCAGCTCTTATCCCGTAGCGCGTGGCTGCTCAGCGATGCCTTGCCAGACAACTGATGGACTAGAGGCGCCAATTCCCCGTTCCTCTCGTACTGTGGGAACTTTCTCGTCAGAGACCCGTACACTTCCGCCAAAAAGCAACACACCTGTCTCGCGACGGTGTAAACCCAGCTCACGATCCCTTTTAATGGGCGAACAACCCCACCCTTGGTAGCTGCT
>DATGZO010000020.1:0-151437 GCA_035297105.1 Thermoplasmata archaeon
AGTGGTCAGTAACGAAGCATCCGAAGAGAAAGTGAGAAGCCATTCTCAGGGCCCTCGACAGGAGCCGCGCACTTTCGCGGAAGCCGGCTGCAATCGACTTTGGACTGCGTTCCATTTGTCGGCCCCGGGCGAGGGACAAGAAACTCTAATGGTTCTCCCGTTCCCTCACGCTATTCGGTCACTGTCGGATCAACGATGACACATCCGAACGAAGCATTGATTCGGAGCGCGTTTGACGCGTTCCTGCGTGGCGATGTCGAGGCCGCCCGTTCCGCGTTCGACCCTGATGTAGTTTGGCACGTTTCCGGCCGAGGTCCCCTGTCAGGTGAATTCCGCGGGTTCGACGCGGTGGCCCGTTGGGGCGCTCTGCTCTACGAGAAGAGTGGCGGGACTATTCGGGAAGAGCTCCACGACGTGGTGGCCAACGACTCCACTGCGTTGCAATGGGTAACTTACAGAGCGACGCGAGGCGGGAAGTCGATCGAGGACGAGAGCGTGAACGTTTTCCGGATTCGGGGAGGCAAAGTCGTGGAATGCTGGGTGTACTTCGGCAAGCCATACGAATTCGACAACTTCTGGGCCTGAAGTCCAAGAGACAACGTTGGGGGGCCATGCGCCTCACACCGAAACGGGTTGCAATCGCCCATGCACCTGAATCGTCGGGCACGAGAAGGTTGTCGCCGATCCCTCTAGGGTTAAGGTATTACCGCGCGAGCCATTCACGCCATGGGAATCAGCTATGGCGACCTATGCGCTCTTCGAGATCGATTGGCATGATCAGAACAAGGCCAAAGAGTACCGGGAGAAGTTTGGTCCGGCTCTCGAAAGATATGGTGGCAAGACCCTCTGCGCCGGGCCGCCTCAAGTGATCGAGGGTAACTGGAATCCGGCGAGAGTAGTCATCCTCGAGTTTCCGAGCACGGAGGCGTTCCGAACCTGGTACGCCTCCCCAGAATATGCTCCGGTCCTCAAGCTCCGAGTAGAAGGAGCGACAACCAAGACGGTGGTTGCCATCGAGGGCCCGACTCGCTGAGTGGCCCAAAACGGTCCCCGCCATGCGACGACGGGGGTGGGTACCATCGTGCTGCACCAATCCTGTCCGAATCTCACCGACAACAAGACTCGTTCAGTGGCGGGAAGTGCCTGGCTGATCGGGGGCTCCCTTCAGGTCGCGGTTGAGTAGGATTGTTTCGCGCACTTTCTGGAAGCCAAGTCCCTGGTTCAGGGTCCACATCGGCAAATTCAATGAATCGTTCCAAGTTTCGATACGGGCGTAACCGTTACGCTTTGCAAAGTCGATGAACATCAGTTTGAGGGCCAATGCGATCCTCCGTCGCCGGAATTCGGGTCGAATTCCGGTAAAGTATTGTTGTAGTACCTTGGGTTGAGCGGGCTCTCGGGCGCCGGAAGAGAGCCCAACATACTGGTTTCCTACCTTCGCAAGGAACCAAGCGTCGGGAAGGAAGTTCTCACCCTCTAGGAATAGTCGCCGGAACTGTTCGAACGAGTACGGACGGTAGGTTCCGTCCCGTGGCATGTCCCTTCCCGCCACCGAGTCGAGGTCATGAACCCTGTGCAGGACGTGTAGGTCAGTTACCCCTTCTCGGGAGAGTGTCGTGAACTCGACGCCGTCGGACGTGAGGGTCCGAACCAACGACGCGAGCCGGGAAGTGTCCGACGGAGCCACCTCCAGTCTCGATCGCCAACTCCTCCGACGCTCTCTGAAGCCACGCTTACCTAGGAAGGCGCGCCCCGCCGCCGAATCCTCCCGAACGCGGATCCGGAGTCCGGTCGCTTTCCGCTCTTTCGCCTCCGCGAGAAGAGTGTCGTACAGCTGGGAACCGATCCCCTCGCGCTGCCGGGCGGGGAGGACGACCCCCCAGATCCATAGCTTCGCCGGATCGCTTTCAGACGGTTCGGCAAAGATGGCCGCGGAACCCACCAGCTCCCCCGAGCGGCGATCCTCGACCAGGACCTGGTGGAGTCTACTCGACGGGAGGAACGATCCAATGAAATGTCGAAGCGACTCGACCGACACGGGATCGTCGGGCTCGACCGCGTTGAGGAGCGTCACCAGGGCGTCGAAGTCAGTCTCGCGGAACTCACGGAGCAGATACCGGGTCCCGTCCATGCTGGGCGCGCGAGAACGGCCCGTGGGCATTAACATTCGCAAGGCCGAGCTAAGCGGTCGCCAAACTGCTCACTTCGCATCGGCATGGGGACCGCCGGGCTCACCGCGCGTGGGTGCAACCAGCATTGCACCCCGATGCAGTCGGGCCGAGGGAGAGGAACTGCGAACGCCGCCGTGCCGGTTCTAGGATTTCAGCCGCTTGGGCATCTTCGCGCGATGCGCTGGAATGGCGGTCGGTAAATTCATGTCCTTGAGGATCGCGATGAAGCGCGGGTCATCCCTGAGGGGATCGAGGAGCTCGGATTGGTAGAAGCTCCACAGCGTCCGGTCGCCCTCTATGAAGTCCCGCTCGAGGAGGGTGAGCGCCTTCTCCTTCTCTCCCCAGATGGCGTAGAACGACGCCGCCATCACCGGGGGGACGTAACCGGGGATTCGGCCTTCCTCATAGTCCTTCATCAGAGCCCGGGCCTCCTCGGGCTTTCCGAGGATCGCGAGGAAACCCGATCGGAGGATTCGGGACGTCAGGTCCGACGGCCCCTCCAGGGACCCCACAACCCTGACGGCGTCATCCATCCGGTCCGAAAGCACATAGGCCCACGCCAGGGCGCTCCGAACCATCGGGTTCCCGCTCAAGTTCTTGTTCAGCTTCTCACCCAATGCGATCGTCGACTCGAGATCGCCGGACATCTCGTACGTCCCGAGCAAGTTCAATTTGGGTAGCAGCCAGAGAGGATCCAGCCCGATGGCCATGAGATACTGTTGCTTCGCCTCGTCGAACCGCTGGAGGACCCCCAGCAGAAATCCGTACCAGAAGTGAGGCACCGAGGCACTCGGGTTGAGGGAAATCGCCTGTTGGAATTCCGCTTCCGCGCGGCGCCAGTCCAAATCCATCTGCATGGCGAGGTTCCCTTGCGCCGTGTGCGTATCGGACGAATTGGGATTCAGTTCGAGCGCCTTGACCACCAACTCTCGGGCGCGGGGAAAGACCTCCTTCCCCGAACGGGTGATCCCCATGACTGCGATGAGGTGGTTGGCGAGATAGGAGTAGGCAGCAGAGAACTGCGGGTCTTCCCGAATGGCGTCCTCGAAGTAGTTCACGGCCTCCTGATCGGCCGCCAGGCTCCCGTATCCTCCGAACTGCTGAAACGCCCGGATTCCGCGCAAGTACGATTCGTAGGCCACGAGGCTCGATGTGGGCCTCTCCTGAAGGGCCTCCCGTTCCGATTTCAAGAGCTCGATCTTGAGTGCTCCGGCCGTCCTCTCTGCCACATCCGCTTGGATCGCGAACACATTCTCGAGTTTGCGGTCGTAGGTCGCCGACCAACGGTGCTCCTCGGTTTTGACGTCGATCAGCTGCATGGAGATCCGGAGCTGACCGTCGGCCTTCCGAACGCTGCCCTCCAGCACCGCACTTACTCCCAGCTCCGACCCGATCTGGGCGATCGGTTTCACGGTCCCTTTGTACTGGCCGACCGACGTTCGCGCGATGACTCGGAGACCTCGGATCTGGGACAAGACCGAGATGAGTTCTTCGGTGAGACCGTCGGCGAAGTAGTCGTCCTTTGCGTCCGGGCTGATATTGGTCAGCGGCAGAATCGCGAGACGGGGCACGGTAAGGGCCACCGCTTCCGATCCGGCGGGGGCCCAAGGGAGGACCACCCGGTAGACCTCCATCGGCTCTGGAACTCCCTTGAGACTCTTCGGACCGAGCTTCTCCAGTTGAAACGGAACCTTGTTGTGGACCTGGTCATAGACCACGGACGACAGGCAGACCCCCCCCGGCTCCGCTAGCGGTTCCACCCGGGCGGCGATGTTCACCGCGTCCCCAAGGATGTCCGTGCCCCGCCGTTGGACGTCCCCCAGGTGGATTCCCACTCGCAATTGCAACGGGCGGGCCACATCCGCCGAATTACGTTCGTTCACCCTGCGCTGGAGCTCGACCGCGCACTGGACCGCGTTGTACGCATCACGGAATTCGACGAGGAGGCCGTCGCCGGTCGACTTGACCTTCCGACCCCGGTAGGTCTGGAGAAGGGGGCGAATCAGCCTCTCCTGCTCCTGCTGCAGGAGCAGCGCCCCCACTTCGTCAAGATGGGCGAGCGGAGTGAATCCGACGATATCCGTGAACATGATGGCCGCGAGTCGCCGGGTGTCGGTCACGACCCCAGCACGGCACTCGTTAGATTAAACAGCGGTCCATGTCGGGGACCGGGCGCATCGGGGTGTACCTGGGGGAGGAGGCCGGGGACTCCCGAGGCGGGTCGGGGCGGTTCGCGGAGTTCCGGGTCGAACCGCTCCGCCCACGCCGTGTCAGTGGGACGAAAGGCGTAGTGCCGACTGTCGCCGGAGAAGGTCGAGGATGCGAGGGTCGCTCCGAGCCCGTTCGAACAGGCGGGAGTACATCAGTTCCATCAGCGGCAGGGCATGCAGTTGGAACGCGCTCTCCATGCACGCGACGAACGGGTCCATCTCCCCGAGTGCGAAGTGGATGAAGCCCGCAAAGAACACGGTGAGCTCGCCCCCCTGGGCGCGTCGTTCGAGCCGGGCGATGGCCTGTCGGGCCTCCCCTGGATCCCCGAGCCGGGCCGCCAGAAAGCCTCGGTACGTGTCCGTCCACACGCTCTCCGGCCGCAGTCGTTCCATCTCGTAGAGGGTCTCCTTGGCCCGGGCGTAGTCCGACCGGCCGAGGTAGTACTCCGTGAGATGCGAGTTCGTCCGGAATGGGATCACGGACTTCGTGCGTTCCCAATGCGCGAGCGCATCGGCCTCCCGACCGGCGTACTCGTACGCTCGTCCGAGGAACGCGATGACGTTCACGTCCAGGGGGTTGAGACGCTGCGCCGCCTCGAGCCATTCCACGGTCTGGTCGATCTTCCCTTCCCCCGCGGCGAGCTGGGCCAGCCACCGGTAGGGGTCGGAGAGGCTGGGATTGAGCTCCATCGCCCGGCGCGCCTCCCTCTCGGCGCCGGCCATCTCATCGTCGGTCAGCAGGAGTCCGGCCAGGACGGAATGCGCCTCCCCGAGCGCATCGTTCTGGGCGAGTGCTCGCGCCAGCTCCTCGCGGGCCCGCCGGACCGAATCGTGGTAGGGCATCGCGCCTTCACCGCCGAGCCACAGCAAGCTTTCGGCGACCCCCACCCTCGCCCGCGCGAACTGGGGATCCCTACGGACCGCGGCCTCGAAATGGGAGAGGGCTTCGCGGAGGGTCTGTTCGGAGGTCCTCTCTCCCAACAGCTTCCGCCCGTGCAGGAAGCTCGAGTATGCGTCCATGTCCGTCGTGTCAGGCGAGCTGGGAACGAACGTGGGCTGGGCCGTCCGACGACCCCCCGAGATGTGGAGCGAGATGGACGAGACGATCTGCCCCGCGATGTCGTCCTGGATCGCGAAGATATCGTCGAGCGGTCGGTCGTATCGGGACGACCAGAGATGTTCTTCCGAACGGGTATCGACCAGCTGGACCGTGATCCGGACGCGGTTACCCGACTTCCGGACGCTCCCTTCGAGTGCCACCCCCACGCCTAGATCCTGCCCCACGTCCCGCATCGACTTGGACGACCCCTTGTACCGCTGGACCGAGGTCCGCGCGATGACCCGAAGGCTCGGGACCCGGGACGTCTGCGAGATGAGCTCGTCGGTCAGACCATCGGCAAAGAAGTCATCGTGGGCGTCGGCGCTCAAGTTGGCGAACGGGAGTACCGCGAGGCGGAGGTGCGAGTCGGTCTCGACGGCCGGAGCGGGCGGACGCGTGGGTTCCCCCGCCAGAACGATCCGATAGAGGTCCACCGGATACTCGACGTTCTTGAGGATGCGGGAGCCGAGCTTCTCGATCGGGAGGCTGAGCTTGTTCCGGACCTGATCGAAGACGGAACCCGTCACGCAGATACCGCCCGGTTCGGCCAGGGGCTCGATCCGGGAGGTGACGTTGACCGCGTCGCCCACGATGTCGTCGCCCTCCTCGATCACGTCCCCGACGTGGATCCCGACACGGAGGACGATCCGCTCCTTCGACGAAGGGAGGGTGTTTCGACGGGCCACCTGCCCCTGGATTTCGACCGCGCAGCGCACGGATTCCACCGCGCTCGGAAACTCGACCAAGAACCCATCGCCGAGCGTCTTCACTTCCCGCCCTCCGTGGGCCGCGAAGAGCGGTCGGAGGAGGATCTGGTGCTCCTTGCGCAACCGCAAGGCCTCCTCCTCGTCCCGCTGGCCCAGTTTCGTGAACCCCACCATGTCGGTGAACATGATGGCGGCGAGGCGGCGGGTCGTGACCACGGCGCGAGGAGCGCTCGGCCAGATTAAGCCCCGCGGGTCCGCGGGCCCGCGGCCGCACCCGCCTCGAAACTCGCTCGTCCGGAACGACCACCACCGGAGCCGATCCGACCCGGGGGGCCGGGCCTGGACGGGGAATCCACTTTCGGGCCGGGAAGGGGGGACGCACCCGGTCCAGGGTGCTCCGAGCGAGATCACGAGGCCGACGATCCGCTGCCGGCGAGCGCGATCTTCAACCGCTCGAACTCGACCGCCAGATCGGGTCGGGCCGTGAGCAGGTTCCGCCGTTCGAGCTCCGCGAAGTACTCCCGGGCAGCGTCGCGCTCGCCGCGGAGCTGAGATAGCTGGGCGAGTCGGAGGACGACGTCGATCTCCTCCAGCGCGTGCTTCAATCCCTGGAGCAACCGGAATGCCTCGAGCAGGTGGGTCTCCGCCAGTTCGTAGGCCCCCTGGTCGGTCGCGATCTGGCCGCGCACCTTCAGCGACATGCTCAACCCGACCCGGTCCCCGATCTGACCGAAGATGTCGCTCGCGCGCTGGACCTTTACGACCGCTTCCTCGAGCCGCTGGGCCTCGAGCAGAAGCTCGGCGGTCTTGTACAACGCCCAGCCGATCCGTCGGGGATCCTTCGCCTTCTCCGCGAACCGGATCGCCTCCGCGAACTGGACCTTCGCTTCATCCCGCTGGCGCGGGGTCGATCGGGCGTCCGCGAGGATGTCCCCGAGGAAGAGGTGCGCCATCGCGGACTCGCGGACGGAACCCAGTCGGTCGCGGGTCGCCGTGGCCTCGCGGGCTTCGGCGATGGCATCCTGCGTCTGACCCAGCATCGCCAAGTTCGCCACGCGCCACACCTGGGCGCGCGCGACCACGAGATCGTTCCCCGTCTCGCGGGCGAGCCGGATCTCCTCCGTGTGCTGGGCGAGGGCCTCGGGGTAGTTCGCGGCGTAGTAGAGCGTCATGCCGAGCTGGCGGTGCGCAGCGATCCGGACGAGCAGCTGGTCCTCGAGCCCGGGCGTGGCAAGGACCTTCTCCGCGAGCTCGGCCGCGGCGGGATTGTCCCCCTGGTCGATGCGCACCCGGGCGAGGAACAGCTCGAGCGTCGCCCGGCGGCCTGGAGAGAGGCGCGCGTCGTTCCGTTCCCGGTCGAGGAAGTCCTCGAGGATCCCTTCCGCGTCCTGGAGAAGGCCCAGCTCCTCGGTGATGCGGCCGAGCGCGAGGACCAGCTCCGCCTCATCGTCCAGGTTCTCCGGAGTCAGCTCGCGCTGGCTCTCGAGGGCCCGGGAGAAGTAATCCCACGCCGCTTCGGGCGCCAGCGCCCGCTCGGCGATCTCGGCCGCGATGCGATTGTAATGTACCGATTTTTGGGACTCATGTCCGAGGTAGAAGTGACGCGCGATCGTGTAGACCAGCGAGACGTCCGTGTCCCCCAAGGATTCGAGCGCTTCTCCGGCCTTGCGGTGGAGGGTGCGACGGCGCCGCTCGGGAAGGAAGTCATAGGTCTCCTCCCGGAGCCGGTCCTGGGGGAATTCGAGCACTTCTCCCGAGCGCTCGAAGAGGAGCCCCCGACCCACGAGGCGGTCGACCACCTCGGCGAGGGACTCCTCGTTCTCGCCGCTCGCGCCCAGGAGGAGGGCGAAGGGGAACTCCGGTCCCAGTACCGAGGCGAGGTCCAGCGTGCGTCGCTCCACCTCGTCCGGCGGGGCCAGCGAGGCCCCGGTCGGCCCGTCCAGCGGGCCGCCCGGGGAGTTTCGATGGTCGAGCTGCTGCAGGAGGAGCGGATTCCCACTCGTCTCCGAGTAGCGTCGGGCGACCTCACCGGGGGAGAACTCCCGCGAAGGCTCGTTCAACCGCAAGAAGCTCGCCACCTCCTCCGAGGTCATGGGCGGGAGGACGATGCGCGCGGCCCCGGCCGCGCTCTCGAACGCCTCCACCCGAGTCCGTCCGAAGGCGGAGAGCGAGGCGGGCGGTCGGCTGGTCGCCAGGATCCAGAGGGGCCGTTCCTTCAGCTCCTTCGCAAAGAACTCCACCGCGGCCAACGAGGATTTGTCCGCGCGGTGGAGATCTTCGAAGATCATCACCGTGGGCCCGTGACGGGTGAACTCGAGCAATCGGTCGGCGATCCCCGTTAGCACCTGGTCCGGTGTGGTCGGGCTCGGCGTCTCGGTCCCCCCCAGTGCTTCGAGAAGCCGCTCTTCGATGCCGACGGGGGTGGGGAAGGCCGCGTCGCCCAGGCCGGGGGCGAACCCGATCATCACCGCGCCCGCGCCGAAGAACGGGTTCTCGTCCGACTGAATGACCGGGTCGTCGCGCGCGCTGTCGATCGCGGAGCGCAGGAGCGAAAACGGGGGCGGGTCGTCGAGCGCGAGCGAACGGCCGACCAAGGCACGGATCCTCCGGGCGCGGATCTCCTGGACGAACTGGGAGATGAGGGTCGACTTCCCGATCCCTGTCTCGCCCACGAGGAGGGAAACCCCGCCGGCGCCCCCCCGAACCTCATCGAGCCGGCGGTGGAGGGCTTCGACCGTCTCGGTGCGGCCGATGAACGAACGACCCGTCCTGGCCACGTCCGTCATGGGCTTGGTAGAGGGAGATGGGGGCTCCGAGTACTTAGTGCGTGGCGGTCCGCGCCGAGGGCGGGTCCTCGAGATCGTCGGGAGGCACGGCGGCGCGCACGGGGGATGAAATACCCCCGCCGGGTTCGCCCTACCAGCGCTAGGGATTCGATCCGTGAAACTCACGTTCCTCGGTACCGGGGCCGGAAACTTCCGGGGCGATCGTCGTCACATGTCCAGCGCGCTCGTGGAGGGGGTCCTCCTCGATTGCGGGGCAGGAACGACCGGCCGCCTCCACGATGCGGCGCTGTTCGACCGCGTGGACGGCATCCTCGTCTCCCACCTGCACTCCGACCATATCGCGGGACTCTTCGACTTCCTCCTGCACACGCTCCTCACGGGGCGGCGGCGTCCCCTGACGATCGTGTCTCCTCCCGGACTGGCGCCCATCCTGCGAGCGATGATCGACGTCGGTGCGATGGTCAAGGATCCGGCCGACCTCTACGACTTTCGGCTGATCGAGGGACTCGTACCCGAGGTGGCGATCGGACCCTGGGGGGTCCGGGGGGTCGCGCTCGACCATACCGTGTACAATCTCGGCTACCTGCTCAGCCAGGACGGAACCACGGTCTTCTACACGGGCGACACCCGGGAGCCTTCGGTCCCCGCCGATGTGCGGGCCGACTTCGTCCTCCATGAATCGACGTACTCCGACCGGAACGCCCACCTCGCACGGGAATTCGGTCACTCCACCGCCTCACAAGCCGCCCGCGCGGCGACCGCGATGGGGGCGCGTCGATTGTTTCTGACCCACATCGGGGGGGACGAAGGAACCGACGCGGAGATCCTCCGAGAGGCCCGGAGGGGATTCTCCGACTCGACTCTCGCCGAGGACCGTAGCCAGTACGACCTCTGAGCGGTTAGGACCGTTCTCCGCTGCTTCGAACCGGCCCATCAAAGCGGCCACCACCCTCGTTGCGGCGGGGGCGGCCACGGGGGCCACGGCGGCGGCTGGTAGGCCCTTGCTCCGCGAGCGGCAGTTCGCGTGCGGGGGCTCGGACCGGCTCCTGGACCAACTCCTTCCACCCCTTCCAAACCCGACTAACAGACTCGCGATTTCGTTAGGGTGAGACGCCGTGACCGGGGGTTTCTCCTCCCGGCGGGGAGTGCAAATTCTGCAGCGAGCGGGGGTAATCGCGTCCATCTCCGAGGCCAAATACCCCGGTCCCTGCTGGCTGATTCCCCATCCATATGGTACCCCTTTCAGAAGTGGAACAGGCGGCGGAGTGGTCTCGTCAGCTGGAGGGCCACGACGCCGCGTCGGTCGTCCGGTGGGCGATCGAGCAGTTCGGCGAGGGACTCGTGATCGGCTCGAGCTTCGGAAAGGACGGCCTGGTCATCCTCGATGTCGCCCGCAAGCTGAGGCCGGACATCCCGGTCCTGTTCCTCGAGACGGGGTACCATTTCCCGGAGACCCTCGAGTTCCGGGACCTGCTGAGGCGCGAGTGGAACGCGAACATCGTGGACGTTCGCCCCGAGCTGAGCGTCCTCGAGCAGGACGCGGCCTTTGGTTTCGAGCTGTTCGCCCGGGACCCCGACCGATGCTGCGCCATGCGGAAGGTCGAGCCGCTCCAGCATGCGCTCACCGGCCGCAAAGCGTGGATGACCGGCGTTCGCCGTAGCCAGCACGCGGGACGGGCCCAGACCCCCGTCGTCGAGTGGCAGGAACTCTCGGCCGGTGGCGGCCTCTTCAAGGTCAACCCCCTCGTGGCCTGGTCCCTTCCCCAGGTGGAAGCCTACCTCGACGAGCACGCCATCCCGCGGCACCCGCTCTGGGCGAAGGGGTACGGGAGCGTGGGCTGCGCCCCGTGCACCTCGCCGGTCGGCGCCGGTGAAGGCGAGCGCGCCGGCCGGTGGCGGGGGACCGGCAAGGCCGAGTGCGGGATCCACGTCGTCGGGGTCCGGCGGAGCGCCCCGGAAGGGATCCCGGCCGCGAGCGAGCCGGTACGGTCTTAAACTCCCCTCCGGCTCCGCTCGCGGGCCCAGAGCCTCCTGATTTCCAACGATGATCGAACCCTACGGAGGGCGCCTCGTCGCCCGGGAAGTGTCGGACGCGGAACGGGCCCGGCGCGACGCGGAGCTCGGCGACCTCCTTACCGTGACCCCTCCGATCGACCAGCTGTACGACGCGGAGAAGATCGGGATCGGGGCCTACAGTCCTTTGGAGGGGTTCATGGACTCGGCCACGCTCGGCTCCGTGACCCGGACCGGACGCCTCCCGAACGGCCTTCCCTGGTCGATCCCGATCCATTTCCCCGTGCCCCTCGAGGCCGCGGGAACTGAGGCGGGCGCGGCGCGGCCGGGAGACGACGTCGGTCTGCTCGACTCGGGGGGTCGACTGATCGCGATCCTGCATCTCCAAGAGACGTTCCCGATCGACCCGGGCGCCCTCGCCCGGGCGACGTACGGTACCGACGATCCGAAGCATCCGAACGTGGCCGACCTCCTCGCCGGGGGGACGACCGCCTGGGCCGGTAAGATCGACCTCGTCCACCGCCTGTTGCCACCCTGGGACCGGGCCGAACCTACCCCCGCCGAGACGCGGACCGAGTTCGCCCGTCGGGGATGGCAGCGCGTCGCGGGCTACCAGTGCCGGAACCCGCCCCACACCGCCCACGAGTACATCCAGCGCCTGACGCTCGAACGGGAGGACGTCGACGGGCTCCTCATCCATCCGGTCGTGGGTCGACTGAAGAAAGGCGACTACCGGCCCGAGGTGATCCTCGAAGCGTACGACGCGCTCGTGCGGAACTACTACCCCGCCGACCGGGTCATGATGACCCCGCTCACTATCACGATGCGCTACGGCGGGCCCAAGGCGGCGCTCTTCCTCGCGATCGTCCGACGCAACTACGGCTGCGCCGTGTACATCGTCGGACGCGACCAGGCGGGGGTCGGGAAGTACTACGACCCGTACGCCTGCCACCGGATCTTCGACGCGTTCGACATCGGCGTGCAACCCGCGCGCTACGACGAGTCGTTCTTCTGCCGCCGGTGCGGCTGGATGGCGAGCGGGAAGACCTGTGCCCACCCGGTGTCGGACCGTGCGGAGACGAGCCAGAGCCGCGTGCGGGACGCCCTCGCCAGCGGCGCCGAGCTCCCGCCCGAGATCCTGCGCCCCGAGGTCGCCGCGATCCTGCGACGACCAAACGTTATGCTGACCTGAGGCGGGGGGGCGGTCGATGGAACAAGGACCCCCCGGCTTCTGCATCTGGCTCACCGGACTCCCGAGCGCCGGCAAGACGACGATCGCGAAGGAGCTCCTCCCCAAGCTCGTCGCACGGGGCTGGTATGCGGACCTCCTGGACGGGGACGAGATCCGGCGGGGCCTGAGCGCCGACCTGGGCTTCGACCGGAAGTCCCGGGAGACGCACGCCGGTCGGGTCGCCTTCTGTGCCAAGCTCCTCGCCCGGAACGGGTCGGTCCCGATCGTCGCGCTGATCTCCCCGTACCGGACCTCCCGCGCCGCCGCGCGCGCGTCGATCGGCCGGTTCGTCGAGGTCTACGTCAGTACGCCGCTCGACGTCTGCGAGACCCGCGACGTGAAGGGCCTCTACAAGAAGGCCCGGGCGGGCGAGATCAAGGAGATGACCGGCGTCGACGACCCGTACGAGCCCCCCGAGCACCCCGAGATCGTGGTCGATGCGGTCCGGCTCGCGCCCCCCCAGTCGGCCGAGTTCATCCTCCGCGAGCTGGAACGCCTAGGCTGGCTCCCCACGGCGTGAGCCCCGCCGTCCGGTCGCGGCCCTAGGGGCCTCGCTTCTGGGCCACGAGGAGGAATCCCCCGGAACCCCCTCCGCGGAAGAACGCGACCACGTTCGCGGGGAGCCGGGCCTCCACGGCGTACCGCTCGAGGTCGGGGTGGCGGACCTCCGCGTCCCGGAACCCGGCGGCGTGCGCCATCCTCTCCATCTCGTCGTCCTCGTAGAAATGGAGGCGCGACGCCACCGGTTCCGGACACGCCGGCGTCCCGATGAGCTCGCGCGTGCCGCTGTAGACCACGAGACGGCCCCCGACCATGAGCGCCCGCCGGATCTCGCGGAGCGTCTCCTCGGGATCCGGGAGGAACCCGAAGACACCGGTCGAGACGGCGCACGTGAACGATTCGTCCGGCACGGGGAGCTTGGCCGCGTCGCCCTCGAGGATCTCCGCCCGTCCCTCGGCGACCGCCTCCCGGTTGTTGAGCTGAGCGAGACGGACCATCTCGGGACTGTGGTCGACGGCGGTGACCCGGCACCCGCTCTTCAGCGCCTCCTTAAGGAACGCCCCGCCCCCGCACCCGACCTCCAGGAGCCGGTCCCGCGGGGAGAGGTCGAGGTTCTCGAGGAGGAGGAGGAAGTTCGGACGGTGGTACTGGGGGTCGCTGTACGTGACCCGAGCCTGTTTTCCGAAGGGCCGTCGCGCCGCCCGATCGGTGACCCAGTCGCCGAGGCGGACCGGCGCCACACCGGCGAGGAACGGAGCGAGGACCCCGCTCGAGAACCAGCCCGTGACCTCGTCGGGCCCGCCGAACAACTTCTCGCCGCCCTGGTGCTCGAGCGTGATGCGGGTCCCCGGCTTTGAGTCGGTGAACTGGATCTCGACCACGGTCTCCGAGGTGGGGTCCCACGGCGCGGGGTGCCACGCGAGGCGGATGCGTTCCTTCGGCTCCCACGCCTCCACCCGGCCCACGGTCACTCCGCCCTCGGTCACGCTGCCCCTGGGACCGGGTTCGAACTGGAGGCCGAGCCGTCCGAGGGCCTCGCGCAGCTCGTCGACGACCGTCGTGAAGGCGGCCCCCCGGGCGAGCGGGACGGTCGAGGAGAGCTGGACGCTCCACGGAGCCTTGGCCGCCTTCGGCATGGGATGGGGAGCGACAGGCGGGCGAGGCCAAGAACCGTTCGGCCGGGGAGGGCCTAGGCGGCCGGCCGGGTGAGCACGGTCTCGAGGAGCCCGACGGGAGGACAGCCCGCCCCCAGGAGGGTGTCGTGGAACTGCTTCAGGTTCCCGTGGAAGTGCGATCCCAGGAGGTTCTTGCGGGCCGTCAGGATGGCGAGCTTCCCGAGCGTGTAGCAGAAGTACTCCGGGTCGAACGTGCCACGCAACGCCTCCCGCTGCGCGGGGAGGTGTTCCATGTGGGCCTCCCGCTCGAAGAGCTCGGTCGCCTGCTCGATGGACCATCCCTCGGTGTGGAGACCGATCGCGGAGAGGAGCCGAACGTTCCGAAGGAGCGCGTCGTGGATTTGGGCGACCTCGGGTTCGCGGGCGGGGGCCCCGAGCCCGGCCTCGATGGCGAGCTGCTCGGTGTAGTGGGCCCACCCTTCCACGAACGACGAGGAGAGGTAGACCTTCCGCGCCAGGCTGCCCCCACCGGCCCTCAGGTGGAGGAACTGGAGGTAGTGGCCGGGGAAGACCTCGTGGACCGTGATGTTGCGGAGCATCGTCCGGTTGAGCGAGCGGAGCCACTCGTTCTGCTGCGCCATGGGCCACTTCGCGTCCACCGGGGTGACATAGTACACTCCCTCGGGGGCGACGTCGAACGGTCCGGGCGAGTTCATGCTCGCGGTCGAGAGGGCGCGCCCCCAGACCGGGGTCTCCTCCACCCGCACCGCGACCGGCTGGGGGATCGTGACCAGGTCGTGGTGGTGGACGAATTCCCGGGTCTCCGAGACGAAGCGCGAGGCCGTGGCGACGACCTCCGAGGCGGCGGGGTGGTCCTCCCCGAGTCGTCGGAACAGCTCCGCCACGGCGACCCCCTCCAGCGTCGCGATCTCGGCGAGGCGGGCCTGGTTTCGACGGAGGTCCGCGGTCCCGGCCGCGCGCATGTCGGCGAACGGCGCCTCGATCCCCTCCCGCACGAACAGGAGTCGCTGGAATCGCGCGGGCCCGAGAGCGAAGTCGAGCACGGCGCGGGGGAGTTGCTCCTCCCTCAACCACGACAGGAAGCGGGCGACCGCCGCCTCGGCGGTGGCGCGGGGGGCGCGGACCCGTTCGGCCAAGCCGACCGTAGCGGCGTACGACTCGGCCTCCCCGAAGTGCGTCGGAAGGCCCGCGCCCATCGAGAGGGCGAGCTCGATGAACGGTTTCGGGAGCGGACCGGTCAGGCGGCGGCGTCCGTCGTCCAGGACCCGCGGAACCCCCTCGAGGGTGCGAACGATGGCGGTGACCCGGTCCGCCGCGGGGGCGTAGTCGCGGACCAGGTACGAGGTGAGCGAGACCGCGCCGACGTACGACATCGGGTTGCGGTCGAGGTCCTTCGACTCGCGCAAGGAGAAGAGCGGCCCCTCGAGGAGCAGTCGCAGGAGGAAGCGGTCGATCTTGCGGTCCGCCGACAGGTTCGCGTCCCGGATCCCCGCGAGCTCGGTGAGGAGCCGGTCGGTCGTCCCCGCCCACTGGTCCGTCCCCGCCGAGGAGAGGTCCGGGACGCGGCCGTCGTACTCGTGAAGGCCGAGCCCGACCGCGTAGGCGGGTTGGAGGACGAAAAGCTGGTCGACGATCGCGCGCTCGAGCGCATCCAAATCCGTCGAGCCGGACGACCCCCGCAGCATGGTGTGGGATTCCCTACCGAACCGGGTTCAAAAGCCTACGGGAACGGCGGCAGCCCCACGCGCTACTCGGCCCACGTCATGCGGCAGGTGGCGCAGGTCTTGCCCTCGAGTGGATTCCCGCACACGAAGCAGAGCGAGAAGGGGGCGGCGTGCGACGGCGCGGTCGGTGTCGTCGGAGCCGCGGCGGGGCGAGGGAGCGGAGGAGGGGGACCGGAGGCCGGGGCCGGAGCGGCCGCGGGAGGCGCGGGGGCGGGCGATGCGACCGGAGCGGGGGCGGGCTTGATCTCGGCCGGTGGGGCCTCGGGGGGGTTCTCGATGACGGGCCGGTTCTCGTCGGTCCAGATCGTCCCTTCGTCGTCGCCGGCCGGCTCGGTAGGTTCCTCGGAGGGGGTCTCCTCTTTCTCGCGCCGGAGGCGGCGGAAGAACGACATCGACCCCCGAAAGCTCGCGACCCGCTCTTAGCCCTGACGACCGACGGGCGGCGCTCCCGTTTTCTGCCGTTCAGGCTAGCGAGAGCGATGTCCCCCTCGCCGACCGAACGACTCCGGGAGCTCGGGATCGCCCTTCCGCCGCCGCCGACCCCGAAGGGGACGTACGTCCCGGTCGCCGTCCACGGGGGCCTCGCGTTCGTCTCCGGCCAGATCGTGACGGACGTGTCGGGGGTGGTTCGGCCGGGCCTCGTCGACCGCGACGTCTCGGCGGAGCAGGCCCGCGACCTGGCCCGACGGGCGACCCTGCAGGCTCTCAGCGCCCTCGCCGCCTCGCTCGGCTCCCTCGACCGCGTTACGGGGATCGTGCGCGTCGGGGTCTTCGTGGCCTCCTCGGTCGGGTTCGTCCGCCAGCACGAGGTCGCGAACGGGTCCAGCGACCTGCTGGTCGAGGTGTTCGGGGAGGCCGGTCGCCCGGCCCGGGTGGCGGTGGGCGTCGCGTCCCTCCCGCTCCATGCCCCGATCGAAGTCGAGCTCCTCGCCGCGGTCCGGTAGGGTCGTCGCATGGAGCCCACCACCTGGGATCGCGTCCTTCGCGAGGGGCGGGATCTCTACACTCCGAATCGCGGCCCCCCCGGGGACCGCGTGTACGGGGAAACCCTCCGAACGGCCCAGGGAGTGGAGTACCGCCAGTGGGACCCGTTCCGCTCGAAGCTCGCGGCCCTCCTTGTGAAGGGAGGTCCCCCGGACCTGTGGGCCGGCGCGCACAAGGCCCTCTACCTCGGCGGTGCCCACGGGACGACCGTCAGTCATCTCTCCGACCTGCTCGATCCCGCGCCCATCTTCGTGATCGAGAAGAGCCCCACTTCGTTCGCGCCCCTCCTCGCTCTCGCGCAGCGGCGGACCAACGTCCTCCCGATCCTCGCGGACGCGCAGCTCCCCGAGCGGTACCGGGCGGACGTCGGGGAGGTCGACCTGCTCTACCAGGACGTGGCGCAACGGAACCAGGCCGCCATCTTCGTGGAGAACGCCCGGGCGGTACTCGCCCCGGGGGGCCGTGGGATCCTCATGCTCAAGGTCCGGTCCGTCACCCAGCGCCGCCCAGTGACGGCGGTGGTGCGCGAGACCCGGGCCGAGCTCGACCGCGGGGGGATCGAAGTGCGGGCCGAGGTGGGTCTCGCCCCGTTCGCCCGCGACCACGTCGCCCTCGTTACTCGCTCTCGGTAACTCCGATCCGGCGGCCGGCAGCTTCCACCTTCCACCGGCCCGGCCCGATGGAAATACCCCGGGACGGTTCGAGGTCGCGGTGGTCCCGTGGCGGGGTTCCGATGGGGAGCGAAGGGCGGTCCGATCCGTCCCCCCCGTGTCGGGCCGCTCGTCCTCGCCCTCCTGATGGTTCCCACGGGCCTCGGGTCCACTACCGTCGGAGGAGCGGTCGGCCACGCCGTTCCCGGGATGAGCGCGGATCTCGTCCCCTCTCCCAGCCTGACCGTCTCGCCCGCGTCCAGCTGGGTGGCGGACGGGAACTCGACCCCGCTCGAAGCGACGTGGAGCCCCGGCGGGACCGCGTGTACGGTCCTCCCGTCCTGGTTCCACTGGTTCGTGAACTCCCCGAACGTCGGGGGCACGCTGATCCCCCAGAACGCGTCGGGGACGAACTTCACGGGCGCCGCGAGCCAAACGGGGTCGACGGAGGTCGGGGTGCGGTCCGCGGCCACCGTCACCTGCGGGAACTCGACCCTCGGTGTGTTCCGGACGGCGTACGCGACCGTGACGACGATCGCCCTGTTGGTCTTGGACGACGTGAGCGCCGGCCCGCTCCTGCTCCCCGATTCGGGGAGCCTGACCCTCACCGCACTCGTGGAAGGGGGCGTTCCGCCGTACCGGGTCGAGGTGCGATGGGGCGACGGGAACCTCTCTCTCGTGCCCCTCGCCCAGGGTGGAGCGGTGGAGGTCGACCACCCGTACTCTACCGGAGTCTACCTGCCGGAGGTCACGGTCGCCGATAGCTCCGGCCTCGAGGCAAACGGCACCGTGCCGGAATCGGTCCGGGTCGGATCCGCCGCCGCGTTCGCCATCTCGGCCTCCCTCCCCGTGGCCGAGGTCGGGCACCCGGTGCGGTTCACGAGCCTGGCCAACCCGCCGGCGGGGAACGATCGGGTCGGGATCTTCGCGTGCGGGGATCGCGCGTTCGGCCCCGCCGCTTCGTCGGTCAACATCACGTGCGATCCCTCGGTCGCCGGAAACCTTCCCGTCCTGCTCGAAGTACTCGAGGCGGGGGGGACCCAGGCATCGTCCTCGATCCTACTGGACGATCCGGTGGTGCCGGCGCTCGACGCTTCCGTGGTCCCGCTGAGGGGAGAGGGGGAGGTCGATCAGGGCTCGACCTTCGCGCTCCGGATCTCGGGAGGGGCTCCGCCGTTCGAGGTGGCCGGTTCGTTCGAAGGAATCCCGCTCCCGACGGAGAACGGGATCCCGGGTGACGGAACGATCCTCCTGGTGGTCACTCCCGCCGCGGCGGGACTCCTTTCGCTGTCCCTCCTGGTCACCGACGCGGACGGCGTCGCCGCCCTCGGAGCGGCCGCGACCCTCCTCGTCCAACCCTCGCTGCTCGTTTCGTTGTCGACCGGCACCGTGCCCCAGGGTTCGGTCGCACGGGTCACGGTGGTCACCACGACCACGGGCGGCGAGGGACCCGTTGGATGGGTCGTCCTCACGACCCCTCCCTCCGTCTCGAGCGACCCACCGACGGGGGGATCGTTGCCGGATTCCTCCTTCGAGTGGGCGGGGAGTTTCGCATCCGAAGGTACCGGCACCGTTCGGCTGATCGCGGTCGACGCCGCCGGGAACTTGGTCGTCTCGCAGGCGGTCGTGACCTTCGTGATCCCCATCACGGGCCAGTTCAGCGTGGTCGCGATCGATCCCCCCGGCGGAGCGGCGCTCAACCTCACCCTGGATCTGACGGGCGGAGCCCCCCCGTTCGCCATCTGGGTCAACGTCACCGGAGACGGGGGCTGGAACGCCACCGACCCTTCCGACGGGGTGTTCTACGCGGAAATCCCCACCCGCGGGTCGGGTCCCGTCTCGGTCGCCCTGGTCGTGGTCGACGCACTGGGAGGTCGGATCGTCGCTCGGACGAGCGTCATCACGGACGGTTCGGTCGTCGTCGGACCGGCGGCTCCCCCACCGACCGACCCCTCCTCGCTCCTGGGCGCGGGTCTCGGGGTCGCCCTCCTCGCAGTTGGGGTCGGCCTCTACGTACGTCGTCGACGGCGCTCCGTCCGACCTGCTCCGGCCGCTCCCGATCCGGTGAAAGTGCTCGAGGGGATCCTCACCCCGGCCGACGGGGCCGAACGGGTGACGGTCGAGCTGCTGGCCGAAGAGGCCGGTGTCCCGCTCGACACCGTCCGGTCCACGCTGACCCACCTGATCGCGGCCGGCCGGGTCCGGTCCGAGGTTTCGCCCGAGGGAATGGAGGTCCTGGCATGGTCCACGTCGTCCCCGCCGTGACCCGTCGGGGCTGCCCCGGAGCCGTGGGTCCACTCTTGGTCCTGGTGCTGCTCGCGAGCGCCGGGGTCCTGCTCCCCTCGGCGGGAGGGGCTCCACCCCCGTCGGCCGGGGCGAACCTGGTGTCGAGCCCCACTCCGGCCAACGACTCGGCCGTCGGCAACTTCACCGCCTCGATCGATCGCATGGTGGAACTCCTCGGTCTCGCGGGGAGCGGGATCCTCGCTCTCGTGTGGGCGAGGGTCGCGCTCAGCTGGTTCTCGAACGACGTGACGAAGAAGGTGCAGGCGAAGGACCGGGCCCGGGACGCGCTCGTGGGCACGCTCCTCTTCGTCGCCGCGATCTCGGGGTTGATCTGGGGCCTGGCGCACTGGGTCCTCACCGGGTCGTAGGCGCCATGTTCGACCCGGGCATCGATTGGTCCACGTCGATTCGAGCGATCCTCTTCGCCCTGTTCGGGGCGTTGACCGGGATCGTCTCGGCCATCATCGGCCCGACGTACGACAACCTGTTCGTCCCGATGATGCAGTCGGGCGCGCTCTACCCTTCTCTCACCCATGGGTCCGCGGGATCCGGCGACTTCCTGTCCCTGTCGGTCGGATTCTCGGCCTACGTGCTCGTCACCCTGGTCGATCCGGCGATCGCGCTCGTCGCCCTCGGGGTCGCGGTCCTCTTCCTCGTCCGGTCCGTCGTCGCGCGTTGGTCGGAGCGCCTCGATGGGCTCCTCCCTCGCCTGGTCGCGAGCGTGATCGTGGCCAACTTCACCCTGCCGATCGTCGGGGGAGTACTCTCCCTTGCGGACAGTGTCTACCTGGTCCTGGCCGCGTGGGACGGTGGAGCCTGGGCTCGCTGGATCGATCTCGCCGGGTTCGCCCAGGTCCGTTTCTCGTGGGACAACGGCGCCCTCAGCCTGATCCTCTCGATCGTCGAGTTCTTCCTCGTGTTCGGGCTGATCCTCGCGATCGGGGTGCGGGACGCCCTCCTCGCGGTCCTGATCGTCCTCCTTCCCCTCTTCACCCTGCTCTGGCCCCTAAAGCCGATCGCCGGTCTTGCCCGCCGCGCGTGGCTGTTGTTCTTCGAGGTCGCCTTCCTGCCCTGCGTCATCGTCGTTCCGCTTCAGCTCGCGGTCGACACCTCCTCCCCCGTGCTCCTCGTGGGCTATCTCGGGGTCGCCCTCGCCTCGCCGTACCTCCTTTCGCTCGCCGGCACGCACCTCGTGGCCTTCGGGATGCCGGGGAGCGGAGGCACGATCTCCGGCGGGACCCAGCGGGGTCTCAGCGCGAGCTCGTCGAGCGCCGCCTCCGTGGCCGGGCCCTCCGCCCGCGCCGCCGCCGGGACCGGAACGGCGGGGCGGGCCGTGACGGGAGCCACGCAAGTCGCGGGCTCGGCGTCGGTACCCGCCGCGGCTCCTCTGGTGGCCGCCGAGCTCCTCGGGCACACGGCCCATCACCTCCTGAGCCACCTCCCATCCGGATCGGGCGGGGAATCCCCGGGATGGACCCCGATCCGGGGCCGGGGGTCTCGATGAGATGCCCGACCCCGAGGTGCCGGCCCCGGTGGTGCCGTTGCCGCGTCCGGTCGAACGTCGCCTTAGGTTGGGACCGTTCGCGAGCGCCCGAGATGCCCTCAAGTTCGTCACCTACGCGGCCGCCGGGGCGCTCCTGGCTCCCTTCGTCAGTCCCTATGCCTGGCTGCCCCTCCTCGGGCTCGGGTTCGCCGTCTCGGTGTGGCGGCCCGACGGGGAGGCGGTGGACGAGCGGTTCGGGCGCTGGCTCGGCTGGTCGTGGCGTCGGGTCCTGGGGGGTCCCTTGACACCGCTCGCTCTCCGCCGGTCCGCCGCGGATGCCTTCGTGCGCCTCGGTCCGGGGCGGTACGCGACCCTCCTCCGGCTGAGCGGCACCCCCGTCGCCTATCGTCCTCCGGCCGACCTCGAACGGATGTTCCGCGAGTACTGCGAAGTGCTTCGGGCCTCGGACGGCATGCTCGTGATGCGAGTAGGAACGGCTCCCCTGAGATCGGAGCGCCTCCTCCCGGGTGAGACCCCGCTCGTTCCGGCGGAGCGGGCCGCGAACGCGGGATACCGGGAGCTGGTTGCGGTCCTCTGTCGCCGACGGTTGGTCCGGAAGGTCGACCTCGCCCTCTTCGGATCCGGCCCGGGTCGAGAGGTTCCGGCCCAACTCGAGGCGCGCACGAGGGCCCTCGCGGCGCGGCTCGACGCGTTGGGACTTCACCCGTGCCGCCTTCGAGGGCGGTCGCTCACCGACGCGGCCCTTCGCCTGGGCTGGTTCCGGGGGGGTCCGGAGGCGTGACGGTCGGTCGGAGCAACCTGCCGGTCCTCGAGTTCGAGGTGGTAGGAGTGGCCGTGGGCGCCGCCCTCGTGAGTGGAGCTCTCTCCCTCGTCGCTCCGTATCTCGCCTCGCTCACCGCAGCGCTCGCGGCGTTGGCCTTGGCCGGATGGGTCGTTCGCTGGGGGACGAGCGCTTCGGGCGAGCGGCGATCCCCTTTACGACGAATGGAGTGGCTCGCGCTCGGGTGCCTCGCTCTCGGGGGAGCCCTGTTCCTTTCGGGGGCGCCGCCCGTTCTGTCGGTGCGGGGACTCGTGCTGGCGGTCTCCGTGGTCCCCCTGTGGGCCGCGACCCGAACCCTTCCGGCGAGGAGTGCGTGACCGTCGTCCCTCCGCTCGAGAAGCAGGAAGGTCCGACGGTCCTGCGAACGGGGCGCCGGCACCGCGCGCCCCTCCTGGTCCGTGACCTTTCTCCCGAGGTGCCGTTCGGATTCCTCGGTCGGGTGCTCCCCACCACGGAGCCGCTGGAGCTCACGCTCGAGCTCTACCGGATCCCTCCCGCCCGGGCGCTGGAGATGCTCGAGGGCGCTCGAGCGGTGGCGGAGGCCGAGCTGGCCTCGTCCGGCGCACCCGGCGAGACCTCCCGCCTCGAGGTCGAGCGCGATTCGTCGGGAGCCCTCGGGCAAGCCGTGGCACGGGGGGCGCAGGAGCTCTGGCGCACCGGGATCTGCTTCGCCGCCGTGGGCTCGTCGAGGGTTCGGGTCGAAGCGGTCCGGGCTCGCCTGGCGGAGCGGCTTTCCGCGCTCCGATTTCGGACCCGGGTACCGCGGTACGGGGTGGCCGGCGCCCTCCGCCCTCCGGACCCTCTCGAGGGAGCCCCTCGACCCTCTGGATACTGGCACACGCTGCCCTCCGACGCGGTCGCCGCCCTGTTCCCATTCGGCGACGAGACCGTAGCAGAACCGGCCGGTGTCTTGGTCGGGCTCGCCCTCGCGGACGCGAGCCCTGTGTTCCTGGATCGGTGGTCGCACGCCAGCCACTCCTGGGGCATCTTCGGCACCACCGGTTCCGGAAAGTCGTTCGCGGCCGGCCTCCTGATCCTCCGCACGCGCTGGATGCGCCCCGACCTGGACGTGGTCGTGCTCGACCCCCTCGGTGAGTTCTCGGAGTTCGTGCGCGCCCTCGGAGGAACGGTGATCCGCATCGCGGACGGCCGCGCGGGCCGCCTGAACCCGCTCGACCCCGTGACCACCGGCGGGGACCGCCGAGAGAAAGCGGGCCGGGTGGGCACCCTGCTCCGGGCCTTGTTCCCCACCCTGACCGACGGAGAAGCGGCGGCCCTCGACGCGGCGGTCATGCGTCTCTACGACCGGGGTCCGTCGGTCCCCACGTTCGACGACCTGGTCCGGGAGGTCGACGAGGTCCGGCCGTCCGAAGGTCGGCTCCGGGCCCTCCTTGAAGTCTTTCGGACGGGGTCGCTTCAGGGAGCGAACGGGCCGACCACGTTCCACCCCGATTCCTCCCCGGTCGCGGTGGACCTCTCGGGGATCTCGGACGAGCACCGCGCCTTTCACCTCGCCTACGTCCTCGATTGGGCGTACGGGCGGATGCGGGAGCGGCCGGGGCCCAAGCTCGTCGTCGTCGACGAAGCCCATCTCCTGGTGCGCCATCCTCCGACCGCGGAGTTCTTGGACCGCGTGGTGCGGCACGTTCGCCACTACGACGCCGGATTGCTCCTGCTGACCCAGAGTCCAGAGGATTTCCTGGCCCTCCCCAGCGGGCGCTCCACGCTCCGCAATCTGTACGCCACGGCGTTCCTCCGACTTCCGGAGGTCTCCTCGACCGCCCGGGACTTCTTCGGTCTCACGAGTTCCGAGGCTGAGTGGCTCCCGAAGGCCCGCCTCCCCCGGACCGCGGGGTACTCCGAGTCCCTGTGGCGCGTAGGGGACCTCCACCTCCCCCTCGCGATCGTGGCCTCCACGCCCGAGTACGAGCTCCTGAACGCGACCCTCGGGAAGGGTCGGACGCCTCGCTCGCCTGCCGGTCGAGAGGATGGTTTATGAGGGCTCGCTCGCCGGTCCTCCCCGTGGCCGAACCAGCGACGGCCGAAGGCCCCGCTCGTCGTCGCACGAGCTGGAATCTCCGGGCGATCGTCGAGGAGGTCGCCGGTCGCCCGATCGAGGATCTGCAGGACCCGGACCGACCTCCCCATCCGTATCTCCGGGGCCGGACGAGCCCGCCCCTTCCCGCGTCGAGGACGGCGCTCTCCCCCGAACCCGCGTACGACCCCGTGGCGCACGTGTATCCGCCCATGGTGGGGGCGGCCGGACGCGCGTACCACGGGAGCGAGTACGAGCACCACCAGGAGACGCTCGACCGGCACGCCGCGCCCGAAGGAAGTCGTCCGACCGGGCCGTTGGCCCGACCCGAGCGTCTCTACCTCCACTACCTCCTCCTCCATATGGACCGCTTGAGCGACACGTCGCTCCGCTACCTCCAGACCGTGATCCAGGAGGAGATGGACCACCGCGCGCCGCGGAAAGTCTCGGCGGCTCCGTCGTCGCCGCCCGTTACCGAGAACGTGGTTTAGGGTGGGCCCCGGGAGGCGGAGAGAACCCGCGCCGGGCCGCTTCCTCGAGGAGCGTTCGGAGCACCGTGGGATCCCACTCCACGCCCACGGCGTCCCGGCCGAGGGCGGCTGCGGCCCAGAGCGTGGTCCCGGTCCCCGCGAACGGGTCCAGCACGGTATCGCCCTCGACCGAGAACATCCGTACGAGGCGGCGAGGCAGTTCCGCCGGGAACGCGCCACTTCGCCCTCCGGGACGTCGCTGGGCCACTCCGCGGATGTCGGTCCAGAGCTGGCTGAACCATCGGTCCCGCTCGGATCGGGTGTACCGGCTCGCATAGCGTCGCGGGTCGTGGGGAGGGAACCGGCGGAGCCCGGCCTTTCGGAAGAGCAGGATGAACTCGCAGTCGAGGGTGACGTAGGCGTTCGGCGGAAGGAACCCCGAGCCGAGGAACGCGTTCGGCTTGTTCGTCGGTTTCTTCCATAGCAGGTAGGGGAGGGGTTGGAATCCCACTCGCTCGGCGGCCGTGAGCGTCTCCGCGTGGTTGGGCCAGAGGCGGAACTCGCCCCCCTCCGAACGCAGCGCATCCCCGACGACGACCGCCAGGATCCCGCCCGGGAGGAGAGTCCGATGACATTCCTTCCACGCGCCCTCGAGCACGGCGAGCATCTCGCGGTACTCCCGGGCGCCCAGCGCCCGGAACAGCGCATCCCACTGGGGGATCATCGGGTAGGGAGGGGACGTGACCACGAGCCCCACGGAACCGTCGGCCAGGTCCGGGATCCGGCGCGCGTCGCCCAAGAAGATGCGGACTCGTCCGGTCCGTCGCGCCGCCACCGGGTCGGGGAGCCGGGAGAGCGTTAATAGCGGCCCCCCCTCGCAACGCCGATGCGCCTCGACCGACCCGTCCTCCAGGTCGCCCTCGATTTCGAGAATCTCTCGCGGGCCCTCGTCGCGGCTCGCGAGGCCGTGGAGGGGGGCGCGGACTGGATCGAGGCCGGCACGCCGCTGATCAAGAGCGAGGGGCTCGACGCCGTCCGCGAGCTGAAGAAGGCGTTCCCGGACCGACGGATCGTCGCGGACATGAAGATCATGGACACGGGGGCTTTTGAGGTCGAGATCGCGGCCAAGGCCGGAGCCGACGTCATCACCGTGCTCGGGGCCGCGGACGACGACACGATCGCCGACGCGGTGCGGGGCGGCGAGCTCTACGGGGCGGAGGTCATGGTGGACCTGCTCGGCGTGGCCGACCCGGTCGCCCGCTCGAAACGCGCCGCCGAGCTCGGCGCCGCGGCGGTCTGTTGGCATGTCGGGATCGACATGCAGATGGCGGGGAAGACCCCGTTCGCCCTTCTCGGGGACCTCGCTCGGGCCTCGCCCGTGCCGGTCGCCGTGGCGGGAGGACTGAACAGCGAGACCGTCGCCGCCGCGGTCCGCGCCGGTGCGCAGATCCTCATCGTCGGCGGCGCGATCACGAAGAGTCCCCAGATCGCCCAAGCGACCCGGCAGATCCGGGAGGCGATCGCGACCCAGAAGGAGGTCGCGACCGAACTGTTCCGGCGGTATTCGGGGGAGGACATACGGGCGGCGTTCCTCAAGGTCTCCAGCCCGAACGTCACGGACGCGCTCCAACGCCAGGGAGCGATGCACGGGCTCCAGCCGCACCTGGTCGGTCCGAGCGTACGGATGGCGGGACCCGCCGTCACCGTCGTCACCCGCGACGGGGACTGGGCGAAGCCGGTCGAGGCGATCGACCGGGCCGGGCCCGGTGATGTCATCGTCATCGACGCGGGAGGGGGGACGACCGCGGTGTGGGGCGAACTCGCGAGCTGGTCGGCGCACGGACGCAAGCTGGCGGGAGTCGTCATCGACGGCGCGATCCGCGACCTCGACGCGATCCTCGAGCTCCAGTTCCCCGCGTTCAGCCGGTCGGTCAGCTCGAATGCGGGCGAACCGAAGGGCCACGGAGAGATCGGGATCGAGGTCACCGTGGGCGGACAGCGGGTCCGCCCCGGGGATTGGATCGTCGGCGACCTGAGCGGACTGGTCGTCGTCCCCCGGGAACGGGCCCAAGAGGTCGCCAACCGATCGCTCGACGTCCTCGAGCACGAGAATCGCGTTCGCGAGGAGATCCAGCGCGGGTCGACCCTCGCGACCGTCCAGAAGCTCGAGCGCTGGGAGCGGGTCGGCTAGCCCGCCGTCCCGTTCATTCCCCGTACTCGCCAAGCCATTGTTCCCGACTCCACAGCCGAGCCCGCACCTCCTCCAAGTACGCCCGCTGGCGTCGGTTCGGGCCGGTCCAATGGTGGGTCCACGGCTCTTCGTATTCGACGTCCCACAGGAGCAGCGACTCGGGCGGGGCGATCGGGAGCATCAGACGGATCTCGCCCGCGAGCGCCGCTCGGAGGCGGGTCACAGTGAGTCGCCCGGCGTCAACCTCCCGGAGCGAGGCCACGATCTTTCGCACTTCCCCCCAGACAAAGGACGGAGCGCGCACCTCAACCATGCGTCCGCCGTCCGCCAAGCGGGTCACTGTTACCGACTCGATCGGCCTGCGCATCGGCGTCGTCCTCGGGAGTCCCCGCCCGAACGAGCGGATGTCCACTGGACCGCTGAACAGCGCGGCCGCGGAATCCGACGCGGCGTGGGATTTGCGGTCCGGAGCCTCAAAGTACCGGTAAACTCGTCGGACCGCCCGCCGGATGCGATACTCCTCCGGGATCGAGCGAGCGGCGGTGAAGAACATCGCGGGGTCGATACCGTTGAGGGCATGCAGGGTCGCCCCCGGAGAGAGGGGAGTGGAGAGGGCCAGTGCATTGCCGCGGGCACTCACTCCCCGATCGGTCCGACTGGCCGCTTCCAGCTTCCCGAACGCGGGCCCCGAGTCGATTCCCAGACGGGAGAGTCCTCGACGAATCTCACCCTCCACCGTTCGACGACCCGGTTGGCGCGCCCAACCCCAGAACGAGGTCCCGTCGTACCCGAATCGGACCAGAATTCGCGTCGTGTCCCCCCTCTGGCCGCGGTGAAATTGGGCTCCCGGCGAGCCGGTATCGACCTTCGGTTAATCAATACGATACATCGGTCTATGGTTACGTCTATATTCTAAAGTCATTTCCTATATATTCGAAGGTCGGGTCCGACGGCTGATGACTACCCTACCTCGGGGCAGATCGGACGTCGGGGCGGGCTCCCGCGGGGGTCTCGACCACGGAAAGGGTCGACCCTTTTCCCACCCCCATCCTCGTTCGGCCCTCCCCCCGGAATGGCACTCCTCGAATCAAGAAACGAGGGGAGGGAAAACAACGGAATGAGCGCACAAGGAACAGACAAGCCCCCAGAGACGATCAAACGCCAGACCTCCAAGACCCCGCTCTACGCCGCGGTCGCGATCGTGGTCGTGGTCATCATCGTCGTCGCCGCGGGGTTCTACGCGGGATGGTTCAACAGCAAGTCGACTACGAGCGGGACCACGGGCTGCGCTCCCCCTTCCGGCGGGTCGATCAAAGGGGCCGGCTCGACCCTCGTCTACCCCCTGATGTACCAGTGGGAAACGGTCTATGGCGGGGGGACCGCCGTCAACTATGAATCCGTAGGAAGCTCTGCCGGAATTACGGATATCACCCAGAAGACGGTGGATTTCGGCGCCAGCGACGCACCGCTCAACTCCGCACAGCGGACCGCCCTCCCGGCGACGGCCGTCACCATCCCCGAATCGGCGGGCGGAGTCGTCCCGATCTACAACGTCCCGGGCGTACCGACGTTGAACTTCAACGGCACCGTGCTCGCGGAGATCTACCTCGGCACCGTCTCGAATTGGAACAGCACGGCTATCCAGACGCTGAATCCGGGCGTGACCCTTCCCAACGCGGCCATCAGCGTAGTGTACCGCTCCGACGGGAGCGGAACTACGTTCATCTGGACGAGTTACCTCTCCCTAGAGAGCGCGAGCTGGGAGAGCAAGGTCGGCAAGGGCACCGCCGTGGTATGGCCGGTGGGAAGCGGCCAACCGAAGAACGCGGGAGTGGCCGGGTACGTCCAGAAGACACCGGACACGATCGGCTACGTCGACCTGAACTACGCGTTGAACGGAGGCATCCAGTTTGGTAAGGTCCTCAACCCGGCGGGTCACTACATCCTCGCGAGTGTCAACAACACCGCGTCGGCCCTGAAGGATGCGAATCCGACCCTCCCCTCGGGGACGGGGGACTGGTACAACGTTTCGGTCCTGAACGCGCCGGGAGTCGGAGACTACCCCATCACGTCGCTGACGTACGTGTTTGTCTACCAGGACCTCAGCGGCGCCTACGGCTCCTCGTACACCAAGACGCAGGCCGAGACGCTGGTCGACTACCTGTACTGGATGGTCACGACGGGCCAGTCGTACTCCGCGCAGCTCTACTACGTCCCGCTGCCCGCGTCCATCGTGGCCGCGGATGAGACGACCATCGGGTCGATCACCTTTGGCGGGAGCGCAGTCCCCAACAGCTGCGGATCCTCGGTGTAACGACGCGCTCGGACGGAACGCGTTACGATGGATGGACCAACCCCTTCCGCCCCCATTTCTCCGATGCCCCGCCACTCTCCCCAGTGGGGAGACCGGATCTTTGCTGTTCTAGTCGGTTTGGGTGGCGTTGCCGTCCTCGTGATCGTCTTTGCCGTCATGGGAGTCCTGTTCTATCAGTCCGCCGACTCGTTCCACGCCTTCGGCTGGCAGTTCCTGGTCAATACCCGCTGGGATGTGCGGCACAATGTCTACGGGGTGGTCCCGTTCGTCTCGAGCACGCTCCTCACCAGCGCGATCGCGCTCCTGATCGGGTTCCCCATCGCGATCGGCTCCGCGATCTTCCTCACCACCCAAGCCCCCCGGTGGATGCGGGGGCCGATCGGATCGGTGATCGAACTCCTCGCTGCGATCCCGTCCGTCGTCTACGGGTTCTGGGGCCTCTACGTGCTCGGTCCCTACATGCGTACGACCGTGGAACCCGCCCTGTACCGATATCTAGGATGGACCGGCGCCTTTAGCGGCACTCCGACCGGTACCGACGTGCTGACCGCCGGGGTCATCCTCGCCATCATGGTGATCCCGACGATCGCGGCCATCAGCCGGGAGACCCTGATCGCGGTCCCGATCAGCCAGAAGGAGGCCGCGCTCAGTCTCGGGGCGACGAACTGGGAGACGACCCGGGTCGCGATCGTCCCCTACGCGCGCTCCGGGATCTTCGGGGCGACCATTCTGGGACTCGGCCGGGCGCTCGGGGAGACGATGGCGGTCACGATGACGATCGGGAACCACGACGCGGTGCCCACGTCCTTCTTCTCTCAGGGACAGACGATCGCGAGCCTGATCGCGAACGAACTCACCAACAGCAACGGCCCGCTCCAGTATTCAGCCATCATCGAGGCGGGCCTCATCCTGCTCTTCATTTCGCTCGGCGTTAACATCGCGGCGCGGCTCATGCTCTGGAAGGTGCTCCGAGTGGAGCGGGGGTCTACGGAATGACCTTCGACCGAGCGACCCGCCGGAAGTTGTGGAGCCACACCATGACCGTCCTCGCCGGGTTGTGTGCCTTGGTCGCACTCATCCCTCTCGCGAGCGTCGTCTTTCAGGCCGCGACCTTGGGAGGCCCGGTCCTTTCCATCTCGTTCCTGACCCAGAATCCCCCTCTCCCGTGTACCCCCCAACCCGGAATCCCGTGCGCGACCGGGGGAGTGGGTTCGGCGATCCAGGGAACGTTGATCCTGGTCGGGCTCGCGACCGCGATATCCGTCCCGGTGGGTCTCGGGGCGGCGATCTACGCCGTCGAGTTCCGAAGCCGGTTCCTCGGCCTGGCGATCAGTTTCACGGCGGATGTGCTGACCGGCGTTCCCTCCATTATCGCGGGCGTGTTCATCTACGCCTACTTTGTGATCTACGACCCGTCGATCGTGTTCAGCACGATCACGGGAGCCCTCGCGCTCTCCGTCATCATGATCCCGATCGTAACGAGGACCTGCGAAGAGGCGTTGCGTACCGTCCCTCACGCCGTGCGCGAGGCGGCCCTCGCGCTCGGCATCTCCCGCTGGCGAACGACCCTGCAGATTGTGGTCACGACCGCGCTCCCTGCCATCGTGACGGGGATCCTGCTTTCCGTGATGCGGGCGTCCGGCGAGGCGGCGCCTCTCCTCTTCACGGCGTTCGGGAGTCGCTTGGGATTCCAGGGGTTCAACAACCCGATCAACGCGCTTCCCTTGCTGATCTACAACTTCGCCGAGAGCCCGTACCACAACTGGATCGATCTGGCGTGGGGCGCCGCCCTGATTCTGATCATCCTCATCTTGATTACCAGTGTGATTTCTCGGCTCGTGGTCCAGCGGATGGTCCACCGCATGCAAGGAGGGTGAACGGAGATGGGGTCCACCAAGGTGAAGGTCGACCACGTGTCGGCCTACTACGGCAAGAACCGGGCGATCTCCGACGTCTCGGTCGAGTTCGAGGACCGCAAAGTGAGCGCGATCATCGGACCCTCGGGGTGCGGAAAGTCCACGCTGATCCGCTGCCTGAATCGGATGCACGAGACGCTCCCTCGCACCCGGATCGAAGGGCGCATCCTGCTGGACGGAGAGGACATCCTCGAACTCGACCCGGTCCACGTACGTCGCCGTATCGGGATGGTCTTTCAGAAGCCGAACCCGTTCGTGACGATGTCTATCTACGACAACGTCAGCGTCGCCCTCCGGTTCAACGGCCGGCATTCCCGGGACGAGATCGATCGTGCCGTGGTCCGAAGCCTCCAGCAGGCCGCCCTCTGGGAGGAAGTCAAGGATCGGGTGGATGCGCCCGCCCTTTCGCTCTCGGGAGGCCAGCAACAGAGGCTGTGCATCGCACGCGCCCTGGCGGCCGAACCGGAAGTACTGTTGATGGACGAGCCCTGCTCCGCTCTCGACCCGATCGCGACCACGAAGATCGAGTCCCTCGTGAACGAGCTCAAGAATACCTACACGGTGATCATCGTGACCCACAATATGCAGCAGGCCGCGCGCGTGGCGGACAATACCGCGTTCCTCTACCTCGGCAAGCTGATCGAGGTCGGCCCGACGGAGGACCTGTTCGAGCGACCGAAGGAGCGCTTGACAGAGCAGTACATCACAGGAAGGTTCGGATGAACGAAGAACCCCCCATGAAACCGGAGGAGCCGCGCGGGGCCGATACGGAGATCCGTCGCCTGAAAGAGCGCGCCCTTGAGATGGGTCAATGGGCCCTGAGAATGGTCCATGACGGATGGAAGGCCTTCCGCATCGGAAACCTGAAGGAAGCCCAGAAGGTACTGGACGGAGACACGGAGCTCGACCGCTTCGACGAGCAGATCGAGCACGAGATCATCAGTTTCTTGGTGTTGAAGCAGCCGACCGCGGTCGACTTGCGCACCGCCGCCGCGTTGCTCAAGATCACCACCCACCTCGACCGGATCGGTCGGCTCGGATTCGACATGGCCCGGATCACCACTCCCGACGTGGGTCAGGAGGGGTCGGAACTGGCCACCCTGCTGGATTCCATGGACGAGATCGCCGAGTCGATCGTCCAGCAGGCACTGGACGCGATGCTGGAAGGTCAAGCTTCGTTGGCCATGGGGCTGTTCGTCCGGGACGACGAGGTCGATCGCATGCACCGGCAGGCCACCCGACTCGTGGTGCGGGAGCTCATCCGGGACCCGATGTCCGCCCTCCACCTCTCCAATCAGCTCCTCGTGGCGCGGCACTTCGAACGGATCGCCGACAATGCGTGCAAGATCGGCGAGAAGACGATCTACGCGGTCACGGGACAACGTCGATCCGAGTACCTCCCTCGACACCCGTATACGCCCTATATCTTGGAGCCGGGGCGGCCCAAGTAAGGACCCCCCCTGCCCCCAGAGCGCGACCGACGGGAGCGCGACGGCGGGGTCACGACCGGTACACCACGGCGGTGGAACACTTCAAAGGAAGGCGTGGCTCACCGAGACCGAGCTCCCGTTGTCTAGTCCGGTCAAGGATTCGAGGCCTTCGACCTCGAAACGCGGGTTCGAATCCCGCCGGGAGCATCCGACCCGCCCGTTCGGCCCGGACGTCCGTTAGCCCTTCGGATCCGGTACGTACGGCAAGACATGGAGCAACTCCGTAGAAGCGGACCCCCGGGGGGGGAAATCTCGGACGTACCCGCCGTAGTAGGGTACCCGACCGGCGACGACCGAACGGAAGGCCTCCCGCAACGCCGCGTCGTCGAGCCCGCGGGTGGGGATCAGGTCGTCATTGCGGTTGAGGCAGCCCTTGAGCTCGCCCTTGTGGGTGATCCGGATCCGGTGGCAGTTCATGCAGAACTCCTGGTTGTAGACGGGGTCGACGACCTCGACCTCGGCTCCGTTGAAGAGGTAGATCCTTCGGTGGTGCATTTCGCGCACGAGGATGCGGTCGGCCCGGCTCGCGAGCCAGCGCTTCACTTCGTCCATGTCCACGGACCAGTCCTTCGGTCCCACGAGCTCGGGCATGAACTGGATCAGCTGCACCCGGAGGCCCTCGGATTCGCTCGCGAACCGGATCAGCTCCGGGATGTGGGGGAGGGTCGGTCGAAACACCACCATGTTCAGCTTGACCGGCTTCATCCCGACCCGGATCGCGGCCTCGACCCCCTTCAGCACGGGGGCGAGCGCGCCGCGACGGATCTCCCTAAACGCGGTCGGGTCCAGGGAATCGACCGAGACGTTGACCCGCTTCAAGCCCGCGTTGCGGAGCGACTCGGCGCGGCCCGCGAGCATCGAACCGTTGGTCGTCAGCGAGACATCGTCGATGTGGACGACGGTCCGGGCGATGATCTCCTCGAGGTCGGGCCGAACGAGCGGTTCCCCTCCGGTGAACTTGACCGACCGGATGTCGAACTCCCGGGCGACCCGCACCAACCGCTCGACCTCGAGGGGAGTGACCTCCTCGCCGTGCGCGCTCTGGGGCTTGGCCACTGGGCCCTGTCCCTCGTCGTGACAGTAGATGCAGCCGAAGTTGCACCGCTTCGTGACGCTGATGCGGACGTCGGTGACCTCGCGTCCGTACGTGTCGACCAGCACAGCGCGACGCATTCCCAGCCCCCCTTTAGGGTTCGCACCGACGGTCCGGCCCACTCCGACCGCCCTATACGGCCCCCTCCATTACCCGGAATGCGCGGCTAGAACGCGCGGGATCACGTTGGTGAAGGTGGCCCTCCTCGGTGGAACCGGGTTCGTCGGCTCCGCGGTGCGCGCCGAGCTCCTGACCCGGGGCCATGTGGTCACGGTCTTCACTCGAGATCCGTCCCGGGTCGTCCCCGAGGAACGGCTGCGCGCGGTAGCCCTCGACGTCTTCAACCCCGACCAGGTCGCCGCCCGCGTGCGCGGCCACGACGTGGTGGTCAGCGCGTTCAATGCGGGTTGGAAGAACCCCGGGCTCTACGACGATTACTTGCGCGGGACGAGGGCGATCGTCGCGGGTGTCAAGGCCTCGGAGGTGCGGCGGCTCCTGATCGTCGGCGGGGCCGGAAGCCTCGAGGTCGCTCCGGGGGTCCAGTTCGTCGATACACCTGAGTTCCCGATCGCAGGGAAGGCCGGCGCGCTCGCCGCGCGCGAGGCGCTCCACCTGATCCGGACCGAGCACGAGCTCGAGTGGACCTTCCTCTCTCCGCCCATCCAGGTCGAGACGGGTCCCCGGACGGCGCTCTACCGGACCGGTCGCGACACGCCGATCGTGGGCGCGAACCGGAACTCCCGCATCTCGGTCGCGGACCTCGCGGTCGCCATCGTCGATTGGGTCGAACGCCCCCACCACGTGCGGGAGCGGTTCACGGTCGGCTACTGACGGGGCTCCGCCCCGCCGTTTCGACGCGGTCGGGCGATGGCCCCGCCCCCAAATCTTAAGCCGCCGACGCCTCCTCCTTCCCCTCGGGTTCCTGACGCCCGTGGCGGCGCACGCCGAGCAAGACCGGCTCGGGGGGACTCTATTTCTTGAGAATGGGCTCCGATTCGATGGCGTCGGCTTCGGTGCGGCCACCCGCCGGGTCGGCGAGGTCGTCTTCACGACCGGGATGGTCGGCTACCCGGAATCGCTGACCGATCCTTCGTTCCGCGGGCAGATCCTCACCTTCACGTACCCGCTGCTGGGCAACTACGGCGTCCCGCCCGCCCACGTCCGCGACCGGGACGGACTCCCCCTCCTCGAGAGTGAAGGGATCCAGGTCCGGGGGATGATCGCGCGGGGCACCACCGCTCCCCACCACTGGACGAGCGCGCGTTCGCTCGAGGGATGGCTGGAGGAGGAAGGGATCCCGGGGATCCGGGGCATCGACACGCGGCGCCTCACCGAGTTCCTGCGTTCGGAAGGCGTGGTGCGCGGCGTGATCGACGTCCGGCCGCACGACGACCGACCCGGGGACGAGGAGCTCCGAGCCGTGTTGCGGAACGCGCCGGCCTACGCGGAGGAGCGATTCATGGACGAGGTCGCTCCGAAGGCCGCGAGCGTGCTCTCTCGGGGCGGGGGACCGCTCGTCGCCGTCCTCGACTGCGGCATCAAGATGAGCATCCTCCGCGCGCTCCTCGACCGGGGGGTCTCAGTCCTCCGCCTCCCGTACGACCACGAAGTGCCGACCCGCTTCGAAGGGCGGCGCGTGGCGGGGCTCCTGGTCGGGAACGGTCCGGGGGATCCGGCCCAGCTCGCCGCGACGATCGAGGAGCTGGGACGCCCCGGCAACCGCCACCTACCGACCCTCGGCATCTGCCTCGGCCACCAGCTCCTCGGACTCGCCCACGGCGGCACGACGTTCAAGCTCAAGTACGGCCACCGCGGCCAGAATAAGACCCTCCTGTTCCCCGATGGGAAGGCTCTCATCGTCAGCGAGAATCACGGGTACGCCGTAGACCCGAAGTCGCTCCAAGGGTCGGACCTTGCCCCGTGGGCGACCAACCCGGACGACGGGACCCTCGAGGGGCTGCGGGACCGGACCGGACGAGTGCTCGCCCTCCAGGGTCACCCCGAGGGTCACCCCGGCCCGCAGGAGGCCGGCTTCGTCTTCGACCGGTTCGTCGCGAAGGTGAGGCGGGGCGGATGACGGTCACCCTGCCCCGCAAGGTCGTGCTCCTCGGGAGCGGCGCGCTCAAGATCGGCGAGGCCGGGGAGTTCGACTACTCGGGCAGCCAGTGCCTGAAGGCCCTCGAGGAGGAGGGCATCTACACGATCGTCGTCAACCCGAACATCGCGACCCTGCAGACCGACAAGCCCCGGCTCGGCCGGGTCTACTTCCAGCCGCTCGTCCCCGATTTCGTGGCCCCGATCCTGGAGGAGGAACGACCCGACGGGATCCTGCTCTCCTTCGGTGGTCAGACCGCCCTCAACTGCGGCGTCCAGCTGGCCGAGCGAGGGGTCCTCCGGAAGACGGGGACCCGGGTCCTCGGAACCCCGCTGCGCGGGATCAAGGCGACCGAGGACCGGGCCAAATTCGTCCGCATGATGGCCCGGGCGCACGTGCCCACGCTGCCGAGTGAGGCCGTCTACTCGTTCGAGGAAGCCCGAGAGGCCGCGCGCGCGCTCGGGTTTCCCGTGATGATCCGGGTCGCGTACACCCTCGGGGGCAAGGGAGGGGGCGTGGCCCGTACCGAGGGCGAGCTCGAGGAGGTCGTCCGGCGCGGGCTGCGCGCGAGCCCGACCGGCCAGGTCCTCCTCGAGCGCTACGTCGGAGCGTTCAAGCAGCTCGAGTACGAGGTCGTCCGGGACGCGAGGGGCAACGCGCTCACCGTCTGCAACATGGAGAACGTCCTCTCCATGCGAGTCCACACGGGGGACAACATCGTCATCGCCCCGAGCCAGACGCTCACCGACTTTGAGTACCAGATGCTGCGGCAGGCCGCGCTCCGCGCGGTCGAGGCGTGCGGCATCGTCGGCGAGTGCAACATCCAGTTCTGCCTCGACCCGACCAGCGAGGAGTACTACGCGATCGAGATCAACGCCCGGCTCTCCCGCTCCAGCGCCCTCGCGAGCAAGGCGACGGGATACCCGCTCGCCTACGTCGCGGCGAAGCTCGCGCTCGGCTACACGCTCCCGGAGCTCAAGAACCGGATCACCGGCGTCACGACCGCGTGCTTCGAACCGGCGCTGGACTACGTCGTGGTGAAGCTGCCGCGGTGGGACCTCGACAAGTTCGACCGGGCCGACCGGCGTCTCGGTCCTTCCATGAAGTCGGTCGGCGAGGTGATGGGGATCGGCGCGTCGTTCCCGGAGGCGATGTCGAAGGCGGTCCGGATGAGCGACCCCCGGGCCGACCTGATCCCGCCGAAGGAGGTTCGCCCTCGGAGGGAGATCCTCGCCGACCTGGGAAGTCCGACCCCGGACATCCTTTTCCAGATCCTGGAAGCGCTCCGGGCCGGCATCCCCGCCGAGACCATCTCCCACACAGCGTGGGTCGACCGCTGGTTCGTGAACTCGCTCGCCGAGATCGAGGAGACCCACCGCGAGCTCGGCCAGGTCACGCCCGGCGAGCTTCCCATCGCCCTCCTCCGGCGGGCGAAGGAACTGGGTCTCTCCGACCGGGCGGTGGGTCGCGCCGCCCGCCTGGACGAGGAGGAGGTCCGTCGGCGCCGCTTGGAGGCGGGCGTCCGTCCGCGGATCCGGATGATCGACACCCTCGCCGGCGAGTGGCCGGCCCGGACGAACTACCTCTACCTCACGTACCGGGCCGATGCGGACGACGTCCTCCCGATGCCCGAGGGCTCCGTCCTCGTCATCGGGGCGGGCCCGTACCGGATCGGCTCGAGCGTGGAGTTCGACTGGTCGACGATGAACCTGGTCGATGGGCTCCGTGCGGAAGGCGTGCCCGGGGTCGCGCTCTTGAACTCGAACCCGGAGACCGTATCGACCGACTACGACCGGTCGGACCGTCTCTACTTCGAGGAGATCACGCTGGAACGGGTCCGGGACATCGCGGACGCGGAGCGGTTCCGGGGGGTGGCGACGTGCGTGGGCAGCCAGCTCGCCCAGAACCTGACGCCGCTCCTCCACATGTGCGGCATCCCGATCCTCGGCACCTCCCCCGGATCGATCGACATGGCGGAGGACCGAGCCCAGTTCGCGCGGCTCTTGGAACGACTCCGCATCCCGCAACCGGCTTGGCGGGCGTTCACCACGCTCGACGAGGCGAGCTCGTTCGCGGACGACGTCGGGTACCCCGTCCTCGTCCGGCCCTCCTACGTCCTCAGCGGCCAGGCGATGCGGGTGATCTGGGGCCGACAGGACCTCGGCCGCTTCCTCTCAGAAGCGACGCGGATCTCTCCCGAGCATCCGGTCGTGATCACGAAGTTCGTGGAAGGCGCCGACGAGGTCGAGCTGGACGCGATCTCGGACGGGACCCGGGTCCTGGTCGCCGGGGTCTTGGAGCACGTGGAGCGAGCGGGGATCCACTCGGGGGATGCGATCTTCTGCCTGCCGCCCCGTCACACGCCGCCCGAGGTCCAGGAGGCCCTGATCAACGCGGCCCGACAGCTCGCCCAGACCCTCGCGATACGGGGACCGTTCAACGTCCAGTTCCTCGTGAAGGACCGGGCGTACCAGATCATCGAGCTCAACCTCCGGGCGAGCCGATCGCTCCCCTTCCTCGCGAAGGCGACCGGATGGCCCCTGCTCCGGGAAGCGGCCCGAGCGATGCTCGGCCGACCGATCAGCCGGGACGGCATCGCCCCCCTCCCACCGGGTCGGTTCGGCGTGAAGGTCCCCCAGTTCTCCTTCCTCCAGCTCACCGGGTCGGACCCCCTGCTCGGGGTGGAGATGCAGTCGACCGGCGAGGTCGCCTGCTTCGGTCCGACGTTCTCGGACGCGCTCGTGAAGGCCCTGGTCGCGACCGGTGTGCGCCTCGTCCCCCGTCGCGGGACCGCTTTCCTTTCGGTCGGGGGTCCCCAGCTGAAGGAAGAGCTCCTGCCCGTCGCCCGACGACTTCGGGCGCAGGGCCTCCGCATCGCGGCCACGGAGGACACCGGGGCGTTCTTGAAGTCCCGCGGGATCCGGGGCGTCCGGATCCTCCACAAGGTGTCGGAGCCGGACCGGCATCCGAACGTCCTAGAGGCGCTCGAGCAGGGGGGAGTCGACCTCCTCCTCAACGTGCCCCTGTCGCTGACCCAGGCGAAGTTCGAGCGGATGCTCGAGGACGAGTACGTCCTCCGACGCCGCGCGGTCGAGCTCGGGATCCCCCTGTTCACGAGCCTCGAGGCCTTCGCCGCCTACGTGGAGGGTGTCGCGTGGCTGGAAGAGCACCCGCTGACGGTCGATGCGCTCTACGGAAGCGAGGAGGCGGGGCCGGACGGAGGCCCCGCCCGACTCCCCCGCGAGATACCGGTCACGCCGGGACGCAAGCGGCGACGCCGGCGGAAGGGACGAGGGACAGCCCGGTAGTGTGCGAAACCCGGCAATCGCGGACGGTACATCCTATCCCCTGTCATACGCCGTTGGCGTATCTATGGCGTATCTTGGCCCAGAGTTCAATAGTCAAGTGCCGTTCGTCTGATCGATGGGGAGGGGGATTCGCGTCGCTTATCAGTGGAGTGGGGCGGCGGGGACGACTCTCGTCGTGGGCATCGTCGGTCTCTTGCTCCTGTCACCGATAGGCGCGGCTCTCAGCCTGAGCCCTCGCAGCGCCGGAGTCATTTCTGGGTCTGCGCCAGTTCCGACCCTAGGATCACGAACCGCGGCTAGCTTGCCCGCGCGCCAGGGGGCGTGGACCGATTGGGGCGACCACGACCATGCCCGGGTCGACGCGGTCGCAACGCCACTTAGCGGCCCAGATTCCGGCTCATTTGCAGGCAGCCCATCGTGGCTCGCCTACGACTCCGCCGACCGAGAGTTCTACGTGGCCGATCCGCCATCCAGTGTCGACCTGGTCTCTGGAAACTCTACGCTTGGCTCGGCGGTGGTCACCCAAGTCGTTCCGGTCGGCCTCGACCCGTTCGGGGTCGCCTACGACAACCTTACCGGCGATGTATTCGTCACCAATTCGGGCTCGGCCAATGTGAGCGTGCTCTCGGGCAATGACATGGCCCCTATCGCTTCGATTGACGTGGGGTCGGGACCCATGGGAATCGCGTTCGATCCCGCGACCGGTGACGTCTACGTTGCGAACAACGGTTCGAACAACGTCTCGGTCATCTCTACGAGCCCCCTCAGCGTGGTTGCTTCGGTTCGGGTTCCCGCTACGCCGATTGGCGTGGCCGCCGACCCCCGTTCCGGGCAGGTGTTCGTGGCGGACTCTGGGGCGGCCAACGTCACGGCCATCTCGACCGCCAACTACACCGTCCTCGCCAATCTCTCCGTCGGGAACACCCCTTACGATGTGGCCGTTGACCCAGTGTCGGACAACGTGTACGTGACGAATTCGGGATCGAACAACTTGACTGTCATCGCCGCATCGACCGACACGATCGTAACGTGGATCGGAGTTTCGGGAGTCTACACCCACTCTCCCGGACCGCTGACCGGGTTGGCCTTTGACCCTCAGGATGGGATGGTGTGGGTGGGCGCGGGAACATTCGATATGCTCGTAATCAACGCCTCCACCCAGCACCTTGTGGCGGTGCTCGGGACGGATCCCGCCGGGGTTGCGTACAACCCCGACAACGGTGACGTGTGCGTGACGAACACCGTCAATCGGACCTTCGAGTGTCTCTTGGCGGAGGTCTCGTTCACCGAAACCGGACTGCCGACGGGTACGCCGTGGAACGTTACCGTGGTCCCTGCCATCTCCTCACCGAGCGGCAACGGCAGCATCCTCACCTTCTGGGTTCCGATGTACACGACGTTCAATTTCACGGTCTCGCCGGCGGGCACGTATCTGCCGACCCCCGCCAACGGAAGCGAGTCGGGCTTGGGCTACTATGGGTACACCAACGTTCCCATTTCGTTCTCCTCCGCCGGCTCGGGCTACCCGGTCACGTTCTCCGAATTCGGGCTTCCGAGCAACACCTCTTGGGGCCTCACTTTTGACGGGGTGAACTACACTTCGTCAACCTCGGAGCTCCAGTTGACCGAGTTGGACGGCACCTACCCCTACACGATCGCTGCCATTTCCGGGTACCGGGCCACCCCGGCGTCCGGGATGGTAACGGTGAACGGCTCGGCAGCCAACGTGAACATCACGTTCTCGGCGGTCACGTCGCACTTCTTCTTGACATTTGCAATGTCCGGGCTCCCTGCGGGGACCAACTGGTCGGTGAGCGTGAACTCGACCGTCGAGTCGTCGACGAACGCGTCCATCGTTTTCGTGGAGCCGAACGGGAAGTACACGTACTCCATTCCGGACGTTGCCGTATACGGAACCCTGTTCGAACCCACTCCTTCCTCGGGGACCATCTCTGTGACGGGGTCGAATGTCCCGGTTCCCGTGTCGTTCGTCGCGTCCGCGTACGCGGTAACCTTCATTGAGTTCGGCTTGCCGGTCGGCAACGGATGGTCACTGACGGTGGGCAACTCCACGGCAGGGGGGGTCGGCCAGTTCCTCGTGTACCTGCCCGACGGATTCTACTCTTGGAGCGCCCGGGCCATCGTGAACAACTCGGAGTATCAGGCGACGGGATCAGTCACGGTGGCCGGTCAGCCGATCTCGGTGGACGTCGTGTTCGTCGTAACCCCCTACCTGTTTTCCGTCACGGTTGTCGAAACCGGACTCCCGAACGGCTCCGCCTGGACCGTGTCGGCCACGAACGACCTAACAGGTGCATCGACCTCCGTGACCCGGTCCGCTTCCCTCCTTTCGCTCTCACTGGTCAACGGGACCTACACGATCACGGCGAGTGGACCATCCGGTTACTGGGCGTCGATCTCCTCGACTACCTGGGTTGTGGCGGGGCCGCAGACTACCCTCCTTACGGTCACGTTCGGGCCAGCGCCGTGTGCCTGCGGAGAGCAAAGCGCCGGTGGCAACGGGAACGGGGCTTCTTTCGAAATCGTCGTGATCCTCGGGGTCGCAGTAGGGGTCGGAGTGGGAGTTGCGGTTGCAGCGCTCGTCGGTCGTCGGGGGCCCCCCGCCCCCTAGCCATGGTTTTCGCGATCGACCGCGAATTCTGGGGAACACTAGGGTGGCCGAGAGACCCGAGATACAGACGGTGCCCGGGAGGAAACGTTCGCGCCTCCTTGCGCCATCGCGGCCGCCACCGTGGCGACTGAGGGGGCTCTTGGGGGTACGCAGGGCGCGGCCGGGGCCTCTCCTCTAGAGCGGGAACTTCGTGATCGAGTACTCGGGGACGATGGTCGACGTGTCCAAGACCTCGGGGATGCCGCGGATACGGTCCGTGACGAAATCCAAGACCCGCCGCTTGTTCGAATCGGAGGCCGGGAATTCGAGGACCACCAGGATGTCCCAGTCGCCGGTCAGGAAGTGGAGCTCCTTGACCTCGGGAAGCGACTCGAGCAGGGCCCGGATCCGGTCCAGGTCGCCGCCGCGGACCTTCAAGTAGGTCATCGCGCGCTGGCTCTTCAGCTCGGTCGGCATCAGGGCCGCGAGGTTCTCGTCGGTGAACTGGCTCCCGCCCTCCAAGCGCGGGCCCTTCGGGGAGATCAGGACCGGGAACGACTGCACCCCGCGGAGATGCTCCGCGACGAGGCGTTCCAGCCGTCCCGCCTTCTCGATATCGACGACCCGCACGCGGTGGCCCCGGCGGGCGGCGGTCTCCTCCACGAGGGCCACGCAACGGGCCTGGTCGTCGGAGAGGAAGTAGACGGGGGAGCTCGACGAGCGGCCGGCCTCCTCGCCGGCGCTCCCGGAGACCCCGGGGACGGTCTGGCCGGTGGCCGTGGTGGACGGCGGACGATAGAACGTCGTGACCGCCTTCTTCGACTGGACGTAGAGAGTGAGCTCGTGGGAATCTTCGGGCATGTGCAGCCGCAGAGCGGAGTGCCCTACTTTAACATTCGTGGGCCGCAGGCCCCCGCCCCGAAGGGCGGGGGAAAAGGTTCGACTTGGGCTCCGGTAGGTCGGTCCGGGGTCTAGTAGCGCTTGTAGGAGTCGGTCCGTTCCCGGCCGCCTCCGCCACCGCCACCGCCACTGCCGCCGCCGCCACCGTAGCGGCCACCGCCGCCACCACCGTAGCCACCACCGCCGCCTCCGCCGCGGTCCCGGTAGCCACCGCCGCCGCCGCCCCCGAAGGACCGGCGCTCGCTCTCGAACTCCTGCTGGCTCATGTCGAGAGTCGTGTTGACCTCGCCGACCGACTCGGTCGACTTGGAGAGGTTGCCGTACCGCCCGACGTTGAGGCGCATGTGGCCCCGAACGAGGGATACGTAGCCGTTGTCGACGAGGATGACCTCGTCCTTCGCGATCGTCCCGATCTGCTCGTTCCAGAGGGAGAGCGTGATCGTCGCGGTGTCGTCGCCCACGACCGCCTCACAGACCTTCCTCGGGTCGCCGAACTTGCCCATTACTTCCTTCGGCTCTCCGATGCTGATCACTTTGGACAGCACGTTGACTTGCTTCGAGTTCGGCGTCAGGTCTCGCACTTTCGTCAGGGGTTTGTCTACCATTCGTCTCGCCTTCTTCGCGTTTCGCGTTGCTCGGGAATCGTTGGGTGGCAGTCTGGTCGTGCGGACACTCGTCGCAAAAGTAGGACGGGCGGGACGCTCGATTCGGCCTGGCTCGCGGATTCCTCGACCGCCCAACGCGGGATGGACCATATAAAGCCGGCGGCGTGCGCCGGCGTCTCTCGGGGGTGGGGTCAGGAGCGACCCGGAGGAGCTCCACACCGCTCGGACAACAGGCTTTTCTCTGCCGGGACCCTCGCCCGACCGAGCCGGGTTTGAGCCAGCGATTCGACCTAGGGGTCCACTATCTCCTGCGGGGGGAGTACGAGAACGCCGTCCGCGCCTTCCGGGACGTGGTCCGGGAAGAGCCGACCGACGCGGGCGCGTGGTCGTACTATGGCCTATGCCTGGCCCATCTCGGTCGGGCGGCCGAGGCCGAGAGCGCGCTCGCCCGCGCCATCCAGCTCTCCCCCGCGAACGGCGAGGCCTGGTTCCACCTCGGCGTGGCCCGCTCGCTCCGGGAGGAGTGGGGCGAGGCAGCCAGCGCCTACCGACGGGCCGTCGCCCTGAGCCCCGAGGACCTGGTCGCGTGGCACCGTCTCGGCGTCGCGTTCGCCGAATCGGGAGATGAACCCGCCGCCTCCGTCGCGTTCGAACGGGCCCTGGTCCTCTCCCGCGCGCTCCCCAGCGACGGCCCCGAGGCGGAACCCCGGGGTCACGGCCCCGTCGACGATCACGTCGAGGAGGTGGGGGCCCGCGAAGGAGGACGGGAGGCGAAGAGCTGGATCGACCTCGCCCTCTCCCTGCTCAGCCTGGGCGACGAGGAGGCCGCGGTCGCCGCCTACGAGCGGGCCTACACCCTCGACCCGAACCGGGCCCAGGCCTCCCTCTTCCGCCCCATGCTCCGCCTGGTCACGGCCGTTTCGGGAGGCCCCGAGCCCCCGTCCGACGGGGACCCCGCCCCGATCGTTCCCCGACCGCGCCCCCGGGTCCCGGTGAACCGACCCACGACCCCGTCCGGCCGGGTCGAGATCGGCTGAACTAGAGCGGCTTCGGCGCGGTGGTCACGATCGTCGACTCCGCCCAGTCCTTGACCTTCTCCCGGGCGACGGCGTGGTCCCGGTAGAACTCGTGGACCCGCTCCAAGACCTTGCCCTTGCACTCCCCACATAGCAGGGCGCCGGAGCGGCAGTCCCGGGTAACCTCCTGGAACTCGGTCTCGGAGCGCGCGAACCGGGTGCGCCAGAGCGCCCAGACCGAGCAGACCTCCGGGGTCGCCCCGAGCCGGCGCTGCTCCTCCACCGTCGCGCGGCCGCCGGTGAAGGCCTGGCGGACCTTCCGCTCGACCGTCTTCGGGGGGTCGTTCAGGAAGAGCGCGTTGTCCTCGCGGTCGCCGGTCGTCGACATGGCCGTCTCGCCGAGGAGGCCCGGCAGCATCTGGCTGTGGAGCAGGGCGGGCTTTGGGTAGCCCAGGCCCTCGGCGATGTCCCGCGTGACGCGGAAGTGCGGGTCCTGGTCGATCCCGCACGGGATCAGGCAGGGGACGCTGCGCCCTTCCGCCCACGAGGGCCAGAAGCACGGCACCGTCTGGAGGGCGGTGTAGAAGACGAGACCGATGTTGGTGCTGGGCTCGAACCCGAAGACCGCCTTCACGGTCGAGTAGGGGATCTTGCGGGCGACGCGGATCGCGAGCGGGTACAGCGCCGCGATCGACTTCGAGTCGAAGAAGACGTGCGTTCGCTTCGGGTCGAACCCGAGGGCGAGGATGTCGTACAGGTTCTCCATGCCCCAGAAGGCGGTCTCTTCGCGCGTCAGGCCGGACCGGGCCCAGAACTTCTCGTCGTCGGTGATCTGGATGAACATCCGGACGCCGAGCGTCTTCTGGAGCCAACGACAGAGGTCGAACGAGACCAAGTGCGACGTATGGAGAGGGCCGGAGGGGCCCCGGCCGGAGTAGAGGAAGAACGGCGAGCCCTTGGTGAACTGGTCGAGCAGGAGGCCGAGGTCTCGGTGGGAGTAGTAGACCCCGCGCGTGAGGAGGGGAGGGAGATCACCTCCCGTAATGTGGTGGAATCGGGCGAGGAGCTCCGGGGTCAGCTCCTGCGTACCGAACAGCTCGCGGAGCCGGACGTAATCGATCCGACCCTTGACCTCGTAGGGGGTGACGACGAACTCGTCGGGGGTCAACGGACGGCCCTCACCCTTCGGGGAACGTGATCTTGGAGAGGATCTGCTCGCGTTCGGCCATCGGGATACCGGCCGCGCTCAACGCCTCGGCCACGCAGGACCGGGAGTGGTCGTAGTAGATGGAGTGGCCGCAGGCCGGGCAGGAGGCGTACCCCTGGATGAGACGACGCAGGCCCTCGCGGCCGGAGGAGGAGTCCCGCCGGGCGAACCGCTCGACCAGGAGGGCGCCACCGGACGCGTTCTCGAGGTTCGTGAGCGGGACCCGAACCGCGAAATTGCAGATCGGGCAGCGGGCCGGGGTCCGGCACGTGCAGCTCATGGAGAATGAGGTATCTGCGGGTCCCGCCTATTAAGCCGGCGGGACGCGGCGTACCCCGGGCCCGGTGTGGGTGAGGATAACCGACCCGGGGGATTGGGCGAACCGTGGCCGGAGACCCATCCCAGGATTCCGCCGCGGCGCTCCACGTCGCGTTGCTCGAGGTCCTGAAGCAGCTGAACCGGGCCGAGGTCGAGGAGCAGGCGGGGGAAGGGCTCGAGTCGACCGAGATCCTCGTCCTGCTCCGAAAGGGGCCGCTCCCGATGCTGACCGACGGCGATTTCGAGCGGGCCCTGGGAACGCTGGTCGCGAACCGGATGGCCGAAGTGCTCGACTCCCCCCAGTACGCCTGGGACCGGGGACGCGTCCTCGGTCGCCGGTATGCCCTCACGCGGTCGGGAAAGGTGTACCTGCTGGAGCAGCTCCAGAAGACCGGTCGGGTCGAATAGCCTCGCCGTTCGCCGCTCTTTATGTAGGGGGACCTGACGTAACAGTGGCCGTGCCTCGGAAGGACAGCGACCCGGACCCGATCCGGGCGACGCTGGTCGCCATTCTGCAGCAGCTCAACCGGGTCGAGTCGATCAACGAAGGCCGGGCCCGCGACCAATCCTTGGAACTGAAGGAGGTCGAAGGGCTGCTCGAGGACTTCTGGGCCGTCCACCGGAGCCAGGTCAAGGTGCCCCTCGCGCTCGGACTCCTGCTGCGGAACGGACTGGTCGAAGGGACGCTCACCGAACGGACCCCGGCCGAGCCCCCCGGACCGCGCGTCGCCCTCTACCGGATCACCCCGGAAGGGAAGGCGTTCCTGGTGGAAGCCCAGGAAAACACCGACCGAATCCAGTGACCGGAACCGGGGGAGATTCCCGCTCCCCCCGGCACCTTAAGTAAGGCACGAGTGTCGGCGCGAGGCCATGTCGCGCATCCACTCCGGACGGAAGGGACGGGCCGGTTCGCACCGCCCCTACCCGCTCACGAAACCCGAGTGGGTGACCGCCACGCCCGCCGAAGTGGTGGAGCAGGCCGTCGCGCTCGCGAAGGGCGGCGTTCCGTCCGCGCTCGTCGGCCTCCAGCTGCGCGACCAGCACGGGATCCCCTCCTCTCGGGCGGTGACGGGAAAGCGCTTGGGAGCCCTCCTGGCCGAGAACGGCGTCACGCCCGAGATCCCGGAGGACCTCCAGGCCTTGTTGAAGCGCGTCGTGCACCTCCAGCGCCACTTAGAGACCCACCCGAAGGACCTCGCGAACCGCCGGGGATTGAACCTGATGGAGTCGCGGATCCGACGCCTGGCCCGCTACTACCGCCAGCACCACCGCCTCCCCGAGACCTGGCGCTATTCGGCGGCGGGCGCAGCGCTCCAGGTGGAGTGATGCCCTCGGGGCCGGACACTTTCGTCTCCGACCCTCACTACCAACGCGAGTTCGAACGGGCGCGGGCGCTCGTCCTCGCCCACCCCCGCCGCTGGCGGGTCATCTACCACTACGACGCCGACGGCATCGCGAGCGCGTCCTCCGCGGTCCGCGCGTTCGGCCGCCTCGGTTACCCCGTGCAGGCGACGCCCCTCCTCGGCGTCGAGCGGGACCGGGTCCGCGCCCTCCTCACTGCGACCAAGGGACCGGTCCTGATCGCCGACACGGGAGCGAGCTGGCTCGACCTCTACCCCTCCCATCCTTTCCCGGTCGTCATCCTCGACCACCACAAGTATCCGGGCGTGCCGAATCCCCCCGAGCTTCCTCCGCACGTCGCCTTCGTCAACCCTCTCGACTGGGGGGTCGACGGGATGAGCGAGCTCTGCGCGGCCACGCTCACCTGGCTGTTCACGGTCTTCCTCGATCCGGTCAACTGGGACAACGCGGCCTGGGGGCTCTCGGGGGCCATCGGCGACCGGCAGCACGTGGGGGGGTTCCGCGGCCTGAACGGGATCCTCGTGGAGGAGGCGGTCCGACGTTCCGTCCTCGAGCGACGCCCCGGGATCGCCCTCCTCGGGACGACTATGGGCGCCGCGCTCGCCTCCGCGATCGACCCCTTCGTGCGCGGCCTCTCCGGCCACCGCGCGACGACCGACGCGTTCCTGCGCGGGCTCTCCATCGACCCGGAATCGTCGCCCACTTCCCTCGCTCCCGAGCCGACGTCGCGACTCGTCTCCGCGCTTCAGAAGCGGCTCGAGGGATCCGGGGTCCTCCCGGAGTTCGTGGCCGTCCTCGACCAGGAGCGCTGGTTCCTCCCGTCCCACGGGATGGACGCCGAAGAGCTTTCCAACCTGCAGAGCGCTACCGGACGCGCCGGGATCCCCGGCGTCGGGGTCGCGATGGCACTGGGCGATGCGACGGCGTTCGACCGGGCCCGGACCGCCGAGACCGCCTGGCGGGAAGGGATCCTCCGGGGCCTCTTGCGGATCGAGGAGAAGGGCGTGCACTCCAAGACCGCGCTCTGCTGGTTCGAGAGCCCCGAGACGACGCTCGCCGGGACCCAGGCCGGCATGGCCATGAACTACCTCCTCCCTCCCGACCGACCCGTCCTCGTCTTCTCCGACGGAGGGACCGGCCCGACCAAGGTCAGCGGCCGGGGCACCCTCCGCCTGGTCGACCGTGGGCTCGACCTCGCGACCGCCCTCCGCACCGCGGCGAACGCGGTCGGTGGAGAGGGCGGTGGCCACCGCGTGGCGAGCGGCGCGACCATCCCGCCCGGAACCCGGGACCAGTTCCTCGAGGTCGCCGACCGGGCGATCGCGGATCAGCTCAAGGTCGGAGGGGACCGATGACGGACACTCCCCCCGCACCGACCGTGCCTCCCGTGGACCGGATCCACGACCACTCGGTCGAGCGGGAGATGCACAAATCCTACATCGATTACGCGATGAGCGTCATCGTCGGGCGGGCGCTCCCGGACAGCCGGGACGGCTTGAAGCCGGTCCATCGCCGCATCCTCTGGTCGATGTGGGAGTCGGGTGCGACCCACGACCGGCCGTACCGGAAGAGCGCGCGCACGGTCGGCGACGTCTTGGGGAAGTACCATCCTCACGGTGACCTCGCGGTCTACGACGCGCTCGTCCGCATGGCCCAGCCGTTCAGCCTGCGTTACCCCCTCATCGACGGCCAGGGGAACTTCGGCTCGATCGACGGCGACTCGCCGGCCGCGATGCGGTACACCGAGGCCCGCCTCTCCCCGTTCGCGGAGGAGATGCTCGCCGATATCGAGAAGGAGACGGTCGGTTGGACCGAGAACTTCGACGGGACGCTCAAGGAGCCGCTCGTCCTGCCCTCGAAGGTCCCGAACCTGCTCTTGAACGGGTCCGCCGGGATCGCGGTCGGCATGGCGACGAACATGCCGCCGCATAACCTGGGCGAAGTGATCGACGGCCTCCTCCTCCTCCTCACCCGGCCGGACGCGACCCTGGACGAACTGATCCGGATCATCCCCGGCCCGGACTTCCCGACCGGTGGCTACCTCTCCTCGGAGGGGATCCGCGAGGCGTACGAGACCGGCCGCGGCACGCTCCACCTGCGGGGCTCCGCCGAGATCAAGGACCGGGACGGCCGGGACGAGATCATCATCAACGAGACCCCGTACGAGGTCAACAAGGCGTCCCTCTTGGAACTGATCGCCGAGCTCGTCAAGAACAAGCGGATCGACGGCATCACCGACCTGAGGGACGAATCCGACCGCCACGGGACCCGGGTCGTCTTGGAGCTGCGCCGCGACGCGCCCGCCGAGATCGTCCTGAACCGGCTCTACGAGCACACGCCGCTCGAGACCAGCTTCGGCGTGATCAACCTCTGCCTCGTCGAGAACCGCCCACGGGTCCTCCCCCTGAAGTCGCTCCTCGAGATCCACCTCACCCACCGGCGGTCGACCCTCACCCAGCGGACGACCTTCGACCTCCGCAAGGCCTCGGAGCGGCTCCACCTCCTGGAAGGGTTCCTCACCGCGATCGACCACATCGACGAGGTGATCAAGATCATCCGGCGCTCGAAGGACGCCGCCGCCGCCGAGGCGAGCTTGATGGGTCGGTTCCTGCTCTCGAGCGAGCAGGCCAAGGCGATCCTCGACATGCGACTCTCCCGCCTGACCGCCCTGGAGCGCGAGGCGGTCGAGAGCGAGAAGGCGGAGAAGGAGGCGCTCGCCCGGCACCTCCGCGAGATCCTGGCCGATCCCAAGCTCCTGGACGGCCTCATCGCCGACGAGCTCAAGGACCTGAAGACCCGGTTCGGCGACGCGCGTCGGACCCGCATCGTCCCCGCGTTCACCGCCCGCACGCTCGAGGACCTGATCCCGGACACCGAGGTCGTCGTCCTCGTGACCCGGGACGGGTACGTGAAGCGCCTCCCGCTCGAACAGTACCGGCGGCAGCGCCGGGGCGGGCGGGGGCTCGGCCAGATCGAGACGAAGGAGGAGGATTTCGTCATCCGCACGTTCGTGACCCGAACGCACGACGACGTGCTCTTCTTCACCAACTTGGGCCGCGTCTACCAGTTGAAGGCGTACGAGCTTCCCGAGGGAAGCCGCCAGTCGAAGGGGAAGGCGGTCATCAACCTCCTGCCGAAGCTGAAGTCGGGCGAGCGGGTCCAGACCCTGCTCCCCATCCACGACCTCGCGGCCGACGGGGGCCTCTTCTTCGCGACCCGCAAGGGGCTCGTGAAGCGGACCGCACTCGACCAGTTCCAGAACATCCGGACCAACGGGATCCAGGCGATCCTCCTCGAGGAAGGGGACGAGCTCGTCGGGATCGCCACCGTCACCGGGGAGGCGAACGAGGTCCTCATCGCGACCCACTCGGGACAGCTCGTCCGGTTCGCGCTCGGCGAGGTCCGCCCGATGGGACGCGCGACGTACGGGGTGATCGGGGTCCGCCTCTCAGGGGAGAAGGACGACCACGTGGTCGCGATGGCGCCCGTGAGCGCGCGGTACCCGAACCTCCTCTCGATCACCTCCACCGGGTTCGGGAAGCAGAGCCCGGTCGAGGACTACCGTAAGACCGCCCGCGGAGCGAAGGGGGTCCGCACGATCAAGACGGGCGGCCGCAACGGGTCCGTCGTCGCGGTCCTCCCCACGACCGACTCTTCCGAGCTCCTCGTCACGACGAAGAACGGCGTGACGATCCGCATGTCAGTAAAGGGGATCCGGACGATGTCCCGGAACACGCTCGGCGTCCGCGTCATCCGCCTGGACGAGCAGGACGAGGTCCGCGACGCCGTCCTCCTCCCCGTCGCGGAGGAAGCTGTCGGGACGGAGGGGCCCGGCGCCCCGCCCCCGACCGACCCGGCCGAGCCCCTCGCGGAATCGCCCGAACCCGAGCTCCCCGAGGAGAACGGAAAGGCGGAACCGGCCTCGGAGGACGACGATGCGCCGCCGCGCTCGGACGGGTAGATCCATCAAGGTCTGCCCGCAGTGCGGGTCGAGCCGGATCGTCCAGGAGGCCGGGTCGATCACCGGCGCGGTCTACCACTGCCTCGCGTGCCAGTACATCGGGGCCTTGGTGCTCGAGGTCGACGTCGCGGACGACGGCACGCCGTTGAAGTGAGGCCTATCCGTCGGCCGCCGCGTCGGTCCACGTCGTGACGCCCCGCCGGGCAGCGGCCACCACCGCGAGCGCGCGCACGGTCGGCCCGACATCGTGGGTCCGGATCAGCTCGACGCCGCGCTCGGCCGCGAGGACGGCCGCCGCGAGCCCGGCCTCGAGCCGCTCCGCCGGGTCCTCCGACCCGAGTGCCCATCCGAGGAAGGACTTCCGGGAGGCCCCCACGACCACGGGGTACCCGAGGCTCCGGAACTCGCCGGCGTGCGTGAGCAACTCCAGGCTCTGCTCGACCGATTTCCCGAACCCGATCCCGGGGTCGACCAGGAGACGGTCCGCGCCGATCCCCTCCGCGAGGGCGGCGTCGGTCCGGTCGGCGAGCCACCGGAAGACCTCCCCTCGGAGGTCGGCGTAGGTGAGGTCGTCCTGCATCGTCGCGGGGGTCCCGCGGAGATGCATCACGATCGCCGCGGCGTTCGTGCGGGCGACCGCGCGGCGCATCGCCGCGTCGCGAAGCCCGTCGACGTCGTTCACGAGGTCGGCGCCGGCGTCCACGGCCCGCTCCACGACCTCGGCGTGGCGCGTGTCGATCGAGATCGGGACCTTCACGTGCCCCGCGAGCCCCCGGAGGACCGGCTCGACGCGGCGCCACTCCGCGTCGGGCGACACGGGCGTGGCGCCGGGCCGGGTCGATTCCCCGCCGATGTCCAGGAGGTCCGCCCCCTCCGAGGCGAGCTGCTCGGCGTGCGAGATGGCGACCTTCGCGTCCAGGTACTTCCCGCCGTCCGAGAAGGAATCGGGCGTCACGTTCACCACGCCCATCACCCGGGGTCGGTCGCCGAGGAGGAGCTTGCCACGGGCAGTGCGCACCTCTCGCGGGCCGTGGCGGACATACGCCCGGAGGGCCCGGTCCACCTCCTCGCCGATCGCACGGAGCCGGAACGGCTGGCGGGCGAGCTTCGGTAGGAGACGGCGGTACTGGCTCCAGGTCGCGAGCAGGACGGCCGACGTTGCGGCCGCGCTGTGATCCGCGATCCCTCGGGCGTGGGCGGAATCCCCACCGGCCGCGAGAAACTCCTGCTTCAACAGCGGGGCGGCCTTCAACGACACCTCGTCGAGACGGATCGCGTAGATCCGGCCCTTCGGGGCCATCAGGGCGACGCCGTCGGGCTCGCTCTCCGTCCGTTCGAGCTCCCGCGCGACCTCCGCGAGGCTCTCGAATTCCAGGACCCGGGCCGCGTGGCGGTGGGGCGGGCTCGGGGGAGTCGGGATCGATGCCACGTCGTCGGCGAGCGGGCTGCGCGATAAAAGCCGCCCGTCCGCTCCGCCCTGCTCCCTTTTGACCGTGGCCCGCTCGACTCCCTTCGCATGCCGGGTCGGGTCGTGGCGGTCGAGGGACCCTCGGCCGCGGGCAAGACCCGGGCGGTGGGGGCGGTCGCCCGACGTCTCGGAGGCGCTCCGCTCGCCGAGGCGTACGACCGGGTCCGGCCCCGCCTTCCGCTCCGGTGGAAGGATCCGGGGGCGCTCCTCCGACTCGAACAGACGCTGCTCGCGGAGGACGCCCGACGCTACCGGGAGGCCCGGGACCTCGCCGAGGCGGGCGGGATCATCGTCACCGATACCGGGTTTCTCGGTCCGCTCACCTACACGACGGGTCTCGTCCTCCAGGGCGACGCCCCACGGCGGGTGTTGACCGCGCTCGTGCGTACCGCTCGCGCCCTCGCCTCCCGGGGTCAGTGGGGGTTGCCCGACGCGATCCTGTACCTCGAGACCCCCGAGGCCGAGCGCGCACGGCGAGCCCGTCACGACCCGGTCGGTCACCCGGTCGACCTACGGGAGCGCCACCAGCGCGTCGCGGCCGAAGAACGACGACTCTACAACCGGGTCCTCGCTCCGGCATTCGGAGCCCGGTTCCGGTCGGTCTCGGGCCGCGGACTCCCCGCCGCGGTCGCCCGACGACTCGCGACGTCGGCGACGAGTGTGGTTCGGGTCCGCGGTCCGGCGCCCCCCGTCGGGAAGATCCTCGACGCCCTCCTGACGAGCGAGGGCGTTCCGTGACGTCCCGGACGAGGGTTTAACCGGACGACCGCCTTCCTTCCCCGGGGGCCCATGGGCGAGATCCTGCTGGGCACGAGCGGCTGGGACTACCCGGAGTGGGCCGGTCGCGTCTACCCGAAGCGCGGGGTCTCGGACAAGCTCCATTACTACACGGGCCTCTTCCCGATCGTCGAGGTCAACTCCACCTTCTACCGGCTCCCGCCCCCCTCGGTGGCGGCGTCGTGGGTGCGACGGACCCCGGGGTCGTTCCGGTTCGCGGCGAAATTCCCCCAGACGATCACCCACGACCTCCGGCTCGTCGGGACCGACGAGGAGCTGCACCGGTTCCTCGCGGTGCTCGAGCCGATCCGGACCGCGGGCAGGTTCGCCGCGGCGCTCCTCCAGCTTCCCCCCTCCCTGCCGTTCGAGCCGGCGACCGTGCGGGCGTTCTACGCGACCCTCCCGCGCGACCTGCCGGTCGCGGTCGAGTTCCGGGAACGCTCCTGGATCACGCCCGAGTCCTTCGCCCTCCTGCGCGAGTTCGGCCTCGCCTACGTCGTGGTCGACGGACCCCATCTCCCCGCCCAACTCGAGGTCACGGCGCCGTTCGCCTACGTCCGCTGGCACGGGCACGGGTCTCCGCTCTGGTACGACTACACGTACTCCGCCCCCGAGATCGAGGCGTGGGTGCCGAAGGTCCGTCAACTGGCCGAACAGGTCGCCGTGATCTACGGGTTCTTCAACAACCACTTCCGGGGCGACGCGGCCATCAACTGCCGGAGCCTCTCGGAGTCGCTCGGCCTGCCGCTCCCCAAGGGCCGGTCCCGACTCGACTGACCGCCCGCGAGGCCGGACCTAGGTCGACGAAGGCGGTGGTCCGGCCGGCGCGGCCGGGCTCGGGGGGGACCCGCGCCGTCCGACCAGGACTCCGATGAGCGCCCCGCCCAGCACGCCGGCCGCGACGAACGCCACAAGGTCCGTCGCGGAATACCCTCCGGAGGAAGAACCCGACCCGCCCGCAGCCGGGACGTAGACCGCGGTGAGGGTCCCGTTTCCCGAGACGGTGAGCTCGCCGCCCAGCGGTCCCTGGACCACGAGCGAGACGAGTCCCGTGAGCTGCCAGACGGAGAACGTGTACCCGCTGCAGGGGGCCGCGGCGAGGGAGTATGACGCCGGCGCCAGGTCCGCCGGCGCTCCGTTCGAATAGTCCTGGCCGGCGAGCGTGACCACGCTCCCGCAGCTCGAGGGCGTGACGGAGATCCCCACGGCATATCGGGCGTCCGGCGCGAGGGCGTAGACCGCGGTCAGGGTCCCGTTCCCGACCACCGTGACCTGAGTGCTGGCGTTGGTCGAAACGGCGACCGAGACCCCTCCCGAGACCGACCACCCGTCGAAGGTGTAATCGTAGCAGGCGGGAGCCAGGGCGGAGTAGACGCCCGAGTCGATCGACACCGACCCGCTGGTCGAGCTTCCTCCGAGGTCGACCGGGCCACAGGAGGCCGGGTTCGTCGCCACGGCGACCGAGTTCGGCTGCTCGGAGAACGAGACGACCGAGACGGAGGAGCTGTACTCATTCACGACGTAGATCCGACCCGTCTCCGGGTCGGCGACCGTGGCCGCGGGGTACACTCCAACGGCCGCCGAAGCGAGAACGAGGCCGGGGCTGCCGCCGAACACGGTGAGGGAATTCGTCGCCCAATCTCCCCACGCGAGCACCCCGAGCTCGGGGAGCCAACCGACCGTCCCGATGAACCCCCCCACGGAAAGCGTTTCCACGATCACTCCCGTCGCCGGGTCGACCACGAGAACGGAACTGTTGTTCGCGCCCGCGGCGTAGAACCCAAGGACCAGGTCGCCGTTCCCCGGATCATAATCGACCTGGTCGATGATCCCCTTGAACGCGATGCTGGACCCGGGCGCATCGGTAGTGAGGTTGATTGGTACGAGGCTACAGTTGGTGGGGCCGGTGACCTCGTCGACGTACAGCTCGCCGGTGGCGGTATCCATCGTTTCGGAGAATGGGGTCTCGTCGGGGGCCAGCGCGACGGACGCCAAGACCGCCCCCGTGGTCCCGGAGACCACGGTCACGTTCTCGGTACCCTCGTTGACGACGTACAGTCGCTCGTTGGCCGAGTCGTAGACGACCTGATTCGGTGAGACGCCGACCGGGATCGATCCGATGACGCTGTCGTTGGCCGGGTCGATGACCGTCAGACCCCCCGCGAGGTCGGTGACGTAGATCAGTCCGCTCGCGTTGTCGTAGACGAGGCTCGACGGGTCCGGACCGGCGGAGATGTTCCCGAGGACGCGGTCCGAGATGACATTGATGAAAGAGATGTTGTTGGACAGGCTGTTCAGGACGTAGAGCGTCCCGCTGGCAGTGTCGAGCGCGGTCGCGACCGGATCGAGACCGAACGGGGTGTACGTTTCGACCGTCAGGGTCGTGGCGTTGAGACCGGTCAGGTAGTTCCCGTACTGGCTCGAGGCAAAGAAACGGTTCGTCGACTCGGAGTAGGCGATCCCATTGGGGTCCACGGTCGGGAAACCCACCGTAGAGCGGATCGCGTTGGTGGTCGCATTGATCATCACCACAAAGGAGTCATCGTAGCACACGACGACGACCTCATCCGCCCGCGGGTCGAACGTCAATAGGTTCGGAGTCCCGCCCAAGGCGACGGTCGTGACCAGGGCGTGGCTCGAGCCGTTGAAGACCGAGACGGTGTTGTTGAGGAGGTTGGCCGTGAACACTTCGTTGCGAGCCGGGTCGAACTCGGCGGCCACCGGGCCGCCCGCCGCCGGGAGTTCGGCGATCAGCGCGTGCGTGGCCGTGCTGTAGGTGGAAACGTTTCCATACGAGCCGGGGCCGCCTCCTGACCCTTCGTCCACCACGTAGACCTGGTTGGCCAGGGGGTCCACGGCAAGGTCCACCGGGTTCGTCCCCGTGGGCTCGTTGGCCAGGATCGCGCCGGTCATGGGGTCGATGAACAGGACGGCGCTCGGTCCGTAGAATCCGTACCCGTATGTTACCCCGGTACCGGTGACCACGATCAGCTGGTCGTGCACCGCGTCGAAGGCGATGGCCTGAGGATCGCCCGGCACGGGAATGGTTCCGAGAACGCCGCCGTTGTTGGGGTCGAACTCCTCCACCGAGCGGTTGGTGAGGTCGGCCACGTAGAGCTCCCCGTTCAAGGGGTCGTAGGCGCTGCCGGTCGGAACGCCCGGCATCTCCGGCGAGTCGACGAGCACGCCGCTCGTCGCGTTGACGAGCAAGAGGTTGCCGGAGTACTCCGTGACGACCGCAATCCGATTGTTCCCGGCCACCGTGACGTTGAGCGGATACTGGCCGCCCGGGTACGGCTGGTTACCCGGTCGGCTCGTTCCGTTGAGAGTCGAGATCGTGTCGAGGACGGTCGCCGAATCGCCCGCCGGACGGATCGTCCCGAGGGTCGAGGAGGACGCGGAATGCGTTGAGGGGGTATCGGCGAGGAGGGGAGAGGTCGGGGAGCTCGGTCCGGACGGTCGGCTCGTGACCGCGAGCACGGTCGCTCCGACGACGAGGAGGGCGACCAGCAGGGCCAGCACCGGGACCCCGTGGCGGGTCGACCGGTTTCGGGTGAGAGGGAGGTCGCTCGGGTGGTGGTCTTCGCGGTGCATGGTCGCCTAAGGGGATTCCTCCCCCCTCATAGAACCCTCACCTCCCAGTTTTCCGAGCCGACCCGGCCTCTTTCTCCTCCGGTAGAGTCGGTCCGTCGACGCACGGGCGTCCCCGGGCGGCGGGATGAACCGCCGTCCCTTCGGCGGTGGGAGACGGAGGGGGAAACGCCCTTTCTCCACCCCGTTTCAACGTCCCCCGAGCCGCCGCTTTAGAGCGGTCGGGCCGTCGAACGCTCCGGGTAGCACGATGTTCGACATCGACCGTTTCGAGGTCCCGGAGGAGTTCGGCGGGGAGGACCTCCTCCCCGTTCCGTTCCCCGCACCGACGCCCTTCCTCCCCCGGAGCGGACCGCCGGACGTCGCGCGCCGGCTCCGCCTTGCGCCCCGGACCCATCCCGCCCGTGCGACCACGGGGCTCCCGTCCTCCCCGCCGCTCTTCGCGTGGCTCGCGCGGCGGTTCGCCCCGGGTCAGCTCACCCTCTGGGTCGGGGCGCGGGCCGCGCTCGACCCCGTCCTCGAGATGCTCTACGCCGGCAACGCGCTGGGCCGCGGCCGCATCTCGCTCTTGGAGGGCGCGAACCACTTCAACCCCTACCGGCTCGGCGAGGTGGGACGGGGCCTCGGCGTCGACGCCGCCGAGGTGCTCCGGCACATCCGCCTCGCGCGCTCGTTCACCGGCTACCAGATGGTCGCGCTGGTCGACGCCTGGTCGGCCGAGGTGCGTCGGCACCCGTCGACCCTCCTCATCGGTCACGATCTTCCGGCCGCCTTCTCGATCGACGATATCCCCGAGGACGAGCGGGCGGCGCTCCTCCGCCACGTCGCGGGATCCCTCCGCACGCTCGCCGAATCGACCCGGACCCCGATCCTCTTGACGCTCGACCCTGCCGGACCGGCCGGGTTCCCCGGGCTGGACACGGCGGGCCCCCCGTGGTGCGACCTCGTTACCTTCTCCCGCGGGCCGGTCGCCCTCCGCCTGCGCGCGCTCCGGGACGACGCCCGGCTCGCGCTCGTGCCCCGCTCCCCCGGCCAGTGCGGGATCGAAGAGTTCGGCGAGGGTGCCGGGGAGGTGATCGCGTGGGACGCACCGTCCCGACGTACCGCCAGGCGCTCGACGAACGGCTGAAGCGCTGGGACGAGTTCGCCCGGCTGCTCACGACGCCCGAGGAGCGGGCCGCGTTCGAGACGCTCCGCACCGGCGCCCGGCGCTACGTGGCCCAGGCGACGTTCGTCGGCAGCCCGGACCTCCTCGAGTCGATCCTGCTCTCGGTCCTGCTCGACCTGGCCCGACGCCTTCCTCCCGAGCCCGAGCCGCTCCGCCCGGTCCGTCGCTGACCGTGGCGCCCCCGGCGACGCCGGATGGCTGGCTGCTCGACATCACGGAGAGCCCGGACGGCCGCTCCGTCGTCCTCTGGACGAAGGACCGGGGCTCGGGGCGGGTTCACCGGACCGCGGTCGAGTACCGACCGCCGTTCCTCGTGGCGGGGACCCGGCCGGACCTCGCCGACCTCGCCGCGCATCTCGCCGGACGCGCGACGGTCGAGCGGGTGCGGTCGGTCGTCCTCCGCCCCTCCGTCTTCGACCGACACCCCCGGACGGTCCTCGAGGTGACCCCGACCCATCATGCGCGCCGGCGCGCGCTCGCCCGGTCGGTCGACGAGTTCGGAGGGTTCGTCCGGTACGTCCTCTACGACGTCGACCTGGGGCCGCCCCAGCTCTACCATCTCGCCCACGACCTCTACCCGTTCGCTCCCGTCGTCGGGCACGGGAGCGCGCTCCGCGCGACCGAGCCCGCCGAGACGGTCGACTACGTGCCGCCGCCCCTCGCCGTCGCCCGCCTCGCGGTCACGCTCGACGGACCGCACCGCGGACGGCTCCCGCCGACCGAGGGGCGGATCCGGTCGATCCGTCTCGGGGACGCGACGCTCGAGGGACCGGAGGAGGACCTCCTCCGCGCGTTCGTCGGCGAACTCGATCGAACCGACCCGGACGTCCTCTTGACCGAGGGCGGCGACGCGTTCGACCTCCCGTGGCTCTACCGGCGCGCCGCGGCGTGTGGTCTCGGTCCCGATGCGTTCGCGCTCGGGCGGGAGCCGGTCGCCTTCCGGCCGGCGCGCGCCGCGCGCTCCTTCGAGACGTACGGTCGCGTCCTCTACCGCTCGGCGACGTACCCGCTCCCCGGCCGGTTCCACCTCGACCGGGAGAACTCCTTCTTCTTCAACGACGCCGACCTCGCCGGGCTCATCGACGCGGCCCGGCTCTCCCGCCTCTCGCTCTCGACGGTCGCCCGCCAGTCGCCGGGCACCTGCTTCACCGCGATGGAGATGGCACAGGCGCTCCGGCGCGACGCCCACGTGCCGTGGAAGAAGAACCGGCCCGAGTCGTTCCGTCGGGCCGACCGGCTCGTCGCGGCGGACCGGGGCGGGGCGATCTTCCTACCACCGGTCGGCGTCTTTGGACCGGTCGACGAGTTCGATTTCGCGAGCTTGTTCCCGCACATCATGGTGCGGAAGAACCTCTCCGCCGAGACGCTCGAGTGCCGGTGCTGTCCCGAGAGCCCGATCCGTGCCCCGGGACTCGGCTACCGATCCTGCACGCGTCGCGTCGGGCTCATTCCCCGGACGCTCGAGCCGCTCCTCACGCGCCGCCTCGCCTACAAGGCGGCGCTCAAGCGGCCGGACCTCCCGGCCGAGGAGCGCGGGTGGCTCACCGGCCGCGTCAAGATGCTGAAGTGGATCCTCGTCACCGCGTTCGGCTACCAGGGGTACCGGAACGCGCGGTTCGGCCGGATCGAGTGCCACGAGGCGATCAACGCCTACGCCCGGGAGTTGATCGCCGGGTTGATCCCCGCCGCGGAGGCCGCGGGGTACCGGGTCCTCCACGGGATCGTCGACTCGCTCTGGCTCGCCCCGGTCGACCCCGACCGGCTCCCGGACCCGGTGGCGTTCGCCCGCGCGATGAGCGAGCGGACTGACCTCCCGCTCGGCTACGAGGGTCGGTACCGCTGGGTCGTCTTCCTGCCGGCGGTGACCCACGGGCTCGGGGTACCGAACCGGTACTACGGGCTCTACGAGCACGGCGAGTTCAAGCTGCGCGGGATCGGCGGGCGACGGCACGACACGACGACGCTCGTCCGCCGGTTCGAGGGGGAGCTGCTCGACCTGTTCCGGGCCGCCCGGTCCCCGGCCGAGTTCCGCGCCCTCGTGCCGCGGGCGCTCCACCGGGCCGACCGGTTCGCGGAGTCCGTCGCACGGGGAGGCTGGCCGGTCGAGGAGCTCGTCATCACCCACCGGCTCGGGCAGGCCAGCGAGGCGTTCGTCACCTTCACGGACTCGGTCGCCGCGCTGCGCCAGCTCGCCCAGGCCGGCTCCGTCCGGCAACCGGGGCAGAAGGTGCGGTTCGTCGTGCTCGACCGGACCAGCCGGTCGTACCGGGACCGGGTCCGGCCGGAGGAGCTGCTCGAGGGGACCGAGCGGTACGACGTGGACGCCTACCTCGACCTCCTCGCGCGGGCGGGGGAGACGCTCCTCGCCCCGTTCGGGGTGGACCGGGACGGGCTCCTCGAGCGGTGGGGTGTGGGACGACCCCCCGAACGAGGGCGCTATCGGTCCCCCGAAGGGCTCGCCCAGTCGTTCCTGGAAGAGCGGGTGGGGAGCGGGACGACCTTTTAGCCCGAACGAGAGTGGACCCGACGTGGCCCCGCGCACCCGTCGCCCGGCCCGGACCCGCCCGAAGCGGGCCCGCACCCGGGCGGCCCGGACCCCTCCGCCTCCGTCCCTTTCGCAGCGGGCCGCCGCGCTCCGGGCGAGCGCGCGCATGGGCCGGGTCGAGGACCTGACCCCCCTCCTGGTCGCGCTCAGCGACCCCGTCTCCGGGATCCGGCAGACGGCGGCGATCGCGCTCGGGATGCTGGGCGACCCGAGGGCGGCGACCACGCTCGCGACGGCGCTCAGTGACCCGGACCCGGCGGTCCGCGCCAGCGTCGCGGAGGCGCTCGGTTCGACCGGTCGACCGGAAAGTCGCCTCGCGCTCGAGCCCTCCCTTTCCGACATCGACGCGCACGTGCGGGCGAAGGCCGCGGATGCTCTCGCGGCGTTCGCCGACCCGGCCTCCGTGGCCGGATTGGCCGCGCTCGTCCACGACCCGGTCGTGGAGGTACGGTCCGCCGTGGCGCGGGCCCTGGGCCGGATCGGCACGCCGGCGGCGGGGCTCGCCCTCGAGGAGATCCTCACCGACCCCTCCGACCGGGTCCGCCGCGAGGCGGTCCTCGGGCTCGCCCGCGGCGGCGCGACCGAAGCCCTGCCGTCGGTCCGTCGTATGCTCCACGACCCGGCCCGCCGGGTCCGGGCGGCCGCCGCGGTCGTGGCCGGACGCTACCGGGACCTGGAGGCGGTCCCGCGGCTCCTCGAACTCTTGGCCGCGGAGGAGACATGGGAGAAGCCCTCCGTGCTCGTCGCGCTCGGCCGCATCGGCGACCGGGCGGCCTTGCCCAGCCTCCTCGCGGCGGCGGAGAGCCCGCAGCACTGGCTGCGCGTCTGCGCGATCCACGCGCTGGGCGACCTCGGTGGGCCGGAGGCTCACACCGTCGCCTTGGGTGCCCTGCACGACCCCGCCTGGCCGGTACGCGGCGCCGCCGCGATCGCGCTCGGGACCGTCGGCGGGCCGGACGACCTGGGCGTCCTCTTGGAACGACTTCGGGACGACCATTCCTGGCCCCGTCGCGGCGCGACGTACGCGCTCGGTCGGCTCGGCCTCGCCGCGGCCGCGCCGCGCATCCGGGAGGAGCTTACGGACCTCGCCCCCGAAGTGCGCCTCGCCGCCGTATGGGCCCTCGGACAGCTCGGCGACGACGGGGCACGCGAGGACCTGGTCCGCCTGCTGCGTTCCGTACCGCCGGAGGGCGACCCGTCCCCGGTCCCCGAGGGGGAGGAGGGCGAACTCCGCTCCGACGCCGAGAGCCGCCTCTTCGACGCGGTCGTCCAGGCCCTCGGCCGGCTCCCGCACGGGGTCGACGATCCGTTCGTGCAGAGCGCCCTCGTGACCGCGCGCGCCCAGCTGTCGGACGAGGAGCTCGACCGACTCGCCCGCCTGCCCCTCCCCGAGGTCGGCCCGGACCGGGAACCGCTGACGCTTAGGACCCTCTTCGAGGGCGCGATCGCCTCCTCCTTCGACGACGAGGAGTCCGGATGATCCGCGAGTTCCGACGCGCGGACGCGAACGCCGTCGTCGGGTTCCTGACCAGCCAGTTCCCGGCCGAGGAGGCGCTGATGGGGAGCCGTCCGGAACGGTTCTTCAAGGTGATCGAGCGGGTCAGCCGGTGGGACCTTCGCCTCGCGTTCGCGCTGCTCCGCCTCGGCGGGAAGCGGATGTTCCAGTTCCTCGTGTATGAGGACGACGGACGCCTGGTCGGCACGACCCTCCTCACCTTCCCCGCGCATTCGGTCTACCTCAGCATGGTCGTGATCGACCCCACCGTACGACGTCGCGGGTACGCCAAGGCGCTGCTCGAGCAGGCCCGGGCCACCGCCCATCGGATGCATCGCAGGTTCATGGTGCTCGACGTGCTGGCCGACAACGCCCCGGCCCGGGCCCTCTACGAAGGCAAGCTCGGCTACCGACCGCTTCGGGAGACCACGTTCATGTCGCGGGAAAAGCCGGCCGACGTCGGCCCGGAACCGGCCACCCTTCCCGTGGGGATACGTCCGTTCCGGAAATCGGACAACGCTTCGCTCGTCGCGATCGCACGTCGCCACGTGCCTCCCGACGTCGAGACCGTTCTCCCGGTGCCGAAGCAGCTGATGGGCGGCACTCGCACCGGCAACCGTATCATGGGAAGCGAGTCGGCCGCCTGGGTCGTCGACCGGGGCGCCGGGCCCGAGGCCCTGATCGTCGCGACGTCGGCCCCGGACGCCGAGGCCGGTCATCTCAGTGACCCGATCGTCTCCGAGACGACCGACCCGGCGCTCGCTCGCGCGCTCCTGCGCACCGCCCTCGCCTGGATCGGCGCGCGAGGGCAGGTACGGGCCCTCTCCTCGGTCCCGCGCTACAACGCTACCGCACGCACTGCCTTGGAAGCGGAGGGGTTCCACGATGCGCTCTCGGTCTGGACGCTCTACCGACCGGTCGAATAGACTCCCCCGTCGATCCCCCCTCCCCGACGTCTACCTGTTCCCCGCGGTCGTCGGCGGGGGCCTCGGCGACATCGAGGAGACCCTCGCCGCGGGCCGGCGCCTCGCCGCCGTCGGGTGTCCGGTCCGTCTCTACCAATCGCCCGGTCGACCCCTCCCCCGGGAGGTGGACGGTCCCTGGGATTGGCCCCGGTCACTGCGGAGGGTGACCCGTCTCGCGCCTCGCTCCCCGTCGGCCCTCACCGTGGTCCCCGCGTGGGGAGTGAGCGCGGCTCCGTGGCGCGCGGGCGCGCTGGGCCGAGCCGGGCCGTGGGCGGAGGAGGCCGAGGAGGTGGAGCGAGCGTACGGGAGCCGCTCCACGCTCCACATCAGTCTGGAGGAATTTGCCCGCACCCTCCCGGTCGCGGTGGAGAATCGGGAACGGCTTCGGGAGGGAGGGGTCCCAGCTCACGCCTTGTCGGGCCGGCTCCGCGCGTCGAAGGAGGACGGAGACTTGGATCGGTTCCGGCAGGCGTTCCACCGGTTCCGCGCATTCGACCGCCCGAACGTGCTCCACGTGTTCGCAACCTTTCGTCGGGACCCGACGTTCGCCCGGGAATTCCCCGCGGCGGTCCAGACCGGTCCGCTCTGGCCGGGGCGGTACGCTCCCGCCGGGAGGCGCAGTTCGTCCGGCCGGGCGACCCATCACGTGGTCTGGTACGCCAGCCCGGCGAGCGCCGAACGGATCGCTCCCTCCGTGGTCCAGGGCTTGACGGATCGGGGCACTAAGACCCGCCTCCTGATCCGAACTCCCCGACCGTGGACCCGCGTTCGCTTCCCGACGTGGGTGGAGGTGGCGTCCGCTCCCTTCTCTGCGGCCCGGTGGTCCGCGGAGTTCCGTACGTCCGACCTTCGTATCGTTACGGGGAGCCGAACCCTGCTCGAGGCGCTCGAGGTGGGGGGCCCGTTCCTCTACTTCAACGGCATCCTGGGCGAGGCGTCTCGCACGCGACGCCATCGACCTGAGAAGATCATTGCGTTGCTCGAAGCCTATCGGCAGCGCCTCGCCCCGGATGTGCGACGGGACCTGGGCGATTTCGCGCGCGGCCGGAGAGTCACCCCGGTGGTGCGTCGGGCCGCGGACCGGGCCGGAGGGTGGCGACGCTTCCCGACCCATTGGGGGGATCCGACGTTTCGACCTCCCTTCGACGAGGGGGGAGCGCTGATCGTGGCGGTGGCCCGCGCGCTGGCACGGGCGCCGACCGATGCGGCCGGGATCGTGCAGCGCGTACGCGCGGGCTCCAACCCTTAATCGGGGTAGCGCCTCCCCCCGACGATGCCGACCGAGCCGATGGGGGCGCCCACGATCGCGCGGGCGCTCGTCGGGGGGGCCCTGCACCTCAGGAAGGGCGAGGAGCTGATCGTCGCGTCCTGGAACCACACGCTCCCCTGGGCCTCGGCGTGCGTGACCGAGGCCCGACGGCGCGGAGGGCGGGCGTCCCTCTTCCTGGAGGATGAGGCCGCCTTCTGGCGGAGCCTCGAGCTCGCCCCGTCGACCCGCTCCTGGGCCGGCGTTCCACCGGGCTTGCGGACCGCGGTGCAGGGGGCGGACGCGCTGATCTACTTCGCCGGGCCCGCGGACCGGCCCCGCTTCCACCAGCTCCCGTCCACCCAGCTCGCTCCTTTCCAGGGCGTGGACGAGGAGTGGCAGAGGCTCTGCCGGGCCGGCGGGGTCCGGGGGATCCGCTGTCTGCTCGGCTACGCCTCCGACCCCCAGGGGGAGCGCTGGGGCGTCCCGGGGGCCTTATGGCGCAATCAGCTCCTTCGGGCAATCGCCGAGCCGGAGCTGGGCCGGATCCGGACGGTCGGGCTTCGGGTGAGCCGAGCGCTCGCCCGGGGCCGGGAGCTCCACATCACCCAGGCCAATGGAACCGACGTGCGGATGCGACTTCGACGACGCTCGCCGTGGGTCGACGACGGAACGGTGGACCGGGACGATCTCCTTCGGAGCCGCCCGATCGCCACTGCTCCGGCGGGGGTCGTGGTGGTGGCCGTCGATGAGAAGGCCACGACCGGCACCGCATTCGCCAACGTCCCGAGCTTTCTCGGGAGTGGCCGGGTCGAGGGCGGTCAGTGGGACCTGGACGGCGGACGCCTCCAGAACTACTGGTACACCGGCGGCGGCGAAGTGTTCGATGCGGAGTTCGCGCGCGCTCCCTCGGGTCGGGAGGTCGTCGGCCTCTTTGCGCTCGGGTTGAACCCGTCCCTCGCGACGGGGGTCCCCCACGCCGAGGATGCCGCGGCCGGCACCGTGACGCTCGCGCTCGGGGGGAACGATCTCTACGGCGGGACGAACCGGTGCCGCTTCCTCTCCTGGCTGACGATCGGGGAGGCGACGGTCGCGATCGACGGCGCACCGCTCGTGGACCGTGGCGAAATCCTCTAGGGAACGACGGCTCGGGCGTTCGTTCTTCGACCGACCGACGACCCGGGTCGCCCGCGACCTGCTCGGCGCGACCCTCTCGGTCCGCGGCCCGGCCGGCCTACGATCGGTGCGCCTCGTCGAGGTGGAAGCGTACGTTCGGAACGACCCGGCGAGCCATGCCTACCGGGGGCGAACGCGACGGAATCGTTCGATGTTCGGCCCGCCCGGAACCGTCTACGTCTACCGGATCCACCAGGTCGTCTGCATGAACTTGGTCACGCGACGGGGCGAGGCCGTTCTCCTCCGCGCCGGGGCGCCGAAATCGCGCGACGTGGGGAACCCGTCCGGTCCCGGCCGTCTCTGCCGAGAGCTCGGCATCACACTCGCGGATGACGGGAGCTCGGTCACGGGCCGAAGCCGGATCTTCCTCGTCCGTACGACCCCGCCCGAACGCGGGGGACCGATCGTTCCGTCACCGCGGATCGGGATCTCGCGGGCGACCGAGCGTCGGCTCCGGTTCAGCGTCGCGCTCGACCGTTGGGTTTCACGCCCGAGGCCCGGGGTCCCTTCTGCTTCGCCCAGCTGTAGCCACGGCGGCGGGCGGTCGCTCCGAACCCGCACGACGCGCAGACGCCCTGCTGGCGGTGGAATGAGTGGCGACCACACCGCCGGCAGATGACGTGGACGATCTTCCCGCCGCTGCTGGACGGTGTTCCCTTCGACATGATACCGAACTCCTTACGGCGAAATGTAGACGATCGAGTCGCCGCGGACGAGGGTGAGGCCCGCGCGCGGGGTGACCTGGTCCTTCACGACCTCTTCGGCCGCGGAGAGGACGAGGTTGAGATGCTGGTCGAAGGCATCGAGGACCCCCCGGTACGAGCGTCCGCCCTTCATCTCCACGAGAACGCGCTTGTGGAGGCTCTGCTGGAGGACGTCGAGCGGCCGCATGCGAAGGTTCCCGGCGAGGCCGGGCGGCCTTCTTAACGGTTACTTCGGCCCCACGCGTGCGCGGGTCGGGACCGGGAGGTATTCCGGTATGAGGACGGCCGACCGCGGGGCGAGCGATGTCGGTGGGGGCCGGCGTCCGAAGTAGCAGTACTCCGGGCTCGGGCCGAGCGCGAGCTGCCGACGCCAGAGCACGCCGTTCGGGGGACCCTCGTCCCGCCAGCGACGCAGGAGCGAGCGGCCCCGTCCGGCCGAGAACCAGGCGACAGTCTCCGGCGCGTTCGGCGGGCCCGCCCGTCCCCGCGTAGCGTAGATCGAGCCCCAGCCTTCCCCGAACAGCGCCGCGATCGCTCGGTGCGGCTCGATCCATGGGGAGTGATATGCCACCTGGCGGACCGGGTCGAGGTCGGCGAATCCGGAGAAGACGTACCAATCCACGTAGAGCGGCCGATCGGGATGGGGGCCCCAGGAGACCCGGGGAAGGCGAAACGCCGCGCTGCCCCGGAAGCCCGGTGTGGGGCTCCGCGCCAGCTCGTCGAGGAAACCGAGCAGCGTGCGCTCGTACCGGGCCCGACCGACCCCGGCGCGAGGTCGGTGAGAGAAGACGTACGCGAGCGTCTCAGGACCTCGACTTCCCCCGTGCGAACGACTCGAGCGGGCCATCTGGAACCCCTCGTAGCGGAGACCGCAACGCAACCGTAATAGGGCTCCGTGCGGGGAGGGACCAGGGCGATGGTCCAGGTCGACATCGACATCGCGCGGTGCACCGGCTGCTCGCACTGCAAGGATGTGTGCCCCGTGAACGTTTTCGACCTGCGGCCCCGGGCCGAGGTCCCGGATGTCGTCGACAACCCCGAGGTCGCGGCCAAGTTCCAGTTCCGCGGAGAGAAGTCGCTCGCGATCCACGGTCCGGAATGCATCGTCTGTGAGGCCTGCCTGTTCGAGTGCGAGGGCGAGTGCATCCTGATCACGGACGACGAGAACCACGTTCACCGGTCGACCTCCAAGCAGTCGGTCTAGGACCGACCGGCGTCGTCGTTTTCTCCCCGGAGAACGGCCCTCCGGGCACGCGCGGAGGAGCGCTTAAATAGGCTGAAACCCCGCCGAGAACGCCGTGCCCGAGAGGACCGACGCCCCCCGTCGCACCGTTGTACTTGGGGAGCGCGAGCTCGCGATCGGGTTCCGCCTGATCGGACTCAGCGACGTGGTCGAAGTCACGCCGAAGAACGCGCAGGCCGAGTTCCAGCGGGTCGTGGCGGACCCGGCGACCTCGCTCGTCATCGCGAGCCAGTCCGTGCGGGCGACACTCTCGGAATCGCAGCGGTTCCACGCTGAGAACTCGCTTCATCCTCTCGTGGTCTTCGTGCCCGCGCCCACGGGCGAGTACGAGGTCGAGAGCATCGCGGCGCTCGCGAAGCGCATCCTGGGCGTCTCGCTCAACGTTCCGCACTAACGGAGGAGAATCCAATGGGAGTCGTAGCACGGGTATCGGGTCCGGTGGTCGTCGCCGAGGGCCTCGCGGGCGCGAAGATGTACGATGTCGTCCGCGTGGGCGACCTAGGCCTGGTCGGCGAGATCATCCGGCTCGTAGGCGACACGTGCACGGTCCAGGTGTACGAGGACACGACCGGCCTCCGACCCGGGGACAAGGTGGAGAACACCGGCCAGGCGCTCTCCGTGGAGCTGGGTCCGGGCCTCCTCAAGAGCATCTACGACGGGATCCAGCGTCCGCTCGATGTCCTGAAGCAGAACCTCGGGGACTTCATCACGCGCGGCTTTGTCGCGGCCCCGCTCGACGAGAAGAAGAAGTGGGAGTTCACGGCCGCCGCGAAGGTCGGGGACGAGGTCACGTCGGGAGCCATCCTCGGGACCGTCCAGGAAACGCCGCTCATCCTCCACAAGGTCATGGTCCCACCCGGAGTGAACGGGACGATCACCGCTCTCGCGAGTGGTACCTACACGATCCGAGAGCCGATCGGCTCGCTCCGTACGGCCTCCGGTTCGCAACCGCTCGGCCTGACCCAGAAATGGGTCGTTCGGATCCCCCGGCCGGTCCTTCAGAAACTTGCACCGACGATTCCCTTGATCACCGGCCAGCGGGTCATCGACACCTTCTTCCCCGTCGCGAAGGGCGGCACCGCGGCCATTCCGGGACCCTTTGGGAGCGGAAAAACGGTCGCGCAGCAGCAGCTAGCCAAGTGGGCGGACTCTGACATCGTCGTCTACGTCGGCTGCGGCGAGCGCGGTAACGAGATGACGGAGGTGCTCGCGACCTTCCCGAGCCTCACGGACCCGAAGTCCGGGCGCCCCCTCATGGAACGCACGATCCTCATCGCCAACACTTCCAACATGCCCGTTGCCGCGCGTGAGGCGAGCGTCTACACCGGCATCACCCTCGCCGAGTACTACCGGGACATGGGCTACGACGTCGCGCTCATGGCCGATTCGACCAGCCGATGGGCCGAGGCGATGCGGGAGATCTCGGGCCGTCTCGAGGAAATGCCGGGCGAGGAGGGCTATCCGGCCTACCTCGGCCGTCGGATCGCTGAGTTCTACGAGCGCTCCGGCCGCGTGGTCACGCTCTCGCCGGAGAAGCGGACCGGGTCGGTGACGGTCGTCGGTGCCGTGAGTCCACCGGGCGGCGATTTCTCGGAGCCGGTCAGCCAGAACACGCTACGGGTCACCCGCGTCTTCTGGGCCCTCGACGCGTCCTTGGCCTCCCGACGCCACTTCCCCTCGATCAACTGGCTCAACAGCTACTCGCTCTACGCGACGGACCTCGACCCATGGGCCCGCACCCACATCGCAGCGGACTGGACGGCCCTGCGTCAGAAGGCCATCCAGACGCTCCAGCAAGAGGCCGAACTCCAGGAGATCGTGCAGCTGGTCGGCGTCGACGCGCTCCCGGAGCGGGAGAAGGCGGTGCTGGACGTCTCGCGCATGCTCCGCGAGGATTACCTCCAGCAGAGCGCCTACGACGAGATCGACACGTACACCTCGATCCAGAAGCAGTACCGGATGCTCCGCGCGATCCTGGGCTTCGGGGAGAAGGAGCAGGAGGCGATCGCCCGAGGGGCGACCGTCCAGCAGGTGCAGCGCCTCCCCGTGCGCGAGAAGCTCTCCCGAATGAAGTCGATCCCCGAGACCGACCATGCGGCCGCTTTCGACCGCCTCGAGCTCGAGATGGGAGAGGCCGTGGCAGCCCTCGGAGGCACCGCCTGATGTCCGCGACGAAGCGCTCGGCCAAGGACGCGGTCGTCGGGAAGGTTCCCGTCGACTACCGGACCATCGACCGCGTGACCGGCCCTCTCCTCTTTGTTCGCGAGGTCGAGAAGGCCGCCTACGGGGAGATGGTCGAGATCCTTCTCCCGAACGGGGACCGCCGCCTGGGGCAGGTGCTCGATTCCCGGAAGGGACTCGCGATCGTCCAGGTCTTCGGCCCTACCATGGGAATGAACGTCAACGCGACTCGAGTGAAGTTTCTAGGCAAGGTCGCCACGCTTCCCGTCTCGGACCAGATGCTGGGCCGAGTCTTCAACGGGCTCGGCGAGCCGCGCGACGGGGGCCCGAAGATCGTCTCCAGCAAGGAGCTCGAGATCGTCGGGAACGCCATGAACCCGTACTCGCGGGAGGAGCCGAGCGAGTTCATCCAGACCGGGCTTTCGAACATCGACGTCATGAACACCCTCGTCCGGGGACAGAAGCTCCCCATCTTCTCCGGGGCGGGACTCCCGCACAACCTCCTGGCGGCGCAGATCGTCCGGCAGGCGAAGTTGCGCAACTCCTCCGACAGCTTCGCGGTCATCTTCGCCGCGATGGGGATCACGAGCGAGGAGGCCAACTTCTTCCTGAAGGAGTTCGAGTCGACGGGAGCGCTCGAGCGCACGGTCGTCTTCATGAACCTCTCGTCGGACCCGTCGGCCGAGCGGATCATCACGCCGCGCATGGCGCTCACGACCGCCGAGTTCCTCGCCTACGAGAAGGACATGCACATCCTGGTCGTGCTCACCGACATGACCAACTACTGCGAGGCGCTCCGAGAGGTCGCCGCCGCGCGGGAAGAGGTGCCGGGGCGACGCGGCTACCCCGGCTACATGTACACGGACCTGGCCACGCTCTACGAGCGCGCCGGGAAGATCCACGGCCGCAAGGGGTCGATCACCCAGCTTCCCATCCTGACGATGCCGGCCGACGACATCACCCACCCTATCCCGGACCTGACGGGCTACATCACCGAGGGGCAGATCGTCGCGAGCCGGGAACTGCAGCGTCGGGGCGTCTATCCTCCGATCGACGTGCTGACCTCGCTCTCGCGGCTCATGAACCAGGGGATCGGCAAGGGCCGGACGAGGGAGGACCACCGCGGCGTGGCCGACCAGCTCTACGCATCGTATGCGACGGGCAAGGACCAACGGGCTCTCTCCGCGATCGTCGGGGAAGAGGCGCTCACCGAGACCGACCGGATCTACCTCCGCATCGCGGAACGGTTCGAGAACGAGTTCGTCAACCAGCGCCCCGACGAGGACCGGTCCATCGACGAGAGCCTGACGCTCGCCTGGAACATCCTCTCCGAACTTCCCCAGTCGGAGCTGAAGCGGATCAAGCCCGAGTTCATCCAGAAGTACTACCACCCGAAGACCCCGGCGGCCTGACGGGCGCGGACGGGACCGGGTTACACCGATGGTGGGCGAGGAGGTCCGACCGACACGGCTCGAGCTCCTGCGGACCCGCCGACGGATCGTCCTCGCCCGGAAGGGCCTCAACCTGATGAAGCTCAAGCGGTCCGCTCTGATCGCGGAGTTCTTCCAGCTGAGCCGCCAGGCGCTCGAGCTCCGGGGGGACCTGCAGCAGAAGATCGCCCGGGGGTACGCTTCCATCCGCCAGGCCGAGATGCTGGAGGGCCCGACCCGGCTCGAGAACGTCTCGATGCTTCTCCCCGAACTCGCCCGGGTGAGCGTGTCGACCAAGAATGTCATGGGGGTCCGCACGCCGCGGGTCGATGCGGGGAACTACGCCCCGGTCCCGGCGAGCGCGCTCCTCGACCTTCCCGCCTCGTTGGGGGAGTCGATCCGCCACTTCCAGGGCATCTACCAGGTCATCCTCGATATCGCCGAGAAGGAGAACGCGCTCCGCCGCCTCCTGAAGGAGATCGAGAAGACCAAGCGACGAGCGAGCGCCATCGAGAACGTGCTGATCCCCCGGCTCCAGGGGATTGTCCGCATGATCAAGTTCCGGTTCGACGAGCTCGAGCGGGACTCGTTCAGCATGTTGAAGACGGTCAAGCGAAAGATGGAGCAGACGGAGGCCGCCCATGCCTAAGGTCGATCTTTCGGGGGCCTACGGGATCGCGACCCCGCCGCCCGCCGCCGCGCTCGCGAACCACCCGGAGCGCGTGCTCCGATACTCCCGAATGATGGCGCTCGTGTGGGGTCTTCGGCTCGGCGCCGTCGCCGTCCTCCTCTATCTCCTCTACCTCTCCCACGTGATCCAACCATGACGAGCGAAGCAGCGACCCCACCGGGCGATTCCCTGGAGCCGATCAAGCACGTCACGACCGTCGAGGCGGAGATCGAAGCGAAGGTCGCCCGGCTCCACGAGTCGATCAAGGGCCAGCTCGAGACCCTCCAGCGTGAGACCGAGGGGCTCCTCCTCCGGACCCGTGCCGACGCCGAGCGGGAGCGGGAGACCGCTCTCGGGAGCTCCCGGGCCGAGGGCGACCGCGAGGCGGAGAAGATCGTGGCCGAGGGGGCGGGACGGGCGACCGCGATCCGGGGCAAGGGGCCGGGGGAGCTCGCCCGCCAGAAAGAAGCGCTCCTTTCCGCGATCCTGGCCGAATTCCGTCCCCCGGGGAAGCGACCCCCCGCGTGATCCATGGGTTTCCTGCGCCCCGTCCCGATGGTCAAGGTCGGCCTCCTCGGTCTCAAGACCGATCGGGAGACGGTCGTGGCCCTCCTCCACGACTTGGGGGTGATCCAGATCGAACCGCTCCGCAAGGAAGCGTTCCAGTTGCTCGAACCCGAACACGGCGGGGAGCTCCAGCGGCAGGTCTCGGACGGGCTCCTGAGGTTCCGCTCCCTCAAAGCGTCGCTACCGCCCATGCCCGACGGCACACCCGAGAGCTACGCCTCCCTTGACGCGGTCCTCCGGGCCGCCGCCACCATCCCGATCGATGCCGAGGTGACGGAGCTCAAGCGGGAGGAGGACCGGTTGATCACGGACCGGAGGGACGTGGCCACGACCCTCGAGCTCCTCGAGCGGCACGGCTACTACACCGCCCCCCTCGGGCTGCTCCGGTCGTCCCGGCTCCTGGCCTTCTTCGGCGAATCGTCGCCCGACGCGTTCCACCGGCTTCAGGCGGAGGTCGCCGCGCTCGGGGAGGCCGCGTTCGTGCCGGGCCCGAGGGAAAAGGAATCGGTCCGGTTCCTCCTCGCCGTCCCCCAGGAGCACGCCGACGCGGTCAGCCGCATCGCCCAGCAGGCGGGCGTCCACCTGGCCGCCATTCCCGCCCTGTCCGGGACCATCGAGTTCGAGCTCCCGAAGTTGCGGAGCCGCCGGGACGCGATCGACACCCGTCTCACGGACCTTCGAGGTCGCCTCCGCGAGATCGCCGGGCAGTGGTACCTCCGGGTCGCCTCCCTCGAGGAAGCCTTCTCGATCGAGAACCGGAAGTTCGAGGCGTGGACCCGAATGGGGGCCGGCCACTTCTCGTTCGCTCTCGAAGGATGGGTCCCGAAGCGGAACTTCGCCGCGCTCGAGTCGGCCCTGAGGGGGCGCATCGGGGACCGGGTCGACTTGACACCGATCCCCACGAACGAAGAGCCCCCGACCCTGATGGACAACCCGCCCGGGATCCGGTGGTTTGAGTTCTTCATCAAGTTCTACTCCCTGCCCCAGGCCACCGAGTTCGACCCGACGTGGATCTTCGCCCTCGCCTTCCCGCTGTTCTTCGGCCTGATGCTCGGCGATGCCGGCTACGGGCTCGTGATCCTCGGGATCTGCCTCTGGATGATCGCGGGCTTCCCCGGTGGCCAGCACGTGCCGAAGGGGCTGCGCGGGTTCGTGACGATGATCATGGGTCCGAAGGGGATGCAGCTCCTGGCCCGGACGCTGCTCCCCGGATGCGTCCTCGCGATCGCCCTCGGCGTCGTCTTCAACGCGTACTTCGGCGCCCACCTGCCCTTCTACACCGGGCTTTTCGACCCCTTGCACGAGGCGTCCAAGCTCCTTCTCCTCGCCGGGTTCATCGGCCTCGGGATGGTGACCCTCGGGTTCGGCCTGGGGGCGCTGAAGGCCTACTACCACCACCACCGCCGTGAGCTCGTCGCCAAGATCGGCGGGATCGTCTTCGCGTGGGGGGTCGCCGGCTTTGGCCTGCTCACGATCTACCACTCGTTCAACGTGGCCCACCCCCTCTCCGAACTCGCGCTCGTGGGCCTCGTGGGCGGCCTCGCCCTCATCATCGGCGGCGAGGGACCCCAGGGGCTGATGGCGCTCACCGAGATCGTGAGCCACATCCTCTCGTACTTGCGGTTGGTCGGGATCCTGCTCGCGAGCGCCATCCTCGCCCTCGTCATCAACTCCGTCACCTACGGGATGTTCGTCGGCTCCTCCTCGAGCGTCGCGCTCCACATCGGCTACATCGTGATCGCGGTCGTCATCCTGCTCGTCGGCCAGATGTTCAACCTGGTGATCGGGGTGTTCGAGCCCGGGATCCAGGGCGCCCGGCTGATCTTCGTGGAGCATTTCTCGAAGTTCTACGAAGGGAACGGCCGACCGTTCCAGGCGTTCGGCTCGCAACGGACCCACACGCGCCCGGCGTCGCACGACGGGGCCCCCCCGTTCCTCGAGGGGACGCACCGCACCTAGGTCGGCGCACCGCGGCCGGACGCTAGGGACGGCCGAGGACGAGGGTGCGCTCGAGCTCGGCGGGCGGGATGCCGTAGAGCTTCCCGTAGACGATCTTCCGAAGGTCCGCCCGTTCGAGTTCCGCGAGGAGCAGGAAGGTGAAGAGGATGGAGACCGAGAGGGGGAACGAGCGCAGGCGCTTCAGCTCCCGGACCATCCGCTCCCGGGTGAGCGCGAGGTCGAACGGCACGAGGCTATGCTCGACGGCGTACCCCTCGAGACCGTCGTGGAGCGCCGGGAACCGGCCCTCGAGCTGGGCCACGAGCTCGGGGACGTCCCGCACGTTGTAGAGGTCGGGGATCCGGTCCCGGCCCAGGTCGCCCCCGTCCAGGAACCGCTCGAGCACCACCTCCAAGGGGAGGGCCGCCGCCTTCCCCTTCAGGAGCAGGAGGACGTTCTTGAGATCGATCTCCGACCGGAGGAACTCGCGGATCACCCATTCGTCCCCCTGGAAGAACTTGGCGGACTCGAGCAGTCGGCGGTAGTAGTCGCGCTGGAGCGCAGCGAGGAGCGGGAAGATGTCCCGGGTCTTCTGGTAGGTCTCGAGGAGCGGCAGGAGGACCCCGCCGTAGCCGAACCGGACGAGCTGGGTCGCGACGGCCTCCGTCGTGGGGAGCGCGAGCAGGGCCCGGAAGTCGTCCAGTCCCATCCCGCCCGCGAACAGGCCCGCGGGGATCTCCCGGCTCGAGACGAGGAACGACTCGGTCTCGGTGACCGAACGACCCTCGGACTTGGCCGAGAGGATGAGCCCGATGTTCTCGATGTCCCAGCGGCGAAGGTAGGCCTCGATGAGCGGCTTGCCCGCGAACGACGCCGACTCGAGCAGCATCCGCTGCCGGTGGACGAAGAGCCGGTTGGCCGCGACCTCGAGCGCGGAGGCGCCGTGGTAGGTCGTGCCCGCGAGGGCGATCTCCGGCCCGTAGGCGGTCGGTTCCAGCAGCTTCAGGATCTCGGACAGGTCCTTCGCGCGGACCAGCGGCCCGTAGGCCTCCGGGGGAAGGAGGGTCGGCTGGAGGGCCTTGAACCGACCGAGGGCGCTCGCGTACGGGGAACCCGCCATGCCCGACTCCGTGCTAGGCGAGAAGCGAGCGGACGCGGTCCTCGCGGAGGCGGAGGAGCTCGTCGAAGCTCAGGGAGAGGCGCCGGTCGCCGTCCGGGGTCTCGGCGACGAGGCCGCCCAGGATCGGCGCCGGGGTCGGGTCGAACGACCGTCCCGCGAGCGGCTTGAGCAGCGCGGCATCCTCCGCGCGCCCGGCGACCCGGACGTCCTTGCCCAGTTCGTCGGACGCCACCGTGTACATGCGACGGAGGACCTCGGGATACTCGTCGCTCTCCGTGAACTGCCGCAAGAGGCTCCGCACGGCGTCGAGCGAGGCATTCATCGCCCGCTCCTGCGCCTCGAACTCGAGCTTGCGGGACTGCATGCGGGCGCCCGCCACCCGCTGGGTCCGTTCCCGGCGGCCCTCGGCCTCGGTCCGGGTCCTAAAGTCCTCCTGGATCGCGGCGACCCGTTGCGCGCGGTCGGCCCCCACTCGGGCCTTCTCGGCCTCGAACTTCTGGGTCTCCTCCCCGAATTCCCGCTCCCCGCGGGCCCGGATCTCGGCGATGAGCCGCTCGAGGGTCATCGGGGCCGCTCGCTAGAGAATGCCCGTGAGCAGGATGTACCCGAGCACGAATCCAATGATCCAGAGGGTTTCGGGGATGACGAAGAAGAACAGGACCTTGCCGAACAACTGCGGCTTCTCGGCGTAAATCCCCATTCCGGCGGCCCCGATCCCGGACTGGGCCATGCCCGTTCCGATCAACCCGCCGGCGATCGCGATCCCGGCGGCTAGCGTGGCGTATGCATCGACCATGAGGACGTCCCGGGCGGCCGAGAAAGGTCGGGTATATAACCCGAGCCACCGCTTTTTTTCCCCGGTTTCTCGAGGGGAATCCGGGGGCCGGACGGCTCCTCGGAACTAGGCCTCGGCCACGGCCGCGGTCGGGGTCCTGTGCTCCCGCCGATACGTCTTGCGGGCGAGTCCGATCGCGCCCACCCAGGCGATTACGCCGCACAGATACGCGGCCGCGCAGACGGGGCAGAGTCCGTGGATCTCGACTACTTCCACGTAGAGAAAGTACACCGAAAGCCCGATCCCGGCGGTAGTGACCGTCAGCAAGACATAGGGGAGGCGGGGGTCGCGACGGTACTGCTCGGTCAAGATGGCCAGGGCCAGAATGACGACAAAACCGGCGACGCCCCAGATCCAGTCGGAGATCCCGAGGGTTGTCGTCTTCCCGCTGTTCAGGATCTTCCCGCAGTTGACGTAGGCCGTGATCGAACAGGCCCCGGCGAGGGAGGCGTAGTACACTTCGAGGGCGGCGTAGATGGACGCGATGAGCCCCAGCCCGCCGCCGAGGGTGACGAGGCTCCGATAGGTGCGGGTCCGCATCGGTTCACGTGATCTGGGCGAGATACCCCTTGACGGCCGACTGGACCCCGGGCGACCAGGGGCGCGGGCCCCCGTGGCTCGCGAAGTACGCGACGTTGCCGCCGAGACAATGGACCAGGAATGCCATGATCCATTCGGCCTGGGGGGCGACGGTCGTCCACGCAGAACCGCTCTCGGAGAAGACCTGGTTCCGCACGGAGGCGGCTCCCGAGCCACTGGTGGCGCTGTAGGAGTACGCCGAAAGGTCCGTGGGATTGAGGAGGGAGGTGCCGCCGTGGACGAACTGGCCGTTGACGACCACGAACGGGATCGAGCCCGCCGAGTAGGCGCCCACGTACGCGGCCTGGACGCAGTTGGCCGTCCCCGGGAAGGTTCCGCCCTGCCCCGAGGTGTCCTCCGTCACGATGAAGGAGACGTTGTTGCTCGTGATGGCGGTGCTGGCGAGTACCATTTCCGGAGTGCCGGGGGCGACGTCAGTCAAGCTCGAGAACCCGGTATAGTTCCCTGAAACCGTGCCGAACTCGGTAAGCGCCTTCCAGATCGCCCAACTGCTCGCGGAACAGTACGGGCACCAGGTCGCCCCGTAGAAGTAGACGACCGGGTTCCCGCTCTCCTGCCAGGGTGCGACGTTGGCCTTGGCCCAACCCGTTCCCGGTTCGCTCGTCAGGGACGCGGCCGGTGGCAAGTACGGGCACCCGAAGATCAAGGTCCCGGCCAGGGCGACGATCCCGGTGAAGACGAGCCCCAGGACGATCCCCCCGATGACGGTGGTTCGGAAGACCTTCGTCCAGCGCTTGGTGCTCCGGAGGAGGCCGTAGAGAAGGACGAACACCACGCCGACCAGGATCAATGCGATGTACGGGATCGTGGGCAGGATCAGCCCGACGGGGGACGGGGCGAGGAAGGCGACGAGCGCCCAGACCCCCACGAGGGGAGTCAGCAAGAAACCGATCCGGGCGAGGCTCCATTTCCGATCGGTCTCGTCGGCCGTCCGTTTGCTGGGCTTCGCGGCCGCGGCTTCCTCTTGCGGGGCGGTGCGACTCTTTCTCTTCCGGTAGAGCACGGCGAGCGCTCGGGCGGGGTCTCCCGACCCCTTGACCGCCTGGAACCCGACCTTCGGGTCCTCCGCGATCTCGTCCCAGTCCCAGCCGCTTTTGTGCAGCTGCTCGACCCGGTCCCAATCTACCATTCCCGCGACCGAGTCCTGAGCCCCTTTTCCTCTTTGCCCCACCCCACCGGTCCGCCACGGAGGGCGGCCCGCTCCGCTTTTACCCGGGACCCGGTGGGGCGGGGCGATGCGGGTCACCTTCCTGGGCACCGCCGGTTCGTGGCCGACCAAGGAGCGCTCGGCGAGCGCCATCGCGCTCGATACCGAACGCGAGCTCCTGCTGCTCGACTGCGGCGAGGGCACGCAGCGCCAGTTCTTCCAGTCGAGCGCGTCGTTCATGCGGGTCCGTAGGGTCTTCTTGACCCACTTCCACGGGGACCACTTCCTCGGACTTCCGGGGCTCATCCAGAGCATGGGCCTCAACAACCGCACCGAGCCCCTCGACGTGTACGGTCCTCCCGACGCCCAGGAGATGGTGACCCGGGCGCTGGGGATGGGCTACTACACTCCCCGCTTCCCAGTGGCGATCCACCCCCTCCAACCCGGCGAGTCGGTCGAGCTCGAGGGCTACACGGTCCGCACCGCTCGCGCGGTCCACCCGGTTCCTACCCTCGCCTATCGCATCGAAGAGGGCCCGAAGCGGGGCCGGTTCGACGGGGTGCTGGCCCGGTCCCTCGGGATCCAGGGACGGGACTTCGCCCGGCTCGAGGCGGGCGAGACGGTGCGGGTGAACGACCACGTCGTCCATCCGGCGGACGTCATGGGCCCCCCGCGACCCGGGCGCTCCGTGGTGTACTCGGGCGACACGGCGCCGAGCGACGACATCCGCCGACTCGCGGACCGGGCCACGCTCCTGATCCACGAGGCGACGGCCGCCCGCGAGATCGAGGAGGAGGCCAACCAGTGGGGCCACTCCTCGGCCCGCCAGGCCGCCGAGATCGCGCGGGCGGCCGGAGTCGGGACGCTCTACCTCACGCACTTCTCCTCCCGGTACAAGGAGCTCGAGCCCCTCGAGTCGGAGGCCCGGATCGTCTTCCCCGGTTCCACCGCGGCGCGCGACCTCCTCGACTACCAGGTCCTCCAGGCATGATCCGAGCGGACCTCCTCATCACGAACCTCGCCGAGGCAGCGACGCTCGCGGATGGGCCGGTGCCTAGGGTCGGTGCGGCCGCGCGCGAGCTCTCCTGCCTCCCCCGGGCGACCGTCGCCGTCGCCGGAGGTTCGTTCGTCTGGGTGGGTCCCGAACGAAACGCTCACCGGGAGGTCCGGCTCCGCCCCCGGGGTCGGGAGGTGGACGGACACGGAGGGACGCTCGTGCCCGGCCTGGTCGACGCGCACACCCATGTGCTCTTCGCCGGCGACCGGGCCTTCGAGATGGCGTGGAGGGCGACCGGCGCGAGCTATGCCGAGATCGCCCGACGCGGCGGAGGTATCCTCTCGACCGTGCGGGCGACCCGGGCCGCCCCGCGCGAAACCCTCCTCGCGGCCACCACCGCTCGTCTCCGAGGAATGGCCGCGTCCGGCGCGACGGCGGTCGAGGTGAAGAGCGGATACGCCCTCACGCCCCGCGGCGAGATCGCGTCGCTCCGCCTGATCCCGGAGCTTCGACGGCGAACCGGGCTCCGGCTCGTCCCGACGTTCCTGGGCGCCCACGCCGTACCCCCCGAGGCCCGCGGCCGGGCCGACGCGTACGTGGACCGGCTCGTCCGCGAAGCCCTTCCCATCGTGGCCCGCGACCACCTCGCCGAGTTCGTGGACGTGTTCTGCGAGCCCGGGTACTTTTCCGTCCCGACCTCGGAACGCCTCCTCCGCGCCGCCCTCGCGCTGGGGCTCGGCGTGAAGGTCCACGCCGACGAGTTCGTCCGCTCGGGCGGGGCGCGTCTCGCGGCCCGGCTCGGGGCGCGCTCGGCCGAGCACCTGCTCACCTCGACCGAAGCGGATTTCGCTGCGCTCGCCCACGCCGGCGTCACCGCCGTCCTGCTCCCGATCACCGCGTTCGCCTCCTCGCCGGGCCGACGGAGCCCGGGCCGCGAGCTCGTCGACGCCGGCGTGCCCGTAGCCCTCGGCTCCGACTGCTCGCCCAACTCGTGGAACGAATCGATGCCGCTCGCGATCGCGCTCGCGGTCCACGGCGGCCGACTGACGCCGGCGGAGGCGCTCACCGCCGCCACCGTCAACGCGGCCCACGCGAGCGGGCTCACCGACGCGGGGACGGTCGAGGTCGGTCGCCCGGCAGATTTCGCGATCTTCCCGGTCCCCACCGCCGAGGGACTCGGCTACCGTTTCGACGTCCGTCCGACGCTCGTTTTCCGTCAGGGAAAACCGATTTCTTCGAGGACACTCCGTCAGTAATACTAAATAGAGGGGGTTTCCCTAAGGACGACCGAGGTCGCCAACATGGCGGAAAAGATCGGCAAAGAGCAAACCAAGCGTGAGAAGGGCTACCTGTACTACCTCGGCAAGGATGGGTACCTCTGGAAGACTCCGACGAAGCTGAACAAGTCCGGGAAGAAGGCGCGCGTCGGCACCGAAAAGATCGTTCGGGCGGACGGGTACATGTACTTCCTCGACAAGAAGGGTTTCGTCTCCCGCGCCAAGATGAAGAACGCCTAGCGCGGACCCACCCTTTCCGGGGAACCTCCCTTCGGGGGGGTTCCCGTTTCTAATTCTTCTCTTCCCGTCGGGACTCCGTTGCGAGTCGGACCGCCGGACCATATACCGGAACGCGGTCCGTCCTTCGAGCGAGCGCGATGGGCTGCCGGAACGACCCCGACGATCCGCGGAAGTGCGAGCGGTGCGGAGCCTTTCTCTGGGTCGCCGAGGAGGGACTCTACTGCGGCGACTGCGGTTCGCTGATGCCCTGCACGATGCGGCTCCTCCCCCCGCCAGCCCCCGCGGCCCCGGGTCCCGCGCATGCCTAAGAAGTCGGCGCCGCCGCATCGGGCGGGCCGACCGCGGTGCGGCTTCTTCGAGGCCCGACGCTCCGCGGGTCGCCCGGTCGCCCGCCTGGCGGGCCCGAACTTACGTCACTTGTGCGGGCGGGGGTGACACGGTCCTCGGCCCTGGCCGGGGCCGATAGTACCTCCAGAGCGTGAGGAAGAAGAACACGGCGAGCCCGTCCGGCACCAGGACGATCGGCACGAACAGCTGGGCGATGAGACCGATGGCCATGAGCGGAAGGACGAGGCCGAACGCCAGGACCACGAGCTGGGAGTAGTTCGCCGACCGCCCGATGTCCCGGCGTACCGCTAGGAAGAGGAGGAGGAGGGCCGCGGCGTCCGCGCCGAACGCCACGTACGCGGGAAGGTGGAGCTCCCCGATGATCCCGGGGACGAGCACGAGCAGGACGAAGTAGACGACTCCGTAGACGAAGAAGAGACGGGGCCCTCGGCGGGGCGCCGGAGAGGGCGGGTCGAGGAGATCGGGCGGCAGACACCACGCGACGATCCAGAGGAGCCCCGCGGCCACCGCGGCCAGGATCTGGAGCGGGACCCCGACCCAGTAGTGAACGATCAGCTCGAGCAAGACGATGTCGATGGCGTAGATCGCGACCGCGATCGGAAGCTTCCTTCCGGTCAGGAACGGCTGGCCCCGGGTCTCGGGAAGCGCGAGACCGAGAAGGAGGATCGGCACGCCGACACTGAAGACGGCATGGACGCCGAGGATCCCGATCAGCCAGACCCAACTGACCCCGTAGGCGTGCCCGTACGTCCCGAGTCCCCCGACCACGGCCGCCTTCGGGTCGAAGAGCGTGGAGAGCGCGGTCCCCTCCTCGAGGAGACCGTACGCGCCCCCGAGGAGCAGGAGGGTGGACCATCCCTTCTTCCAGCGGACGTGCGCCTCGCGGACGAGCAGTACGCCGGGCCCGTAGAGCCCGAGGTTGAGGCCGAGGAACAGGAGGAAGACGACCGGCGAGACCACCACGAGCTCCAAGGACGAGGAACCCGAGAGGTACTCCGGGATCCCCGGCGTGAACGCGAGCAGCAGGAGGATCGGGTGGCGGCGGAAGAACGCCACGATGGGCCGGGAGGGAGGGGACGTCGACGTGGGGGTGCCCATCGCCGAACGATTCGGACCCCGGAGTAGATAGACCCTCGGACCGAGACCGCTCCGGACGCGCGACGTCGGCGAAGAAACACGAAGTTCTTGCGGGGGAGCCGCACGAACTGCCGTGGCGGACCCCGAGTCCGCTCGAGTTCCAACTCCGGAACGGCCGATACGCTTCGAGCGACGCGCTTGGGTCGAGAATTTGGACGACGAATCGGCAGTTGTGGCAGAGTGTCCTTATAGCAGGTCGCGCTTGGGCGAACCCGGAGGGTTTTCGACTGGTGTCGGGAGCGGCACCCATCGCGTCCATCCCCATCACGGACCGGCGAGAAACGCACTCCTCCCGAGGGCGTTTCACGAGGTTTGTGAGGGGATAGACCACCGACGGTGGATGTGGCGTCCGGGACAGGGCCCGTCGCTCAACCCCCCAACAGAGGTCCTCAATGGCCGTTTCCAGAAAGCGCGCACCGTCTGCATCCGACTCGCCGGCTCCCCGACCCGCCAACCGCGTCGGCCGGGAACCGATACCGGTTCCCCGCCTCGTGCCTCGAGGCAAGACCGCCTTCGACACCGTGGATTGGCGCACCCATGACGCGGTGATCAAGAACGCCGAAGGGAAGGTCATCTTCGAGCAGAAGGGGATCCGGGCCCCGGTCTCCTGGTCCGAGACCAGCGTGAACATCGCGGCGTCCAAGTATTTCCGCATCATCGCCGGTCGGCGGGAGAACTCCGTCGACGGGATGATCCGGCGGGTCTGCCACTGGATCGCCCAGTCCGGCCTCGACCTGGGCTACCTCGAGACCTCGGAGGATGCGACGACCCTCGAGGAGAGCCTCTCCTTCCTCATGGTCCACCAGATGGCGGCGTTCAACAGCCCCGTCTGGTTCAACGTCGGGCTCCGCGACCCGCCCCAGTGCTCCGCCTGCTTCATCCAGTCCGTCGCCGACGATATGGATTCGATCCTCGCGCTCGCGACGAGCGAGGGGCGCCTGTTCAAGGGCGGCAGCGGCACCGGCTCCAACCTCTCGGCCCTGCGGGGGAGCCACGAGAAGCTCGCCGGGGGCGGCATCGCCTCGGGCCCGGTCTCGTTCATGCGCGCGTTCGACGCCCTCGCGGGCGTCATCAAGTCCGGCGGGACGACCCGTCGCGCCGCGAAGATGGTGATCCTCAACATGGACCACCCCGACATCGTCGACTTCATCGAGTGCAAGGTCCGCGAGGAGGAGAAGGCCCTCGCCCTCATCCGCCAGGGCTACTCGTCCAACTTCGACGGGACCGACCCCGACTCCGCCTATGCCTCGGTCGCCTACCAGAACGCGAACCACTCGGTCCGGATCCCCGACGCCTTCATGGAGGCGGTCATCCGGGACGGTGAGTGGAAGACGGTCAACCGGACCGACCACGCGGTCGCCCAGACGATGCACGCCCGGGACCTGTGGCGGAAGCTCGCCTACGCCGCCTGGCGGTGCGGCGACCCCGGCGTCCAGTTCGACGACCACACGAACGACTGGCACACGAGCCCGCACTCGGGCCGGATTAACGCCTCCAACCCGTGCAGCGAGTACCTCTTCCTCGACGACACCGCGTGCAACCTGTCGTCGATCAACCTGATGAAGTTCCTGGACCCGAAGGGCGGGTTCGACATCGAGCTCTACCGACAGGCCGTCCGCACGATGATCCTCGCGATGGAGATCATCGTGGACGCGTCCAGCTACCCGACGGCCCCGATCGCCCAGAACTCGCACGACTTCCGACCGCTCGGTCTCGGCTACGCGAACCTCGGAGCCCTGCTCATGCACTACGGCCTCGCCTACGACTCGGAGGCCGGCCGCACGCTGGCCGCGGCCGTCTCGGCGTTCCTCTCGGCCGAGGGGTACCACATGTCCAGCGAGATCGCAAAGCGCGTGGGCCCGTTCGTCGGGTTCGAGAAGAACCGCGCCCCGATGCTGCGCGTCATGTCGAAGCACGCCCGCGCGGCGGAGCAGGTCTCCCTCGCCCACCCGGAGCTCGCCCCGTTCGTGACCGCGGCGGTCGACCGCTGGCACGACACGGTGAAGGCCGGTGAACTGTGGGGCTACCGTAACGCCCAGATCTCGGTGATCGCGCCCACGGGGACGATCGGCCTCTTGATGGGCTGCGACACGCTCGGCCTCGAGCCGGAACTCTCGCTCGTCAAGACGAAGAACCTGGTCGGGGGCGGCGTCATGCGGATGATCAACCGGACCGTGCCCGACGGGCTCACCGCCCTCGGCTACGCCCCGGACGAGGTCCGCGAGATCACCGCGTACATCGAGCGGACGGGCACGATCGAAGGCGCCCCCGGCCTCGAGACGGAGGACCTCACGGTCTTCGACTGTGCGCTCGCGCCGGTCGGCGGCGCCCGGACGATCCTCCCCATGGGCCACTTGAAGATGCTCGGCGCGGTCCAGCCGTTCCTCTCGGGAGGCGCTTCGAAGACGATCAACCTTCCCAACGACGCGACGGTCGAGGACATCGAGAAGATCTACTTGGAGGCGTGGCGACTCGGGATCAAGTCGGTCGCGCTCTACCGCGACGGATGCAAGGCGTCCCAGCCGTTCGAGACGGGGCAGGGCAAGACGGTCCCCGGCGACTCCCGGACGCCCGCGCGGGAACGGCTCCCCGACCAGCGCAAAGCGCTCACGCACCACTTCCAGGTCGGCGGGCACGACGGCTACGTGACGGTCGGGCTCTACCCCGACGGTCGGCCCGGCGAGATCTTCTTCCGGGTCACGAAGGAAGGGTCGACCGTCAACGGTCTCATGGACTCGCTCGGGATCTCGATGTCGATGGCGCTCCAGCACGGGGTGCCGCTCAAGGACCTCGTCCGCAAGCTCGCCCACCTGCGCTTCGAGCCCGCGGGCGCGACCAACAACCCGAGGATCCGGTTCGCGAAATCGATCCCCGACTACGTCGCCCGGTGGCTGGCGATCGAGTTCCTCACCGAGGACGAGCGACGCGCGATCGGCCTCGAGGGACCGGCGGCCGACGGCAACGGCCACGGCACCCCACCCGCCCCCGCGACCAAGGCCGCCTCGTCGGCGAGCCAGACGGTGAAGTTCGAGACGCGGGCCTTGGACGCGTTCTCCCGGGACGAGAGCTCGGGCGGCGGCGTGAGCGATGACGCTCCGTCCTGCCACATCTGCGGCGGCATCATGGTGCGCTCGGGCACGTGCTACGCGTGCACGGTCTGCGGCGCCACGAGCGGCTGCTCCTAGGCCGAGCCGATCCGCCCTACCGCGCCGGGGTCCCCGCCGTCTCGGGGACTTGGGGGAGTGGCGTCGATCGCCGGTCGCAGTTCGGGAGCCCGCGGTGCCGCGGCGGAAGTATGGCCGGCCTCGCCCATCCGTCTCCCATCGGCGTGGAAGCGGAAGTTCCGGAGGGCGAACGAGAGGAGCATCCCGAGGAAGGCGGTCACCGCGATGAGGGCGAAGAGGATCTGGAATCCCTCGATCGAGGGTGCGTTGTGGTAGACCGGACCGAACGGGGTCATCGCAACGATAACCGGGGTGGTGAAGCTCAGGGTCACCGTCGCCGCGATCACCGGCCCCACCGCACTGCCCAGGTTCCGGAAGGTCTGGTTCATCCCGGTCTGGATGCCGAGCTCCTTCGGAGAGACGGACAGGACGATCATGTTCGTCATCGCGATCAACACCGCGACGTTCCCGACGAGCGTCGGGATCGTGAACACGATGAGCTCCCACAACTGGTCGTGGAAGAGCACGAGAGCGAGGCCCCCCAGGCCCATGATGGCGAACCCGGCGATCGAGACGGGCTTCGGGCCCTTCGTCGCGACCCACCGGCCCCAGAGCGGGGCGAACGCGAGCATGCTGAGCGACGACGGGACCGCGACCAGGCCCATCTGGAATTCGGTGAGGCCGAACCCCGGCTTGAACGGGTCCTCGACCAGGAGGACCATCCCGACGAAGACGAGGAACATCCCCATCCCCACGATGACCCCGTTGACGTTCGAGACCCAGATGTTCCGTTTCTTCAGCGCGGCGAACGAGACGACCGGGTTCTTCGCCCGCGGCTCCCAGACCAGGAAGAACACGGTCCCCGCCAGCGCGAGGAGGAAGAACTCCGGGACCCCCCACGGGAGCCCCCCGAACGAGACCGCCGAGAAGTTCCCCCAACCCCAGTAGGTTCCCTCGGTGATCCCGAACATCACCATCGCGAGGGCGAAGCCCAGGCTGCCGACGCCGGGAAGGTCGATCGGCTGGGGAGACAAGTGCGGCGATTCCCGGAGGATGAAGTAGGAGAGGAAGGCGAGGAGGACGGCGAGCGGGATCACCGTGTGGTACGTGAGCGGCCACCCGTACTGGTAGGCGATGTACCCGCCTCCGACCAGACCCAAGGAAGCCCCGGCCGCGAACATGCCCGAGACGATCCCCTGGGCCTGACCGACGCGGGACGCGGGGAACACCTCGGGGATCATCGCGAAGGCGAGCGGGAACATCCCCATCCCGAGCCCCTGGAACGCCCGGATCCCGATCAGGACGTAGATCTGGTTCGCGCGGGAGACCCCGAACGCGGCCCCGATGTTGGGCGAGAACCCGGCCAGGCTGACGGCGACGGCGTACAGCGCCATCACGAAGACGAGCATCCGCTTCTTGCCGTACTTGTCGCCCAGCTTGCCGAAGATGGGGGTGGCGACCGTCCCGACGAGCAGGTAGGCCGAGATGATCCAGACGACCGTCGACGTCGGAGCGTCGTTGAAGAACGTGATGAACGCCTCGAACGCGGGAAGGACCATCGTCTCGACGTAGGTGACCATGAGCGCCATCACGGCGAGAACGATCAGCACCGCCCGAGCGGCGCGCGGGTCGTAGGGAGTGCCCGCGGCGGTGAGCGAGGGGGTCGTCTCGCCGCTCACGGATGCCCCCCGTCCGGTCGCAACCGGGCCGCTACGGTCCGCAGGACCCGGGCGGCGGTCGCGACGTCCTCGTCGGAGAGGTCCCGCGTCGCCGCCCGGATCTGCTGGTCCACGTGGCCCCAGATGGCGTCCACGGTGCGGCGTCCCTTCGGGGTGACGGCCAGGACGACCTGGCGACGGTCCTCGGCCGAGGGACGGCGTTGGACGTGGCCGGACTCGACCAGGAGGTCGACCATGGACGTGCACGCGGGCGCGGTGATCCCGAGCGTCCGCGCGAGGTCGGTCGGATGGGGTTCCGTCCCCTGGGTGAGCCAGTACAGCGACCAGAAGGAGTGACCTCCGAGTCCCCGGGCGATCGCCTGCGGAAGGAGCTGGAGCACCGCCGCTTGCTGGGCCGCCTGGAGGGCGTTCAGGAGTTCGCCGTGGTCGCCGAGGACGGGAGGTTCGGGGACGGAGACCGTGGGCATCGGAGCCTCGGCCGGGGGCGATTTTATTAGATTATTTAACTATGCGCTAATCGAAGGGTTCACCTACCGAAGAAGTCGACGAACCCCGGGCCCGCTCTCTCACGCCAGCGCGTAGCGGGCGAGGTCGACGAGGTCCGGGACCCGCACGGGACCATCCGACGGAGGGTCCTCGAGGGGGCCCCACACCGCCACGAGGGCTCCCGAGGGGAACGCCGGGTCGCGGCCGGCGTTCTGGGAGACCAGGCACCGAGGAGGGCCGCGTCGGTCCCCCTCGAGCAGGAGCACGAGGGCCCCGACCGGGCCCGAATCAACCTTGAGGCTCGTTCCCCCCGCCGTCTTCTGGGTCTCGACCCGGGCCTCCTCCTGGAACAGGTGGGCGATCCGGACGTTCTTCTTCTTCCGTCCCGACGTTCCGGAGGCGGGCCGCCACTCGATCTGGAGGCCCGCGGAGCGGAACCGCTCGAGGAGCCCGGGGGCGACCCCCCACCCGGGGTCGGTCATGCCGCGACCTTCCGGCCCCGCCAGAGGAGGCAATCCGGTCGCACCGAGCACGGTCCGCAGATCGCGAGGTCGCGTTCCTTGGGGCAGTCCCCCGAGATGCCGGTGTGGCAGAGGACGAAGTCGTACCGGATGGGGTCGATGGGGTCGATGCGACGGAGCGCCTCGGTGACCTCTTCGACGGCGGCCCACGAGCGGCTCTTTCGGGTCGTGAGCCCCAGATGGTAGGCGATCCAGTGCACGTGCAGGTCGAGCGGGATTCGAAGCTCTCCCGTCGGCACCCGACGCCATCGGCCGAGGTCGGGGAACCCGTCCCGGACCATCCAGCGCACGAACAGCGTGAGCCGCTTGCACGGGCTTCGGGGCATCTCGAGAGGACTCGGGAACAGAACGCGGTACCCCGGCGGGGGAGGGCCGAGGTCCCGGACCGACGCGTCCCCGCGCAGGGTGCGGGCGAGCGTGTCGAGGCCGCCTGCGAACCCGGCCGAAGCGTACCCCTCGAGGAAGGCGTCCTCGAGCGAAGGATGCGCCCGGTAGTACCGCCCGAGCACGCGAGCGAGGTAGTCGACCTGGTCGCCTCGGATCCAGCGATGGCGGAAGGCGGCGAGCTCCGCCGCCCGCTGCTCGTCGGGCCGGTCGATCACGAAGGCGAGCAGGTCGTCGTCGGCGATCTCCGTGAGACGGGCGAGGGCGCCCCGGATCGCGGTCGTGTTGCCGATCGCCAAGGTCGCGGCGAAGACGGCGGCGACCTCCGCGGACCTAAGGTCCCGCGCCAGCGGGCGCACCGACGAGATCGGGTCGTCGGCGAGCGAACGCGCGAACGGGAAGCTCCGGTAGAGCGCTTCGAGGTGCGCCGGGAGCTGGGGGCTCGGGCGATGGGTCCGCACGGAAGCGTCCGACGGGCCGGGCGGATTTACCGTTGCCCCGCGCGGGGACCGGGGCGATAACTAGGGGGCCCCCTTCCCACCCGCATGGGCTCGGACCGGATCGAACTCCGGCCGACCATCGACCGCGCCTGGCTGGAACGCGAGGCCGAGAAGGACCCCGTCACCCACGCGTACGCACTCTGGGACCTCGACCGATTCCCGGATCGGGTTCGCTTCGTCTCCGCATGCCGGGGCGAATCGACCGTGGCGTACGTGTTGATCTGGCAGCCCCCCGATCGGCCGCCGATGGCCATCTGGGTCGGCCCGGCGATCGAGGCGCTCGCCCCGGCGCTCCCTCCGCGTCCGTTGATCGTGACGGGGTCGGACGCGGTTCGGCCGCTCGTAGAGCGCGATCGCGCCCCGGCGGTCGTCTACCCCATCTTGGTCGAGATAGCGCGTCGGGGAACGCGACCGCCTCTCACCGCGCACGACGCGCAGGTCCGGCGTCTGACCCCCCGTGATGTACCGCGTCTGGCGGGCATCGCCGAGGGGAGCACCGACGTCATCGCGACGAGCTACGCGGCCCTGGACCTCGATACCGAGGTCGCGTTTGGCGGGTTCGACGGGGAGGAACTGGTCGCGGTGGCCCGAGCAGTGGTCCGGCTCCCGACGGTCTGGCTGGTGAGCGGGGTCTTCGTGCGCCCGTCGCGACGGGGGCAGGGTTGGGGACAGGCCATCACGCGGGCCGTCCAGCTCGAGGCGGAACGGGCGCGCGCCCCGTGCGCCCTCTTCGTACGGGAAGACAACGTCCCGGCCGTCACCGCCTACGAGCGGCTCGGGTTCCGTCCGGTCGACCGGCGGTTCTGGCTCGATTGCGGCGTCCACCTCTCGCCCTGATTCGTCCCGACTGGCTAATCCCGTCCGGCGCTTGCGTCCGGGGATGCCCTCCAACGCGGAGGCGGCGGAGCTCTTCCGGTCGATCGCCGATCTCCTCGACGTGATGGGGGAGCGGTTCAAGCCCGAGGCGTACCGGCGCGCCGCGCGCTCGATCGATTCCCTCACGGAGGACCTGGCGACGGTCGCCGCACGGGGGGAGTTGCGCTCGGTCCCCGGCGTCGGGGGGGCGATCGAGGAGAAGGTCCGGGAGTACCTTTCGACCGGCCGGATCCACTACCTCGACCGGCTCCAGAAGGAGGTGCCTCCGGGCGTCGCCGAGCTCCTGCGTATTCCGGGTCTGGGTCCAAAGACCGCGCGGCGTTTCTGGGTCGACCTGGGTCTCGAGGGACCCACCGAAGTGCTCGCGGCGATCGATGCGGGCCGACTCACGGGGGTGAAGGGATTCGGTGAGAAGAAGATCGCCCAGATCCGCAACGCGGTCGAGGCGGCGCGCGGTACCGGGGCCGCGACCCGCCTTCCGATCGAGACGGCGTTCCCGATCGCCCACCGGATCGTCCGGGCCCTCCGCGAGGGGGCCGACGCCGACCGGGTCGAGGTGGCCGGAAGTTTCCGTCGCGGTCGGGAGACGGTCGGGGACCTGGACGTGCTCGTCACCTCCCGCGACCCGTCTCGCGCCTTCGAGGTCTTCTCCGCCCTGCCGGAGGTCCGCGAGGTCCGGCTCCGGGGGAGTACGAAGGAGACGGTCGTCCTCACGAACGGCCTGCAGGTCGACCTTCGGGTCGTCGAGCCCGAGTCGTTCGGGGCCGCGCTCCAGTACTTCACCGGTTCGAAGGACCACAACGTGCTCGTCCGCACCCTCGCGAAGGAGGCCGGCCTCCGGGTCAACGAGTACGGGGTCTACCGGGGAGAGGAGCGCATCGCGGGTGCGACGGAGGAGGATGTCTATGCCGCGCTCGGGCTCGCCTGGATCCCGCCCGAGCTTAGAGAGGCCCGAGGCGAGATGGAGGCCGCTCGCACCGGTCCGTTGCCCCCGCTCGTCGACGAGCCCTCGCTGCGGGGCGATCTACACGTCCACCTGGATTCGGGGGCCGATGCCGGAACGGTCGAGCGGTTGCTGACGGAGGCGCGACGCCGTCGGTACGCCTACCTGGGAGTGGTGGCCGCTGGGGTCGACGCGGGCGGACAGCCGATCCGCGTCGCTGAATCCGCGCTGGAACGGCTCGTGACCGTCTCCACGGCCAAGCTCCGCGTGTACCGCTGGACCGAGGTTGATCCCGCGGAGGACGCGGCCGCACTCCTCCCTTCCGGACCGGACGGGTTCGTCCTCCGACCCTCGGCCCGACACCGGGCCCCACCGGTCGAGGCGCGGCCTCCTGGGATCGTGATCCTAGTGGCCCACCTGGGAGTTTCGGATCCGTCGGCCACGCCCGTCGCCCGCGAGTGGCTCCACTACGCGGCGCGACGCGGCGCGGCGGTCGAGGTAGGTCCCGGTCCGGAGCGATTGGACTCGACGTGGGCCCGGTCGGCCCGCGAACAAGGGGTGCGACTCGTGCTCCCGACGGGCCTCCTCGCGATCCAGGACGACCCGACCCGACCCGTGGCCCTCGCCTGGGCTCGACGCGCGGGCGCAATCCCGAACGACGTGGTCAACGCCGGCCCGTTCCGGGCCAGCTAGGGGGTCCGCTTCGCGGTCGCCGGTCCGGGGGCGCTCGACCGGGCGCCCGAGATTGAGGTAGCGTGGCCCGCCGTCCCCCGAACGAGGCAGCTGGCGCACTGGTGCGCCGACGGGGTCAGGCCATGACGCCAGTAGCAGTCCGCACAAAGCGTCCGGCCGCACCCCCAGCACAGGGGAGGGGAAGTCCGGAAGGAGACCGGCGAGGCACAGTTGACGCACGAGCGGGCGCTCCCCGGAGAAGGCGTCCGGAGGGTGGGGGGTTCCGGGAACCGGGTCGGAGCTCGCCCCACGGGCCCCGTCGGGGGCTGGGGCCTCTGCGGCGTACCCGGCGGCCGCGGTAGGTCGACCACGTGCGGTCCAGCATGGATTCCCCCCTTTATGCCTATGTCTCGACGGGGGGTTTTCCATTGGACGGCGAGCTTCATGTACGCGCTGGACCGGAAGGACCCCTGTGTCGGCCGGCCGCCTCCGCCGTCCGGCCCCGGCGCTGCCTCCCCCTCCGCCCCGCCGCTCCCACGCGGCGATCCCGGTGGCCGTGGTCGTGGTCGGGGTCGGGCTGTACCTCGCCCGGTTCACGATCCTCCTGCCGGTACTGCTCGGCGTGGTCCTTCTCTATGCCGGCGCGTCGTTCCTCTCGACCCGGCTCAACCCCCTGAGCCCCCATTTCTACCTCACGAGCAAGCCCTCGTGGAGCGCGATCGGGGTCGTCTTCCTCGGCTCGCTCGCCCTGCTCTGGGCGGCCTACGCGATGTACCTGGGGCGCTGGGCACCGCTCGTACCCCACCTGTAGGGGCCTCGCGCGTCGTCAGGTCGCGACCATCCGCTCGAGCGCCCGGCGGGCCCGGACGGCGGTCTCCACGGGGACGTCGATGACGTACTGGCGATGGAGGAGGGCGTCCCGGAGGTCGGTGAGGTCGATCTCCTTCATGAACGGGCAGATCGTCCCCTCGTCCAGCGGCGTGAACTGGGTCGTGGTGTTCAACCGTCGCATCCGGTGGAGGATACCGACCTCGGTCGCGACCAGGACCTCGGGCGCGCGCGTCTCCTCGGCGTACCGGACCATCCCGTCGGTCGACAGGATGCGGTCGACCGAGCCGAGCGCCTGGGTCGAGCAGCCGCACTCCGGGTGGGCGATGACCGGAGCTCCCGGGTGGAGCGCGCGGGCCCGGTCCAGGTCCTCCGGGCGCATCTTCGCGTGGACCGGGCAATCCCCGACCCACAGGTGCATCTTCCGTCCGGTCCGCCGCCGTACGTAGTCGCCCAAGAACATGTCGGGAAGGAAGAGGATCTCCTGGTCCGCGGGGATCCCGTTCACGATCTGGATGGCGTTCGAGCTCGTGCAGCAGTAGTCCGATTCGGCCTTGACATCGGCCGACGTGTTGATGTAGGCGACCACGACCGCGCCGGGATGCTCGCCCTTCCACGTCCGGAGCTGGTCGGCCGTGATCGAGTCCGCAAGACCGCAGCCGGCCTTCAGGTCGGGCAGCAGGACGGTCCGTGTCGGGTTGAGGATCTTCGCGGTCTCGGCCATGAATCGGACCCCGGCAAAGACGATGACCTCGTGGTCGGTCTCGCGGGCCCTCCGGGACAGATACAACGAATCCCCGACGAAGTCGGCGATGTCCTGGACCTCGGGCCGCTGGTAGTTGTGGGCGAGCAGGACGGCGTCGCGCTCCTCCTTCAGCCCGCGGATCTCGTCTTCGAGCGTCATCGCCCTCCCTCCGGGGATGCTAGGGGGCGCGGCGACTTAAGCGGACGGGCCGGACCTCGAGATGGAACGGGATCGCCACGGCGGAGTGCGTCAGGGCCCCGAGGCTCACCGCGTCCGCGCCTACGTCGCGATAGCGCGCGACGCGCTCCGGTGTGAGGCCGCCCGAGAGCTCGACCCACCGTCCCTTCCGCAGTCCCGCGTGGGAGAGGGCCTTCACGATCGCCCGCGCCCGTGCGGGCGGAGCGTTGTCGATGAGGAGGGAGTCGGCGCCGGCACGGGCGGCGCGCAGGGCTTCGTCCCGGGTCCGGACCTCGACTTGGACCCGCTCTCCCGGACGGGCGTGACGCCGCGCGCGGGCGACCGCGACCTCGAGGGGCACGAAGACGAGATGGTTCGACTTGACCAGGATCCCCGCGGCGAGGTCGCGCCGGTGCGGGCGGCCTCCCCCGTCGACGACGGCCGCTTTTTCCAAGTCGCGGAGCCCGGGCAGCGTCTTGCGGGTCGCCCACACCTCGAGGCGGGGACGGCTTCCGCGCGTCGCCCGGACCGCCCGGGCCGTCGCGGAGGCGACACCGCTCGCGTGCATCAGGAGGTTCAGAAGGGAGCGTTCCGCCGCCAGGATCCGCCGCGCGTCCCCTTCGAGGCGCAACACGGTCATACCGGCCCGGATCGGCCGGCCGTCGGGCACCGCTCGAACGACGCGGACCCCGGCCGCCCTCGCTACGGCGGCCGCGGCGCGCCCTCCCGACAGGACGCCCGCGGCCTGGGCCACGACGTGGGCCGTCGCGCGCTGCCCGGGCCCGAGAAGGCTCCGGGAGGTCCGGTCCTCCCGCGCCCGGTCCTCGTTGAGCGCCCGATTCGCGAGCGAGCGGTATCCCGGGGGAGTGGTGGCTCGCGCGCTACGTCGTGGCGCCACCGGCCGCCTCCTTCGCCAGGAGGGCGCTCCGCAGGCGCTCGAACTCGACCGCCAGGTCGGGGCGCAGCTTCGGCAACTGGTGCCGCTCCAGCTCGGCCACCCGGCGGCGCGCGCTCGCCCGGTCGCCGCGCGCGTACGAGAGCTGGGCGAGACGCAGCACCACGTCGACCTCATCGGCCGTCGCCTTCAGCTCGCGGACGAGGCGGTACGCGTCGAGGAGCTCCACCTCCGCCCGGTCGTACTCCCCCATGTCGGTGAGGATCTTGCCGGCGATGATCATGGAGTTCACGAGACCGAACCGGTCGCCGATCCGCTCCAAGATCTCGCGGGAGCGGGCGTTCCGTTCCGCCGCCTCCTCGTGGCGACCGAGGCCCCGCAACAGGTCCGCCTCGTTGAACAACGCCCAGGCGACGTGCCGGGGATGGTGGGCCCGCTCGCCGAGACGCACCGCCGCGGCCAGCTCCTTCAGGGCCTCGTCGTACTCGGGCGGGTCGTTCGGCAATCCGGCGATGATCACGCCGAGGAAGAGGCGCGCGTGGGCCGCCTCGCTGGCGTCGCCGAGCCGCTCCAGGGTCGTCGCCGCGTGGCGCGCGTCCCGTACGGCGCTCTCGGTGTCGCCCATCATGGCGAGCACGTTCGCCCGTCGTCCTTCCGCGAGGGCCCGCGCTCGCTCGTTGCCGATCTCGCCGGCAAGACGCAGCTCCTCCGTGTGCTCGCGCAGGGCCTCCGGGTATTTCCCGGCGTAGTAGAACGCCTCGCCGCGGAGCCGATGGAGGGCGCTCAGGACCGCGGGGTGACTCTCCAAAGTACCGGGCCCGGCGGAGTCCAAGATCCCGACGATCGTCTTCTCCGCCTCGGACCACTCACCCTTGTCGGTGAGGAGCCGGGCGAGATACAGTTCCGTGAGGGCGATCACGGCGGGCCCGAGCCGCTGATGCAAACCCCGTCGTCCGAGATGCGTGCGGAGCATCTTCTCGGCGTCCTCGAGTCGGCCGACGCGCTCGACCTGCTGGGCGAGCTCCACGACGAGCTCCGTCTCGGCCCCCCAGTCGTCGGGAGCGAGGCGCCGCTGGCACTCGAGGGCTCGCGCGAGGTGTTCGATCGCCACCTCGGGGGCGTCGGTGCCGAGCGCGGCATCGGCGGCGGTCCGATTGTAGACGACCGCCTTGTCGTCGACCTTGCCGAGATAGTAATGCCGGGCCAGCGCGTAGACCGTCGGGAGGTCCGCGTTCTCCGTCGCCTCGAGCGCCTCGCCGGCCCGGCGGTGGAGCAGCCGTCGCCGGCTCTCGGTGAGGCCGTCGTAGACCCGGGCGCGGACGCGCTCGTCCGAGAAGGTGAGCCGCTCCCCCGGCCGCTCGAAAAGGACCCCGTGCCCGACCAGATGGTCGACCGTTTCGGCGAGCCGTTCCTCGTCGTCCCCGCTCGCGCGCAGCAGGAGGGAGAAGGAGAACTCGGGACCGAGGACGGCCCCGACACCGACCGCTCGCTCCTCGTCGCGGTCGAGGGCCGGGAGCGCGATGGGTCCGTCCGGGGAGGCCCTAGGGAACGGCGTGAGGGCGCCCCCGGTCTCGAGCCGGCGGTCGAGCTGCTCCAAGAGCAGCGGGTAGCCGCCGGTCTCCGAGTGCCACCGGGCGATCTCCTCCGGTGAGAGCGAGCGACCCGGGTCCCGTTGATGGAGGAACTCGGCCATCTCGGTGGAGGTGAACGGCCGCAGCTGGATGCGCTGGGCGTGGGCGGTCGAGATGAACCCCTCGATCCGCGCCCGGCGCACCTCGGGCAGCGTGGAGGGCGTCCGCGAGGTGGCGATGATCCAGAGCGGGCGGTCGCGGAACTGCCGGGCGAGGTACTCGACCGCCGCGATCGACGGCTCGTCGGCCCGGTGCAGGTCTTCCAGGACCACGACCGTCACCCCGCGCCGGGTGAACTCGAGGAACTGGGCGGCGATCCCGTTCAAGAGGGGGAGGCGGCCGGCCTCGCCGCGATCGTCGGCGCTTCCCAATGCGTCGAGGAGGCGCTCCTCGATGTGCACGGGAGAGAGGGAGGCCGCATCGCTCAAGCGGGGAGCGAAGCCGATCAGGAATCCCTCGGGAGCGAAGCTCGCGCCCTCGGGCGCGTCCGAGCCGGCCTGGTCGCGGGCGCTCTCGATCGCGGAACGGATGAGCGAGAACGGAGGGGGCGCGTCGAGCAGGGGGGCGCGACCCTCCAGGACCTGGACCCCGCGCTGCCGGACCGTCCGGAGGAGGTCGGCGATGAGCTCCGACTTTCCGACCCCGGTCTCGCCGACGAGCAGGGTCACTCCACCATGGCCCGCCCGTGCGTCCTCGAACCGTCGATGGAGGGCTTCGACCGTCTCCACGCGGCCGACGAACGGACGGCCGTTCCCGGGATCGGCCGTCATCGTCTAAGGGCTGGATGGGCGAGTCCGACTATTTACTCTCGCTTCCCGGTCGCCCGGGCCCGGGCGTTGGGGTCCCGCGGTGGGGGGAAGGCGCAAACCTGAACCTACGAACCGCCGGGCCGGGGCGGGGTACGGAACGGGAGCGCCACCACGCGGGCCGGCACGTCGCGGCCGCGGAGGTGGAGGGCGAGTTCCGTGCCGGGGGTCGCGAGCGCCTTCGGCAGGTACGCCAGCGCGATCCCGTACTGCAGGGTAGGGGAGAGTCCACCGCTGGTCGCCTGGGTGATCGTCACCCCGTCCCGCTGGACGGGCGTGCCGTGGCGGGGGATCGCGCCGGGCTCGCGCACCTCGATCCCGGCGAGCCGGACGGCGGGTCCCTCGGTCCGTTGCTTGTCGAGGACGGCGGCCCCCACGAACTCGTGGTCGAAGTCGACGAAGCGATCCTGACCGGCCTCGAGAGGAGTATGGTCGCGATGGAACTCCTGCCCCGAGAGGAGGTAGCCCTGCTCCAAGCGGAGCGTGTCGCGGGCTCCGAGCCCGCACGGCACGACCCCGGCGGCGAGCAGGCGCTCGGCGACCGCTTCGGCCTGATCGGCGCGGAGGAACAGCTCGTAACCCCGTTCGCCCGTGTAGCCGGTCCGGCTCACCAGGACCTCGGCCGTGAGGTTCTCCGGGAACGAGACCCCGAGGTGGCCCTTCGGTTCCCCGGTGCCGGGGCGTTGGGGGAAGCTCGCGACATGGTAGAAGGCGAGGCTTCCGAGGTTCCAGCCGAAGGTCGTCTCGAGAACCGCGCGCGATCGAGGTCCCTGGACGGCCAGGATGGCGGCCTGGCCGTTCCAGCGGCCGATCGTCGTGTCGGGCGACCGGTGGTGCCTAAGGATCTCCTCGATCTCGTCCGCCCGCGACGCGTTCGGGACGGCGAGGTAGTCACGCCTCAGGTCGGTCCCGTCGTCCAGGCGGGAGATGAGCAGGTCGTCGACGATGCCCCCGTCCGCCTGGAGCAGGAAGGTGTACCGGACCTGGCCGGGTACGAGCGCGGGCACGTTCGAGGTGGTGCGCCGGGCGAGCAGCTCGGCGGCCCGGGGTCCCGAGACCGTGATCATCCCCATGTGGGAGACGTCGAACATGCCGACGCCCTCCCGAACGGCGCGATGCTCGGCGAGGATGCTCGAGAAGTAGAGCGGCATCTCCCAGCCCGCGAACGGCACGAGATGACCCCCGTGGCGGCGGGCGAAGGGACCGAGCGGGCTCTGCCGGAGCGGGGCCACCACCGGCGCCGGGGGGGTGCTCATGTCACGACCTCCCACAGCCGACCCGTCTCATGCGCCCGGCGGATCTCGAGGGCGATCCGACGTCCGGTGCTCATCGGGGTCCGCCAGAGCGCGTTCCCGTACGGATGCCCGACTCCGAGATGGATGTTCGTTCCGCCGCCGATGCGGGCCGCCACGTCGAAGACGGTCGGACGTCCGTTCTTGTCGAGGCAGGTCTGCAGACAGAACGGCCCGAGGATACCGGGCGGCGCGCGGGTCCGGGCCGCGTCCACGAACTTCTCCCCGAGGCGGAAGACCTCCTCCAGGAGGGATTCGCGGACCGTGAGGGAGCCGTGCCCGACGACCGTGTACTCGGGGATCCGTTCCGACTCGGAGAGCTCGAGCTGCTGCGCCGCGGGCAGGCGCACGAGCCCGTCCAGATTGCTCTCCCGACGCTCATCGACCCCCAACAATTCCAACCCCTCCGTGCGGGGTAGTAGCGGGGAGAAGAAGAAGTTGAAGTTGAAGACCGGGCCGAGGACGTACTCCTCGATCCGGGCCGTCGCGAGGTCGGCTGGCGCGACGGTCCCGCGGGCGACGAGCCGCTCGACCTTCTGGCGGTACTCCGCCGGCGTCGCCGCGGTGAAGAAACCCCGCTCCAGCCGGCGGGTCGCGTGCGGGAGCTTCACGATCGCGAGCCCGTCGATCGCGTCGGGACCCGGAAGCGCGCGCGGGATGGGGATGCCCGCCGCCTCGAGCAGCGTGTAGTAGTTCTCCCGCTCGGTCCTCTCCTCGATGCGGAGCAGGCGGCGGCTCCCGACGATCGGGACGAGCAGGTCGTTCTCGACGACCTCGAGGGGAACGTAGGAGCTGAGCGCCCGGTTCGGGACCAGCAGCGCCCCGTGGTGGCGGAGCCGCTCCTGCACCTCGGGTGCGGCGATCGCGTCGAACCGGGGGTAGGTCCACACGTCGTCCACGCAACCGCGCAGGCGGCTCCCCGCGGGGCTGCGGACGGTCCGGAAGTACCGCGCGTACGTGGCCTCCCGGCCCCCCTGCGCGAGCACGAGGCTCGGGAAGCCCTCGGTCACCGCCCCATCCGCGACGTCCAGCGCCGCGTGCGACCCGACCGTCGCCACGACGAGCGACCTCGGGTACCGTTCGACGACGGCCCGGATCTCCTCCCGGGAGATCGGCATGGCGTGGGGGACCCTCAGAGGAGTTTAAGCGCTCGCGCCACCCGCTCGGCGGAGAGCGGCAACTCCGTGACGTGCGCCCCGCTCGCCTCCCGGACGGCGATCGCGACCGCGGCCGGGACCGGCACCATCGGCGGCTCGCCGAGCCCCTTGGCCCCGAACGGACCGGCCCCGAGGAATCCCTCGAGGAACTCGACCTCGATCGACGGGATCTCGCCCAGGGTCGGGATCCGGTAATCGAGGAGGCCCGCGTTCTCGAGCCGTCCGTCGTCGGACCATATCGCCTCCTCGGTGAGGGCCGTTCCGAGGCCCATCGCCACCCCGCCCTCGACCTGGGCCCGGGCCGAGGCCAAGTCGATCACGGTTCCGACGTCGTGGAAGGCGGCATACCGCTCGACGCGGACCGCCCCGGTCTCCCGGTCCACCGCGACCTGGGCGACATGGGCCGCGCCGGTGAAATCGGTGTAGGGGTAGAACGTACCGTCCACGACGCGCCCTTCATCGATCGTCCCGCCCCGCCCGAAATGTCGTCCGCCCACGAGCAGCCCGCCCGCGGCCGCCTCCTCGGGCGTCCAGAGCTCCGGGACCGTCGCCCGGCGAGGGCCGGCCACGGCGACGAGGCGGTCGGCCGCGATCTCGAACGAGGCCGGCCCGGGGCTCCCGAGGCGTTCCCCGAGGATCCCGCGGAGCCGCCCCGACGCCTCAATGATGGCTTGCCCGAGCGCGCCCACCGTCCGGCTCCCGAAGACGCCGGAATCGAAGGGGGCGTGGGCCGTGTCCGGGGAGGTGACCCGAATGCGATCCACCGGCAGCCCGAGCGAGCGGGCCGCGACGGCGGGCAGACCGACGAGCACGCTCCCGCTGCCGATCTCGCGCTCGGCCTGCTCCACGACGACCGCGTCGGGAGTGAGCCGCAACCGGACCTCTCCGCCGGCCCCGGTGCTCGTCGACCAGAAGCCCCCGGCGACGCCGACGCCGTGGCCGGGGGGCGCGGCATGGCGCCATCGCCGGGCGGTCTCGACGGCCCGCTCGAACGCCTTCGGAAGCCCGAAGGGTCCGACCTTCTGCCCGAGCGGCGTCGTGTCGCCTTCCTTCCAGAGATGACGCGACCGGAACACCTCGGGGTCTTCCCCTACTTCCCGGGCCACGTGGTCGAGATGGGACTCGACGACGAACGCGCACTGGGGCGCGAACGGGGCTCGATGGGGACCGAACGGGGGCTTGTTCGTCCGGACGGCGTACCCCTCGACCTCGAACGACGGCGTGGAGTACGGTCCGAGCAGGAACCCGATCGAGTATCCGGTGGCGAAGTCGCGACCCGGCAACGACGTCCCGACGTCCAGGAGGAGGCGGACCCTCCGCCCCCGGATCCGGCCGTCGGTGACCGCCGTCTCCATGCGGACCACCGCCGGCAGCGTCGTCCGGCCGAGGCGGAACTCGTCCCGGTAGCCGAGGGCCAGCCGGACGGGGCGTCCCGTGGCCCGAGCGAGCAGGAGGGCGTACGGCTCGAGCAGCGGGGCGCCCTTGCCGCCGAACCCGCCCCCGACCCACGTCCCCTCGACCACGATCGCGCTCTCGGGAACGCCGAGCAGCGACGCGAGGTCCTCGCGGACCCCGAACGGGGTCTGGGTGGAGGTGCGAACGTACCAGACGCCGTCGCGGACCTCGCCCACGCACGCGTGGGGTTCGAGCGCGACCTGGTGCACGCTCGCGGTCCGGTAGACCTCGCGCACGACCCGGTCCGCCTTCTTGAACTCGGTCTCCAGGTCGCCGTGACGGGCCCGGACGTGCGCGGCGACGTGGGAGGAGGTGCCGGCCTCCGAGCCCGGCCACTCGGGGAAGACGGACTCGAGGTCCGCCACGATCGGGAGGGCGTCGACGGTCACGCGGACGGCGGCGGCCGCCCGGGCAGCCAGGCCGAACGACGGAGCGGCGACGGCGGCGACCGGCTGGTTCCGGTAGACGACCAGGTCCCGGGCGAACAACGGACGTTCCTCGTCCCGGCTCCCCGCGGGAAGCAGGCCGTCGACCTCGTCCGGTCCGATCGCGATGACCCCGGGGAGGGCCCGCGCCGCCGTGAGGTCGATCGAACGGATCCGTCCGTGCGCGACCGGGGCCGGCACGAGCGCGCCCCAGAGCATGCCGGGGACGTCCAGGTCAGTACCGTACACGGCCGCGCCGCGGAGCTTCAGGTCCCCATCGGGGCGGATCGGCGGGACGCGCGCGCTCATTTGGGCTCCGCCCGCAGCGCGTCCACCGCGCGCACGATCGCGACGTAGCCCGTGCACCGGCAGAGATTCCCTCCCAGCGCCTCGAGGATCTCCTCTCGGCGAGCGGAGGTGCCGCGCTCGCGGAGCAGGCCGGCGACCGCCATCACGAACCCGGGCGTGCAGTACCCGCACTGGAGCGCGCCGGCCGCGGAAAAGGCCGCGCGGACCCGGGCGACGACCTCGTCCTCGTCTCCGACCTCGACCGTGGTCACGGAGCTCCCCTCGACCTCCCTCGCGAGCGTGAGGCACGAGAGCGTGCTCTCCCCATCGACGAGGACCGTGCACGCACCGCAATCACCGGTCCGACACCCTTCCTTCGTCCCCTTCATCCCCAGGCGCCAGCGGAGCGTGTCGAGCAGCCGCTCGTTCCCCGGGACGTCCGGCACGAGGGCGGGCCGACCGTTGACCGTGAGCCGAAGCGGTTCCACCGTCACGGGGGGAGCTCTCCCTGCGAGAGGATCCCTGCCACGGCCCGTGTGAGAAGGGTGCCGACCAGGTGACGACGGTACTCGACCGACGCCCGGCGGTCGGTCACGAACCCGGCCTGCTCGCCCGCCCGGCGCGCGGCCCGGGCGACGGACTCGGCGGAGGGGGAGCCGGACCCCAGGGCGTGCGCCGCCTCGGGGAGCAATGCCGGGCGCGGGGAGACGCCCCCGACGGCGACCCGCCACGCATGCTCCGCGGGCGAGAAGGCGAGAGCGACCGCCACCTGGGAGATGTCGTTCGCCGGACGGACCCGCTGCCACAAGTAGGCGGACGGACGGGCTTCGGGGAACCGCACGGAGCGGACGAGTTCCCCCGGAGCGAGGTCGACCTTCCGGGAGGCTCGGACGAATCGGTCGACCGGGAGGCGGCGCACTCCGCCCGGGCCGATCAGGTCGACCTCGGCATCGAGCGACAGGAGGACCGGGACGAGGTCCGAGGCGGGGGCGGAGCGGACGAGGTTTCCTCCCAGCGTGGCCCGATGCCGGAGGGCCACGCCCCCCACGGCTCGTACCGCCTGATAGAGACCCGGGAGCCGCCGGGGGAGTTCGGGGTCCTGTTCGAGGGCGCGCAGGGGAAGGGTGCTACCGACGGTCAGCTGGGTCCCGTTCCAGTCGAGCGTCCGCCAGGGGAGGCGACGCAGCGAGATGACCCGGGACGGGGCGAGACGCCCGTCCGCGACATCGAGGAGCAGGTCCGTGCCGCCGGCGATCACGGCCGCCTCGCTCGGTCCGGCGGTCCGGAGCAGCGCCATGGCCTCCTCCGGAGTGGCCGGTGCCAGGAGCTCGAACGGAGGCATCCGACGCGGCACCCCGGCGCGGCGGTTTAGCGTTTCAGGACTCCCGCGGCCCGACGCGGGCCCCGGGCTTATTATGGGATGAGTGGCTGGGGCACCCACTCGGCATGCCGTTCGAACTTGCGTTGCGTTACAGCACCCCGCTCACCCCGATCACCGACCTGGACGAGGTCCTGCGGGAATTCCTCCGTCTGGTCGGTTATCTCCCCGAGGGTGACGAGGGCCGGGGCTCGGAGGGACCGATCGGGCAGAGCCTCGCCTATCGCCTGGTGCGGGAGTGCTTCGTGCGGGACCCGTCCCGGGCCTGGTACATCGAGGAGCTCACCGCCGTCCTCAAGACCTCCAAGCCGACGATCTACCGGCACATCAACAAGCTAAAGGCACTCGACCTTCTCGAAGAGGTCGGAGGCTTCGCGGACGGGAAGGGGCGAAAGGGGTATCGGCTGCGGTACGGCAGCCTCTCCCGAGCCTGGGACTTCACCGAAGCGAACGCCCAGAACGCATTGCGACGGTATCGAGAGACGGTGAACCACTTGCAGGGATTGGTGGAGACGCAGGGAAACGAGCCGCCCACGGCGAAGGTACCCACGGCCCGCGTCCGTGGAGGCACGCGATGACCACCCCGGCCGGCGCGAAGAAGTCCGTGATCGGGCTCACGCCCGGTTCCCGGGTCCGGGTCCGGTCGGCGGGGCCCGACGACACGGCGCTCGACTCGACCGGTGTGTTCCGCGGCCTCGTCTCGATCGGCGGCGACAACACGCTCGCCATCGAGCTCGAGGGCGGCGCCGGGGAGGAGAAGGGACGGGTGCGGCTCGTGCCGGTCCCCGCGCTCCTCGCGGTCGACATCCTGGAAGCGGCCAAGCCCGAAGAGGAGAAGCGGGCCGACCCGTCGGCCTCGGCCGCCTACTTCCGCTAGGCGCGGGCGGGAACGGGCTTGCTGGGAGTTCCGTCGCGGGTCGGACCCACGATTTCGAACCCAGGTCGTCGGCTTCGAAGGCCGACAGGATAGTCCAGACTACCCCACAAGCCCGCCGACCGTCCACGGAAGGGCGTCTATTTGGACGTTCCGCGGGCGCGCCGCACGTCGTCCAGGCTTCGCCGGAAGTACCGAGTGCCCTCCACCGGATTCGGATGGGGTTCGGGGATCTCGACGAACCCGAGGGAGTGGTAGAGGACCGTCGCCGCCGTCATCGTGGGGAGCGTGTCCAGACGCAGGGCCCGGTAGCCGGCGGCCGACGCGCGACGGAGGGCTTCCTCCACCAGTCTACGCCCGATCCCTTCCCCCCGGGCCCGGGGGCGCACGTAGAGCCGCTTCAGCTCGGCCTCTCGGGGTCCGAACGGCCGGACGCCGGCGCAGCCGACCGGTCCGGCGTCGTCGCGCGCGAGGAGGAGCACGCCGCCCGGCGGACCGTAGACGCCCGGGAGGGTGGCCACCTCGTCGGGGAACCCTTCGAACGCGAGGTCGACCGGGAGCCTCTCGGCGTACTCGAGGAAGAGGTCGCGGACCGCGGCGAGATCCTCCGGGCGATGCGCCGGTCCGACCGTCGGCCGGCCGGTCGCCGTCATGGTTCGGCGGGCACCCTCGGGGCCGAGGGTCGGAACTGGTCGAGCGTGGTCTGGGACCCGGCGCCCGGGAAAAGGGTCGCGAGCGAGTCGGCGAGGACCTGGATGCGCTGGCGCACGTACGGCGTGATCCCCTCGATCGCCCCGAGACGCTGGGAGAGCGGGAGGTACTTCCGGACCGATCCTTCGTACACGGTCGCGAGGAGCTCGCTGTCGCACCGCCCGGCCCCGGGGCGGAGCGCGACGCACCGCCCGACGAGCGGCGGCCGGCGGTACGAGGCGCCGCAGGTCTTGCAGCGGAACTTCTGGGTCGCGTAGCTCTTCAGGTTCCCCATGAGGTCGGGGAGGAAGTGGGCGTTGAGGACGAGCGTCACCGCCTCGGCGACGTCGACGGCCCGGATCTGCGCGGTGAGGAGGACCGAGCGCTCGACCATGTCGCTCATCGAGCGCCCGTCGCGGTAGGCCGACCGCACCGGCCCCGCGGCGATACGGGACGTGTCGTGGGTGAACCCGTAGCCACCGAGCGAGCGGGCGGTCCCGAGCCGGTGGCCGACCGTATCGATCAGGGCTTCGACCTCCTTCGGGGCTTTCCGCTCGACGGCCGCCCGGTAGAACGCGAGCGGGTAGCGCAGCCCGACGTCGACGTTGTGCGCCTCCTTGTCGACCTCCGTCGCCTCCAAGCGCGTCGTGAGGACGAGCGGCTTGTCCATCAGGGCGCCGCGGCTCGAGGGGAGGTACGCCCGGGAGAAGTTCAGGAGCGCGTCCATGAGCAGCGTGATGGAATCCTCGTCCCCGTCGCAGTTTCGTCGCTTCGCGGCGTGGAACACGGGGTGGGCGAAACACGCCTCCGCGAGGGTGAACCCGATGAGTCGGCCCGCGACCCCGCCCGATGTGTGGGGCGCGAGCGCCACCACGAGAGCGCCGACCAGGTCCTCCGGCCGCTGCGCGCTGTAGAACGGCTCGAGGTTGTAGAGCCGGACGAGCTCGTCGTCCACGAATTGGGAGAGCCGAGTGAGGTACTCGCCGCCCGAGTGGGCGACGATCAGGTCCTGGGGGCGAAGCTCCACGAGCTGTTCCCCGTCGACCAGCTCCGCCCCGGCCCAGTCGGTGGCGTACCCGAGACGGCGGAGGGTCTCGGGAGACGTGCCGATCTCGTTCGGCCGGAAGTGGGTCAGGGGGAGGTCCGTGAGGTCGAAGCGAGCGGTCCCGTCCTGGTAGACCGAGATCTGGTGGGACGCGCGCAGGATCCCCTTCTCGATCGGTTCGGGGACCTTGCCGGGCGAAGTGAGTCCCTTGACCCCCTTCACCACGGGGGCGTGGGCGAGGTGGAGCCGGTTGAGGGCCTCGCTCCAGATCCGCGCGACGGGGAGCACCTCCGATATCGTCCGACCGTCCGGCTCGGTATGCGTCCCGCAGGCGCAGCGGGTCCAGACGCTCGTGCGCTGGCATTTCGGACAGACCCGGACGCCGAGGTCGACCCGAACACCCTCCTTCAGGCTGCGCCGGGCAGCCTCGGGGACGGAGCGCGTCGGACCGCCGGCGGCGCCGACCGGGAAGAGGGCGTGGACGTTGGGCTCCATCACGCGCTGGTACGCCTTCTCGGGGCGGCCGACGCGGCCGCCCACGCGCGACGGGCCCCGCGCCCGCACGGTGACGCCCGCGAGCCGGCTCACGTACTCGAGGGGGTCCAAGTCGACCGGGTCGAGGGCCACCCGGCGGATCAGGAGCCCGTCCGAGACCTCCAGACCGAGGCCGCCGACCAGGGCCGCGCTCGAGTCCGGCTCGCCGCGCCACCGATCGTCGGCGACCGGACCCATGAGGAAACCGAGGCGTTCGAGCACGTCCCGCCACGCCGGGTCGGCCGGGAGCTCGAGCGCGCCGTCCTTCCACTCCGCGGACTCCTCGACCCGTTCGGAGAGCGCGCGGATCTCGCCGGGCGCGAGGTCGTGCCAGAAGAGCAGCCAGCGCGGGTGGAGCGGGACCCGGTACCGGGCGGACGTCCCCAGGGCGTCCTCGTACCGGGCGGGGCTCGCTTCGCTCGCGTCCGCCCCGGCCTCCGCGAGCTCGGCGGCATGCCAGTCCAGGGAATAGGCCCCGGGTACCAGGGACCGGTTGTTCTCGAGGAACTCCCCGTAGCCGACCAGGAGCTCACCCAGGTCGAGGATCCGCCGCACCCGCGGCAGGAGCTCCACCGCGCGGGCGGGTTCGTGGACCGCGGTCACGGTCCCGTCGTCCAGCTCCACGATCGGCCCGTCCACCGAATCGCAGACCCCCATCGCGGTCGCTTTGCCCGGGTACTCGAGCTTGACCTGCGTCCCGACCGCGACGAAGTGCTGAAGGATCACCATCGTTGCCGGGTTCACGGCGCAGGCGGCCAGCCCCGTCGTCCGGCACCGACCGTAGACCAGCCGGAACGCGCCCGGATGGTTCGGGTGAGCGAGGACGGGACGGCCGCCGACCGAATCCTGGAGGTACTTCGGGGTCCGATTCTCCTCCTCGTCCGTCGTGTGATGGCCGATCTCTTTCAGGAACTCCCAGCCGTCGAGCCCGAGCTTGTCGACGATCTTCCCGATCTTCGCCGACTTCTGGCAGAGTCCCTCGGCGATGACGAGGCAGGCCCCGCCGCGGATCCCGTTCGTCGGGACCCTAGGAAGGTTGCGGAAGGCGCTGACCTCGGCATCCCCCTCGGTCGATTCTCCCGAGATCGCGACCGGGACGTTCCGGACGACGAGCTCGATCTCCTCGGCGGTCGGGACGTACTGGAGGTGCTGGTGGTACTTGTACAGCGGGATCTCCTCCTTGTACCGCTCGACCTCCTCCCGGTCCGGATGGAACGCGGCCAAGCCGAGGTCCCGGCGTACGATGTCGGCGAGCAGCACGCTCAGTGCCTGCGCGGTGCCGCCCGCGGCCCGAATGGGGCCCGCGTAGTACAGCTCGATGTACGACCCGTCGGGTCCCTCGCAGACGTGAACCTCGGCGAGCCCTTCGAGCGGCGCGACGAGGATCCCCTCGGTCAGGATGGCGAGCCCGACCCGGAGCGCGGTGTCGACCCGCTCCGCGACCGTTCCCCCGCGGGTGATGTCCGTCGCGAGGCGACGGGTGATCGCGACGGCGACCTCCTCCCGCGGGAGCTTCTCCGAGAGCGCCCGGATCTCCACCGAGATCCCCTCGACGCCGAGGTGGGCGAGCAGCTTCTCGACCCGCATCGCCATGTCCTGGGCCCGCGGGATCTCGGGGTGGGTCTCCGGATCGAACCCCACCTGGCGGGCTCGTTCGGCAACCGAGTACGCCCGGTCCACTTCCGATTCGATCGCTCGGAAGTAATCTTCCACGGCCGTCCCAGAGTGCGGAGGACGATAAGGCCACGGGGAAAAACGGCGGTCCTCGGACCGTACGGATCGCTACCCGACCGACCCCGAGCCAGCCGGTTCGGGCGGCTCGCCGGGTCACTCGGTCAGTAGCGCGCCCGCGGCCCAGGCCACGGGATCGACCATGTGCTCGCGCGTTCGGGCGGGGATGAGGGCGAGCCGCTCCTCCACCTTCTCGGGGTGATCCGCCCGAACGTGGTTCCGCGCTACTTCGCGGTCTACGAACGGCGGAGTGGCGCAGAAGGGGCACCGAAGCGGCATCGACCCGGAGCCGAGCAACGGCTGACGACCCTTAACCCCGCGTTCCCCCCAATGCCTCTGGGCGCCGGCCCGTTCCGGGAGGGGGTCGGCGAGGTGCGGGAGGAACGGGCCCCTCCACCGGGTCAGCTCCTTCGCCGCCGCCCAGACCGAGGTTCTCCTCAGGGGTTAGGCGGCGAGGACCGTTCCGTGAGAAGCGGTCGGGCGGTCAGCGACGCGCGCGGTTTCCGCCGGGAGGGACCTGACGGCGCCGGGCCGATATCCTTCGCTGACGCTGCTTGTGATGCCGCTTCTTGGCCGCTGGGCTGGGCCTCGTTCTCTTGCCGCCTGTCATCCCGGTAACTGCCCCCTTCGCGGGGTTGACACAGGATTCGGATGGGATAAGGTTCCTCGGCCGACCGGAGGTTCAAGGTGACCGGATTCGCTCCACCTGGGGCCGGAGTTTGAGCGCCGTGAGCTAGCCCCCAATGGGTACCGATCACCCGACTGGTTGCTCGACCGGAGAGTGCGCTCCTGCCCGTCGAGCCATCCCTTCCGGCGGAGACGGAAGAATACACCTTCCGCTGAACGCAAACGTTTATCTATCAACTCCCCGAGTGCTTCCCCAGAGCGTATGACGCTCGTCTGACAAACAGGATGGGGTACAAAACGATGAAGTCCATCATCCAGGAAGCAATCGCAAAACACCAGGAGAGCCTGACCCTGGTAGACGACAAGAAGACGACCGCGCCGGCCTACGGCAGCGCCGATGACGCGGAGCTCGCGAAGTTGGCGGAGACGCTCCGGGTCAATATCCGGATCGTCGGCTGCGGAGGCGGAGGATCGAACACGATCAACCGCTGCGTCGAGGAGGGGATCCAGGGCGCCGAGATGTGCGCCATCAACACCGACGCGAAGCATCTGCTCTCCATCCATTCCCCCCGCAAGATCCTGATCGGCCGCCGGGCCACCAAGGGCCTCGGCGCTGGCGCACGCCCCGAGATCGGCGAGGAAGCCGCTCGGGAGAACGAGGAAGAGCTGCGCGCGTTCCTGAACGGAGCGCACATCGTCTTCATCACCGCGGGGATGGGCGGCGGAACCGGCACCGGCTCCGCGCACCTCGTGGCCCGACTCGCGAAGGAAGCGGGCGCGCTCACGATGGGCGTCGTCACTCTCCCGTTCTCCGGCGAGGGGGCGGCGCGCATGGAGCAGGCCCGCGACGGCCTCGAGCGCCTTCGGCGCATGTGCGACACCACCATCGTGATCCAGAACGACAAGCTCCTGGAGCTCGTTCCCCGCATGCCGCTCGACGCGGCGTTCAAGCTCGCGGATGCCTGCCTCATGACCGCGATCAAGGGGATCACCGAGATCGTGACGCGGCCGGGCCTCGTCAACCTCGACTACGCCGACATCCTGACCGTCATGAAGGACGGCGGGGTCGCCCTCATCGGGCTCGGCGAGAGCGAGAGCGCGACCGACCGGGTGACCGAGGCGGTCACCGAAGCGCTGACCTCTCCGCTGCTCGGCTCCGTGGAGCTCAAGGACGCCACCGGCGCGCTCGTCCGCGTGATCGGCGGCCCGACGATGACCGTCAGTGAGGCCGAGAAGGCCGCGGCGCTCGTCGGCGGGAAGATCTCGAAGCGGGCCCGTATCATCTGGGGCTGCTCGGTCGAGAACTCCCCCGAGATGGAGAACACCATCAAGGTGCTCCTGATCATCACGGGCGTACGCGCCACGAGCCTCCTGGGCCAGAAGGGAGGCTACGCTGCCGGTGAGTCCGAGGAAGTCATCGACCTCGTCCGCTAGGCGCTCGGACGCCCCGCGTCCCCGCTACCTCGGTCTCGAGGTGGCGGGGGAACACCTTCCGCCTCCCACCCCGCACGGGTGGGAGACGTTGCTTCGAGGATCCGCCGGACCGAAAGCGTTCCGCCTCATCCGGGCTGAGGGCTTCCGCGCGATCGTCGAGGTCGGCCACCGCTCGGCGGGCGACGCCCGGGCGTCATGGAACGGATCGTTTCCCGACGGACTCCGCCTGACCACCGTGCGCACGTGGGGCACCCTCCTCGGAGCGAAGCGGTGGCTCGCCGGCCGGCGCGGCCCCCGTGGCGAACCCTCCCCGGCTATTGGATCGAGAGCGAGAAGAGCGCGACCGTGACCGAGAAGCTCACCAGGCTCGCCGTCGGCACCGTGAGGGTCACCATCCCCAAGGCCCCGTTGGCCGTGTAGGGGCCGGTGCACGCGGGGGTACCCGCCGGCGCGCACGAGAACGTCGCGCCCGGCAGGCTCGACCCGGTGTAGTACGCCATCCAGGCGGCCGCGAACTGGCTCGTGACGGTGAGGGAGACGCTCGACCCCGGGGCGAAGCTGAGCTGGGTGGCGCTGGAGACGACGACCTGGTTGACGGAAATGAGACGGGCGACGACGTTCGCCGTGTAGGTCCCCTCGACGCTCGGGACCTGGTTCGTGAACTCGGGCAGCCAGATGCGGAGGGTCGTGACGGCTCCTCCGCTGGCGACCGCGGTCACGTCCGGTGTGTCCGTGAAGATCGGGTTTCCCCCGACCTGGGCGAAGACGACACCGCCGTACGTGAAGGCGATGTCGGCGGTCGGCGAGTAGGAGTTCTCGACGTGCACGACCATCCCCGCGATGAGCGGCACCGGGGTGTGGGACGCGAACGAGGTGGTCGTGTAGTTGACCCAGGCGGAGGTCTGGTTCACGGTCGTCCCGGTGTAGGACGAATCGGCCGGGGCGAAGGGAGGCACGGCGTCGGAGCCGAGCGAGACCGGCTGGGTCAGCTGGGCCCCGGTCGCGTAGTTGGCGGAGGTCGTTTCCAAGAGCGCATCCAGGCGGGCGAGCTGGTTCTCGACCAGGAGGTTGTGGTTGAGATCGTTGACGGCCATCTGGTTCGGAAGCTGGGTGCTCAGGTAGTTCGCGATGAACGAAACGACGAGCAGCAGGCCGAGGAGGGTGGCGACCGCGGCCACCTGACCCCGACGGCCCCGCCGGCGCCAGTTTCGATGGGCATTCCGTCGGACCAAAGAAACTCCCCGCCGAGGGTACAATTTACCCCAGCTCGGCGTATTTAGTCTTGTCGAGCGGAGCGTTCTCTTCCCCGGGTACGGCCGCCGAGAAACTTATCCCTCCCCCCTCCTCCCCTTTGAGGGTACGGTCGGTGGCGTCGGAGGCGGTTCCTTCGGTCCGGATCGAACGCGCTCTCCTTTCGGTCGACGATAAATCCGGCCTGAGCGATCTCGGCCGCGGCCTGGCCGAACTCGGCGTCGAACTGTGGGCCACGGGCGGAACCCGCCACCATCTCGAGGACGCCGGCATCCCCGTGCGCTCGGCCGAGGAGCTCACCGGGATCGGGGCCTGGTTCGGCGGCCGGGTCAAGACACTTCACCCCGGCATCCTGGGTGGCATCCTGGCCCCCCGGACGGACGCCGGCCGCGCGGAGCTCGTCGAGCGCGGCCTGCGGGCCTTCGACCTCGTGGTCGTGAACTTCTACCCGTTCGAGCGCCACCTCCTCGAAGCACCGCACGCGACCGACCGCGAGGAGTACGTCGACATCGGCGGGGTCACGCTCGTTCGGGCGGCCGCCAAGAATCATGTGGGGGTCGCCGTCGTGACCTCCCCGGCCGAGTACGGTCCCCTCCTGGAAGAGCTCCGCGGCGCGTCGGGTTCGGTCAGCGCGGCGACCCGGGTGCGCCTCGCCCGTCGTGCCTTCGAGCGGGTGGCCGCCTACGATGCCGCGATCGCCGGGGCCCTGTTCCCGCCGGAGACGGGAGCGGACCCGTTCCCCGACACCATCGTCCTCCGACGAGAACCCCTGAAGCTGCGGTACGGGGAGAACCCGCACCAGAAGGCGGCCATCTTCGGGTCGTTGCCCGGGGCGCCGACCGGGTTCGTCCCCCGCTCGTTCGAGATCCTGAAGGGGGAGTCGCTCTCCTACACGAACCTTCTGGACGTCGACACCGCGCTCTCGATCGTCGCCGAGTACCCGCTCCCCGCGGCCGCGGTCGTGAAGCACGCGACCCCGTGCGGCGTCGCCGAGGGGGGGACCGTTCGCGAGGCCCTCGAACGGGCGATCGCGACCGACCCCGTCGCCCGGTTCGGCTGCGCGGTCGCGGTCAACACCCCGCTCGGCCCCGGGGACGCGGACGCCCTCCACGGCGTCTTCGTCGACCTGCTCGCCGCCCCTGCCGTGTCCCCCGAGGCGTTCGAGGCGCTCGGCCGCCGGCCCAAGTTGAAGCTCATTCGGACCGAACCCCCGCCGCTCGACCAGCCCCGCTGGGAAGCGAAGACGTCGTTCGGCCGGGTCCTGGTCCAGGAGACGGACCGCCGCCAGCTCACGCTCGGGGAGTTCAAGCCGGTGACCTCGCACCGAGCCACCCCGGAACAGCTCTGCCACCTCGACTTCGCGTGGCGGGTCGTCCGGCATGCCAAGTCGAACGCGATCGTGCTCGCGTCCGGTCCCCAGACGGTCGGGATCGGGTCGGGCCAGCCGACCCGGGTGAAGGCCGTCCAGATCGCCTGCGAGGTCGCCGGGGAGCGGGCGCGTGGCTCGGTGCTGGCCTCCGACGCCTTCTTCCCCTTCGCGGACGGGGTCGAGGTCGCGGCCCGGGCCGGGGTCGTCGCCATCCTCCAGCCCGGCGGCAGCCTCAGGGACCCCGAGGTGATCGCGGTCGCGGAAAAGGCCGGGATCGCGATGTACTTCAGCGGGTGGCGGGTGTTCCGCCACTGACCGGGGGCCGCGCGGCGAAGTACCACTTCAAGGTGGCCCGGAACGCGACCGACTCGAGCGGGCCGACCTCGCGTCCCTTTTCCTGGCCCGCCTCGACGAAGAGGTAGGTCGGGATCGCGTGGATCCCGTACGAGCGCGTGACGGCGGCCGCGTCGTCGATGTTCACCTTCGCGAACTTCACCCGGCCGGCGAGACGGTTCGAGAGCTCGACGAACACCGGCTGGGTGATCCGGCACGGGACCGACCAGTCGGCGTAGAAATCGACCACGACCGGGAGCGGCGAGCGGATCACCTCGACCTCGAAGGTCTGGTCCGTCACCCGCACCGGCTCGGTCAGTTCGAGCAACGTCGGCTCCCGGCGATTCGAATTCGTCACCCGCTTTAAGCCCTCGGTTCCTCGCGCCATCTCCGGTGAGGGCCAAGACAGATTCTCCGACGACGCCGGCCGTTCCGGCGTCCGTGTCCCGCGCACTGCTGGCGTGGTTCCGCCTCCACCGACGACCGCTCCCGTGGAGGACCGATCGCGACCCGTACCGGGTGTGGGTCGCGGAGGTCCTGCTCCAGCAGACCCGCGTCGCCCAGGCGATCCCCTACTACGAGCGATTCCTGCGTGCATTCCCCACGGTCCACGCCCTGGCCCGGGCGTCGGAAGGGGAGGTGTTGAAAGTCTGGCAGGGCGCCGGCTACTACGCGCGGGCGAGGAACCTGCACGCGTCCGCCCGCCTCGTGGTCCGGGAGGGGTCGGGTCGGTTCCCCACGACCGTGGACGGATGGGAGGAGCTGCCCGGGGTCGGTCCCTACATCGCGCGAGCGGTCGCGAGCCTCGTGGACGGCGCTCCGGTCGTGGCGTTGGAGGCGAACGGACTACGCGTCGCCGCCCGCTGGACCCGGGAGGAGGGAGACATCCGGACGCGCGCCGTCCGCGAACGGGTCGAACGGGTGCTCGCGAACCTCTTGCCCTCTCGCGCACCGGGGGAGTTCAACGAGGCCGTGATGGAGCTCGGCGAGACGGTCTGCCGACCGGTCGCTCCTTCGTGCCCCGACTGCCCCGTCCGGTTCGGGTGTCGGGCGCTCGCCGAGCTTCCGGACCCGGGGTCGATCCCGGTACGCCGACGGCCCGGCCGGCGACCCCACGTGCGCGCGGCCGTCGCGGTCGCGGAGTTCGGTGGGAGATGGCTCGTGCAACGACGACCTCCCGGTGGACTGCTCGGTGGGCTGTGGGAGTTCCCGGGGGGGAAGGTCGAGTCGGGCGAACGGCCGATCGACGCGGCGGCTCGCGAGTTCGCCGAGGAGACCGGCCTATCGGCGCCCCTGCTGACCCCCGCGGGGGTCGTCCACCACGCCTACAGTCACTTCACCGTCACGCTGCACGTGTTCCGGGGGACGGTCCGGGGTTCCCGGTTCCCCGCGGTGGCGGCCCCGCGTCGCTGGGTCACGCCGGCCGAGCTCGCCCGCCTGCCGCTGCCGAAGGCGACCGAGAAGATCGTCGACCGGCTCCCTCCGCCGGGTACAACTTCCCCGGATTCAGGATCCCGTCCGGGTCGCACGCGGAACGTATCGCGCGGAGGAGCCGCACGCCGACGGGCCCGACCTCGCCCTCGAGGAACGGGCGCTTCAAGGACCCCACGCCGTGCTCCGCGCTGATCGTTCCTCCCCACCGGAGCGAGGCGGCGTACAGAGCGGTCCGGAGGCGGTTCGCGGCCGCCGACGCCGGATCGACCACGAAGTTCGGGTGCAGGCTTCCTTCCCCCAGGTGCGCGAACACGTGCACATCGACCTGCTCCCGTCGAGCGATCTCCTGGATGGCTCGAAGCATCTCGTCCAGATGGAGCAGGGGTACGGCGATGTCGTCCCGGATGCGGTGGCCGAGGTGGTCGTCCATGACCCGGCTGCTCTCGCCCCGCAGGTCCCAGAGCCGATCGGCGTCGGGAAACTCCCGAATGCTTCGGGCGGCCCCCTGCGTACCCAGCACCTTTCGGATCCGCCCGATCCGTCGGTCGGCCTCCGCGGGCCCGTCCGCCTCGACCTCGAGGAGGAGCATCGCGGCCCCGTCCTCCCACGGTGCGGCGCGGTCCTCCGCCAACCCGCGCGCCGAGTAGCGGTCGAGGTACTCGACCGCCGAAAGTCCGGTGCCCCGGGCGTGGGCCAGGTGGCGGACCAGACGACCGAGCCGGACCCGCGGCGGAAGGGGTACGATGAGCCCCCGTCGGACCTCGGGCTCCGGCTCCAAGCGAACCGTGATCTCGGTCGCGAAGCCCAGGGTGCCTTCGCTCCCGATGAAGAGCTGCAGGAGGTCGGGGCCGACCGACCGCTTCTCCACTCGACTTCCGAGGTGGACTCGCTCTCCCGTCCCCAGGACGGCGTCGAGCTCGCGGATCCACCGGCGGGTCGGACCGTACCGGAAGGAGCGGGGACCGGAAGCGTTGGTCCCCACGTTCCCGCCGATCGTGCACGTCTGCCAGGACCCGGGGTTGGGGGGGAAGAAGAGTCCGTGACGATGGAGCGCGTGCTGGAGACGGGCGTTGACCACTCCGGGTTCGACCCGAGCCCACCGCGATTCGGGAATGATCTCAAGGATGCGATTCCACCCGGTGAAGTCGACCACGACCGCCCCCGCCTCGGGAACCGATTCGCCGTCGAGCGACGTCCCGGCGCCCCGTGGGACGAGCGCGACGCGATGTCGGCGCGCCCACCGGACCAGGGCAACCACGTCCGCCGTGTCGGCCGGGGCGACCACCGCGCTCGGACGGCCCACGAGGTGGGACGCGTCATGGCCCGCGTCGAGACGGGACGTCGGGTCGGTCCGAACCTCGCCGCGGATCGTTCGAGCGAGGCCCGCGAGGGGAGGACGCGCCACGGCCGGTCAGCGGGCTCGAGCCCTTACCGTTGCCCCGGCACGGCGGGGTACCGTTCCTCGCCGCGACTCACGAGCTCGACGGTCGAGATCAGGTCCCGGATGGCGAAAGGGCGACTCAGGATCCCGAGGACACCGGCGGCCCGGGCTCGCGCGATGAGCTCCGCCTGGGTCTCGGGCACGATGAGCAGCGGAAGCAGCCCGGTCTGGCGTTCGCGGGCCGTGACCAGCTCCGCGGCCCAATCGTCGTCGTCCCCGTCCGCAACCAGGACCAGGACCCTCCGACCCAGGGGCTCATCGACCGGCTCGAGCTCCTCGGCGGTGGGTGCCTCGGCCAAGACGCGGTAGCGGTGGAGCCGGAGGAGGCCCCGCAGCAGGAGGCGCGTCTCGTCGTTGCCTCCCACGATGACCGCGCCGATGTTCGGATCCGGCGAGCCGGACGGCACTGCGTCCCGCGGCGAACGGTGATCGTTGTTGGCCATGGCGTGGCGGGCCCGGTCCCGCCACTGGATACGAGGAATCGTGAGTTTAAGCGCGTATGGGTCGAGCGGGACCGGCGTGGAAACCGCGCACATCGCACCTCTCACGGGGCCCGTCAACTATATAGTCGGCCCTGCACTTCCGGTTATTGGCCTCGGGCATCGGTAGGCGCGACCCTGGGTGGCAATGTCCACGGACCCGGAGACGCGCCTATCGGTGCCTTCCCGATTCCTCTCGAGCGACAGGTTCTTTTAGCGTCCGGGGTGAGGGCGGTCGATGCCCCCCCTATTCGGTCCCTCGGCGTCCGACCTCGAACACCTTCGTTCCACCGTTCGCGCCCTCGGCACGACCAGCGTTCCCGGCCTCTCGGCGGCGCTCTCCTGGCGGGAGCACAAGACCGAGAAGCTGTTGGCCCACGAGCTCGCGCGCCCCAACAGCCCGCTCGTGTACGATCCGGCGCGACGCACCGTCCGATGGGCGGTCGCGCTTCCCGAGATCCCGGCCCCGCCGCCTCCGACCCCCGCGACGTTTCCGACCCCATCCACCCCCTCCGCCCCGCCGGCCCCCGCCCCGATTTACACGCCGGCCGGCCTGAGGACGCTCTGTCCGCATTGCCAGGTAGCGCTCCAGTCCACGGGCTCGAATGGCCTCGTGGTCTGTCCCGAGTGCGGTCGACTGTCCAGCTCGCGAAGCGGAGGCATCGCCAGCCCCGCGTCGCCCCCGCCTCCCGCGACCCCGGCGCCGTCCGGCCCCACCGCGACCGTCTCCGTGGCGGACCGGAAGTCCCAGGAGCTGTTCGCCGCCTGGGTGACCAACCAGCCGATCCCGTGTCCGAAGTGTCGAACCCCGCTGCGGCACCGGGGCATCCGCGTCTACGGGTGTCCGTCGTGCGGACAGCAGGTCCGCTTCCCGGAGTCCCCGAGCGAGGCGGTGCCGCCGCCTCCGCCCGAGCCGCTCCCGGCGCGTTGATCAGAACGGGACGACCGCTCGGACCTCGCGGACGATCGTCCCCGAGCTGACGGCCTCGGCGACCCGTCGGATGTCCTCGGCGGGGCTCCGGTCGCGTACCCACGGGGCGACCCGTGTCCGAAGCGCCTCGAGGGCCGCCTCGCTGCCCTTCCCCCCCGTGCGGGGGTGGCGCAGCTCGAGGGCCTGGCCCGCGACGATCCACTCGACGGCCACGACGCGACTTGTGTTCTCCAGGATCCGGCGGAGCTTCGCGCCCGCCCACGGACCCATGCTGACGTAGTCCTCCTGGTCGGCGGAGGTGGGCAGGCTGGCGGCGCTCGCTGGGTGGACCAGGGTCTGGTTCTCGTTGACGAGAGCCGCCTGAAGGTACTGGGGGACCATGAATCCGGAGCTGACGCCCGGCTGGGGGGCCAAGAACGGCGGGAGGCCCCGGTTCAACGCCGGATGGAGGAGGCGCGAGGTGCGTCGCTCGGAGAAGCCGGCGATGTACTGGGTGGCGATCGCGAGCGTGTCGAGCGCGAGCGCGAGCGGCTGGCCGTGGAAGTTGCCTCCGCTCACGAACTCGTCCTTCTCGAAGACGACCGGGTTGTCGGTGACGGCGTTCAGCTCGCGCCGGGCGACCTCCTGGGCGAAGACGACGGCGACATCGACCGCCCCGAGCACCTGCGGGAGGCACCGCAGGGTGTACGGGTCCTGGCCCACCCACACGTCGCGGGGGCCGGAGAGGACACTGCCGGCCAGCAGGGTCCGAAGCGCCGCGGCGATCCGGCGGTGTTCGGGTGAGTTGCGGAGCTCCCCCAACCGGTCGTCCAGCGATTCCGGATTCCCTTCCAGCGCGTCGAACGAGAGCGCCGCGGCGATGAGCGCCGCGTCCAGAAGACCGCGCACGTCCTCGACGGCCAGGGCGAGGTACGACGCCATCAGCGCCGTTCCGTTGAGCAGGGCCACACCCTCCTTCTCGGCGAGCGAGAGCGGAGGGATCCCCTCCCTTCGAAGGACGTCGGCCGCCGGCTCGGGAGCCCCTGCCGATCGACCGATGAACGACCCCTCTCCGATTATCGCGAGGGCGAGGTGGGCGAGCGGCGCGAGGTCCCCCGATGCGCCGACGGACCCCTGTTCAGGGATCCACGGTACGAGGTCATGATTCAGGAGGTCCAGGAGACGATCGAGGACTTCCGGGCGCACGCCGGAGTGCCCGCGGGCGAGTGAATTCGCCCGCAGGAGCACCGCGCCGCGGACGAGGTCGGCCGGAAGGGCCGGCCCGGTGCCACTCGCATGGCTGCGGACGAGCGACAGCTGGAGCTCCCGCGCCTGATCCGCCGGGATCGACTGGGCGGAAAGGCCCCCGAACCCCGTCGTGACTCCGTAGACCGGGCGCTGCTCCTGCACGGCGCGCTCCACGACCTTACGGCTCGCGGAGATCCGCGTCCGCGCCGCGTGATCGAGGGCCACCCGGGCTCCGCCGCGCACGACGGCGAGGAACTGGTCGAGCGTCAGCGAGCGCCCGTCGAGGGAGAACGGCCCGGTCATGGCCGGGTCGCCGGCGTACGGGGACTGAGTGAGGACGGCACCCGATTCCGCCCTAGGCGGGGACGACGAGCTCGCCGCCCGGTTTCTGCATGGAGGGGATCCGTCGGGTCTTCGCGCCCTTGGCCTGCCAAAAGAGCTCCGCGAATTCCTGGACGAGCTTGAGTAATTCGTTCGCGTCCGCGAGGTTGGTCCCCTGGCGGGTCTTCGAGGCCTGCTTCAGGATCTTCCAGGTCAGTTCGTGGACCTGGGGGAACTGCTTCGCGTGGTCGGGGGTAAAGAAATCGCCCCAGATGACCCGCACCTCGCTCTTCACGCGTTCCGAGTGGGTCTCCTTCACGGTCGTGTAGCGGGCGAGCTTCGAGACGTAGGCGGCGCGGTCCTCGGGCTTCGCGTCCATGGCGGGAGCGGCGAGCTCGCCGATGAGCTGGTCCATTCGGAGAACCGTCAGGGCCGCGATCTGCGCCTCGTGCGGGTCGTAAATACCGCAGGGAATGTCGCAGTGCGCGTAAACGGCGCGGGGTGGGAGCACGGCGTCCAAGAGGCGGTTCGCAAATCCGGTCGGCCATGTGGAGGCGGACATGGCCCCGCAGGCCCGGGGGGTCGGATAAGGATGCCGGAAGCGCCTCCCGGCGAACCCAGCTCGCCATCGCGTCCTCCTCCCCCGTGGTGGACCCGCTGGAGGAGCCGGCGGGTCGTGGTCCACGACCGAAGCATGGTCCCGACCCTGCTCCCGGGCGATCGGTTGCTCGTCGACCCGCACGCCTACCGGGAGCGACTCCCGTCGGTCGGCGACCTCGTCGTCCTGGTCGACCCGGAGGACCCGGCCCGCTGGCTCGTAAAGCGCGTCGCGGGAGTGGGACTCCAAGCGTTCTGGAAGACGCGGACGGGACTCGCACCGACGATTCCTTCCGCGGCCCCCTCGATCCCTCCGCCCGAGGCGGTCGAAACGATCGTGCTGGCCGACCAGGCGGTCTACGTAACGGGAGATGCATCAGGTCCGGCCCGCGACAGCCGACAGTTTGGCCCGGTTCGACTCGACTCCCTGGTGGGGCGGGTGTACCGATGCTACGCCCCCATCGAGCGACGTCGGAACTTCTGAGCGTCGTCCAAACCCGTAAACCTTTAACCGATGTGGGATTCCCACGCATCGATGGCGTCCAAAGAGGTGATCGCCGTGGTGGTGATCCTGGTCGCGGCCGGTGCGGGTGGCCTCGGGTTTGCCGCCGGCTACGAGTACAAGACCACGAACGCCTGTGCGGGGGGACCCGCGAACACCACGCTCGGCGTCTGGGGGGCAGGGACGCTGGACACGCTGTTCCCGCTGCTCGCCGGTCAGTTGCAGAACCAGACACCGTGCATCACGGGCACCACCCAGGTCTACGAAGGGTCCCTGGACATCACCACCGCCATTACGGCGCTGGGCCTCAAGACCGACGTCGCGGCCGTGGCGGATTACCGATTGATCCCGTCCCTGCTCGAGCCGACCTACGCCGGCTACGAGGTGGTCTTTGGTGGCACACCCGAGGTCCTCGTGTACAACGCCTCGCTCCCCGCGTTTGCCGGGGTCAACGAGTCGAACTGGGCCGAGAAGCTGATCACCGACGTGACGACCTCCGGCAACAAACCGATGGCCGTCTGGAACGCCTCGACCGACCCGAACGGCTACAATGAGATCTTTTCCCTCGAGCTCCAAGGAATGCTCCACAACGGAAGCACGAGCGCGTACTACGGTCAGTTGTACGGCGGCCCACCGGGCACTCCCGCCGTGCCGAACTCGGGGCGTACGATCATCGAGCACGAGTCGCAAGCCGCGACCCTCCTCCACACCGGGGTCGTGTCCGCCTTCATCACCTACCGTTCCTACGCGATCGTGAACCACCTCCCCTACGTCTCGTTCGTCCCGATCGTCGGGCTGCAATCGAACAACACCACGGCCCTCGCGGACTACGCCCCGCTCTCGACCACGATCTTCGGTGGCTCGCCGGGCACGTTTAAGACGGTCGTTCCGGCTCCCATCCTGTTCGCGATTACCGTGCCGTCGAACGCGCCGAACCCGACCCTCGGGTTCGATTTCATCCACCTCCTGCTCTCGCCGCAGGGCAGCGCGATCATCTCTTCCGGGGGCGCCTTCAACCCGATCTTCCCGGCGTGGTCGGACCACCCGAGCGCCGTCCCCGCCGGATTGGCGTCGGACGTAACCGCCCTCCCGAGTTGGGCTACCGCGCTGTTGACATGAGCCGCGGGGGAGACGGCCTTCCCGCCTCCCCTCCCCGGCGACCCCTGCGGACAGGGCCGCTCTGGCTCGCGCTCCAGCTCGTCCTGTCGGGCTCGCTGCTGCTCCTGTTCCTTCTGCCGATCTACGCCCTGTTCACGTACTCCCCGATCTCGAGCCTCATCGCGAACGCCAACAACGCGGGCGTGCGCGAGGCGCTCTGGTTGACGTTCTTCACCTCGGGGATCGCGGTCCTCGCGGCGGTCCTCTTCGCGATCCCGATGGGCTACCTGCTCGCGCGGCGGCGGTTCCCCGGACGCACGGTCGTCGAGTCGCTGGTCGCCCTCCCCGTCGTCGTTCCCCACCTGCTCGTCGGCCTCGGCCTCTTCTTCCTCCTCGTGGTCCCCGGCGCGCCCCTCTACCGGTTCACGCAGGCGATCGGCTTCCCGGTCTACGACACGATCTGGGGGGTCGTCCTCGTGATGGTGTTCGTCAGCGCGCCCTACACGGTGCTCGCGAGCGAGCTGTCGTTCCGGGCCGTCGACGGTCGGGTGCTCGAGGCGTCCCGGTCCCTCGGGGCCGGGCCGGCGACGGCGTTCCTCACCGTCACCCTCCCGCTCGCCTCCCGCGGGATCGTCGCGGGCCTCCTCCTCACCTGGGCCCGCGCCGTGAGCGAGATCGGTGGACTGCTCATCCTCGCCGCCTTCGTCTATCCGGGCGGGCCGTACAACGGTCCCGTCACCACGACGATCTCGGTGTACATCTACAACCTGTTCCAGGTGGGGGATCTGGCCGACGCCGCCGCGGTCAGCTCGTTGTTCCTCATCATCGCCTTCGCCCTCTTCCTCGTGGTCCGCCTCGGGGAGCGGTCCGGCTGGCTCCCGTGGCGGCGGGGGGAGCTCGAACCGTGAGCGAATGGGTCGTGGACGGGCTCGAGGCCGACCTCGACCACTTCCACCTCGGCCCAGTCGACCTGACGTTGACCCCGGGTCGCGCGGTGGCCGTGCTCGGCGCCTCCGGGGCCGGTAAGACGACGCTCCTCCGCACCCTCGCCGGATTCCTCCGGATGCGGCGGGGCCGGATCCTCCGCGACGGGACGGACATCTCCGACTGGCCCCCCGAGTCGCGCGGGCTCGGGTACGTTCCGCAGGGATTCGGGCTCCTCCCGCATCGCACGGTCGAGCGCAACGTCCGCTACCCGATGGAGATCCGCGACCGGCCCCAGGCGGCGCAGCGGACGCAGGAACTGCTCGAGCGATTCCGCCTGACCCCACTCGCTCACCGCTACCCGGCCCGGCTGAGCGGCGGCGAACTCCAACGCGTCGCGATCGCGCGCGCCCTCGCGGCGGAGCCCGGGCTGATCGTCTGGGACGAGCCGTGGCAGGCGCTCGACGTTCTCGCCCGCCACGACCTCGGGGTCGTCCTCGAGGAGATGCGGCAGACCGAGCCGATCCCCATGGTCATCGTGACGCACGACCCCGCGCTCGCGTTCTCGGTCGCGGACTCGTTCCTCGTGCTCCACGCCGGACAGGTCCGAAACCAGTGCGACGCGGTGGCCCTGATGCGGGCCCCCACGGACGCGTTCTCGGCCCGGTTCGTCGGGTACGAGAACGTCTACGACCGGCCGGACCTCGAGGGAAAGGGACGCTCCCCCTTCCGGTCCTGGCTCGTCGACCGGGCCGGCCCGGAGGGGCTCGCCTTCGCGAGCCCGACGCTGTCGCCCTCCGTCTCGGCGTCTCCCCTCTGGGAGGGAAAGGTCCGGAGCGCTCGACCGAGTCCCCTGGGAGTGACGGTCGAGGTCGTGGTCGACGACCTCTTGGTCACGCTCCGGATGCCCCCACCCGTGACGCCGCCGCTGCCGACCCTCGGCGAACGGCTCCGCTTCGGGATCGACCCGGCCTCGCTCCAGCCCTTGGGAACTCGGCACCGGACGGTCGCGGGAGGGTAGGAATGCGCCCGCGTACCGTCACGGATACGGACGTCGCCCTCCTTCGGTCGCTCGAGCGGGAGCGGTCCGTCGTGGCGGCGAGCCGGAGCGTGGGGATCTCCCGCGACCGGGCGACGTACCGGATCGCGCGGCTGGGCCAGGCCTTCGGCGGCCCGGTCGTGACCAGCGTCCGGGGCGGCCGGGCGCACGGGGGGACCCGCCTCACGACCCTCGGGGACCGGATCGTCCGACAGGGCTTCGATTCGGTCGAGCTCTTGGATTCCCGGCCGGTCTCCCCACCCTCCCGGTCCAACCTGTTGCGCGGGGTCTACCACGCCTCTCCGGCGCCCGAAGTGACGTTGGGAAACCGGCTCCACCTTCGCGTGGCCTTCCCGGCCGAGGAGGGTGAGGCGGTCGCCCTCCTGCTCGACCCGGAGTCGATCCTCGTGGCCCGCGGGAAGTTCCCGTCCAGCGCCCGGAACGTTCTCCCCGCGACGATCGAGGCGGTCCACCGGGGCGAGGGCGCTCGGGGTTCCACTCTTCGGGTGCGCGTGGGCTCCCTCCGTCTGCGAGTGGCGGTCACGGACGAGCCCGTCCGGCAGCTCCATCTCACCCCGGGCGCCCGGGTCTGGCTGTACGTGAAGGCCACGGCGCTCCGTCGGGTCGGCCGGCCGGACCGCGCGACCCGGACTCGATGACGGGTTAGCCCGCGCGCAACGCCTTCCCCCAATCCGGTCGCGTCCCGTTGCGGTCGTCGAACCGGTACTCCTTGGCGAGGGTCCACGTGCCGTACACCTTCCCGGACTTGGCGTGCACGTGGGGGTCGGCCGCGAGCGCGACGATCGCCCGCCCGAGGAAGTAGGGCGTCTCCGAGAATTGGAACCGTCGCACCCGGGGGATCGCGTCGCGCCAGGTCTCCTCCGTGACGCCGAAGTGGTCGAGCATGAACTCCGAGCGGAGGAACCCGGGACTCACGGCGATCGCGCTCAGGTGGCGCAGCTTCGCTTCCTCGAACTCTTCATGGAACGCCAGGGCGAGGCGGATGACGTTCGTCTTCACGAGGTCGTAGTAGAGGCTCCCGCGGTACTCCAAATGGTCCCCATCCGTGATCTCGAAGACGATCCCTCGCTTCCGCCGGACCATGAGCGGCACGGCGTACCGGCTCGTCAGGATGTGCGACAGCACGCCCCGTTCGAGCATCGTCCGCCCTTTCGGATACGACATCGTCCAGGGTGGTTGGCCCCACTCGGTGAGCTCCTCGCCGCCCCAGATGTCGTTCACGAGGAGGTCGAGCCGGCCCCGCTCCCGCCGACGGATGCGGTCCACGAGCCGGCGCACCGCCCCTTCGTCCGTGTGATCGACCCGGAGGGCGTGGGCGGTCCCCCCGTACCGACGGATGAGCTCGCCGGTCTCTTCGATGGTCTCGGGGCGACCCGGGGTCGCGGGCCGACCGCGAACGCTTCGACCGGTCGCATAGACGGTCGCGCCCGCGAGCCCGAGACTGACGGCAATGGCCCGCCCGGCGCCCCGGGTAGCGCCCGCGACGAGGGCGACCTGTCCCCGAAGGGGTTGGGTCACCGCCGCCGTCCATCCCTCGTTGGGAGGACGCGACACGGGTTCCGTCCGACCGACCCTCTTAGACCTCTTCATTCGACGAGCTTCCCTCCCTTCACGATCGCCGAGCCGTCCACGTTCAGGTCCGCCCCTCGCAGGAGCAGCCAGGCCCACCAGCCCGCGTGGTTCGTGCCCCCCGCGGTGTCGTTCCGGCCGACCTGCAGGGTGAGGACGCCGGCCTCCTGGTCGCGGAGGAGGGGGGCCATGGAGATCCGGTCGTTGAGCCCGACCGAGAGCACGCCCACCCGCTCCTTCCCGGGTCCCCCCCGCGTGTAGCTCTCGGTGAACAGGTCCTGTCCCCGGTCGTAGGCGAACCGGCGGAGCCGACCGTCCGAGAAGGTCCATCGACCTCCGTCGACCTCCCCGACCGTATCACAAACCCCGACGGTGTTCGACACGTTCGACACGAACACGCCGTCGGCGATGCGCTCGTCGAGCGCGACCGAAACCACGCCCGCGGGAAGTTGCACGAGACTCCAGTCCCCCTTCGGCCGGGCGGGGGGGACGAGGCCATCCGAAACCTGGGCCGGACGGTGCCTCAGCCCGAGACGGAGCCGGGTCCCGTTCGGATGGGAGACCTCGAGCGAGCGGCCCTTCCCCAGGAGGCGCGCGGACCGCCGCGCCCGGCGGTGGAGCACGTCCGGGTCGACCGTGGTCCCGTCGACCAGCTCGTTCCTCCATGCTCCGAGGTCGACCCCGTACATCCGGGCGGAACCGGGAGAAGCGCGCCCGAGCGCGAGCTGGACGGCCCGGGTTCCGGCCTTGGCCGCGGCCCCGTAGAGCTTGTCCTCGTACTCCCCCAGCCGGAACCGCGTCGCCGCGGGGAGCGCGTGGAACCGTTCCCGGTCGCTGGGTCCGAAGAACGTGACAAGCGCATCGGATTTGGCGATCGCGGCCCGGAGATGGTCGCCGACCCGAGCCAGGTCCGACGGACGGGACCCCGCGACCGCGGCCCAGTAGGTCGGCTCGTCCTGGTACAGCACGATCGGGCGGGCCCCGAGCTGGAGGGTCTCGAGGACGAAGGCATTCGCGTAGTCGAGCGTCTCCGACCAGCTCTCGATCGCAACGTGCTCCCCGCGACGGACGCGCAACGACTTCCGAAGGACGACCCGGGCCATCTCCCGGGCACGGGGATCCGGGACCGGAGGCGACCGCATCGAGGCCCGGATCGCGGGGGGCTTCTTGAACCCGGGGTGACCTGTAACACTGAGGTCGTATCGTAATCGGGCGCCGGCCCCGTCAGCGGCAATCTCGGTCGGGGAGGCGACCCACTGGAACGGGTCGTCCGAACCCACGTAGGAGGTGAGGAACAGGCCGATCGCCCGTGCGGTCTCACCCCGTCCTTGGGAGTGACCCTTCGAGGGAGACCTACGGCCGACCCGTTCCAGGTCCGCGCCGACCCGACGGGTCCACGCGTCCACAGCGTGCATCCAGTCGAGTCGAAGGTTCGGCCGTCGGAGCAACCAGGATCGCAGCTCGGGCGCGGGTCCGCCTCCCGAGACGGTCGCGACGATGCGAGCCATCCGGTTCCTCCCGATGGCCCGTTCGAGCTCGGCCAAGAACCGGAGGAACTCCCGATTTCGAGGGCCTTCCGAGGGGGGAGGCGGAGGACGGTTCAGGAGATCCGCGGAAGCGATGGGAACCGGGTGGGGGACCGTGCCCGGGGGAAGGAAGGTCCCCCTCTCCGACCCCTCCTCCCGGACGCGGGGCCGCACCGCGGGCTCGAGGGTGAACGCGAGGGCGTGTTCCGGGGGACGCAGGTAGACCCCCACGACGTCGCCGGGGACGAGCGGACGGATGGGGTCCGGTCGATACGGAGCCGACTCGATCCATCGGGGCCGGACCCCCGACTCGGACCAGAGGCGCCGGACGGTCGTGTGGCTGAGACCGAACCGACGCCCGAGACTCCGCGAGCTGGTCCGGGGCGCGCCCATGACGGAGATCGCGGTCGAGGCCCGGAGGATCTCCCGTACCCGGGACTCGGGGATCCCACCTGTCCGGGGGGCACGGGCGAGGGATCGTTCGATCCCTTGGAGGCGATTGGCGAGGAACCGTCGGCGCCACCGGGCCGCCGTCAACCGCCCGACGCGGAGCCGATCACCTATCTCGAGGTCCTGGTGGCCGTCCGCCGCCGCGAGGACGATGCGGGCCCGCATCGCCCGGGGATTCCGTCGGGGGTCGGGTCGGGCCCACCGGAGGAGGGTGACCCGCTCCTCCGGACTGAGAGCGACCCGAGGAGCGACCCGCACACCCGGCCATGGACCGAACCTGTCTTAGAGTACTCGAGATCGGGCGCTCGTCTTACGTTCCATCCTAAATGTTCCAACTACCATGAGCTTGATAATCGCCGGGCGGCATGGGGCCTCCATGCCCGCCGCACGAGCCGCCACCAAGTCCCCGACGAAGAAGACCGTCCCGAGCCCCCAGGAGATCGCTCCCGGGGTCTTTCTGGGAGGCTGGAACGACGCCCTTACGTTCACGGGGGCCAAGTTCTGCCTCCTCGACGAAGCCCCGGAGGAGATGCCGACGGCCACCCATATCCCGATCTACGACGAAGGGAAGGATGCCCCCGTCGTCGCCAACCTGGACCGGCTGGTCACGGAGGTCCGCTCGGCCCGCCGCGCCCACGAACCTGTGCTCATCTTCTGCGGCCACGGGGTCCGCCGCGGACCCCTCGGCGCGGCGTGGTACCTCCACCGGTCCGAGAAGCTCCCGCTGGACGCGGCGTACGACCGGATCCGAGCGGTTCGGCCGAAGATCGAGACCGCGAGCGAGTGGATTGGCCACCCTCAGTCCCTCGACGGATAGGCTTCTGAACTCCCATGCGCCTCGAGGAGGACCCCGACGCGGGGTGGGTCGCTGCCCTCGCTGGCGTGCCGGTCCTTCGGGCGCACGGAGCCATCGAGGAGGCGCGCGGGGAGCGGACGCTCTTTCGCCACCTCGACCGGAGGCACCGTGAGGGCGGAAGGAGCTCCTACGTCGAGATCGATGCCCCGCTCGAGCTCTACGCGCTCGTGCGCTTGCTGCGGCCCGCCCACGTGGTCGAGGTCGGTGTCTCCTCGGGGGTCTCCTCGGCTTACCTGCTCCAGGCGATGGAGCGGGTCGGCCACGGCGCGCTCCACTCGGTCGACCTGCCCAAGACCGAATCCCCGAAAAAGGGGGCCCCGCGGAGCCGCTCCCCGTCCTGGGCGCTCCCTCCGGGGCGCTCCTCCGGTTGGGCGGTACCGTTCCCGCTCCGCAAGCGTTGGGACCTGCGCCTCGGCGACAAGCGCGAGGTGGTACCTCTCCTCGCGCGGGAACTCCCCTCGGTCGACCTCTTCGTCTACGATGTTCCCCACGTGGAGACGCAGGCCGGAAGGGAGTTCGACGCCGTCGACTGGCGCCTCCCCAAAGGGGCGGTGGCAATCGCCGACCACGGACCGGGCGGGGGCCTCTGCGCTCCCCTACGTCGCTGGGGGGCGACCCGAGGCGCGCGCCCGGTCCGCCGGGCCGGGCTCGGCCTGTACGGGTTCCGGTGCGCCCGGGCCCCGGTGCGTCCTACTCGCGGATCCCCTCGCCGGTGAGCGAGAAGACCGCCTCCCCCTCGGGAAGGTTCGGGGAGTCGATCAGCCGCGCGATGCGCTTCGGGGGCTTCGACTTCCGCAAATAGACCCGGTAGGTCGCGGCGTGGGCCACGATGTTCCCACCGATCGGGCGGGTCGGGTCGCCGAACAGGATGTCGGGGCGCGCCGTGACCTGGTTGGTGACGACGATCGCGGCGTTGTACATGTCCGCGAACCGGAGGAGCTCGTGGAGGTGCTTGTTGAGCAGCTGCTGGCGGGGCGCGAGCTCCGCCCGCCCGAGGTACTCCGCCCGGAAGTGGGCGGTCAGCGAGTCGACGACGAGGAGCCGGATCGGCTTCTCGCGGGCGAGCTCCTGGGCCTTCTGGACGAGGAGCATCTGGTGGTTCGAGTTGAACGCTCGCGCTACGTGGATGTGCTCCAGGGTCTCCGTCGGGTCGAGCCCGACGCCCTTCGCCATGTCCACGATCCGCTCGGGACGGAACGTGCTCTCAGTGTCGATGTAGACGACCTCGGAGAGCAGGCCTCCCTGGGCGACCGGCAGCTGGATATCGACCGCGATCTGGTGCGCGAGCTGGGTCTTGCCGCTCCCGAACTCGCCCGAGAACTCGGTGATCGCCTGGGTCTCGACGCCGCCGCCGAGCAGTTCGTCCAGCGATTTCGCGTTGGTCGTGACGCGGCCGAGCTTCTTGCGGCGCTCCAAGAGCGTGCTGCCGCTCTCGAACTGGCCGACGTCGGCCTTGCGCCGCGCCTCCCCGATGATCTTCTGGGCGCTCGCGGTGCCGATCTCGGCGGCCTCCGCCACATCGCCCGGCGAGGCGACGGCGAGCTCCATGAGGTCGGTGTAGCCGGCCTCGCGCAGCTTGTCGGCCGTGGTCGACCCGATCCCGGGCAGGTCCTCGAGGGCGATCTCGGGTTTCGGCTCGGGGGGCGCTTCCGCATTCCCCGGCCGGGCGGTGGCTTTGGTCGGCACGAAGGGACCGACGGAATGTTCGGGGATAAGGGTAGGGGAGGGGTGGCGGAACAGTGGGCGGTGCGGCCTACTTCGGAACCGCCGTGGGCACGAACGGGGCCCCCGTGAGGCGCTGGTAGACCGTCGTGTAGAGCCGGCTGACCTCGTCGACCAGGAGCGGGGGCAGGGGTGGGATGGGGGGCTCTTCCTGGTGGGCCTCCCGGGCCTGGAGCAGCTGGTCGTAGTACCCCGTCGAGCGGTAGTGCTGCCGGACGAACTCCTTCGAGAAGTCGACGTGGCGGCCGCGGTCGTACGCCGCCGTGTCCCAGAACCGGTCCTCGTCGGCAGTCCCGAACGTGTCGACGACCATGAGCGTCCCCTCACTGTCGAGGCCGAACTCCTTCTTTCCGTCGACGTGGATCAGCCCCCGCGGGCCGATCTCGGCCTGGATCGCGGTGTCGACCTTGAGCGCCGTCTCGCGGATCTGGTCCATCTGGGACCGGTCGAGCGCCGCGAGCTCGAGCGCCTCGTCGCGCGTCAGCAGTCGGTCGATGGGTTCGAGCTTGGTCGTGACCTCGAAGTGGGGCTCGGGGAGCGGCATCCCGTACTCGAGCTTCTTCCCGGTCGGGAAGCCCAAGTCCTTCGGACCGACCTTCCCCTTCTGGACCCGGTCCCACATCGATCCGGCGAGGTAGTACCGAACGATCACCTCGAGCGGGACCAAGTAGTCCTTCGGATGGGGGCCTAGGGTACGGGGTTTCGGGACGACACGGACCCGCTTCACGCGCATGGAGGTCGGTCCGGCGAGACCGAGGAAGTGGTGCGGGACGCCGAGGCGGGAGCAGGTGGCGAACCAGAACGCGGCGGTGCGGTTCAGCGTCTCCCCCTTGTGGGGGATCGCGCTCGGGATGTGCTTGTCGAAGACGGAGATGTCGTCCGTGAAGCGGAACTCGAGCTCGGTCGCCGAGACCTCGTAGACCTCCTTGACCTTGCCGCGGCGCAGGTACTTCGGTGCGGCCGCCGCCCCGGACGTCGGGGGATGCGTCATCGGCCGCCGACGGAGGCCGGACGGCTTAACGTTGCGGGCCGGGGCCACCTAGTGCCGCGTCTAGTGGGAGAGTTCGGGGTTTCTGACTTCTAGCGCAAGTACTTTCCCGGAGGAGGTGATGCCTCCTCCCCATGCTGCGAGTCCACGAACTCTCGGACGAGGAAGGACAGGCCCTCAGTCGCCTGGTGAAGCGCTCCAACGACCCGACCGTCGTCAAGCGCGCGATGATCGTGCTTCACTCGTTCCAGGGCTTCTCTCCGCCCAAGATCGCCGGCCTCGTCCTCTGGAGCGAGGACTGGGTCCGACGGGTGATCAAGGACTACAATCGGATCGGTCGGGACGCTCTCTACCCCAAGAAGAGCCCGGGCCCCGAGCCCAAGTTCACCCCCGAGGTCCGCAAGGCCATCGTGACCTTCGCCCTCTCCCGACCGAAGGACCACGGGTGGCAGGGGCCCACCAGTTGGTCTCTCGACCTCCTGCAGGAGACTCTGGTCTTCGAGGGCGTAGTGGAGTCGATCAGTCGAGAGCGACTGCGGCAGATCCTCCTCGAAGAGTCGGTGACCTTTCAGTCCGTGAAGACGTGGAAGAGTTCGAAGGACCCCAAGTTCGCCGAGAAGCTACGTCGCCTGAACGAGCTCACCAACCGACCGCACAACCCTCCGATCGTGGTCTCGGTGGACGAGATGGGACCGATCTCGCTCCAACCCTATGGGGGCCACACCTGGGCTCGGTCGGGGCACCCCGACCGAGTGCCGGCAACCTACGAGCGACGGGGAGGCATTCGCTACCTGATGGGGGCCTACGACTACTACCACCATCGGTTCCGAGGCTATCTATCGGCCTCCAAGAACGGCGCGGGGTACGTGCGGTTCCTCCACTGGGTCCGAGGGAAGTATCCCTCCGGAGGACAGATCTACCTGATCCAGGACAACCTCTCAACCCACACCACACCGGCGGCGGTGGCCGCGGCCCGAAGGCTGAGGATCACCTTCGTCCCCACACCCACCAACGCGAGCCACCTCAACCCGATCGAGACCCACTTCCGAACGATACGACGGTGGGCGTTCACCCGGACCAACTACGGCAGCTGGGACGAAGCGGATCGGTCACTCCGGTATGCCATACGTCGGCTCAATCGAGTGCACTGCGCGACAAATTCGCGTCCCGCACTCCGCTGGTGGACGCGGCACTAGAGCAGCCGCGCATGCCGCGCGGTGATCGGGCGGAAGCCGCGCTTCGCGTAGAACCGGACCGCGATCTCGTTCTGGGCGGGGAACTCGGCGATCACGACGCCCGCGCCTTTCGCCTTCAGCGCGGCGGAGACCTCCTTCAGGATGTACTCCCCCACGCCGTGGCGGCGGTAGAGCGGAAGGAGGTAGATGTCGACGATGACCCCCTCCACCGGCGGGGCGTAGAAGGCCCGCTCGCGCAGGACGGCGTTCACGAACCCCACGACCTTGTCCTTGTCCGGTCCGACCCCCTCCGCGGCGAGCAGGACCGCCTTCGGGTCGTTGATGGTCGCTTTCAGGATCTCCCGGGCCTGGCTCTCGGCGTCGTCCCGCACCCGGAGGAGCGGATCGAACTCCTCGTTCAGGCGCTTCAGCCGGAGGAGGAGGGGAACGAGGGCGGAGACATCCGCCGCCCGGGCGGGCCGCAGGTGGATCGGGATGGAGGTCGAGTCCGTGGGTCCGGGCGTCGTCGGCGGGGTCGGCTCACCGGCCGCGGTCATGGGCTCCTCCGCCGGGTCGGGGAATGGGGCCGGGGCATCGGGGCGGTGAGGTGGGAGCGGACGAGCGCGCGGACGAGCCGGGCCGAACGTCCCATCCGGGTGCGCGCCCCCTCGAGGTACTCGTCGTGGGTGAGACGGAGGCGGGCGATCCCCTTCGCCACCGCGGCGTCCGCGACCGCGGCGGCGACGTAGGGGAAGACCTCGGTCTCCTCCATCGTCGGGAGGAGGTGGGTCGTGGAGAGCCCACGGTCCTCGGCGTGGCGCGCGAGCTCGCGGGCAGCCGCGAGCACGATCTCGTCGGGGATGGAGCGGGCCCGTGCGTCCAGCACGCCGCGGAAGACCGCCGGGAAGATCAGGGAGTTGTTGACCTGGTTCGGGAAGTCCGAGCGGCCGGTCGCGACCACGGCGGCTCCCGCGTCGCGCGCGACGTCGGGCCAGATCTCCGGCACCGGGTTCGCGAGGGCGAAAACGATCGGACCCTTCGCCATTCGGGCGACATGTTCCGGGCGGATCGTGTTGGGGTCGGGCGTGGAGGCGGCGAGCAGGACGTCCGCTCCCTCGAGCGCCGCGGCGAGGTCACCGGTGCGTCCCCCGCCGTTGGTCTTGAGGGCGAGCCGGTACTTCCACGGGTTGCGCAGCATCAGCTCGTCGACGTCGGTCCGCTCGGCGTGCAGCACGCCCTTCTGGTCGACGAGGGAGAGCTTGTGCGGGTCGTGGCCGAGCGCGAGCAAGAGGCGGGCCGTCGCGATGTTGGCGGCCCCGGCCCCGAGCAGGACCGTACGGGTCTCCCGGACGGCGCGGTTCGTGAGGGTCAGCGCGTTGATCAGGCCCGCGATCGTCGCGGCGGCGGTCCCGAGCTGGTCGTCGTGCCACACCGGGATGGGGAGTCGGTGCTGGAGCTGTTCCAGGATCCCGAAGCACTTCGGGGACGCGATGTCCTCCAAGTTGATGCCACCGAAGGCGGGTGCGAGACGTTCGACGGTCTCGATAATCGCATCCGGGGAGCTGACCCGGATCGGGATCGGGACGGCGTCGACGCCCCCGAGCCACTTGAACAGGAGTGCCTTTCCCTCCATCACGGGGAGCGCGGCCTCAGGCCCGATGTCACCGAGCCCGAGGACCCGGGAGCCGTCGGTCACGATCGCGATCGTATTCCACCGGCCGGTGAGGTTGAACGACTCCTCCGCGTCGGCTTCGATGGTCCGCGAGACCGCGGCGATCCCGGGCGTGTACCACAGCGAGAAATCGTGGAGCGAGCGAACGGGAACCTTGGGCACCGTCTCGATCTTGCCGGCGTAGAAACGCGCGAGCTCCACGGCGCGGCGACCGAGCTGGTCGGTCTCGTCCTCCCGCCGGGCCGCGGCGCGGTTCGCCCGCGTGCGGCGACGGGCTTCCCGTCCCGCTTCGACGGGCACGGGCACGCTCTCGGCCATCGGGGGGATTCACCGGGGGGGCCTTTATTAACACTTTCGCGGAGACGTTCCCGGAGTTCGGCAATTGACGGACTCGGCCGTCCACGGAGCCCCCCGTGGGTCCGGCGCCCAAATCGCCCGCTAAGTACTTACTCCGGCGTTTCCGGTAGGGAGTTTCGATGGTCGATGCGGACGGCGCCCTCCCGCACCCGTACGTCCGCCCACCCCGGGCCGGCGCCGTCCCGCTCGTGGCGCCGCACGAACTCGCCCGCCTGATGTCCTCGGAGGACCGACCGATCTTGATCGACGTCCGGCCCGCCCGCGAGCGTCGTCTCGCCCGCCTCCCCGGCGACCGATCGATCCCCCTGGAGCGGCTCGAGCCCGAGGCCGCGACGCTCCCGCACGACCGCGCGATCGTCGTGTACGACCATCTCGGCTTCCAGGCGCGCGTGGCGGCCGAATTCCTGCTCTCCCGGGGGTGGACCCGAGTGGCCGCCCTGGAGGGTGGGATCGAAGAGTACGCTCGCGAGGTGGAACCGCACGTGGGCCGGTACCCCGCCGATACGGCGACACCCGACCTCCTGCTCCGCCAGCTCCCCCGCCCCGACACGGGCTGCCTCACGTACTTCGTGGGGGACCCCGGCTCCCGCCAGGCGATCATCATCGACCCCGGGATCGACCCCGAACCGTATCGGGCCCTGCTGAAGGAGGGACGCTGGAAGCTGGTCGCCATCGTCGAGAGCCACACGCACGCGGACCACCTGGCCGGGCACTCCCCGCTCCACGCGGCCACCGATGCGCCGATCTACCTCAGCCACCGCTCGCCCGCCGCCTACCCGCACCGGAAGCTCACCGAGGGGGAGGCGGTCTCCTTCGGCACCGGGGAGCTCGTCGCGATCGAGACCCCGGGCCATACCGCCGACCACCTCACCCTCCAAGTGCGGGACAAGATCTTCACCGGCGACACCCTCCTCTTGGGGTCGGTCGGCCGCACCGACTTGGGCCCCGGGTCCCCGGACGCTCTGTTCGAGAGCCTCACCGAGAAACTGTTCCGGCTCCCGCCGTCGACCGAGGTCTACCCCGCCCACTACGGCCCGCTCCACTCCCTGCCGCAGCGCTACGTCTCCACGCTGGGGTTCGAGCGCGCCACGAACGAGGCGCTCAACCAGGGGTCGCGCGAGGGGTTCGTCAAGTACATGACCGAAGGCTGGCCACCGAAGCCCACCAACTTCGAGACGATCGTCCGGGCGAACCTCGACGGGTAGCCCGCTAGGTCGGCGGCCACTCGGATAGGACCTCGGCACCGTGCGCCCCGACCAGCACCGTGTGTTCCGCCTGGGCGACCAGCCCATGCCCGGTCTCGAGGAAGACGGGGTAGGTCTGGAGCTGGCGGCGGGCCTTGTGGAGCGCCTCGCGCTCCTCGGGCGCAGTGACCCATCGGGCCGTGAAGGGAAGGGTGCGGAAGCGGCCGTAAAGTCGGGCGAGCACCGGGTCCCGGGGCCCCGGGTCGGAACGGAAGCGCTGGATGTTCCCGAACGGACCGTTCTCGATGTGCCCCTGCCCGTTGGTCGCGAACGGCTCGATCGCGATGATCTCCCCTTCCCGGAGGGTGTCCGAGCTTCGGCCCGGAACGTTCGGGATCGATTTTCCGGCGTGGAGGAGATACCGCTCGATCGAGTGGCCCGTCAGGTCCTCGATCGGTTTCAGGCCCCGCGCGCGGATCGCGGCCGCGATGGCCCGGCTGAGGTCGTCCACCCGACCGCCGGCTCGCACTTGGGCGATCCCGGCGCGAAGCCCTTCCCGCGCGGCCCGGATGAGGTTCTCGTGACGGTGCGTGCCCCCGACCTCGACCGTGTCCGCGGTATCGGCGAGGATCCCGTCCAGGTGGGCCCCGACGTCGACCTTCACGAGGTCGCCGGCGACGAAGACCACGGGATCCTCGGGGTCGGGAGTGTAGTGGGCGGCTTCGTCGTTCCTCGAGAGGTTGGCCGGGAACGCCGGTTGGGCCCCGGCGTCGCGAATCGAAGCTTCCACGGCCTCGGCCACGTCGCGGCGTCTCGCTCCGGGAACCGTCAATCGGAGGCCTAGTTCCCGGGCCCGGGCGGCGATGCGGGCGGCTTCGCGCCAGCGCTCGAGGTCGGGGGGTGCGGGAGCCACGATCACCGCCGGGCGACCGGCCGGGGTCGGTCGCCGCGCAGGTCGATGAACGTGGAGGGACGGCCGGACGGCCGGGGTCGGGTCGCCACATAGGCTGCGACCCTCGGACCGAACGCACGACGGGCCTCGTCGACCGTCCGGCACGGCGGCTGGCCGTGGTGGTTCGCGCTCGTGGCCACGATCGGCCCCGAGCGACGGGCCAGCTCGCGGGCCGCCGAGTGGTCGGGGATCCGCACCGCGAGGGCCGCGTCGGGGGGGACCAGCGTCGTCGGGAGCGTTCGGGACGCGAGGGCCGACGGGCGGACCAGGACCGTGTAGGGGCCGGGCAGGTGACGGCGGACCCAGCGCCGCGCGGGAGGCGTGAGGTCGGCCCACGTCTCGAGCTCCTCGAAGGAGCTGACCGCGATCGACAGGGGTTGGCCGGTCCGGCCCTTCGTGGACTCGAGGTGCGCGACGGCCCGCCGGTCGGTCGCCCGGGCTCCGAGCCCGAACAACGTGTCCGTGGGGTAGACGATGAGCCCGCCGGCCCTGAGCGCACGCGCCGCGGCGGTGACGGCGGCGTCCATCGCCCTAGTAGTACTCCTCGCCCACCCGGGAGTACGCCAGGTACTCGGCCGGGGTGAAGTAGAGCGCGAGCTCGCGGGCCGCCGACTCGGGCGAGTCGGAAGCGTGGATCAGGTTCGCGGTGATCCCGAGGGCCCAATCCCCTCGGACGGTCCCGGGGGCCGCGGTCTGAGGGTTGGTGGCGCCGGTGATCAAGCGCACCACCGCGATCGCCGAGCGACCCTCGAGGGCGAGTACGACGATCGGACCCGAGGTGATGTGCTGGATGAGGGAGGGGTAGAACGGCTTGCCCTCGTGCTCGGCGTAGTGGCGCTGGGCCGTTTCCGGGGCTACCCGAAGCATCTTCGCCGCGATGATCTTGAGGCCCTTCGCTTCGAACCGGGCGATGATCGCTCCGACGAGGCCGCGGCGCACTCCGTCCGGTTTCACGAGCACGAGCGTGCGCTCTTCCTTGCCTTCTGCCATCGAGCCCAAGCGAGCCGAACGGGCGCGTAAAGCTTTCCTTCGTCCCGTCTCCCGAGCCCGCGGGGGGCGGGGATGGGGTCGGGGATGAGCCGAGCGCGCACGACGCGCCTGATCCGCACGTTCGACCGGAGCGCCGCGCTCTACGAGCGCGGTCGGCCGGGGTACCCGCCCGAGGCCATCCGCTTCCTCGGGCGCACCTTCCATCTCGGCCGGGGCTCGACCATCGTCGAGCTCGGCAGCGGCACCGGCAAGTTCACCCGGGCGCTGCTCCCGCTTGGCGCGGCCCTCGTCGCCGTCGAGCCGATGCCGGGGATGCGCCGCGAGTTCGCGCGCCGCGTCACTTCGGTACCGGTCCTGGCGGGCTCGGCGGAATCGATCCCGCTCCCGAACGGGTTCGCGGATGCCGTGTTCGCCGCCCAGTCGTTCCACTGGTTCTCGGGAATGACCGCGCTTCGGGAGATCGCCCGGGTCCTGCGACCTAGAGGCGGACTCGGGCTCGTGTGGAATGCCCGGGAGGAACGCGCCGGATGGGCCCGGGATTTTGACGTGATCCTGCAGCGCCACGGGGGGTACGGACCGTCCCGACCGGGGGGCTGGCGCGCCCCCTTCCGACGGCGCACGAGCCCGTTCATGGGCCTCCACCACCGCAAGTTCCCCTACGCCCAGAGCGCCGCCGCCGAGACGTTTCCCGCGTGGGCCTTGTCGGTCAGTCGCATCCAGGCCCTGCCGCCCCCGGTTCGGCGGAGGGTGGCCCACGAGGTGAGGACGCTGCTGGCCACCCACCCGACCACACGCGGCCGTCCGATGGTCTCTCTGCCGTACCGGACCTCGGTGTACTACACGCGGCTCCGGAACGGGTAGGGTTCGGCCCTTCCCTACACGGCACGGACGTCGCAGACCTCACGCCACGGGCAGTGGGTGCACCTCGCGACCGAGGGGGTGGCTCGCCCGTCATAGGGCTCCAGGAGCTCGGCCCGGAGCGCGAGCAACTCAGCCCGCGCCGGACGGTCCCACGCAAGGCGGAACTCGCCTCCGTCGGAGTAGCGAAGGATCCCGAACGGCGGGGCCACGCCGGTCGTCTCCTCCAAGAGGAGACAGTACGCCCAGACCTGGATCCGGTGCGAGCGGGGCGGACCTCCCCGAGGCGTCGAGCGGCTCTTGAGCTCGACCGGAACCTGGCGACCGTCCCGCAGTCGACGCACCTCGTCCGGTCGCCCGGCCATCGCATACCGCTCGGACCGCAGGAGTGGGGCGCGGCCGGCCCCCTCGTCGACCGAGACGAGGCGCCCCACCCGGGCCTCTCTCTCCCGGACCCCCAGCGCGCGCACGCCCACCCCCACCGCGATCGCTCCGCCCACGACGAGCGCCGCGGCGAACAGGGTCAGAAGAGGAGCCATACGATCCCGACGGCGGCCAGGAGGATCCCGGCCGCGATCAACCCGGTATAGGCGGCCCCGAACTCCGCGCGGACGCGCGTCCCTCGCAGGGTCTCGCGGTGGTACCGCTCCCCGGTCGACGACCGGCGCCGACCGTCCTCAGAGGGTCCCCCCGCGGGAGGATGGTGGCGGTACCAGTGCGAGCGAGGGCAGTACGCGTAGTCGGCGAGGTCCGAGGGGGAAGTGCCGGCCCGGTATCCCCCGCCCATGGTGACGGCGGCAGGTCCGCCCGAACTTACCGATTTGGCTCGAGGCGCACGATGGGGGGTGCGCGCCTACTTGTCGGAGGCCACGGGCGCGTCGTCGGCCGACTTCTTCGCCCGGGTCCGGGGCTTGGCGGCCTTCTTGGCCGGTGCGGCGGGGGATTCCGCCTCCTCCTTGGCCGGAGGAGCGGCTCCCTTCGGAGCGACCTCGACCGGGGTCGTCGGAGCGGGCTTCGGGGCCTCGGCGGCGGGAGGGGCCGGCGGCGCGGGCGCGGGGGCACGGCGGCCCCGGCCCGGTCCCTTGGACAGTGACGTTTCGGCCCTGGGAAGGGCCCGCGCGGTCGCGGCGGAACGGTCCGCGGCGCGCTTCAAGGCGTGCGCGCGCGTCCACTTCAGCCGGTGCCCGACGCGACCGAGGTTGAGCTGCTGCTTGCGGCAGGAACCCGTGTCAAAGTGGTAGATCGTGCCGTCCTTCTTGACGTACATCGCGCCCGTCCCGGGCTCGATCTCGGCCGCGCAGAATGAGCACTGGCGTTTCACGACCATGGACGCTCCCTACCGCACCGAGAGTTTGCGGGCTTCGCGCGCGGTCTCGCGGAGGATGAGGACATCACCCAGGCGAATCGGCCCGGCGACGTTCCGGGTGATGATCTTGCCCCGGTCCCGGCCCGCGAGGACCCGAACCTTGACCTGGGTCGCTTCGCCGGCCATGCCGGTGCGGCCGACGAGCTCGACCACTTCGGCCGGTGAGCCCTTGTCTTCCGCCACGGTCGCTCCCTCTCCCGTTTCCCCGTTACTTCTTCAAGTTCGGGAACTGGGCGGTGATCTCGTCCAGGAGGCCCTTCGCCTCGCCCGGTTCGACGACCGCGACGCTCGCCGCGGACTTCGAGAGGCCGGCGGACTGTCCGAGCCGCTGCTTCTTCGGGACGTAGATGTACGGGATGCGCTTCTCCTCGCAGAGCATCGGGATGTGGACGAGGATCTCGACGGGGTCGACGTCCTCGGCCATGACCACGAGCTTCGCCTCGGAGCGCTCGCTGGACTTCGTGACCTCGTTGGTCCCGACCCGGATCTTCCCGGTCTCGCTCGCCACCTGGACGAGTTGGAGGGCCTTGTCGGCGAGGTCGTTCGGTGTCTCAAATCGTACGTAAATCGGTCGCGCCATGGTTCACTGCGTCAGCGGAACCCCCCGTGCGGGGGGGTCCTCGGCTCACGGGTCGGGGCCTAGGGTCCACGCTATTTAACGGTGCGTGCGGGCGGGCCGAGGAACTCGCGCCGGTTCTGAAAGGAGAGGCATCGCATCGACGGGGAGGGGCGGCGCCGATATCCGCTCGTCGGGGGCGCCCCCGTTGAGGGGGTCAGTCTCCCCAACCGCCCGAGGAGCTGGACTCGAGGCGGGCGTCCGAACGGGAGGGACGGTACGAGAGGGAGAGGACCAGCCCACTCAGCGCCACGGCGCCGACGACCAGGAAGATGCTCGTGACGCCGTACGTCGCGTAGACCACACTGATGAGGAGGGGGCCCATCAGCAGGCCGAGGTCCTCGAACGAACCGAAGACCCCGATCGCGGTGCCTTGCAGCGGTCGGGCGACTTCCCCGAGGGCGAGCGGGAGGAGGCTCGCCGAGAGCCACCCCAGCCCGATCGCGAAGACGAGGGTCGCCCCGACCATTTCCGCGTACGTGGAGGAGATCAGCGTCCCGATCGCGCCCAGCGTGACGAGGACGAAGCCGAAAGGGACGGACCGCCCGGGACCGAAGCGGTCGACGAGGATCCCGAGGAGCGCTCCGACGAGGTAGCTCGTTCCCTGGGCGGCGCCGATGACGTACCCCGCCTCGGAAGGAGTTCCGTGGAAGCGGGCCACCGAATAGTACTGCAGGAAGTTCCAGACGAGCGGCTTCGCGAGGTAGGCGAGGACCACGAGGGTGGCGGCGAGGGCGAACGTGCGATTGAAGACCGAACGTAAGTGGCGGGTGAACCCCGGTACCTGCGCCGGAAGGTGCACGCGCCTCCAGGGAAGCACGACCGTAATGGCCACGCTCCCGACGTAGACCGTAATGACCACGACGGTGAGGGTGGAGAAGCCGAACCCCTCGTAGATCAGCGGCCCCAAGGTCGTTCCCACCACCAGCCCGAGCCCCGAGGACAATCCGTAGATCCCGGTGCCCCGTCCGCTAGTGCCGGGGCCGAGCGCGGTCAGCGCCATCCATCGGAGGAGCGGGACTTGGAAGATGTACAGCGCGCCGAGAAGTCCGAGGGAGACCGTCAGGGCGAGGAACGTGGTGGAGAACCCGATCGAGGCGTAGACCACGACGACCACGGCGCCGAGGGCGACGATCGTCCGGACCTTCCCGATCCGGAAGGCGAGCGCCCCCCAGACGCTCTCGGTGAGCAGCATGCCGAGCGCGAGGGCCGCGATCGCGACCCCGTACTGGACGACCGAGAGACCGAGCGACTCGAACCGAAACGGCAGGATCACGGCGAGTAGCGCCCAGGCGGCCCAGCTGGCCGAGGTCGAGGCGTACACGAGCCCCAGCACGACGGTCGGTCGAAGATGCGCCGTCGCCTCGGTGGGTTCGACCATCCTACGGAGCGGGGGTTGGGGCCCCCTTCGTCGTCGGACGGGCGGCCGTTCGCTTTAGCTGATGCGGGAGACCGCGCGCCCCCCCTAAAGCGAGCCCGCGGGGGGCGCGGGCGAGCGCTCCCCGCCCCGCCTTCGGCCGCCCGCTACCCGAAGTATTCCCGAAGCGGGGTCCAGTAGTAGGTGTTCCACCCGTCGACGATCTCGCTCCGTTCCTCGGCCGGGATCGCGAGGTGGTCCATGACCAGGAGCGTGCCCTTCCCTTTCTTCTTCAGGGAAAAGGTCACGAGGGAGTAGACCCCCTCTTTCCAGTGGCTCAAGCGCCAGGCCTGGACGATCCGCTTGCCCGGGACGAGGTCGACGTTGATCCCCGAGATCGACGCATCCCCGCAGGTGAACGCGCCCCCGATCCGGCTCGACATGCGGGCGGCGGACCCGGTGAACAACGCGTGCTCCCGGCTGGTCATGTACGCTCGGTAGACTTCGGCGGGGCTCGCCGGCAGCGTGATCTCCTGGTGGACCGGTCGACACATGTTCGTGTTCCCATCGAGCCGGGCTCGATGAAACCTCAAGGACGCCGAAATACTTAACCGTTCGGTTAACTATTGGGGCGGAGCGGGGGACCATGGGTACGCACCGGAAGGACCCGGAGGACCGCCTCGACCTCCTGTTCCACGCCCTCTCGGACCGGACCCGTCGGAGGATGCTGGCGTCCCTCGTAGTTCGACCCTCGAACGTCTCGGGCCTGGCCCGCCCGTTCGCCATGTCCCTTCCCGCCGTCTCGAAGCACCTCAAGATCCTCGAACACGCCGGCCTGGTCCGTCGGACGATCGACGGGCGGGTCCATCGTTGTCGGCTGGCGGCGGGACCACTCCGGTCGGTGGAGGTCTGGCTCGACCCGTTCCGTTCGTACTGGGACCTCCGGTTCACCGACATCGCCCTCTCCCTGGAAACGAGACGGGCCTCCCGAGGGCCGAAGCGGCCTCGCTGACCCTTTAGGCTCCCTCCCCTGACGGGGGCGTGTTGACCGTCTGCCCCCGCTGCCAAACGCCGGCCGCACCCGGGGCCGGGTTCTGCGGGCACTGCGGATCCCCCTTGGCCGCCTTCCGGCCCGGGCCCATTCCCACCGGGGAGGTCTGGGTCGGGGAGATCCCGAACGCCTTCTGCGTCGTGCGGCGGTGGGGCCCGGTCCGGGTCGTCCTCACGGACCGCCGGGTGCTCGTCCTGTGGACGGGTCCCTACCAGTTCCTGCCGAGCCCGACGATGTACAAGACGTGGAAGTCCTCCCTCCCACTCGGACCGAGGACCCGATTGGTGGGGACCCCCTGGTTCGACCCGGGAAGTGAGGTGCTGTGGGATGTGGACTACGCGGCGGTCCACGCCGCGAGGGCGCGGCGCCCGATCGGGATCGGAATCGATCGGGACGTCTGCGACGTCTACCTCACCGTGTGGGGGGACGGGGTTCGGATGACGACCGACGGGGCACCCCCCGAGAACTACCTGGCCCGCGGAGAGTTCACCCCGATGGTGGTACTTCGAGTCCCCGGAGATCCGGAGACGATCGAGCAGTTCTTCCAGAAAACCCCGCTCGCGCCCGTGGCGGGCGCGCGCTTGTGACCCCCGGACCGGGCGGGTCGCTCTCCTCGGACTCGGGCCCCAGCGTGTCAAATCGTCGCACGCCAGGCGGGCTGGCGGCCCCCGACGACCTAACCTTTAAGACCCGAAACTGTCGAACTTATCTAAGTGTCCGGACGGAGCGGGAGTCCAACCCGTCCCCCTCCCTCCCAGGGTGACGATCCGCCCGACCTCTCTTCTTTGATCCCCGACTCTCGGGGGTCGACCGAGATCCCTTCCACCCTCCCGCCCCGGGCGTCCGACGCCGATCTCATCGCGAACCCCGAGGTACGTCATGGCGAGTTCCGCCAGGTCCTTGAGGAGCTGGACCGGCTCTCGGACGATCTGCACCGGCGGCCTGGGCCCGACGCAGGGAAGACCGACCCGATCCCCGTGGACTGGGATGAAGGAACGGCCGACGCCACCGGGTCGTCTCCCTACCTCGACGAACGGCTCGCCGTCGCTTCGGTCGCGGTCTCCAGTCTGAGTCGGGAGCTGCGGGAGCTCGGGGACCGCTGGCACGGTGTGCAGGAGGCGGCGGAACGAGTCGAGCGCGAGATCGGGCACGCCTCTCTCGAAAGCGGATTCCTGCGCTCGGCGAAGGAGATCGACGAGATCCCCTCGGGTTCTTCGTCGGTGCCGCGAGCCATGCGGGTCGCCTCCCCGGCGCCCCTCGCCGCCCCCGCTCGGAAGCCCTCTCCTCCGCGGCCCACGCAGTACGGCGGGTTCACCGTCGCCCGGTACAACGCGACCATCGGGGGGCTGAAGGCGCGACGCCGCCGTCTCGCGTGGTGGACCGTGCTCCTCGCGGCGGGGATCAGCGCGGTGCTCGTGGCCTTGGCGGTACTGGCCCGAGAACCCGTGCCCTCGTTGTGGCTGGCTCTCCTTCCCGCCGTCTGGATGATCCCGGTGCCCTTCTTCGTGATCTCCTTCTTCAGCACGCAGCGGATCCTTCGACGCAACGACCTCGACATGACGGGGAGCCCGTGAACTTTCCCACCGTACTCTTCCAGATCACGGCGATCGGGAAGAACGTCCGGGCGCTCGAGGCGAGTGCCCGCTCCGTCCTTTACTGGGTCCGACACACCCCGGCGCTGGCCTTCCGTCATCGACTGTGGCTCGTCGTGGAGCCGGAAGGGTACCGTACCGCCCCGAACGTCTACGAGGAGCTTCGGGCTCAGGGCGCCGAAGTCTTCGTGGTGCCGAGGGAGTACTCGACGCCACTGGGCACCAGCGGAAAGGCGCGGGCGCTCCAGTTCGCGGTCGAGCAGCGCCAGGCCCTCGGGATCTCCGACACGTCGGCCTGGGTCTACCATCAGGACGAGGAGACGTGCGTGGGGCAGGACACCCTCCTCGGGATCTCGGACTTCATCCAGGACGGCCGGGGGCTGGTCGGCGCTGGGATCATCCTCTATCCTCTCGATTGGCTGGGCTCCCCGAGCCACATCCAGGAGCTGACCCGGTCGTACGACGATTTCCGCGTCTTGGACTCGATGACCATGCCGGACAACCCCACCATGGGGTTCCACGGCTCGCACATCCTCGTCCGGGCCGACGTCGAGGATTCGGTCGGCTGGGACTCGGTCGGGTACGCGCCGGCGGAGGACCTCACATTCGAGATCCGGGTACGGGCCCGCTACGGGCCGGTCTTCGGCGTCCTGAAGGGGTTCGCCTACGAGAAGGGGGCGTTCTCGCTACGTGACCAGGTCCGGCAGCGACGCCGCTGGGTCCACGGGGTGATGTGGGCGCTGCGCCGGTCCCCCGAACTGAACGCGCGCCGGCGTGCGACGCTCCTGTACTCGCTGTTCACCTGGTTCTCCGCGCTTCCCTCGGTGATCGTGTTGCTGGCGAGCGTCGCCTTCCATTACGGTCCGCTCCTCGAGGTCACCGGTATCTTCACCGGATTCATCTGGGTCTCCATGGTCACCGGGTACCTCGAAGGGTTCCGTCTACACTCGGAGTACGTCCAACGCACGATCTCCCTGTCCCGGTTCGTCCTGCACGGGATGGTGGGGGCCCTCGTCGACGTGGTCGCGCCGTGGTACGCCCTCGCGACCCGGCCGTCGCTCGGGGACTTCATCCCGAAGGACCGCCCCGTCCTGGCCGACGAGATCGGAGGCCGGCATGTCCCGGGTTGAACGGACCGGGAGGGTCACCTCCCGTCAACTCGGGTTGACCATAGTCTCACCCCCCGGCGCGCCGGAAACAACTCGATGACCGGCGCGTACCCCATCCCCGTACAGGCGTACCCGACCCCTCGGGTCCGCACGCCGAGCGGGGAGAGCGCCGCGACCCTCGTGCGCGTCGGGGTCCTGTTCCAGCTCCTCGGGGCCGCCATCCTGTGCGTCGGACTCCTGTTCCTTCTCGGCTTCGGTACCCTCGGACCACTCCCGTTCGCGTGGGTCGCCCTCCTCGTCACGTCCACGATCGGCCTCGCCGCGGTCGGCCTCCTCTGCCTGGCGTACGACCGCGCGTACCTCCCGATCCAACGGGGGGAGTTTCGTGCCGCTCGCTCTCCGACCCTCGTCCTGGGCTTCCTCTCCCTCCCTCTGGGCGTGATCCCCGGGGTCTTGCTCCTGGCCGGTTACACCCGGCTCGGGGAGGCCGCCCGCGAACAAGAGACCCAGTGGGTGGCCCACTCGCGCTGAAGCGGAGACGAACTCACGTCATTCGGTACGCAGCCACTTGGCGAGAGGCAAGAGGCTCCGATTTAGTTCGGTCCCGGATCGGGTCAGTGCATAGGCCTGGACGGGCCCCCGGGGCCCATCGGTCGCGACCCGACGGATCAGCTTCGCCCGTTCGAGGGACCTCAAGGTGGAGGTCAAGGTCGCCGGGCTTACGCCGGACAAGCATTGCTGGATGGGACCGAACCGAACGGTCCCGTACTTCCCCAGGAGCGAGATCACGCACACCGCCCACTTCTTGCCGACGACGTCGATGAGGCCGATCGGGGGGCACGGGCACTCGAGATCGCACGCGTTCGATTGCGACACTCTGTCCGTACGTAGCGGCGCCTTATGAGCACTTCAACTATTGAAGTGCCGAGGTCCCCATGCCCGAAACGTCCGCACCGGTGCCCTGCTGCGAGCCGACCGACTGCTGTTGCTGCTGCTGCTGTTGCAAGAAGTGTTGCTGATGGCGGAGAAGCTGGCCCTGTTCATCTGTGTCGAGAACGCCGGTCGCTCGTTGATGGCCGAGGCGATGTTCAACGCCAGCCCCCCTCCGGGCTGGCGAGCGACGTCGGCCGGGACGAAGCCGGCGGCCGCGGCAAACCCTCGGACGAGAGCGATGTTGGAGGAGCTCGGGCTCCCTCCCCCCGAGCACGCTCCCCAGCTCCTCTCGACCGAGCTGATGGACCGGGCCCGGGTCCGGGTGACGATGGGATGCCTCGACGATGCGAGCTGCCCCGCCCATCTCAAGTCCCTCGAGCTGAGGGACTGGATGCTCGAGGACCCGGCGAAGCTGGATGATCCGGGCTTCCGACGGGTACGCGACCAGGTCGCCTCGCTCGTCAAGGGCCTGCGCACCGAACTCGTCCTCTCCGACCGCAAGGCGGCCAGCCTCGTCGAAACCGCACACCATTGAGGGGCTCGATCGCCCGACGGGTCGCGGCCGAGGCGGCCGGGACGGCGCTCTTGGTCGGGATCGGCACCGGCACCGTCGTGGGAGCCGCGCGCCTCGGTGGGATCCCCCAGTGGGCGATGGCCGGGGCCTGGTTCCTCGCCGTTCTCATCCCGATCGTACTCTTCATCGAAGTCTCGGGAGCCCATCTCAACCCAATCGTCACCCTGGGCCTGGCGACCAGCGGTCGGATCGACTGGGGAGAGGTCCCTCCGTACCTGGTAGGTCAGTTCGCCGGGGCCTTCCTCGGGAGCGGGGTCGTGCTGCTCACCTTGGGCGACCATGCCGACCTCGGTTCGACGGTACCGGCGGGGGGGGACGTGATACGCGCCTTCCCCGCCGAACTCGCCTTCACGGCCGCCCTCGTCGCCGCCGTATTCGTCCTTGCGGACTTCGGCGAAGGTCGCGGCCGGTGGAGACTCCTGCTCCCGCCCGCGGCCGTCGGGTTCTCCACCTACCTCATCGGGCCCTGGACGGGGAGTTCCCTCAACCCGGCCCGGACGCTCGCCCCTGCCGTTCTCTCGGGCACCTACACCGACCTCTGGCTCTACCTGATCGCCGTGCCGCTCGGCGCCCTGCTCGTCGCCGCCCTCTGGAGACCCAAGGCGGTGGATCGATTGGACCGGGGACCGGGTCGGCTCGACGTGGAGACGTAACTCGAGGTGCAATGGTAGTTGCACCCACGCGGAAGGCCCGGCCGAGAGGGCTAGGGTTCCGGAGGGGCGGTCGTGTGCACCGGCGAGACGACTCGCAGGCCGGCGGGAGCGAACCAGGAGTACAGGTCGAGGACGAGCCGGCCGTTCACGATGGCAGCATCATCCTGCATGAGCTCGCGCGCTCGCTCCACGGATCCCGTGGAGAAGACCAGCACTCCGCGCACGTCGGTGTCCTCCTCGAACGGACCGGCCGTGATGAGCTCGCCACGCTCGGTGAGCTGCCGGAGCTTCTCCATGTGACCCTCCTGGATTCGGTTCCCCTCTTCCTCGGGAAGATCCGGGCGATTCGGAACGCGACGAAACAGTCCGAAGACGTAGTGGGTCATCTCGGGAAGCCTGTGGTGTTCGCTCTCCGGCGCCATTCATCTTCTCCAGCTGCCGTTCCCCCATTCGAGACCGCTTAATCCCCCTACCCTCGCGGGCGCAGTTCCCGAACCGATGGTTTAACCTACCCAACCCATCCGGGATGAAGGTCGCCCATGGCAGTCAATCCGGACAAGTTGAACGCATTCGTCGGCAAGTTCGTCAACGACCTTGGCGCCGCGATGCACGGACCCACGATCCTGGTCGGAGAGCAACTGGGCCTCTACAAGGCGCTGGCCGAACACGGCCCGCTCACCTCAGCGGGACTGGCCGAGAAGACCGGCACGAAGGAGCGATACCTCCGCGAATGGCTGGCGGGCCAGGCGGCATCAGGGTACGTAGAGTACGACCCCGCCACGAAGCGTTTCTGGATGACGCCGGAGCAGAAGTTCACGCTGACCGCAGAGGATAGCCCGGCCTACTTGGCCGGCGCGTTCTACATCGCGGCCTCGGCCTACAAGGATCAACGAAAGATCGCCGAGGCGATCCGCACCGGAAAGGGGTTGGGCTGGCACGAACGCCATGTCGACCTCTTCCTGGGAACCAAGAGATTCTTCCGTCCGGGATACATCGGCAACCTTGTCAGCTCCTGGCTTCCGAGCCTGGACGGCGTCGTTCCGAAACTCGAGGCCGGCGCCCGAGTGGCCGACGTCGGATGTGGACTCGGAGCCTCGACGATCATCATGGGCAAGGCGTACCCGAAGTCCCAGTTCATCGGGTACGACTACCATACGGAATCGATCGAGTGGGCCCGGAACGACGCCGTGACGGAAGGCGTGAGCAAGAACGTCGATTTCGAGGTCGCCTCCGCCAAAGGGTTCAAGGGCAATGGGTTCGACCTCGTGACCTTCTTCGATTGTCTTCACGACATGGGGGACCCGGTCGGGGCGGCGGAACATGTCCACCGGGCCCTGAAGCCCGATGGGACATGGATGGTGGTCGAGCCGCTCGCCCACGAGAAGCTGGAGCAGAATCTCAACCCCGTCGGGCGCATCTTCTACAACGCTTCGCTCCTGATCTGTGTCCCGTCCTCTCTCGACCAGGAGGTCGGTCTGGGACTCGGCGCCCAGGCCAACGACGGTCAGCTCGAGCAGGTCTTCCGGTCCGGAGGATTCACCCGGATCCGAAAGGCGGTGGAGACGCCGTTCAATCGCGTGTTCGAGGTTCGCCCCTAGATCCCACTCCCCCTCTCATCGTTCCGGCGTACCCGGCACGTCGGATTCGGGACGCTTTGCTCCGAGCGATTGAGAGATCTCGACTCCGGAACAGTGCGTGCAAGGGTGGTGGCACCCACTTTTCCGGGTCCCCGACTCACGACCGGACCACACACCTAACCCGGGTCGGGGGCGAGATTACGCGACAGTCGGGGGCTTTCTACGAGCTCGCACGGACCACATCAGTGGAATCTTCCCGTCGTCCTTGGTGAGATGCCACCAACCTCGCGAGTCTTCGACCATGAAGGGGAACCGGCGCCAGAACGTGAAGGGGTACTCCTGGATGGATTCGATCTCGAGTCCATGTGCGGTGAGGGCGGAGAGGATCTGGGAGACGGGATGGATCCAGCCATAGGTCACTCGATGCTGCATTTTCGCGGAGCTCGCGTAGGTACCTTCCGTTTCCTCGCGTACCGGTCGGCCGCCGAAGTAGGAGTGCCTGAGTTCGAGTCCACTCGCGGTCGCGTCGTTTGAGAAGAGTTCGGCGATGGGATGGTCTTCCAGCAGGTAGAACCTTCCGCCGGACTTCAGGGGTCGGGCCACTACCTCCGCCCAGCGGTCCACGTCGGGTAACCAGGGGATGACCCCTTTCGCGGTGTACACCCGATCAAACTGCTGGTCGAGGGCTGCCGGCAGGTCATACACGTTCGACTGGATGAATCGTGCCGTGATGCCGGCCCGACGCGCAAGTCGGCGAGCCGCGCGGATCGCGAGAAGCGAATAGTCCACCCCCGTCACGATCGCCCCACGCCGCGCCCAAGACAGGGTGTCCAAGCCGAAATGACACTGAAGGTGGAGGAGGGTCTTTCCTCGTACGGAACCCATCTCCCGGATCTCCATCGGCCGCAGAGTCGATTTTCCCGTCAGGAAGGAAGGTACTTCGTACGAGTCTGCGACGACGTGGTGAGGAACAGCCTCGTCCCACCAGGAGCGATTTACACTCATTCGCCGTCGATCGCCCTTCTTCATGTCGACCGCACTCCGGCTTCGGGTCTTAATGCGTAGGGCCCGTTGGATTCCCAGCCGGTCAGAGCGGCGGCTGAAATAGCTCCGGACCATGGTCCGTGGATGGCCGGGGTCCCCACGCCGACCGAGCCGCCGGTCCCAACCTTTGGCGACGTTCCTCCGTCGCCCTCGGGACCGCCACCCACCGTTCCGCTCGCGGGCCCATCGCCCGTTCCGAGCCCTCCGCCCAAACGGCGGACGTTGATGGTGGTCGTTGTCGTGGTCGTGGTCGTCATACTGGTCGTGGGAGTCTTGGCGTTCGCCGGTGTATTCACCCCCAGCAGTAGCACGGGACAGGGCCTCACCGGGACGCCGGTTTCCTACGATCAGGTCTCGTCCGCAGGAGCGAACGCCGTTCAGAACGAGAGTGGAGGTCCTTGGAGGCTCGTCGCCGCCGTCGGATTGGGACTCGCCACCTCGGCGTCCGGTTCGATCGCCGCCAACGCAGTGGTGAGCGGATGCACGGCGACGCCGGCTCCCGGTAGCCCGAGTGGGGGCACCCTCCCGGCGACCCCGACGGGCTCACCGGCGGGCTCGGTGGCCCTCTGGATGTTCATCGCGGCCAATTCCCCCGGAGACATTTTGATCATCGCAGTCACCCAGAATGCCACCGTTCCCCTGTTCATTCTTTCGGGCTCTTGCACGTCTGAGTTCTCCGATCTCGGATCGATCGCGGGCCTCTCGGTTGTCAATTCCCCCTTAATCGCCAATACTACCAACAGTGCCGGAGGCTCCGCGTTCCTGACCAGTCATCCGGGCACCCTCCAGACCTTCATTCTGTTCGGACCCGGCATCCCCCACGCTCCCGACATGCCGATCTGGGGGGCGGAGTACAACACATGTGGATTGGCCAGCACGGGGACCGGAACTCTATTCATCGCGTTGTACGACGCGTCGAGCGGGAGCCCGTATGGAAGCCCGATGACCCAATCGACCAATTGCTGAGGGACATTCTATCTCGCCCAGGGGTGCAACGGTGGTTGCAACCACTCTCAAGAATGAGATCGGATCGGTACCGATCCACTCCATCGTCATTTACCGCGGGCTGCTGGGTGAGTTGTGAACGGTAGGCCCGCCAGCCCGCACCCCTTACCGCGAGGTGCAACTCCCTTCCGGTCTCGAGAGAGGCAACTCTGCCTCGAGATCCGGCTCGGCGGTACTACTCGCCGAGCCATGATCGACACCGGTTCGAAGGGCCTCGTGGTCGACCCGAGGGTTTCAACTCGTTACGCGAGGGTCGGCAAGTCCGTGCTTCGAGGGGTCCTAGGCAGCACTCCGACCGTCCGGGTTCGGCTTCCTCCGGTTACGTTCTTGGGCCATCGGTTCACAGGCTTGACCGCCAAGGTGGGCCCTCCTACCCGACGTTCGGACACCGCGTGGGATCTGCTCCTCGGGACGGATGTACTCCTCAAATGGCCTCTGACGCTCGACTTTCGTCGACGCATCACCTGGTTCGAGGGGGGAGCCCACACTCCCCCGTCAGACGAAGTATTCCGCATGCGGTACCACCAGGGGCGGCCGTTTCTCCCTGTGAAATTGGGCAGGATGGCTTTGCGCGCGACGCTCGACACGGGATGTAGCAGCTGCATCCTAAACTCCCGAGTCCGGGGGATTCGCGCCCGCGTGGTCAAAACAGACGTTTCGGTCGACGTCACAGGGAAACGTTCCCGGTGGACCAGCTACCGTGGGCCTCCCCTGGACTTCGGGGGCGGAGCGCTCGGGCCGTTCGGATTTACCCGTGCGTCGCTTGTCCTCCCCGAGAAGGGCCTTGGGCAACCGGTGGACTTCGTCATCGGCGCCAACGTCCTCCGTGAGCGGGGTGGCGTATGGACGATCAGTCGGGAGCCAGCCCAACTCCGATGGTCGAGGGCCCTCCGGACATCGGATCGCTAAGCCCTGTGTTCACGGTGTGTAGAACGTGCAAACATGATTGCACTCACTGGACCCGCGGCTTGAATGCCGTCCTCCCTCGCCACCAACCCCGCTGTTGCTCACCTGTGCGAACCCAGTGCACGGGCCGGGAGAGGCCTACCTCCGGCTAGTTTGAACCAAAAGGTTCAAGGTGGGCCGCCTAAAAAGTGGACCCCGCTTTAACCCCACGAAGAGTCGGTGAGAGGATGATCCTCCCAGGTCTGATCTCGGTTGTCTTCTACCGAAAGGCCCCGACCGCGACTCAAATCACCTTGGGGTTGGTGTTCACGATCGTGATTTCCGGTCTCCTTGGGTTCTGGCAGGACTACGGAACCTCACGGGTGTGGGAGAACACGATCATTGCGATCATCGGTGGCGTCATCCTCTACGTTGCAATCCTCGCCTACCTCGTTTACTACGACTTTCCGAGACATGCAGTCGTCAGGGTACAACCCAATCTCCCCCCTTCGGCGCCCCCCCCGTGAGGCTCGACCGGAGATTCAAGTCTAGTCGATATCCGTCGAGCGAGGACTGCCTGTAATCCCCCCTCAAACAATCGTATCAGCTCCCCTTTCTGGTTGAGTTAAAGCGGGCAATCTGGCCTTGCTCCTCAGGACATAACACGGTACAAATAGGGGTCTTGGTTCGCCCCCTAGCCATGAGCAAAGGCCCCTCGTCTCTCGAGCGCGCCGCCGCCCGCAACATCGTGACCAAGTACCTCAAGGTCCGAGCGGGAGAGAACGCGATCATCGAGTCATGGGACCACACGATACCGATGGCCTCGGCGATGGTCGATGAGGTCCGTCGTGTGGGAGGCCAAGTCCTCCTCGTCCAAAACGACGAGGACGCCTGGTGGCGCGCGATAGACCGGGGGCAGACCAAGCTACTCGGCGAGTCGAGCGCCCCGGAGTGGGCGGCGCTGAAAGCCGCGGACGTCTACGTGAATTTCTGGGGTCCGGGAGACGCCGTCCGCATCGAGAACGATACCGAGGATACCCTCGACGATGCGTTCGCGTGGAATTGGCCCTGGTACGCGGTCGCCCGAAAGGCGGGGCTCCGCGGGGTGCGAATGACCGAGGGGTTCATGACGGAGGGACGGGCCAAGATGTGGGGCCTGAACCTCGGGCACTGGGTGAAAAGTGTGGTGCAGGGATGTCTCACCGACCCGGAGGAGATGGCCAAGAGTGGGGCTCGGCTCGCCAAGGCGCTCTCTCGCGGGAAGAAGGTGCGGATCACGCACTCCAACGGAACCGACCTGGAGGTCGCCCTGGCCGGGGTTACACCACGAGTGCTCGACGGTAGACCCCACCCATATCACGAGGGAGACTCCCCATCCGGCATGCTTCAGCAGATGCCCGCCGGGACCCTCGACGTGGCCCTCGACTCCAAAACCGCGGAGGGGAGCATCCACGCCAACCGGCGGACCAATATCTGGTGGAACTGGCACTCCGGGGGAACGCTCGAATTCGCGGACGGTAAACTTACCTCGTACTCCTTCGAGCATGGAAAGGAACAGTTTTCCCGTCAGTATAAGAACGGCACGGCGGGCAA
>DATGZO010000021.1:0-83627 GCA_035297105.1 Thermoplasmata archaeon
CACGCCCGAGTACGGCCGGAGCCACCGCCGCTTCCGAGCGGGCCGAGTTATCCTGAACCACTGAGAAAGACGGTCGAACGCCCGGCCCCCCCTCCCCCTCCGCCGCCACCGATCGTGAGCGCTCCGCTTCGCGAGATTCCCCCGCCGCCACCGGTCGCAGGGGCGCCGGCGGTCGCGCCACCCACCGCGGTCGCACCCACTCCGGCGACACCAAAGAAGCGAAAGCCTCGGACCAAGGCGGCCCCGAAGAAGAGGGGAGTAGTCGCGCACTCGGTCGGATCGCCCGTCCCGTCGGCCGTTCCGGCCCCGCCGACCGAACCCGCCGTCGCTCCGACGCTCCGCCCACCGCCCACGGTACCGGCCGCATCCCCTCCTCCACCCTCGCCCGCGGTCGCGATTCCGCACGGAACGGCTTCATTGCCGGCCCACGCGCCGGCTCCGGCGGCCGCTCGCGATGCGGTCGCACCGATGGCGCATGCGACGCCTCCTCCGTCGGCTCCCGCGACCGCCCCTCCCGCGATGCACGCAACCGCCCCCCCGCCCCTCATCCGACCCACCTCACCGCCTCCTCACGTTCCGGCTCCGACCCCTCCTCCCGTGGCGGCATCTCCGACCCCCCACGTTGCCGCACCGCCGACGCCCCAGGGAGTCGAGACGACGGCACCCGCGCCGAGCGTCCCCGAGGCGGCCCCATCTACGGCTCCGGGGGCCGCCGTCTCGCACGAAGTCAGCAAGCCGAAGCGCCGAGTCGTTCGGAAGAAGAAGGCCTCCCCGGTCCTGGCAGCTACGCCTGGACCCGTGCCTCCCCCCGAACCGGGGTCGCAGCCTCCACCGGCTTCGGCTCCCGTTCCGGAACCACCGGCCAAGGAGGGTGAATGAGCAGCGCCGAGGTGTCCGGCGGGGAGCGGGTCGCTACGGGTATCCCCGGTCTCGATCGGATGTTGGGAGGCGGACTCGTGGCGCGCCGCCCCTACCTGCTCACCGGTAGTACGGGGAGCGGCAAGTCGCTGGTCTCCCTCACCTTCCTTCTCGAAGGGATCCGTCGGGGCGAAGAGGTCCTCTTGGTCGCCGTCGACGAACCCCCGTCGGAGATCATGGAGAACGTGCGGTCCTTCGGCTGGGACCTTTCCGCGGTCCGAACGCTCGACGCGAACCCCGGGACCAAGGCGTTCAAGCGCACCGCGGCGGTCCAGGAGATCCGGACGCTTACCGATCTCAAGACGATGCGCGACATCTCCCAGGAGGGGAAGCGGGCCGCCGACACGGAAGACATCGCGATCCAGGGGATCCAGCTCAAGCTCCGTCAGCAGATGAGCGGCATGGCCTTCACGCGCGTGGTCGTCGATTCGATGACGTCCATCCGACGGTTCGCGGTCAAGTCCTCCACGGACCCTCAGGCGGAGCGCACCGAGGTCCAGTCCCTGCTCCGCTTCCTCTCCGAGTCCCGGGTCACGACGCTCATCACCGCCACGCCGAGCAACCCGGGGGTTCTCACGCCGGAAGAGATCCTCACCCGCGGCGAGATCCTCCTGACCCGGAAATGGGTCGGGGACCGGTCCGTGCGCCAGGTCAAGATCGTCCGGATGCGGGGGTGCGCCCACGACCCCGAACGCCGCCCGTTCGTCATCGGTCCCCGCGGCGTCGTGGTCGGCTGACCGAGGCCCCGCCACCCGTATCTCATCCCGCGCGTCCCTCCAACGTGGCGCATTGGCTTGTCAAGCAGGAACCGTCCTCGTACTCGTACCCGGACCTCGAACGGGAGGGCCGCACGCGGTGGGATGGCGTGCACAACGCCCTCGCCCTCCAGCATCTAAGGGCGATGCGACCGGGGGACGAGGCGTACTTCTACCACAGCGGCGAGGAGCGAGCGTGCGTCGGAGTGCTCCGAGTGACGTCCTTGCCGCATCCGGACGACGACGACCCACGACGATCGTGGTGGTTCGAGGTGAAGCCGGTCCGTCGTTTGCCTCGCCCGGTTCCGCTCGGCGAGATCCGTGCGGACCCCGCCTTCGCCGGGTTCGAGCTCCTCCGCATGTCGCGCCTGTCGGTCCTTCCGGTACCCGACCCCATGTGGGATCGGATCGGGTGGCTTTCCGCCCGACCCGCCGCGTCGCCTACGGCAATAGCGAAGGGTCGCGTTCGAGGACCCGCCCCACCGCGGCGGCGTGCGCCGGTGCGGCGTAGACGCTGACGGCCCAGTCCGAGGGTGGCCGCGTCGCGAGGAGCAGCCAGAGGCTGGGCTGGCGGAAGGGGAACGTGGTGCGCCGTTCCCCGACCAGACCGATCTCGGCCCAGTCGCGGCCCGGGTCCCCTCTCGGCTCGAGTCCCGCAAGGTCGATCAGGACCGAGCCCGGACGAGCTCGTGCCCGCGTCGCGAGTTCGTCCTCGAGCGCCCGTCGCTCGATCGGGTGGACCAGCAACCGGTGCCACGCTGCACGGGGAGCCCGCTCGACGGTCGGGCGTCCGTGCACGCGCTTGAAGAGGCGGCGTTCCGCTAGCCCGTCGACGAGGGATTGGCTGAGGCCGCCGACCGCATGGAGGCGGGTCATCCACTCCCCGTCCGTCCAGCGGAAGGTGGGGCGGGCGCTCTCGGGGTAGCCGGGCATCCGTTCGAGCGCTCCCTGCGCCATCATTTCCGCGGCGCGGACGGTCTTGTGATAGTACACCGTCGAATACATCAGCGCGCGACCGACGAGGAACCCTTCCACGGCACTGCGTCCCTTCTCGGCAAAGACGAGTCGCCCCTTCGATTCACGCAGGGTTTCCAACAGGCGGACCGCATCGATCGCCCCGTGTCCCACTCCCGTGTAGTGGGCGTCCCGCTGGAGGTAGTCGATCCGGTCGGCATCGACCGCTCCGTGGAGCAGACCGCGCAGGAGCGGTCGGGCGCCGCCGCGCCGGGGTGGGTCGACCAGGTCGGCGACCTCCTCGGGGTCGATCCCGAATCGCTCGAGGACCCGGGGCACTTCCCCGGGGGCCGCTGGATCCCGTCCCAGTATTCGGGCGCGGGAGAGCGCTTCATGACCGTGGCCGAGCGCTTCCACCATCGGGCCGTCGAACGTGTGGGAGAACGGGCCATGTCCCAGGTCGTGGAGGAGCGCGGCGGAGGCGACGACGCCCTGCTCTTGCTCCGAGAGTCCCAAGCGCTCCGCCATGCGCGTGGCGACCCAGTACGCTCCGAGCGAATGCTCGAGCCGAGTGTGGTTCGCACCGGGAAAGACCAGGTGGGCGAATCCGGTCTGTCGGATCGCCCAGAGACGCTGGAATTCGGGAGTTCCCACGAGGGCGAGAGCCGCGCCTTCGAGGACGACCGTACCGTGCACGGGGTCGAAGATCGATTTTCGGGGACCCGAGGAGGCACGCTGGCGAGCCACGTCGCCCCGAGAACGGTCCGGAGCATAAGCGGAGCCGCCGGGCGCGCGGGGTGACCGCCCGTTGGACAAACGAATTTATGACGCCCGCCGCGCTCTACCGGAAGAGATGTCCACGCCGGAGCCTTCCAACCCACCTGCCGAGAGGTCCGCACTCTCCCCGTCCGACGAGGCCCGGCACCTCTACCAGGCCGCCGTCGCGGCGGAGTCCGGTCCCGACCGCGAACGGTACGTCAGCCTACTGAAGGCCTTTCTGGCCACGGTCGAGAGCCAGCAGGCGGTCCTCGGCTCCGTCGGCGAGGAGATCGGCCCTTGGCTCGACGAGGCGGCGATGGCGTTCTACCGGAACGGTCAGGCCGGATTGGCCCGTCGCGCGGTCGAGATCGGGCTCGCGTTCCAGCCGGGAGCGGTCAGCCTGCTCCACCACAAGGCCCTCATCCTCCTCGCCCAGAACCAGGACCTCCCCGAGGTCGTGACGCTCGTCGACCAGGCGCTCGTCGCGAGCCCTCACGACAAGACCCTGTGGGCGACGCGCGGGGATGCGCTCAAGCTCTTGGAACAGCCGAAGGACGCCGCCGAGGCGTACCTCCGGGCACAGCAGCTGGACGCCACCTCGACGCAGTACGTGGACAAGGCGCTCAAGCTGGTCCCGAACGACCCGAAGGCACTCCGGATGAAGCTCGACCTCGCCCAAGCGCTGGGCGGGGACGTGAGCGCGCTCGAGGCGGCGGACGAGCTGCTCAAGAGCTCCCCCGACGACCCCAGTCTCCTCCTCGCCCGAGCCCGGCTGCTGGCGTCCCTGAGCCGACCGGCCGACGCGCTCGACGCGCTCGCCCCGCTCGAAGGCGGTCGACCGGAGGACGACCCCGTGAACGTACTGCGGGTCCGCCTCCTGTTCGACCTAGGACGACCCGGGGATGCGGTCACCACCGCGAAGCCGCTCGTGGAGCGCGAGAAGCCGCCTTCCGTGACCCACCTCTTGGAGCTCATCCGGCTCACGGAACCCCGCGCCCCCGAGGTAGCATTGCGCGCCCGCCAGCGCCTCGCCGAGGCCGACCCCCGCAACCTGCAGAACCTCCACGACCTCCAGATCCTGGCCATGCGCCTGGACGACGGGGTGGCGGCCATGGCCGCGTGCCGGGCGGTACTCGCGACCCAACCGGACAACCTGGAAGCGATGAGCGGCGTCGCGGAGCTCGAGGCCTCTGCGGAGCACGTCCCGGCCGCGCTCGACGCGTACCGGGCCCTGGCGAAGGCACACCCCCAGGCGATCGTCGAGCTCCGGCGCGCCCTCGACCTCGCCCGCCTCGCCGGTCAGGAGGCGGCGGTCCGCGAGTTCGCCGACGCAATCCTGTCGGAAGATCCGACCGACGTTCCCGCCCAGCTCGAGCTCGCGCGGGCCCTCGCGGGGGAGGGGAATCGCGACGGCGCCCTCCAGGTTTACGACGCCCTCCTCGCGGCCCACCCCGGGCAACTGCCGTACCTGCTCGAGAAGAAGGAGATCCTGGCCGCGAGCCAGGACCCGAACCTACTCGCCCCCGTGCTCGACGAGCTGTTCCGCGTCGACCCGACCCGGGTCGACATCGCGGTCGAGCGGGGGAACCTCTACCTCACCCTGGCGTACGACCGACCGGAAGGTTCGGCCGAACGGGATCAGGCGGCCCACACCGCCCTCGTCGCGTACGAGCGGGCCTCCTCCGACCTGGAGGCCGCCGCCGTCGCTGACCTGGGTATCGCTCGAGCTTCGCGCCTGGCAGGGGACTCCGATCGGGCGATCCGGTCCTACCAGTCGTTCCTCGCCCGGCCCGAGAACCAGACCCGGAACGACGTGCTCAAAGAGTTCGCTCACGCGCTGCGAGAGACCGGCCGCTATGCCGACGCCCTCGCCCTCTACACGCGGGCGATCACCGGCGGCGCGGAGGACGCGGACGTGCTCTGGGGGGCGGTCGAGGTGCTCGACCACTTGAACCAGGAACCCCGCGGGCTGCAGCTGCTCGACCTCCTCCTCCGCCGCGACCCTGAGAATCCGATCTACCTCCGCAAGCAAGGCCAGCTCCTCCTCAGGACCGGCCAGCGGGACGAGGCCCTGCGGGTCCTTCAGAAGGCCATCCAGACCGCCGAGGGCGACCCGCACGCGTACTTCGAGGTGGCGGAGGCGCTGCGCTCCCAGGGGGCGTACGCCGACGCGGTCGCGTACTTCCGGAAAGGGCTCGAGGTAGAGCCGGCCAACCGCCACGGACGGGTGGCGCTCGCCGAGACGCTCCTTCTCGCAGGGCAATACTCGGACGTCGTGCAGATCACCGACCCACTGTTGAAGGAGAACCCGAACGACGTCGCCGCCTGGAAAGCCCGTGCCGACGCGTGGCGGGCGCTCGGGCGGCCCGCCGAGGTCCTCTACTCCCTGAAGGCGATCCTGCTCCTCGAGCCCGACGACCCGCAATGTCTCCTCGAAAAATACCGGCTCCACAAGGAATCGGGACAGACGAAGGACGCCTACGAATCGCTCTCCCGCGTGCTCGCCACTCCCGCCCCGGAGGCTCAGGATGCGACCCTGCACTTGGAACGGGGCGATCTGGCGACCGCGCTCGGCCTCACGGAGGAGGCCAACCAGTCGTACGAGCGGGCGGCCGAGATCGACCCGGCCCTGAAATCCGAGATCGCGATCCGGCGCGCGCGCCTGCGCCTGGGCGCCGGCCGACCCGACCTGGCGCTCGAGGTACTCGAAGAAGGCAAGGCGCCGACGGCCGAGGGCGCGCCCATCCCCGCGGCCCTGTTGCTCCTCCGCGCGGAGATCCTGATCGCGCTCGAGCGGGCCAGCGAAGCCCGCGCCGTCTACGAAGAGGTCCTTACGCGCGATCCCAAGTCCCCGGTCGCCCTCACGGGCGTGGGGCGGACGATGCTGGACGAGGGGCGGCACGCTGAGGCCGCCGAATTCCTCCACGGGGCGCTCGGACGCGTGCCTCCCCAGGAATCCCTCTACCTTCTCCTCGCGGAGGCGGAGAGCGGCGCCGGTCACCTCGACCGCGCGCAGGAGGCCGCCCTGCTGGGCGTGGCCGCCCTGCCGAGGAGCGCCGCGCTCTGGTCCCGGCTCGGCGAGGTGGCGATCGCCCGGCAGGATTGGGCCGGCGGGGCCGGCGCCTACCAGCATGCCCTCGCGATCGAGCCCACCGCCGTCCCCAACCTCCTCCGGGCCGGCTACGTCGCGGAGCGGATGGAACATCCGAACGAATCGTTCTCGTTCTACGAGCGCGCGACCGAGACCGACCCCACCAACTCCCAGGCCTGGACGAGCCGCGGGATCTCCCTGCTCGCGCTCGGCCGTCCGCAGGACGCGGCGGCGAGCTTCGACCGGGCGCTCTCTTTGGATTCGGACTACGCGCCCGCGAAGGACGGGCGCAAACTGGCCCTGGAGAAGACGCGGGACCAACAGGTCCAGAAGTACGGTCGCGAGGCGCTCCTCCTCGAGGCCCGACTGAACCGGCCGGTCGCGAAGAACGACCTCTTCGTCACCCTCCACGTTCCCTTCGAGCTCCTGGAACCGGTCCTCGTCGCGATCAGCCGGACCAGGCCGGTGAACTTGGACCGGCTCAGCGCGGCAGACGTGAAGGAGCTCGAGACCGCCTCGTACCACCTCATCACGGCCGCGTTCGAGCACCGACCTCCCGGCATCGAGCACCGTGGTTTCACGCTCGCCGACGTGGCGGTGTTATGTCCTCCCTCTACGAGCCTCGACCAGATCCATCGACTCTTCGGGTACTTGCGCGCCGTGCTCGAGGCCGACATCCGCGCGGAGAACCTGAAGCTCGCTCCCGACGTGGAGGAGCTCGCCCGCCGTGCGCTCATCCTCCCCGCCGACCAGCGGACGCTGTTCCAGCTGGTTCGGACGCTCCGCGTCGGGATCTACAAGGCCCGGCTGATCCGGATCGTGGAAGAGTCCGGCGCTACGGCCCACGCACCCCTGCCGACGCTCGACCTCGGGGCGTACTCCCCCGAGTTCCGGACCGCGGCTCCCCCCAGCGGACCCGGTGCCGCGGAGGTCGCGGAGGAGGAAGGGGAAACCTACTTCGCCCCGGAAACGACGCCCGCGCCTTCGCCGGGGACCACCTCGACCCTGCCGGCCGCGCAGGGGGGCTCCACCGCCACGTCCGTCCCGGCCGCCCCGGCCCCACGTTGCATCGGCTGCGGCGGCATCGCTTCGGTCCGCCACGCCTGCGGGTCGCCTCTCTGCCAGCACTGCATCGGCCAGTTCCCCAACTGCCCGAAGTGCGGCCAGTCGATCTCCTCGATCACGGTCGCTCCCCTCACGGGAGTGGTGATGCAATCGACCCCTCCCCGCACCTCGCGGGGTCCCTCACCGGTCGCCGGACTGAAGGGCGTGTTCAGCCGAGGCAAACCGCCGGCCAAACCCGCGTCGCACACGTCGGCTCCCCCTCCGGAGGCCGCGAGATACGGGAAGCCGCCGACCGGGCCCGTGAAAACGTCGTCCCCCGCTCCTCCCCCGCCGCCCCGCCGGCCGGCCCCGCCCGGAGCGGCTCCGGCCGCGAAGGATGCGAAACCGGCAACGACGGCCGTGCCGGAGCCGCCCGCCCCCCCGCCGCCCCGGCCTCGGCGGGAAAGGACGGACGACGAGCCCCGATTGTGAACCGGGAGCTGTCGGCTCACTGTATTATAGGCCGGGAACCATTTTCGCCCGAGGTACCATGGCAACTCCCGGTCCCGCTGGTGCGCCGCCCGTCGCCCGGCAAGGATGGAGCGCGGTCTTGCTCTCCGCCTTGTTCGTCATCGTCGCGGCGCTCGTCTTCACGCTCGTCTACGTGACATTCCCCGCGAGCCAGCACTTCGGGGCCCTCCTGATCATCGGTTCGCTCGCGCTCGTCTTTGGCCTCGCCTCCTACCTCGCCGAATCGGCGTCCCGCGACCCCGCCGCCCAACGGTCCCTTGCCTGGGCGTTCGGAGGGATGGGCTTCGCGACCCTCTTCCTCTCCGTGGGTCTCGGCAACTACTACGGCGTCGAGTCGTTCACCGGGATGCTGGAGGGCCTGATCGTACTCGTGATCCTTCTCGCCGTCACGGCGGGCGCGATCATGTGGCGGTTCCGCTCGACCAGCGCGATCGCCCACCGCGAGACCGCTCGCGCGACCTGGCGCCAGGAGACCCCGGCCTCCGCGTTCTCCTACAGCGCCGCCAACTCCCCCAGCGTACCGGCGACCGCTCCTCCTCCCTCGACTCCGCCCCGGAGCCCCTAGATGGCGGGCCCGTCCCCGGGCGGGGCGCCCGTGCCCCCTCCCCCGCCCGCGCCCGCCACGGCGTCCGCGTGCCCGAAATGCGGCCAGCCGGTGCCCGCGAACTCTCGCTTCTGCAACGCCTGCGGCGCTTCGCTGACGCCCGCGCCCGCCGCTGCGGCCACCCCGCCGGTCGACCTCCGTCAGAGCGTCGACCAGAGCCGGGGGATGCTGAAGCGTCTCCAATTGCTCGTGCCCGGATACAGCGGGTACCGTCAGGCGACCGACATTCAGGCGGCCGACAGCCTCCTTAGGCTCCAGGTCGCGGAAAAGATCCGGAACGCGCGGGCCACTCTCGAGAACGCCCGGACGGGGCTGGTCAACGCGAACCAGTTCGCCGTCCTGACCGACATCGCGCCACTCCTCGCCGACCTCCAACGCCTCGAGGGTCAGATCCGGCACGCGGAGCAGGGATACACGGGCATCTCGCCGGCCGTGCGCATCAACCCTCAGCAGCTCGACCGACTCTACGAGTACGACTTCGGGTTTGCCCAAGCCGGGGACCAGCTGAGCCAGACCATCGCGCCGCTGGCGAGCCTGACCATGAGCGGAGGCGCCGGGGTCCCCGCGTTGCTCTCGACCGCCCGCGGGCAGGTGACTCAGCTGGAGCAGGCGTTCAAGGCCCGATTGCAAGCGATCGAGGGAATCCGGGTCTCGTAGACCGGACCCGGAGGAACGAACGATGGTAACCAACAATCCGATCCCCGCCAAGGGCGGCAGTCTCATCGGCGCCACGACGATCAACTGGGAGGACGTGTACAAGGGCCCCAACGTGATGTGGCGGGTCCCCCGCAACATCAAGTGGGGCGACAACATCGTCGTCCGCGAGGACGAGAGCGCGGTCTTCTTCCGCGACGGAAAGGTCCTCGCCTACCTCGACCGTCCCGACCGGTACTCCCTTACTTCGCTGAACGCCCCCCTCCTTGGGAACATCGTCCAGGCCCTCTCGGGCGTCCGCCAGGAGGCCGAGGTCTACTACTTGCAACGCCGCATCTTCGACGGAAAGTTCGGGAGCACCGAGCCGTACGTGTTCCGGGACCCCGACTTCGGACTCGTCAACCTCCGGGTCTTCGGCTCGTACCGTTGGCGCGTCGGCGCGCCCGACAATTTCATCACCCAGTTCGTCGGCACGTTCGGTGCCGTCACGACCCCCGACGTCGAGTCGCGGCTGCGCGACCAGATGGTCGTGCTCATCTACAACGTCCTCGGGAAGATGAAGGAGCAGGGGATGCGGGTCACCGACCTCGCCTCCAACCTGACCACGATCGAGCAGGCCGTGCTCGGCGCGGCGCCCCAGCACTTCTCCCAGTTCGGGATCGAGCTGAACCAGCTCCAGGGGATGTCCATCAACCTCCCCGACGAGGTCCAGAAAGCGATCAACACCCGGTCGGAGATGGGGGTCCTGGGCGTCAACTACATGCAGTACCAGGCGGGCCAGGCGCTCACCACCGCGGCGGCGAACCCGTCGGGCGGCGCCGGCGCGATGGCGGGCGCGGGGGTCGGCCTCGGCGCCGGTCTCGGCATGGGCTACGGCATGGCCGGCCAGATGCAGGGGATGTATCAGCAGGGACCGTCCACGCCCTGCCCCAAGTGCGGTACCTTGGTACCCGCCGGCACCCGGTTCTGTCCGGGCTGCGGTCAGGCCCTTGGTGCTCCGGCGCCGGCGGCGACCGGACCCCCGTGTCCGAAGTGCGGCCAGCCGACCACGGTCGGCGTCAAGTTCTGTCCCAATTGCGGTGCGTCGCTCGCCCCCGCCCCGGCGCGCAAGTGCCCGAAATGTAGTGCGGACGTCCCGGGAACGAGCAAGTTCTGCCCGAGTTGCGGCACGGCGATGCCGCCGAGTTGACGAGGTACGTGACCTAGGCCCGGTAGACGAGGAAAGTCATGGTCTTCTGTCCGAAGTGCGGCTCGCAGCTCCCCGACGGCGCGGCGTTCTGCTACAAGTGCGGCACCGCGATCCCGGGCGGCGGTGGCTCGGCACCCGCCGCGGCTCCCGCGGCCCCCAGCGCACCCTCGCTCGGTGCCGCCGGCGCTCAGGCCTTGAAATGCCCCCAATGCGGCGGGCCGATCAAGCCGATGTTCGGCGAGATGGTGATCTCGTGCGACTACTGCGGGAGTTCCGTCACGCTGGGAGGGGCGGGGTGGAAGGAGATCTCGAAACACACGATGCTCTCCCTCAAGGTCGTGGACCAGGCCCAAGCGCTCCAAGCGGTCCGCGGGGCGATGGACGCGGGGTTAATGCACCGTCACGATTTCGAGGAGTCGAAGGTCGCGGATGCGAAACTCTCCTTCGTCCCATTCTGGGTGGTCCCGGCGTCCGCCAGCACGACCTACCAGTACCAGGCCGTGGCGACCAGCGTCGGGGTGACGGTCGGAACCATGGCGGCCGGCGCCCTGCTCGGCTCCGCCCTGAGCCGGGGTAGGGGGGGCACCTCCGTCGTGCCAATTTTCGGGGGCCCCGTGGTCAACCCGAACCGCGAGGAGACGATCTCGGGCCAGTTCGAGTATCCCGTGGTCGCGGTGAAGTCGATGACCGCCTACCAGCCGAAGAACTATGCGTTCGCGCTCGGGGAACGCACGTTCTTCGACCGGAAGGGGATCCCCGACGGCTCGGTGGTCCTGAACGGGGACCTGGGCGAGGACGCGGCGAAGAACGCGGCCCGGGCGTGGGTCCAGCAGCTCCAGTCGGAGGCGGCCCACAAGAAGCACAGCGTCGTCTCGAAGCTCCAGACGAACGTGGACGTTACCGAGGCGGAGCTCCTCCACGTGCCGATCTGGTCGTTCTTCCTCGAGCGGAAGGGCGCCCGGACGATGTTCCTGGTCGACGCGCACGCCGGCCGGGCGATGCAGACCTTCCAGTAGCGCTTCCCGACAAGACAGGGGTTTAAGCCATCCTACGGGCGTCGGGGCGCGATGGCCTACCCGCGCAGGACCCGCTCGGCCGTCGGTTCGCTCCTGCTGCCCGCGATCATCGTCGTCCTCCTCCTCGCGAGCGGGCTGGCCGCGGCCCGACTTGGTTCCGGTCCGCCCGACCGAGCAATCGGTGGTCCGCTCTCCTCCCCCTCGACGCCGGGGTTGCCCGTGCCGTCGCACGTCTCCGTCCTGTCTTCGCTCGGGGCGGGCGACGTCGCGCGAAGCGTCTTCGTCAACTACAATGCCTCTTGGCAGCGCAATTTCATCTCGTCCGTCAATGATTGGACGATCGGCCCCGGGGCGTACGTCCCCTCAACCGGGTACCTCTGGCTCTCCGACCTGTCGACCAATGCCGTGGCCGGGCCGGAGCCCAAGCTCGCCCCGGCCCTCCTTTACGATCCCACGAACAACTCTTTCGCGGGCGTTGTGAACCAACTCGCGAACACGTCCGACCTGCTCTACGACCCGGCGAACGGGTTCCTGTACGCGACCTTACCCTTGACCGCTTCAGTCGGTGTGTTCAATCCGACCTCCTACACCATGGTGGGTTCTCCAATCCCCGTTGGGACCGATCCGAGCGCGATGGTCCTGGACAACTCGACCGGCGACCTGATCGTCGCAAACGCCGGGTCGGCCAACCTCACTCTCATCAACACGACCAGCGACTTGGTCATCCCCTCGACCATCGCGACCGACCTGGGCCCCGCGGGATTGGCGATCGATCCGGCGGCCCAGACACTGTTCGTCGCATGTGAGAACAGCAATTTCGTGGATGTCTTCAACTCGACATCTTTCGCCTCGATTGCTAGCTTCCATCTTGGGGGACATCCAGGAGGTATCGCGTTCTCACCCGAGAGGGAAATGATTGCCGTTACCGTGCCGAGTCAAGGCTCTGTTACGATTCTTAATGCAAGCGCCGCAACCTTCTGGAAGTTCTGGCCCGGCATCGGGGGGGGTGTTCACTCAGTGGCTCCGACTCTGAACGGGTCAGACTTCCTCCTCGCCATGAGCACAGCCGCGAACCTTCAGGAACTGGACCCTCTCAATGGAACAGTCATCAACGCGGCTATCGGCGTTGGGGAGTACCCGGGCTCGTTCGACACCATTCCCTCCAGTGCGACTCTCTTCGTGTGGTGCAGCGGCTCGAGAAACCTATCGTCGGTCACGCTCGCGGGAATATCCACCGTGGCCGCTTCACCAGACTTGGGCATGATCCCAGATGCCCTCGCATTCGACGCCGTCTCGGGCCGAGTTGTAGTGGCCGATTCGCACGATTCGAGCCTGGGGGTGCTCTCTCCCCTCACTCTGAACTCTGTTGCCGCACCCCTTGGACTCAACGCCACCCCCCTCTCGCTGTCGGCGGACGCCGCCAGCGGGGTCGTGTATGTCGGCCTCGAGGACGGGGTCGCCGCGTTCGATCCGGCGACCGACACGGTCGTTGCGACCAACTTCACGTTGGGAGGCGCAGCCGAAGCGATTCAGGTCGACGTCGCCGACAACGTCCTCTGGGTACTGAACAGCCTACACGGGTTGATCGCGTACACCCTTCCGAATCTGGCCGCGAGCTTCTCGCCTGGGATCGGTGCCGGCCAGACCGGCATCCACACTCTCGCCCTCGACCCGAGGACGGACCAGATCTTCCTAAGCGTCAACACATCCGGGACGAGCGACATCGCCGTGGTGGATGCCTCCAACGGGACGGTCGTCAACACCTCACTCGCCCCCGCACCGGGTCTTACCTCACTGGCCTACGACCCGGCGGACGGAGATGTCTACGGACTGGGAACGAATGTCACGCTGCTGAATGCGACCAGCCTCGTGCTGGCTGGTCCGACGCTCGTCGTTGCGCCCCACACAGAGTCGGGTGCGATCGCCTACGATCCATCCCGGGAGGACCTGTTCGCCGCCACGATGAACAGCCCGACTTCGGGCACGGTCACCGTCATCGACGGTTCCTCCACGGACGCGAGCTACGAGGGCGTGGCTGCGATGGCTGTGGGCCAGAGTCCCGTCGCGGTACTTCCCGTAACCCTTTCGACGGGCGAGCTCGCCGGCACCTCGGAAGTTTGGGTGGCGAACTCCGGATCGGGCACGGTTAGCCTGATCGCCAATTCTCCCCCGAAGATCGACGGCTTCGCGGCCGCGCCCGACCTGATCGACGCGGGTCAGAGCACGACCTTCGTGCTGACCTACAGTGGCGGAGCGGGCCCCTCCGTGGTCTCCTACCCTGACCTCCCTGCGGGATGCACTTCGACGAATGCATCGGAACTGGTCTGTACCCCGACCGCAACGGGGACCTTTACGGTCGTTGCCTCCGTAACGGACGCGCTGGGCAACAGCGCCCAAGCATCCACGAATCTCACCGTACGATCGGGACTTAGCATCGTGCCGTTCATCGCGCCCGGCGACTTCCCCGACCTGGAACTCGGCATGGACCTCGGCATCTATCCGACCGTGGTCGGCGGGGTCGCGCCGTACCATTATGCATGGTCGTTCGGAGACGGCACCGGCTCAACCACGCAGAACGTCACTCACGCATACGACGTGACCGGCGTCTACCTCCTCCAGTTGAACGTGACGGACCAGGTGGGTGGGACCGGTACGGTGGCCTGGCTGGTGGACGTCTACCCACCGCCTACGATCGAACTCGTGACATCGACCCTGAAAACGGACATCGCGGCCTCAGTATCCTTCAACACGGTCGAAACCGGAGGCATCGGCAGCGGGACCACGTTCTGGTCTTTCGGGGACGGAACCCTCGCCACCGGGTCGAACGCTACGCACTCGTGGACGAGTGCAGGACATCACTTGGTGACCGCCACCTACCAGGACAAACTGGGGGATGAAGCGAACGCGACCGTTACGGTTCAGGTGAATGATACGCCGGCCGGAGAGTTCGTCGTCACCGGCGGGACGCTCGCGAATCCGGCTCGGCCGGGAACTCTGTTCTTCTACAACGTGACCCTGAGCGGAGGAACTGGCCCCTTCACCGTGGTCTGGAACTTTGGAGACGGGAGCGAGGGCGCGGGAGCACGAGCTACCCACTCCTATTCGAGCGCCGGAAACTTCACGGTGAGCTCGACCGCGACCGATGCGGCCGGGGTCACGGTGAACGCGACGCTCTCGATAGTCGTGTTGCCTCCGCTGAGCTCGAGCAGCTCCTCCGGTGGGTCCTCCCTGACGTTCCCACTGGGGATCTTCTTGGGGATCGTGGTGGGCGCGACGGTGGCGGCGATCGCGGTCTACGCGGTGGGTGGTCGGAAGCGCAAGCCGAAGTCGCCCCCGCCGCCCTCTCCCTACGTTCCTCCCCGCAAGGCGGTCTGGAAAGAGGACTAGGGCCGGGGCTCCCGGACCCGCGGGCCTCCCCCTCGCGAGAAAGTGTAACGGACCGGAACGCGGCGTTGCCGATGGGTCCAGTAGTCGCAGCGGGTGCACTCCTGGCCCAGGACGACCGAATCGCCCGTGAGGGTCCGGTTCTTTACCGGCTTCAGCTCGGAACCGCACACCGGGCAAGCCAGCAGCGGATGCAGATCCGGCCGTTCGGTGTAGTGCACGGAGAGGCGAACGCCGGGAGTCTCCAGGATCAAACGACGAAGCCGAGTGCCCCCGACCACGGCGAGAGGATCGTCCCGGCGCAACGCCGCCACTACCGCGTCTCGGAACGCGACCTGAGAGGGGTAGGTGGCTCGTCCCGAACGGAGGACCCGTCGGGCGGTCCGACGCACTTCCTCCGCCCCCGGAATGTGGTACCGGACGGAGGGGTTTTCGTCAGCGCGCGGACTGGCCCCGTCGCCCTTCCCGGGCACGGACCTCCTCCTCGTAGAAACGGCGCGCGAAATCGGTCTCCGCGGCCCCGATCGGAAGACCCGGGGACGTGGGATCGTGGAAGTACGTGAGGAGGGCCGACGCGGCCGCGAGGCGGACGGCACGCGACTTGAGGCGGGGGGAGAATTTGGGGAACGTGGTCGTCTTGAGGGCCTTCTCCGAGACCTCTCGAAGTGCGTCGTAGAGGGGGCGCTCCAGGTTCACCGGTCGCCGTCGGAACCGGGAGGCGACCAGGGGGTGGCCCGTCTCGATGGCGTGGACGAGGGTCAGATGATCGCGGATCTGGCCCGCGAGCTCGAATTCGATCTCCCCGAGTTCCAGCCGCTCGGCGCTCGACTCGACGGCCCGGAAGCGCTCCCGGGTCATGGGATGGAACCGAAGGAGCATGCGGTCCTCGAGCGCGGCAAAGTTCGGGTCTCCGATGGTCGTCCAGTAGTCGTCCGCGCCGGCGGTACGGACGTTGTAGTTCACGGAGAAGAAGGACCGGAAGGTGTAGGGGCCCACCGTGCCGAAGGTCGTCTCCCACTTCACCTCCCGCTGCTCCATGACCAACTTGAGCGGCTCCACCATTCCGCGGTACTTGAACCAGTCATTGAACTCGGGCACGATGAAATTGAAAGTCCGGCCGGTGTAGGAAGATCCAACGCGTAGGAACTGGACCGGCGTGATACCCCCGCAGTACCGATTCCGGCCCGGCAGGCCGTGCGGCGGCACGCCGCTTCTTGGGTTCCCTCGCACGAGGTCGTCGATCGAGAACGTCTTCCCCGTCCCGGGGGGACCGAACAGCGCCAGGTGGAAACCGGTGGCTCCCGTGGAACGGCCCGTGGGAGCGAGCAGCGAGACGTCCGCCAGGGCGTACTGTTGGAGGAGCGAGATCAGCGAATCGAAGTAGAGCGCCTCCCCGAAAAGGTCCCGGAGATACTTGGCCAGCCGATCGACGGTGAAGGTCTGGCCGAACGCGATCGTCTCGTCCAAGCGATGATGGAGAACGTCCCGAAGATGGTCGAGGAACTCCGAGTCCATGGCCCGGATCTCGGCGGGCTCGTCGGGCACCGGGCTGACGGGACCCGCCTCTACCGTTTCGGCCCGCGCCACCTCATCCAGCAGGAGCTGGCGCAGCTCGTCCGGATACGGGATCTCGAACGTCTTCTCTCCGCCCCCGCCCGGGAGCTCGGCCACGAGACCCCGTCGTTTCAGTCGCCCCAGCAAGCGGGTCGGGTCCTCGAAGACCCGCTCCTTGAGAAGTCGCGATCGAAGGTCCGAGAGACGGAGGCGGGCGGTCTGAGTGGAGTAGCCCCGAACCATTCGGCGTCGGTCGGCGTCCGCCACCAGCTGGGCCAGCACCCGGGCGATCGGGACGTCCGCGGCGACGATCTCGAGGCCCGCGGAGGCTGCCACCGTTCTCGGCGAGTCCGCCCATCGCCTTATATTAATGCCTTCAAGAAAGGGACTCTCCGTGGTCGGCCACAGCTTCTCCTCGTACGAACGGGAGCTGCGGGACCTGCTCCAGGGGGACCGTACCGCTATCCTCCACTATGCGAAGGGGTTGGCCCCTGAGGAGCGTCCCGACCTCGAACGGATGATCGCCGCCCCGTTCCTCGTTGTACGCGGCGCGGGTTCCCTCGGGTTCGACCTCGTCGCCCTGCGTCGGGAGCTGGCCCTGCCGGTCGAGGTCAAGGCCTCCTCCGAGGCGACGATCCACTTCACCGCCGCGAGCGGTCGGGCCGCCGAGCAACTCGAAGCCCACCGCACGTCGGTCGAACGGGTAGGACTCGTCGCCATCTACGCCTATCGAAAGATCGGCCACCGTGCCGGCGACCCTTGGCGGGTCTACTCCGCCGCACGTCAACCTCAGCGCGGCATGCTGGGACTGCTCGCGAAGCGACTTCCTCCGGTCGACCGGACCCGGGAAGGGAACGCGGTGCTCCGCTGGGACAACGGGATGCCACTCGTCCGATTCCTGTCGATGGTGCACACCCTCTTCGATCCCCCCGAAGTGATCGCTCCATGACGGCGCACGTCAGCGCGGTCGGGTTCGCCCGCTTCGGAAAGCGCTCGGAGAACCTGACGGACCTCGCGGCCGAAGCCGCGAGCGAAGCTCTCGCCGGCCTCGGCCGGAAACCCGTCGACTTCCTCGTCGTGGGGAACATGCTCGCCGGGGCGGTCAACGGGGCCGAGAACCTGGTCTCCCGGGTCGCCAACCGGATCGGTCTCGAGACCGCAGCGGGTCTGCGGGTCGAGGCGGCAAGTGCGAGCGGAGCCGCCGCCTTCCATGCGGCCGTTCATGCCGTGTGGAGCGGGCACCACGAACGGGCCCTGGTCATGGCGGTCGAGAAGATGACCGACCGGCCGACCGCCGAGGTCGCGGCCGCCTTGGCCCACTCCCTCCACCCCTCGGAACAGGCGGTGGGCGCGACGATGCCGGCCCTCGCCGCCCTCGTGAGTCAGCGGTACGCCGAACAGTACGAGGTCGACCCCGCCGTGTTCGACGCGGTTACGGTGGCCGCGCGGCGCGCCGCGCAGCACAACCCGTACGCCCAGTTCCGTACGCCGGTAACGGCGACGGAGGTTCGCGCGAGCCGTGCCGTAGCGCTCCCGCTGCGGCTCCTGCACTGCTCGGCGATCTCCGACGGCGCCGTGGCGGTGGTGGTCGAACGGGGGGAAGGTCCGGCGGCCGTGGCCGGGATCGGCCAGGCGTTCGAGGCGCTCGCGCTGGTCGACCGCCCCGACCTGACGACCTTCGCCGCGACGCGATTGGCGGCCGAACGGGCTTTCCTGTCCGCGAAGCTCTCCCGAAAGGAGATCGGGATCCTCGAGCTCCACGATGCGTTCGCGCCGTTTCTCCTGATGGACCTGGAGGACCTGGGATTCGCGGAACTCGGAGCCGCCCCCGCCTGGTACTCCGAACGGGGACCCCCGCACGGCGCCCCTGCGGTGAATCCCTCGGGCGGAATCCTCGGCCGGGGACATCCGGTCGGCGCATCGGGCCTCGCCGAGATCGCCGCGGTGGCCCAGCAGCTCCGGGGAGAGAGCGGTCCGACGGCGGTCGACCCGAGACCCCGCGCGGGACTGGCCCAATCCATCGGGGGTCTCGCCTCGCACAACTTCGTGACCATCCTGGGGAGCCCGGCGCCGTGATCGCCCGTCCCCTCCTGGTCAGCCGATGCCCGTCGTGCACCTTGCGCTACTTGCCACGCGCCGGACCGTGCCCCAAGTGCGGGTCCTCCGAAGTCACGCCCCTCTCCCTGCCGCCGCAGGGCAGGGTGCTGGCTGCGACCGAGCTGGCGAGTCCGGCGGCGGGTTGGCCGAATCCCCACCGCATCGCGCTCATCGAGCTGGCCGAGGCGGTACGCCTGCTGGCCATCGTCGAGGGGCCACTACCGGTAACCGGTGCTGTGGTAACGGTGGTGCGAGACGGGGACACGTACCGGGTGCCCGTCGCACCCTGAGACCCGCTCCCCGCTTTGGGGGAACGCGGGGAGGGGGAATTTCCGAGAGCCGAAGGCTTCGACCCTCTTTTGAACCCCCGAGGTGAAATCACCACAGGATTAGCAATCCTGCGCCTTGCCAGGCTGGGCCATCCCCGCGCGAGCCGCCCGAGCGTGGTTCGCGCCTTAAGTCTTCGGATTGGTCCGGCGCGTGGGGTAGGGAAACTCGCTTCAGCTCGGGACGAACCTTAAGATAGCCCGCCCGGAGGTTCCGTATCGGGAGCTGCATGTATCCACCTTACACCGGCGAGGCTCCTCGTCGGCCGATCTGGCCCTGGATCCTGTTGGGGGGAGTGGTGATCACCATCGTGCTCCTTGTCGTGTACCTGCTCTACCTCGGGCCGTTCAGCGGCACGGGTCCGGGCGGTCGGCCGTACTACCCCTTCTTCGGCGGGTTCTTCCTGATCTTCCTCCTCGTTTGGGTCGGCTTCTTCGCCCTCCGGATGGCCCTGTGGCGGGGGTATCGCAGCCGATACCCCGCCGGGCATGGCCAGGGACCCGGTCCGGGCGGACGGCGTCGCGACCCCGCCATCATGGTCGCCCGCCAGCGGTACGCGCGAGGGGAGATCACGCGGGAGCAGTACGACCAGATCGTGACCGACCTGACCCGACATCGGAACGGCCCCTAGGTCGACCCCGGAACGACCGTTCCCACGTCCGAACGAACCCGCCTTAAACCCTCGACCGTCTTGTCGGCGGTCCAATGAGCAACGCCCCGGGATTCGACCCGCTCGACGTGGTGACCCTGAGGCAAGTTCGGACCCTGATCCGGACGTCCTCGGCGCGAGGCGGCGTGGTGTTCTTCGCCCTGCTCTACGTCCTCGGCTCGATGTTCTACGGAGGGATGCTCGTCCTCGGGAACATCCAGGGCGGGTACACTTGGACCGTCCTCTGGTCGGGGGGACCGGGGACGAATCCGTGGAACTACCCGGGTCTCCTCGTGATCGCCCCGTGGGGGGTCATCTCTCTCCCCTTCTTCGCGACGTTCGCGATGCTGGTGGTCTCGGTCGGCGTGGGTCTTGGAATGACCGTCGCCTTCCTGCTCTCGGTCCGCCTCCTAAAGGCGCGGAACGCGCGCACTGCCGGTTCGACCTCGATTGGAGCGGTCGCCGGTCTGACTCCCGCGATGATCAGCCTCGTCACGCTCGGGGCGTGCTGTTCTACGACCGCCGCGGCGACCGCGGGGGTGGGCCTCGTGGCCCAGGCTTCGGGGACGACCGCCAACACCCTCCTCCTCAACAATTGGTACTTGGGCGTGTTCCAGATCGTCGTGGTCTGGATCGCCCTGATCGCACAGGAGCTCCTGCTGGTCGTCTACGCCGGCCTGTTCGGCCCACCCTCGGGGGAGGTCGCCCCTCGGGCGGCCCGAAAGGTCGACGTACGGTTCGTCGCGGGGGCGACCGTGCGGCTCGCCCTCCTCGTGGCGGGCGTTCTCTGGTCGCTCTCGATGATCGCGGAATGGACCACGGTCAACCCCGTTACCGCGGGTGCGGGGCTGTGGTTCCAGTGGATCGTCCAACATCAGGTGCTCGCGGGCCTGGCGATCGCGGCGGCGTTCTTTCCGGCCGGAACGTATCGGTTCCTCCAGGCTGTGAGGGAACGAACCGGTTTCGCCTTACCCGTCCTTTTCCTGGCCGCCGGGTTGAGCGTGCTCTACTCTCCTCCGCCCACGTCCGCGTGGGGGTTCGACGGCCTCGTCAATCAGGTTCTCTTTGTCGCCGGCGCTCCGTCCGCATGGGGCACGATATCGCCGGGCACCGTCGGAGGACTCGCGCTCGTCCTTCGTTGGGGATTCGAGTACGCTTTGCTGGCGGGGTTCACCGTCGCCGTCGCGCTTCGACCTGCAGGAGCCTTCGCCCCTCTTCGATGGTCTGTCGAGGACTCCGTACCGACCCTACACTCGCCGACCACTGCCAACCTGTCTCCCGGATCGTCGGCTAGTGCGGGGGTCCGGACTTCCGCGGACGAACCCTCCGGTCCTCTTGGGAGCCCCGCCGTCCTGACTCGAGGACCCTGATTCGTCCATCGGAGTGAGGTCAATGGAGAGCGGCACGACCCTCGCCATCCTCGCCGTCGTCGCGGGTGCCATGTCGGCAACGACCGCCGTCCTGATTAAGTGGGCGGCGACCGCGCGCTCCCCGCTCCGTTCCGGGACGGTCCTCTTCCTCCTCCTCATGATGGTGGCGATGCTCGGCGGCGCCCTCGTCTACTTCCTCGCGCCCAGCTCCCGCAGCCTCGTCGCGGGATTCTGGGTGGCGAGCGCGCTCATGTCGGCGAGCGTGGTCGTGGTCTTCGCCTCCTTCCTGCGCGAGGTCCGTCGCCGGGAAGAGGGAGCCGCTTCGGTTTCCGCCGGACCAAGCGCGGAGTTCGTGGTCACCGTGCTGCTGCTCGTCCTCCTGAACGAACTCCTGATGGGATGGACGTTCAGCCTCGCCTCGGGAGGCCTTGCACCTGGGATCTCCACCGGGTTCGTCCCGCTCTTTTCGGCGGTGGTCACGTCGCCCTGGTTCCTGTTCACGATGGCCGCGGAGATGCTGCTCACCGCGGTGTTCCTTCGGGACCGCCTGCCCACGGGCGTGGTCGTCATACTGATCTCGCAGTCGGTGCTGATGTCCCTCTCGCCGCCGGCGCTCGCGAACCCCACGTGGGGGGCCGTAACGATCTACCTCGGGAGCGCCGTGATGATCGGCCTCTTCGTCTACCTCATGGAGTTCATCTACCGACACCGCCAGCTCACGCCCGCCCTTTCGAACTACCTCGTGCGCCTGCTCGCGGTTTTCAGCGCGATGATGGCCGGTCTGTTCCTGTGGCTCTCCTACGGTTCGGTCCTGCTCTTCGCCGTGTCGGTCGTGGTGGAAATGGTCCTCTTCTTTGGGGCGGTTCTCCACCCCGAACCGTTCTCGGCGGGTCCCGACGTTCCGTGGCAGCTCAGACCGAGCTGGGCGCTCGCGTTGCTGGCAGGGATCTTCGTCGCGGAGATCTTCATGGGCGCGCTCCTGAACCTGCAGGTCGACCCCGCCGTCTACTCCGGGATCTACTTCACGCTCCCGCTGAGCGGCCCCCCGGGGACGGTCCTGTTCAACGCGGTGTACAACGGATTCTGGTTCCTCGCGGGGGTGACTGCCTCGACCTGGTTCCTCGCGATGATGGGCACGGAAATGGGAATGCTCGTCGTCTTCAAGCTCCGCGAGACGCACAACGTGGAGAACCGGATCCGGCTCCTGCTCATGATGGGCTGCTACGCTGCGTTCGTCGTCTTCTACCCGAGCATTTACTTCAGCCTCTTCGTGCCGAGCGCCCCCGGCGCCGCCACGGTCCCGGTCCTGGGATGGTCGATGGGCTTGGGGTCCTACCCCGTAGCTCCGGGGGTCTTCTCCGCGATTCTCCTGACCTATCTCATCACGGGCACGCTCGTGGTCCTCTTCGGCCGGCGCGTCATCTGCTCCACGTTCTGCTCGGCCGCGCTGATGTACCAGGGCACGGCGATCGACTCGATGAAATCGTTCAACCGGACCGAGTGGCCGGCCAAGAAGTACCTGGGAAGCCGAATGTCCCGGGTCTACGGCGTCACGACCGGTCTCATCATGGGCACGCTCGTCGCCACTTCGGTCCTCTCGTATCTCGACTCCATCGGGGCGGCCCGCGTCTACATCCAGGGCAACGACCCCTCCGTGTTCTTCTTCGCGTTCTCGTTCTCGGTCCTGTGGTATGTGATGTTCGTGACGATCCCGTACACCGGCAACTACAACTGCGTCACGATGGGCTGGTGCTACACGGGCACGATCGCGCAGGCTTTCCAGAAGATCGGCTTCTTCAAGCTCAAGGTCCACAGCAAGGAGGTCTGCAAGGCGTGCACCACCCTGGACTGTGCGAAGGCGTGTCCAGTCGGCCTCGTGAACATGCCCGGCTATTTCCGGACAACAGGGGAGTTCCGGAGCTCGAAGTGCTGCGGCGTGGGGAACTGTGTCGGTGACTGTCCGTACGGAAATCTCTACATCTCGGACGTGCGCCACTGGGTGCGGGACCGGCTCGGGCTGCCGACACGGCCGGTCCCGACGACCCGGCTCCCGATGGTGACGAAGGCGGCGGTCCGTCCCGGCACCTCCGCTTCCTCCCCCTCGACCTTGACCCCTGCGCCGCGATCGGCCCAGCCGTAACTCGACGTCCCCCGATCCCCGGCCGCTCCTTCGGGGTTATGTAGCGCCGAACGGCTCCCTTGGAAGGTGCAACGATGCGGGTGGCAAAGGCGGGCGTGGTCGGCGCGGGCACGATGGGTGCGGCGATCGCCGAGGTGCTGGCCTTCAACGGGGTCGACGTGGTCCTCAAGGACGTTGACGCCGCGCTCGTCGACAAGGGACTCGCCCGCGTGCGCGGGATCGTGGACGAGCTCGTTCGGTTCCAGGAGGGCCGCGCGGACACCGAGCTCGAGCGGGTGCGGGGGCTCACCGGCGAACTCACCGAGGCGCAGGTCGCGCACCTCCGCGCGAAGCTGGCTCCCAAGTTCACCCGAACGCGCGGCGACGAGGTGGTCGCGCGCGTCCACGGAACGACGGACTATTCCGCGTTCTCGGACGTCGACCTCGTCGTCGAGGCTGTGTTCGAGCGGGAGGAGGTCAAGCGGCCGGTCCTCGAGGCGCTCGACCGGGCGATCCCCGAGTACGCCGTGCTCGGGTCGAACACGTCCTCCCTTTCGATCACGCGTCTGGCGCGCGGGCTGAAGCACGTCCGGGAGACGCTCGTCCTTCACTTCTTCAACCCGCCCTATACGCTGCCCCTGGTCGAGGTCGCCGGCGGGGTGGATACCCGAGAGGAGGTCGTCACCGACTGCGTCGAGTTCCTCTCCGGCCTCCGGAACCACCGGTACCCCCTGCTCCCGATCCGGGTCCGCGAATCCCCGGCCTTCGTCGTGAACCGGCTACTGATCCCGGTCCTGAACGAGGCGTGCTTCATCTTGGAACAGAACCTCGCGAGCTCGCGCGACATCGACGCGGCCATGAAGGCAGGGGCGGGGATGCCGATGGGACCCTTCGAGCTCGCGGACCTGGTCGGGCTCGACGTGACCCTCGAGGTGGCCACGACCCTCCAGAGGGACTTGGGCGATCCGAAGTACCGCCCCTCCCCGCTCCTTAGGAGACTGGTGGACGCGGGCCACCTGGGCCGGAAGACCGGTCAGGGATTCTACGAATACGTCTAGCCCCCGCGAGGTCAGCGCTGGGGGGGCGGGTCGTCCATCCGGGCGCGCGCGAGCGCCCGGGCGTACCACTCGACGTCGGTGAAAAAGCGGTCGAACTTCTTCTCCCACTCCTCCCGGTCCTTCGCTGGCCCGTCCGCCGTGAACGCGGTCTCGACGTGTTGGACGAGCACGGCGGTCGGGACACTGATGCCCTTCAATCCGGGCACCACCATCCGGAGCGCATCGACCGCCCGTGCGCCTCCCACCATCCCGCCGGCCCCGACGAGGCCGAACGGCTTGAAGTGCCACTGCCGCCAGAGGTGGTCGAGGAGGTTCTTGAGCGTCCCGGGGATCCCGAAGTTGTACTCTGGCGTGACGAGGATGAACCCGTCGGCGCGCTCCATCTCCCGGGCGAACGAGCGAACGCTCTCCGGGGCGTCCTTCCATTCCCACTCTCGGTGGACCAGGTTGCCGAACGGTAGATCCTGGGGGTCGAAGAGGCGGGTCTCGATTCCCGGACGCGCTCTCAGCCGGGCGACCGCGTACCGGGCGACGTGGATGCTCTTGCGGTTCGCGCGGACGCTTCCGTAGATGACAGGAAGGTACAGGCTCATGGTCTGCCCGACCGGCTCCCCCCTTAAGATTCTCGCTGAGGAGGAGGTGACCTGGCTCCCCCTCGGTTATCTGGGGTCCCACCCTTCGACGCGCCATGCCATTCCCTTCCGCCGAATGGGCCGAGGCGTTCCGTACGGCGTTGAACCAGAACACGGCGTATCAGGAGGCGGCCAAGGCGTGGGAAGGCGACATCGTCTTCCTGGTCCGGCCCTCGGAGCCGGACCATCCTTCCCCCGGCATCCATCTCGTCCTGGCCCACGGGCAGTGCTCGGCCGCGACGTTCCATCCCGATGCCCGCACGGTGCCGAGCGAGTTCGTGTACGAAGGGTCCCCCGAGAATTGGGGGCGGCTGATGCGAAAAGAGATCGATCCGGTGAAGTCGATCCTGAACGGGACGTTCAAGATCCGCGGCAATCCCGCGAAACTCATGCGCTTCACCCGAGCGGCCAAGGAACTGGTCGAGACGGCCGCGTCGATCCCGTCGACGGCGTAGTCGTCGACCCTACGCGCTGGCCGGGGGGGCGGCCGGTGCGGCTGGCGTAGGCGGAACGCTGGGTGCCACCGGTAGCGAAGGGACCGCGGGCGCCGGGGAGGCGGGTTTCGGAGGGGGAGCGGTGGCACTGGCCGAAACGGCAGGCTTGGGGGGCGGAACAGGGGGAACCGGAGGGGCCGGGAAGAGCTGTTTCTTGAGGAACGCGACGACCCGGTTCCACGCGGCCTCGGCGGCCCGGAGGTCGTAGGCCGAAAGGTCCCGGGCCAGGAAGTTGTGACCGACCCCGGGAAGGACCATGAACTGGGCGGGCACCTTGTTGGAGGGAAGCTGGGCCGCCGCGATCTGGCGTCGGCTCTTTTCCGAGACCCGGTCGCGTTCGCCACCGACATACAGGAGGGGGGCGGAGATCAAGCCCGACAGATTGTCCGGCCGGACGGGCATGGGATAGGCCAGGGCGACCGCGGCGAGGCGGGTGTCGCGGGCGGCCAGCGCGATCGCGAGAGCGCCGCCGTAGGAGACCCCAAGCAGCGCGGTCCGTGCCGGGTCAACGAGCTCCCGGGAACGCAGGAAGGTGAGCGCGTCGCCGTAGAGCTCGACCAGCTCCTCGACCCGGCGGGCGGAGGTCGGGATCCCGCCCCGCACCGAGACCCCCGCCCGCAGGGACAAGTGGTGCGCGGGCGAGATCCCGTCGGTCTTGGCGACGTCGGGGATGAGGACCTCGCAGCCCTCTTTGGCCAGACGGATCGCCCCGTCAAGCACGATGGTGGTGATCCCGTAGATGTCCGGCGTGATGAGGACGCCGGGCCGTTTGACCGCCTTGGTGGGTGAAAGGACGATCCCGGGTGCCTTCCCGGACCTGGTCGAGTCCGTGGGGAACCAGATCCGATCGCTGCGGTACGGGGGAAGGGGGGCACCGGGCTTCTTGTCGCTCTTGATCCAGGACTTGTTCAGGAAGTCGAGTACACAGAGCTTGTACCGTTCCTTGGAAAGTACGATCACCGCCTGCCGGGTGCCGCAGATGTCGCACGCCCCGATGATCCCGCTGCCGAAGACGGGTGGCAGGTCCAGGAGCTGGTCGTCGTCCTTGGGCATCGTCTCCCCCGGTCCGAGCCGGGCTCGATTCTTAAGAGTTCCCGCGGGGGCGCCGCGGACGGGGTTGCGGCGTGGGCCGGACCCGCGGCGCCGGCCGTCCCTCCACCACTTCGAGCCGGTGCTGGTCTCGAGGCCGAAGCACGGTGATGTGGTGCGCCACCAACCTCCGCTGGAAGGCCCGGTCGGCGGTAACTACCCAGGCTCCCCGGCGTTGTGCGACGTCGAGCACGCCTCCATCACCCCGGACCCGGGTCTCGATCCGTTCGTATCGGTCGGCGAGGGCTCGCGCCGCTACCGCCCCCGGGGTCAGACTCCGTGCAAGACGGTCGAGCTCACCCAGGACCGAGGAGGGAACCGCGAGGACGGCGCCCGGGCGGTGGCGTCCCACCTCCTCGTCCAACGGGAAGCGGGAACGGATCACGAGGAAGAGCGCGTTCGTGTCGACCAGGACCCGGGGTCGCCCGGACGGGTGCGGCCTATCGCTTTCGGAGGGCGATCCCGAGCTCTTCCCGGTCGTACTGCACCCCTCCCTTCCGTTCGCGAAGGACGTACCGTTGGGACTTCTGGTTCGCCGTCCTGGGGATATCGTCGAGGAACTCGAGGTACCGCGGGACCATGAAGAACGGCAGCTTCTCGACGCAGAACTCGAAGAGCTCCACGGGGGTCGCCGTGGCCCCGGGACGCAGCTGAACGAACGCCTTGACGTCCTCCTCCCCCAGCGGGCTCGGTACGCCGACCACCACCGACTCGAACACGGCCGGGTGGAGGTTGAGGACCGTCTCCACGTCGTACGGAGCGAGGTTCTCTCCGCGACGACGGATGACGTCCTTCTTCCGGTCGACGAAGTAGTAGTACCCGTCCGCGTCGCGCGTGACGTAGTCACCGGTGTGGAACCACAGGTTTCGCCAGGCCTCGACCGTCTTCTCCGGCTTGCCGACATACCCCGAGAACATCGTGAACGGGGCGCGGGGGCGGACGACGAGCTCTCCCCGTTCGCCGTCCGGAACGGGACGGTCGTCGTCGTCCACGACCTGCGCCTCGACGAACCCGAGAGGAGTTCCGACCGAACCCACCCGGATCGCCCCGGGGGGATTCATGAGGGTCGTGCAGCCGCACTCGGTCATTCCGTAGAGCTCGACGATGGTCAGCCCGAACCGACGCTCGAACTCCGGCCAGACCGTTTTGGTGGTGCCGGCCGTGAGGGCGGTCCGGACCCGATGGCTCCGGTCCGTCGGTCGCTCGGGCTGCTTGAACAACACGTTGATCATCGAGACCAACAGCGAGACGTGGGTCGCACCGAATCGCGCCGCGACCTCCCAGTAGGTCGACGCGTGGAACCGTTCATCGAACGCCGCGGTCACGTCGTTCAGGAGCGCGGTCAGGGCGGTCATCTCCTGGGCATTGCAATGGAAGAGCGGCAGGGCGGTGAACAGCACGGAATCCGGCTCGAGCCGGCTCCGCAATCCGATCTCCTTCGGCGTGGTGAGGGTCTTCTCATGGGGGATCAGGGCCCCCTTGGGCGGTCCGGTGGTTCCGCTGGTGTACATGATCGAGGCGGGGTCCGACGGGCGGGGGGGAGCGAGGGGTTCGACCCGCAGGTCCGAGAGGAGCCGTTGGAACGAGAGCGTTCCTTCCGGAAGCGGGTCCGGTGGGTGGGAGGGCGCGGGAAGCACCCACTCTAATCCGATCTTCAACCCCTCCCGGAGAGGGGCATACGGTTCCCACAGGCGTTGGTCCACTACCAGCCCCTTGGGGGCCGAGTCGGCCAGTTCGTACCTCAGGATCTCACCCTTCAGCCCCGTGTTCAACGGGACCAGGACGGCGTGTCGCTTCGCGAGCCCGAACCAGAGGAGGAGGAATTCGGGCGAGTTGAACAGCAGGGCCGCGACGCGATCCCCCGGGCCGACCCCGGCGGCCGCCAGTCCATTGGCCACCCGGTCGCTCTCCCGGTCGAGCTCTTCGTACGAGAGGTCGCGCCCCTCGAAGCGAAGGGCGACCCGTCCGCCGTTCTTCCTCGCCTTCGCGCGGACCAGGCTCACGAGGTCGTGGTACTCCTCGCCCGCCGTGAGCATCGGCCGTAGGAGCCGCGGGCCCCCATAAGGACTAGGCGAGCCCGACCGAGGGCGAGCCAAGCCTTGATAGCCCGAACGCCCTCGCACGCTCGTGGAACCGTCCGACCGGACCTACCGACCCGACCGTCCCATCGTGGCGGAACTCGCTTCGGGAGCGGTCTTGGTACACCGCGAGAGCGGGGCGATCTGCCTCCTCTTCTACCGTCCGGAGGCACGCTGGGCGCTTCCGAAGGGCCACGTCGACCCAGGGGAATCCCTCTCCACCGCAGCCCTTCGCGAGGTGCGCGAAGAAACCGGGATCGCGGAGCTCGAACTGAGCGACGAGGTCGCAGAGGTCCACTACCGATTCTTCGATGCGGCCCGATCGCTCAACGTAGCGAAGACGACCGTCTACTTCCTGGCGTTCACCTCCGAGACACAGTTCCGCACCGAACCGATCTTCGACCGCGGCGAGTGGGTCGACCTTGCCGAGGCCACCCGACGGGTGCCCTTCGACACCGATCGATACGTGCTGGGCCGGGCCGCGGAACGTCTCCGGGCCGGCGCAGCACCCCACTGAACCGTTCAGAAAAGAGGGAGGAAGGGGTTGTTGGGTGGGTCCCGAAGGGGACCCACCACGGGGCCGTCCGGTCCCGTCAGGGTTGCGGGGGTCGAGGAGCCTCGGGGGACGAGGATCCCTCGACCATGGCGGGAGAGGTCGGGCCCAAGACGGAGGGGGGAACTCCATTGGTCCAGCTCTCTCCGTAGCCGCCCACGAGCCCCTTCTGGGACCGGCGGCGGGCGTAGGATCGCCACTCGATGACGGAGATCGTACCGACCACGGCAACCACCGCGAGCGCGATGACCGCCACCCCGAGCAGGCCGCTCGTGGCCGCGGACGCCGCGCCACTGCAGCCGCTCGTAAGGCAGGCGGCCTCGGTCTGCGCGTCGGCGACGCTCATGGGGTTGGCCGTCACCGTCGCGCTCGGCCCGGAGTTGGCCGCGGGCGCGAGGCCCGAGACCGGCTCACCGAGGGACGAGACCGCGCTCATGCCGGCCCCGAACGTGGTCTGGGCCGCCGTGACCTGGGGGCCACGGACGCCGTTGCTCACGAACAGGGTCTGGCTCGAGCCGGAGCCCACCGAGGCGGACCCGAGGGCGTCCGCATCGTACGGCTGCACGGATCCGCCGAACAGGTCAAACCCGTGGGGGACCAGGATGAACCCATCGTACGCATCGACCGGGCCCTGGACGATCAGCAGGATCGCGATCCGGGACTCGTGGTCGCTGAAGACGTGGACTAGGTTCACCTTGTAACCGGTCAGGGTGACGGGTCCCGAGGCGGTCCAGTTCCCCGTGAAGGAGCCCTGACCCGAGCGGGTCGTGCCGTTCCAGCCGAGGTCCGCCCACGCGTAGCTGATGTTCCAGCTGGCCTGAGGGGTCGCGGTGGCCGAAGAGTTCCACTGGTTCACGCCCGTGAGGTTGAGCGGGATGATCCCCAGCGCCGGCGCGAACTGCACAGACGCCTGGGCCGCACCGGAGACGTTCAACCACGCGCTGTGGCTGTGGTCGTGCGTGGTGACCTGCAGAGACTGGTCGACGGAGGCCTGGACGGAGACCGACTCATTGTCGATCCCGAGGGCCGGCACCGGCTGACCGTTGACGTAGACCGTCGACTGGTTCGTGAGGTTCACGAACGCGGTGTCCGTCTCCGCCCCGTGGTAGGTGTAGGTCGCCGAGAGGTTCGGGCCCGTCAGCGTGGTCGTGATCTGGATCCCGACCGTGCGCTGCTCCTCGAGCTCGACCGTCGACGCGCTCGTGTTCGTCTCCGTGTAGATGACCGTCCAACCGAAGGTGGCATTCCAACTGAGAGTGTTCTGCCCGGAGGTGACGGTCCCCGTCACGCTCCCTTGGCCCCCGTACGCCCACTGCGTCGCGGGCGAGCCTGTGGCCAGCTGGACCGGGGCTGCGCTCGCCGTCCCCGCCAGAGCCGGACCGACCGCGAGGGCCATCAGGATTGCGACCCCGGTGACCACAAGCCATCCCTTCGTTCCGCCGATTCTCGCGCCCTTCTGGTTCTTCATGTTCGCTCTGACGGAGCCCCTCCGCCAAGGGAATTGACCCCGGATTGCGACATAAGGGTCGGGCCCGGGAACCGGAGAAACGGTTGGACGCCGTGCTAGGGTTTGTCGGAAGAGGGGTCCTTGACCCTCTCGCCTCGGCCGGTGGAGCCTACCGGCCTCGGTCGTCCGAGTCGGTCACGCCGGGAACTCGGAAGCGGGCCGTTCGCGACAGCTGGATCGATTCCGGATACCCTGCGTCGGCATGACGGGCGACCCCGATCCCGGGATCGTTGTGCAGGACCCGTCCGATCCGGCGGTCCGCGTCCAACGATCCGTCAGCGACCATGACCAACCCCGCGTGGATCGAGTTGCCGATCCCCACTCCCCCTCCGTGGTGCACGGAGACCCAGGTGGCACCCCCCGCCACGTTCAGCAGGGCGTTCAAGATGGGCCAGTCGGCGATGGCGTCCGACCCGTCACGCATTCCCTCCGTCTCCCGGAACGGGCTCGCCACGCTCCCGCTGTCGTGGTGGTCCCGACCGATCGCCACGGGCGCGGTGATCTCACCCGCGTTGACCAGGTCGTTGACCAGATGGCCGAACCGCTCCCGTTCTCCGTACCCCATGTAGCAGATCCGGGCCGGTAACCCCTGGAACTGGACCCGTTCCCCGGCAAGGCGGATCCAGCGGCAGAGCCCGGTCTTGTCGGAGTACTCTCGCAGGATCATGCGGTCGATGCGTCGAATGTCCTCGGGATCGCCGCTCAGTGCGACCCACCGGAACGGTCCGCTCCCGACCGCGAACAACGGCCGAATGTAACGGGGTACGTAACCGGGAATCTCGAACGCGTTGGCGACCCCCGACTCGCGCGCCTGGGTCCGGAAGTTGTTCCCATAGTCAAAGGTGTGAGATCCCCGATGCTGCAAATCGAGGATGGCACGAGCCTCGGTCGCCAGCGAGGCGCGGACACGCGTCAGGTAGGTGGGAAGGTCGCGCACGCGGAGCTCGGCCGCGTCCTCGACCGTCAAGCCCTGGGGGATGTATCCGACTCGAAGGTCGTGAGCGGCCGTCTGGTCGCTGACCACGTCAGGGATGATCCCCCGCCGGGCCACCTCCGGGAACACGTCCGCGGCGTTCGCCTCCAGTCCGATCGAGAGCGGTTTCCGTGCGGCAACTGCCTCCCCTACACGGTGGAGGGCGTCGTCGAGATCGCGGGCCTGAGCGTCGAGGTAATGGTGCGCGAGGCGGCGGGTCAGCGCGCCTGGGTCCACATCGACAACGAGGGCCACTCCTCCGAGGAGGGTGACGGCAAGGGGTTGCGCTCCGCCCATCTCCCCGAGTCCGCTCGTGAGCATCCAGCGTCCAGCGAGGTCCTCCGCATGAAACTCCAGACGGGCGAGCGATGCCAGCGTTTCGTAGGTCCCCTGGAGGATCCCCTGGGTACCGATGTAGATCCAGCTCCCGGCGGTCATCTGACCGTACATCGTGAGCCCCCGGGCTTCGAGGTCCCAGAAGATGTCGTCCGTGGCCCAACGCGGGACGATGTTCGCATTCGCGATCAGGACCCGGGGGGCGTCGGAGTGCGTGGGGAAGACGCCGACCGGTTTACCGGACTGGATGAGCAGGGTCTCTTCGGATCCGAGCGTTCGAAGGGTGGCCACGATGCGGTCAAAGGCGGTCCAGTCCCGAGCGGCCTTTCCCCGGCCCCCGTAGACGATCAGGTGGTCCGGGTCGCGGGCCACCTCCGGGTCCAGGTTGTTCATGAGCAGGCGGAGCGCGGCCTCCTGGGGCCAGCCCCGGCAGGAAATGGGCTTGCCGCGAGGTGCACGCACCGGTCGAGGGCCCGAGACCGCGTCAGGGCACATCGTCCTCCCCCACGGACGCGCCCGCTAAGTAGCCTTTCCCGACGCTCCACGATATCTCGATGGGGTCATACGCTCTTCCGAGAGAAGTTTCACTTTCGCCGCATTCTATAAGTGAGCCCCGGTTACGTAGAGAGCCGCAGGTGTGCCGCCATAGCTCAGCGGTAGAGCGGCTGATTTGTAATCAGCAGGTCGGGAGTTCAATCCTCTCTGGCGGCTGGAGGAGACCTTGGGCATGAGCCCGGCATTCACAAGTTAGGTCCCTTACGTTAGAGGGCACCTTTGGCTGCACGCGCCGATGCCCACAGGGTGGTTACGTTCATACGATGGGGGTGAAGCTCCAGCATCTTGTCAAACAGTTCCCTTGCCGTTTTAGTCGTCTCTATGACGCGATCAAAGTCACGAATGTACTGACGGGTCTCCTCTAGGACATGAGGGCCATCTGAGTTGCCCGGGCGCTTGTGACCGGCGATCACGACCCGGGGATTCAAGGCGGCTATGCGGTCGACCGCCGCGATCCATTCGCGACGCTTCTCCGCATCAGATTCCGGCATGAGCTGGTGCACGCCGTTGTACACCGCGTCCCCCGCAACGACAAGCCCGATTGACGGGACGTGCAAGCAGGTCGTATCGTGTGTGCCCGTGTGTCCGAGCGGGACGGTCATCAGCTCGTGCCCCTCCAGCTCAATCATGCCTCCCTCGAGCTCATCCGCGAGGACGACGTTCTCCGGAATCTGACCAGGAAATCTCGTTCTCCAGAACCCATCGAGAACCTGAGGCGACGTTTGCTCCTTCATCCCACGGATCGTCCCGGGCGTCGCGACAGCCTTGGCCTGCGGGAACTACCGGAGTAGCGCCCCTAACCCCAAGAAATGATCCGCGTGCCCGTGGGTGATGTAGATCTTTGTAAGCTTCTTTCCACTCGTTCGAACCCACTCGACCAGGGCCTCGGCCTGCTCGACAGTGATGAAGGTGTCAACGAGGACAGCATCTCGTTCGCCGTAGATGAGCGTGGAAGCGCTGGGAGACCACATTCGTCTGCTCTGACCGGGAGGCAGGTCAACGCTCGAGGCCGTCGCAATACCCGGGGTTACGTAGACCTGCCAGCGGAGTCCTTACTTCCCAGGCGCGTCTCCCATAGGCGGCATCGCTCGCTCAGTGGGCATGGTCGACCCGCCCGGGAATTACTATATTTAGTATAACTAGTTGAAAGTGAATGGGAGTATAGTGATCCATTGACCCTTCCGAACGCCCACGAAAAGGAATTCGTTATCCGACTTCCTGAGACTATTCGGTGTCCCATTCAGTCCAGCTTGGGTGTGCTCGGGCGGAAGTGGGCACTCGTAGTTCTCCGCGACATCGGATTGAGGCCACAGGCGCGGTTCAGCGACATCATGCGGACCAATCCAGGCCTGACCCCTCGAGTTCTCGCGTTTCGGTTGAAGGAACTCGAGGCCGAGGGTTTGATATTCAGGTTTCAGAAACGGGACAAGCGCGAGGTTTACTACCGACTCACCCCAACCGGACTCGATGCCGTTCCTATCCTTACCGCGCTGATCTACTTCGGGAGCAAACGAAGGGCACACGAGGTCTTCCGCGACGGCCGCCCCCGCACCATGGTGGAGATGTTCCCCGGGTCGCAACGCGAGCTTCTCCAAGGCATGGCGGATTGGGCGGCCATGGCCCCTACGAGGCACCAGCGCTTGTGACGCAGTGTTTTCTCCGGACTGTCAAGGTGCCTCTGGCGATACTCTCCTCGGATCATCGATTCCCCTCGAGCCTGGGTTGGCAGTCCGGCAGTTAACTGAACTAATCGGGGTAGCCCTCTGGCGGCTGCGGGGAAGCAAGGGCAGACGCTCGACCTGAGAAAGCAGGTGGTTTTCCAAAGCGGGCATCACTTCTGGGCGGCGTCCCGTCAATGCGGTCCATTTATTGTCAAAGACAGACTTGTCGTCCAACGGGGTTGGGCTTGCCGTTCATCACCCGGGGCGGGGTCAGGATTCACTTCGAAGTGGAGGGAGAGGGATCGCCTCTCCTTCTCCACGCAGGGGGTGTGGGCGACCTGGAGTCGTGGCGGCTGGCAGGATACGTTGACGCTCTCCGAGCCGAGCACCAGCTGATACTCATGGATCACCGTGGACACGGAATGAGCGACAAGCCGCGTGATCCGGCGGCCCATCGAATCGAGGAGTATCGCGAGGACGTACGGGCGGTTCTCAAGGCAGTGGGATGCGATCGCGTGATCTTCGTTGGTTTCTCCGATGGTTCGAAGGTGGGGGCCGCGCTCGCCGAGAGCGATCCCGGTCGAGTTTCCGCGTTGATTGATATCGACGGCCTCGAACCACGGGATCTAACCGACCCGGAGAGCCGGGACCGAAAGCAAAGGTACGAGCTCGCCCAAACAGTACGGCAGCACGGGTGGAAGGATGCCGCCCATGTTTGGGCAAAAGATGAAGGCTTTAGCGGCCCCGAATCCGTTGTCGAGAACATGGCGGCCACTGATCCGGAGATGTTTGCGCTGGAACTCGACCAATGGAGGCAGTGGGACGGGCCCGCCAGTGTTCTGCGGAGGCTGCGAGTCCCGGTACTCTTGCTGCAAGCCGAGCAAAGCTATTCCGAAGAGGATCGCGAGGTGATGAGGCAAATGAATCCTCAATCAAGATCTCGATTGCTCCGCGGGGTCGGTCACCTCGGTGCCTTCGGCCGCGTCGATCTCGTGATTCCTCCTCTGCGGGAGTTCATCTCGACCTTGTAGACCACGAATCGGGAATCGCGCGCCGAGATACGAGACCCCGAGGTCGCGGGCGGTTCAGAACTCTCGAATGCCACCCTTTAGCCGGCTTGGAGTCCTCTGCTGACGGGATTGACCGTAGTCTACGGAAGGGGTTCTCTAATGCATCCCCCACCCCATCCGGGCCGGGCGGGATTGAATCAATGTTGAATCCCCTCTGGCGGCTGGCCGATAAGCCTCGGACCCCCATTCTTGGGAGGGAAGTGGTAGGTTCGACTCCGCCCGCCGCCCGAACCTTCCGGGGGTCCTTTATTGTCCCTTCGCGTGCCGTCCCGCTCGGTAATCGACCTCGAGGGCCGCCGCAAATCGGGCCCAAGTGGCCGCCACTTGTGCGCGAAGTTCTTCCTTAGTCGGATGGTCGGGCGTGAGCCAGCTCTCGGTGGAGAGCAGATGAAGGCGGGTCCGCGCTCGGCCCATCGCGGCAACACGATAATCCAGCGACTGCCGATCGGTTTCGTCGATCTGATCCAGGTGCCAAGAGTGCGGCGGATTGAGGCGCACCAGGTCGACGGCGATCGCGGGGTCGCGACCGCCGTCGACCCCGCGACCCGGGTACACGCGGATCCGGAGCACGCGACGGGGCGAAAGTCGGATCACTCGAAACGTCGGAAAAGGACGCCGCGTCGCGAGCCGCGAGTCACTGGTCCGGTAGTCCGTGCACCACTCGTACACGTATCGCGAAGGGGCGCGGATCACGAGTGACAGACGAACCTGGGTGGTACCGTACAACCGGTGGCCCCGTTCGGGCATAGGGGGCGGAAAGCGGGGGTTCGACTTAAGCGCACGATAGCGAATTTGGAGCCCCCTGCTCAGGGGTAGACCGTTCTCTACGGAAGGGATTCTCTAATGCCCCCTCATCTGGACAAAAGGGGATTAAACTCTAATTCTATCCCCTCTGGCGGCTGGCCTGCTCCTCACCCTCCCTACGGAAGGTTGGGAGTTAAACGCTCGGGTCAAGGAAGTCAACGTTGCAGTTGGCGTGACGTTCGAGATGGGATTCGGTGCAGGTGGAATGGCCGAAACTCACTCCGAAGGAGGGCGAACAGGACGAAGTCCCGGTATCGACCGCCCACTAAGTGATCCTCCCGGGCACGGCCTTCCACCCGGAATCCCAATCGTCGGAGAACACGCATGGATCGAGGATTGTCGGGAAGCACGCCCGTGTGTATTCGATGAAGCCGCAAGTCGCGAAATGCGGCGGCGATCAGCAGGGAGGCCGCCTCCGTGGCGTATCTGTTGCTCCAGTGCGGTCGGGCGATCCAGTACCCGATGTGCGCCTTCTTGTTGTTCCAGTCGATATCCCTGAGTCCACACCCACCGACCAGTTCCCCAACGTTTCGAAGGAAAACGGATAGGTTGTACGTCGAGCCCTCCCTAAGCCCGGCCCGGCTCCTCCGGATGAACGCGCGAGCATCCCCCAAGGCGTACCCAGCCGGCAGGGGGATTGTCCGGGTCACCATCGGGTCCTGCAACGCGTCTGCCAGGGCGGGAGCGTCCTCGAGCGTGGGAACGCGGAGAACCAGCCGATCTCCGACCAGTGGAAGTTCGAGTCGAAGGAGCACCGAATCGGCCGCCATTAGGTCGGAGGGTAAGGGATTGTACTCCATTTCAGTCCTCGCTGGCGGCTGCCCGAATGGCTGCTGGCCCCCGTACGGCAGCCAAGCCCTTCGAAGCAGCACGCTTCGCACGGCGCTCCATGAACTCGATCCATTCGTCAGACCTCCCGTTCTTCTCGGTGAGCACGCTAGCGGCGACCAGCTGGGATGGCTAGCCGGTTCGACGGCGGGAGAAGTAATACTTGCGCCCGCCGTCGCGGGTCAGATTATCGTGCCCGACCCCGTTCCCGACTCCGCGGAGGCGACTCTCCTCAGAATGATCGGGGGTTACCGAGTCACCCAGGCGCTCTACGTTGTCACCAAGCTTGGAATCCCCGATTTGCTGTCCGACGGACCGAAGTACGCGGAGGAACTGGCTACCAGGGTCGGCGCCCGGCCAGATTTCCTCTATCGGGTTCTGCGGGCCCTGGCATCTATCGGCGTCCTGACCGTGGACGGGGACGCCCGTTTTGGACTGACGGAGGTCGGACGGCTTCTGAGAAACAATCCCGAAGGTTCCATGGGCCTAACGGCGGTCTTTGCGGGAGAGGAAGCCTATCGTTCGTGGGGCGACTTGCTCCATTCCATCAAGACCGGGGAAACAGCGTTCGACCACAGGTATGGCATGGGGCACTTCGAGTATCTTTCCCGAAACCCGGATGCCTCGCTGACGTTCAACCGGTTGATGGCTTGGTCCGCTCGGGTGGCCGGCGAGCCCCTACGGACATACGACCTCGGGAGTCACCAGCTTCTGGTCGACGTGGGTGGCGGAAGCGGCGCGCTGATCGCTTCGGTGTTGCGTGCCCACCCTGGTTTGAGGGGAGTCCTCTTTGACCAGGAGGCAGCCGTTGTGGATGCTCCCAATCTGCTCGCGACCTCTGGGGTTGCCGACCGTTGTGAGATTGTAACGGGCTCGGCCTTCGACTCAATTCCTCCCGGGGGTGACGTCTACGTGATGTCCCGCGTCCTCCACGATTGGCCCGACGATAAGGCCCTCGTCCTACTCACGAACTGTCGGAAGTCGATGTCCCCGGGGGGCGTGCTGCTCCTCGTGGAGGGAGTCCTGCCGGAGGTGGCCGCCCCACCACCTCGCCTGTGGCTCGATCTGGTCATGATGGTGATGACGGGAGGACGCGAGCGAACGGAGACGGATTGGCGGAACCTCCTCGGGAAAGCAGGATTCGCACTCGTGAGCGTTCGGCCAGATCGTCCCAATCAGGATCTCATCGAGGCACGCGCGATTTGAGGATCGATGGGATGGCCAATCGCCGTTCGCGGGTCCAACCCGTGCGCCTGATCAGGCCTCCCCGACCCGCTCTCCGCGCGCGCCGCCTCCGTGCATAAAACCCTCGCGCTCGCGCATCGCACTCCGGGTCGACACGTTCTTTGGTAGACGCGCTATCGGATGACTCGATACCTGCCTGCCCTGCCGATGGGACTACTCCCAAGCGGGGATTTTCGACGGGTACTCTCGGGTCGTTGTTCGAAATCGTGTCCATCTACTCCGCGTTCCGTCTGTATCAGCTCAGGTCTTCGTCCCGACCAAGATCACGATCTCGTCCCATCGAGCATGCGGTCGAGGTAGGCGGAGAGACCCAATTCGTCTCGGATCGGTTGGGGGAAAGAGAGACTCTGGCCAATCTCATGACTGACCCAGCTAAACATGTCCCGGTTTGCGCGCAGCGCCCGGACGACCGAGGGCGTGTCGTACTGGGCCACCGTCCCAGAGAAACCACGGAGAACTCGGGGATCCGCCCAGCTCTCGAAGAATCTCGCCGCGTGCCATACGTCCTGCCCCCTCGGACCCACCGAGAGCGAGTGCCATCGCACGGTGCGCACGAGGAGGGCTCGCAGGTAGCCATTGGTCGCCTCCAAGGCCGTCAGCAATTCCCCCCGACGAAGCTTCTTGGCCGTCCAAACCAGGTGAAACCAGTAATCGTTGACGAGGTTCGAGAACTCGGATAGACTCGGGAGGACCGGGGGCGGCTCATTCCGGGGCACGATGAGCTCCACGGATTCTTTGTTGACCAAAGGTCGGAATCCCCTCCTCAGGACCGTGGCCGCACGGGCATCGGTGGTCAGGGCGCCCAGATACTCCACAGGAAACACGGCAAAGTCCACGTCCTGCCCATCCTCGAAGAGGACGCGCCGTTCCTCCCCCGTCTCGAGTGCGTTTCCCTCGAGGTGAGACGTCCAGTAGGGGCCCAATCCCGAAATCCAACTTTCGTCTCGGAGAAGACGGTCGGGATCGCGGGCGAACAAGGCGAGGTCGATGTCGGATAGCGGGTCGGCCGGCATCACCGTCCGAGCCTGGGAACCCACGAGCAACGCCAGTCGGACGTTTTGATCGGCCTCGGCCCAGCGTTGGAGTCGAAGGATCCAAGTCGTCGACAACGATTCACTCATTCCCAGTCCTGATTACTCGGTTCGATGAGATCCGACGCCCTTCACACTCGCTCGTGCGGCGCGGACTTTGCGAGAAATGCCGAGGGATCGACCCACCAGAAGCCCCACGCTGACGGAGAAGAGGGCATCGATGATTCCGAGCACGGCTTGTTGTTGAATGGGTGGAAACCCGCCGGGTGGACTTCCGAACTCCAACGAACTTGGGAACAGTGCCACCGCGACGGAGAGGCGGATCACGAAAGCGCCCACAAAAAGTGCGGCGAGCGAGAATCCGATCTGATACGACCAGCTCCCCGCCGGGCCCGAATCCACCCGGGTCATCCGTTCGGCAATCCCTGTGAACGCGAATGTGGTGACGACCAGGATTGCGAAGTCCAATGCGATGAGGTACGGGAGCGCCCACGGAGTCAGGAGGACCGACTCTAGCTCGCTCACTCCCCAGAGAACTAGGATCAGTGCCGGAAGGACGACGAGGCGAGGGGCGGAATACGGGACCCCCTGTGTCATCGCGTACGAGCGCCGGATGACCAGGAGCGCAATCACCACCTGGATGAGGATCGCGGTCAGCTCAGCAGATGTGTAGCTCGTCAAGTTGAGCCCAACGGATTCGACGCGAAGGATAAGTATCTGCCTAAAGAAACCCTCTGATTGGGACTCCGACGTCGGAGGAAATCGTCCCCCTCACGATTCGAGCTGGTTCTAGGTCGACCTTCGATGGGCTGGATGGGCGCTCGAAGGCCGAGGGGCACTCGGTCGGCGTTGGGAGGGAGCCTTGCCGGAGAGCTGGGAACGATTGAACCTCACCGCGGCCCGGATCAGATCCTTCAGGGCCCTCTCGTCAACCGAGTCGGATTCGAAAATGTCCACGGCACGCCACTGGTTCCCTCCCAATCCGGCGTTGAAGAGTTTCTCGGGATCGGGGAGATGAGCGCCCTGCGCGAACGTGACCTTCACTTTCCCCTTGTGCGGGTTCGCGATGGCCACGATGCCGTCATGGGACCAAGTGGGGGTGCCCATCCACTTCCAATCCTCGACCATTTCGGCATCGGCTTCGTGCATCAGACGGCGGATCTGGGCAATGCGATCGCCTCGCCAGTCACCGAGGTCGGCGATAAGGCGGTCGATGAGAACTGAGGGGGACGCTCCGCCCATGGTCGGTTCGCAAATCAGTTGCGGGTATATCAACCGGATGCGCATCGAGAGAAAGCCGCTCCCACACCCGAGGTTCGACAACGGGTTGGTCGTCAAGGGCTGAGTTCGGTCCCGGTCCATCTAAGAACGCTCACCGCTGGTTGCTCCGCTCTGACTTCCGGACCGGCGACGGGGCTCCGGTGCAACCACGGGCGGCCCTTCCTCCTCCCAAGGATTTCTTCGCCCGGAGGGTCAGGTCAGGCTCGGAAGAGGGTACAATCGGATATCGGTTTCGACGCGATTCTTTGCCCACGGCGGAGGATTCCACAGGGCCGGGCGGCTAGACCCGTCCACCAAGATCGGGTCGCCGTTCTGGGATCGATTCAGGGACTGCCCTGGCCCTGCTTCTGGGCCATGGCCTGAAGGGCCCCCAGAAACTTCTGTGAGAACCGCGGACACTCCCACGCATTCTCGTGGAACGGGTTGCTCAACGCGCCGCTCTCGGCCCTCGGTATTTCTGCGCAGCCCCAGGGGCAGTCGAACACCATGAGAGGGGCAACGGTGACGACCTACTTACCATCGCCTTCGAATCGTCCCTCCGCAGGGCGTATCGCGGCCGCCTCGCAGCGGCCGATCGCTCGGTCTCGGTATCCTCCAACGAGGGCGGCTCCCGGGCTCTTAGACTGGGTCCGCGCCGGCTCGATCTCGCTCGAGAAGAACGATGTAGGCGACGTTGACCGGGCGGAATCCGAAGCCGGCACCGGCGGGCGGGTGGCTGGCGCCGAACGACTTGACGGTCCATCCTTCCTTGGCGAGGTCGTTCAGGCGCTTCTCGAGGCGATCTCGGGTCGCTTCCCCGGCCGCCGACGGCTGGGTCGGCTCGAGTTCCCTCAGGATCTTGTATTCCTTCATTCGATTCCCCGGGTGGGGGGACGCCCTACCGCTTCCCCTTTCCAGTTCGGACCGGGTTCGGTTTGGGCCGGGCGATCGGGGTGGACGGGCGGCGAACCCACGTTCCGGCGATCACCCAGGGGGGTTCGGGGCCGATCGGCTCCATGACGTCCGACCGGTACTTTTCGACCGATTTCTCGTTGACTTCGATCCCGAGTCCGGGCTTGGTGGGGATCGAGAACTCCCCGCCCTCGATCGAATACCCTCGGACGAGCGATCGCTTCCATTCGGGCCAGCTCTCCTCGAAGCTCTCCTGAAGGAAGAACGTGGGCAGCACGGCGTCCATCTGGAGCGTCGCCGCGGTCTGGATCGGGCCGAAGGCATTGTGGTAGGCCACGGGGGCTCCGTGGGCTGTGGCGACACCGGCGATCTCCCGCCCGTAGGTGAACCCGCCGGAGTTCGTGATGTCGGGTTGGAGGATGTCGACCAGTCCCCGTCGCAAGAAGCTCTCGAAGTCCGCCGCGCAGAGGAGGCGCTCCCCGAGGGCGACGGGGGTCTTCACGGCGCGTCGGAACCCTCGCAGCGCGTCACAGAGCTCGGGGAGCACCGGTTCCTCCATGAACCTGGGGTGGAAGGCGTCGAGCGCGCGACCGGCGCGGATGGCGGCTTCCGGCAGGAAGCGACCGTGGTACTCGATCAGCAGATCGACCATCTCTCCCACGGCTTCGCGCACGGCCCCGACCCGATCCACCGCGAGGCCCAGTCCTTCCGGGGAGAGCGTCCGGTATTGATCGCCGAAGGGGTCGAACTTGAGGGCGCGGAAGCCGGTGCGTACCATCGCCTGGGCTTTCTCCGCAAACTCCTCCGCTTCGATGCAATCCGAGTACCATCCGTTCGAGTAGGCACGCACCCGGGAACGGACGGCGCCGCCGAGCAGGGACGAGATCGGCGCGCCGAGGGAGTGGCCCACCAGGTCGTGACACGCGATGTCGACGGCCGAGAGGGCGCTCATCGCTTCCATCGAACGAGAACGGTAGAACGAGTAGACCTCGAAGGCCCGCAACGCCGCGGGGTGGTTCTCGAGCTCCTGCCCCTCGTAGAATCGCGCCACTTCCCGGACGCTCTCCCGCACCGGAGCGGTCATCAGCGTGGTGGGGGCCTCGCCCCACCCGACGGCGCCATTGGCGGTCGTGACCCGCACCAGGATCACGGTGGAACTCCAGGGCGAGGAGGCCTCGCCCGCGGGGGCGGCTACCTCGATCGGTTCCACCGAGCGGATCTTCATTCGGGATCACCGAGGCGGAGCGGAGGCGAGGATTAGACGATTACTTGGGAGTCAACTGGGCCGCGCGCTCGAGCGCGCGGTCGATATGGGGCGAGGGGCCGATGGCACTGACGATCTCCTGGACGATCCCGTCGGGACCCAGGAAGAACGTGACCCGGCGAGCGAACCCCAGGAATCCCAGAACTCCGTAGGCCCGTGCGATCGACCGGGTCGTGTCGGCGACCAGCGGGAACTGCACTTCGCATCTTGACGCGAACTCGGCTTGGGCGGACACGGGATCCACGCTCACCCCGACGATGGCATAGCCCGCGGCGTCGAACTTGGGAAAATTGTCCGCGAACGCGCACGTTTCGACCGTGCAGCCGGGCGAGTTGGCTTTGGGGAAGAAATAGAGGATCACGGGTCGTCCTCGCAGGGACGACAGCATGAGCGGTTTGCCGCTCTCCGTCGGGGCGGAGAAGTCCGGTGCGAGCTCCCCGACCTCGACCATGGCCGTCCTACTCGGCGGTGCTATTTGAGCGGCGGAGGTCCGTGGCGCGCGGCGGGGCGGTCGGCGATGGCCCACCTTGCTCGATGCGCGCGACCTCCGTCGCGGTCAGGGCGGGACGGGCGAAGGCGGAGAGAAGTTCGCCCAGACGATCGGAGGAGGGCAGGGGAGCGAGCACACTCATCACCCACGGGCGATACCCAGCGTACTGCAGGGCCGCCTGAGCCAGGGTCCGAGTCCGTTCGGCCGTCAAGAAGCCAAGTCGAAGGACCGGCTCGAAGTCGGCCGCGAGAGAGCGCAGCGACGCAGGGGTGGCGGCCGGACCTCGTTCCAGCCAGTTTCCGGAGAACCGAGTTCCGTCGAGCCGCCCCCCCGAAAACGGATCTCGGGCGAGAAACCCGAGCGGAGCGGGGCGCCGCGCCCCTTCGACGAGTTGGCCGAGCCGGAATTCGAGAAGGGAGAGTGGTCCCGAGTAGAGGGAGATGCCGGGTGCGTCGGGAAGCCGCTCGGAATCGGGAGCCAGTCGCAGGGCCCGCCGTGCCGTGGGCCCCTCGGTCCGGGCGGTCCGGATTGAGTCCGAGTCTCGCCGGGTGGATCGAGCTTGATCGGCCTCCACTTCGACGATGGTCGAGTTCGCGGGAAATGGAGCGGGCGACCTCCTGGGTTCAGCCGGGACGGTCCGGGACAACGTGGTGGGTAGCGGCGCGGAGGACGGCGCTAGCGGTTCCTCCATGTCCGCGGTCGCGTTCAGGATCACAACCAGCTGCGGATCGGGCTCCGGAAAGGCCTCGGCGAGCAACCAGCGCGCGTGGGCAGGATGGGTCGAGCCGGCCACATCGAAGGTGGTGACTCCCGCCTCCCTCGCCCGGCGGAGTCGCTCGACGGTCCCGGGGTTCGAGGCGGTCCCCAATCCTCCCTCCACCACGAACCCGAGGAGGGAGAACGAGGGGCCGCCTCGCGGAACGGTTCTTCGGGGAATATCGGGGGAGGATCTCGGAGCCATCACACCTCTTGGAGCCGGCTCCGACCTTAGCGGTATTCCCCCGATCCTCACCACCGCCGAGCCGTTATCTTCCGCGGTGTCTCCGTCCGCCGATGGCGGCGGTCGAGACCGTACGGGGGCCCCTCTCCGAGAGGTACCGACCCCAGCGGTTGGACGATATCGTGGCTTCCCCCCGCCTCCGCTCCGAGCTGCGTCGCTGGGCGGACGAATGGAATCAGGGAGGTCTTCCGGCTCGGCGAGCGCTGGTGTTCGCCGGCCCGCCCGGTGTGGGCAAGACAACGACCGCCCTCGCCCTGGCGACCGAGTACGGCTGGTCGCTCGTCGAGATGAATGCGTCCGATGCGCGCAACGAGGCGGCCATCGATCGGGTCGCCGGCCGGGCGTCCATCACCCACACCCTGGTGGAATCGACGGTCGGAGCCCGCCGGGCGAGGGCACTGATCCTTCTGGACGAGGCCGACTGCCTGACCGGCCGACGGACCGAGACCCCGCGCCCGGCGCCCAAGCCGGTTACCTTGCGTGAATTCCTCCGAGGACGGTATACTACCGTCGACGCCCTGAACCAAGCGTGGGGGCTCGGTTCTCCCGGACGGCCTTCCGCCTTCGAAAACTGGGAGGACCTCCCTCGTTCGGCGGGGCGGGCCGCGTGGACCAAACTACCCGCGGCGGAGCGCGACCTGGGCGATTGGAAGGGGGAGTCGAAATCCACCGACCTCACGGATCGCGGAGGGCTGGGCGCTATCGCGCGGCTCGTCCGGTCGACCCGTCAGCCGCTCGTCCTGACCGTCAACGACGAAACGGTGCTCACCCGGTACTCTCCGTTGTTCCGGACCGGGGTGCTCCGCATCCGTTTCCCTCCGGTCCCGGATTCGGATGTGAACCGTCTCTTGACTCGCATCGCGGCGCGGGAGAAGTTCGCCCTCGACCCCGGAGCCGTTCCCGCGATCGTGCGGAAGGCGCGCGGTGACCTACGGGCCGCCCTGAACGACCTCGAGGCGATCGCCCCGCTCCCGCCCGGGCCGGCGCAACTCTCGGTCCTCGGCGTGCGGGACCTGACCTCCGACCTGACCCTGCTGACCGAAGAGGCCCTGACGGCGCACCGGTACTACCGGTCGATCGAGGTCCAGGACCGGGTGGACGCCCCCCCCGACGACCTGTTGCCCTGGGTGGAGGAGAACATCGTGACCTTCGCTCCGGATGCTCGTCACCGGGAGGCCGCCTTTGCGGTCCTAGCGAGCGCCGATCTCCTGCTGCAGCGGGCCCGCCGCGCGCGGGTATGGAGCCTGTGGAGCTACGGGTCGGAGCTCCTGACCGGCGGGGTCGGTCTGGCCATCCGGGAGGAAGCGGCACCGATCCGGGAAGGGGCCCGATTCCCCGAGTTCCTCGGAGAGATGGGACGCTCTCGAGCCGCCCGAGGGTTCCGGGACGCCATCGCCATCAAGGCGGCCCACCGGCTTCACCTGTCGAAGGCCAAGACCCGGTGGACCATGCTCCCGTTCTTAGAGGACCTGGCATGGGCGGGCGCGCAGCCCAAAGCGCGGGCGGACCTTAGGGAGACCGCGCGCAGTCTGGCCCGCGAGCTCGACCTCTCCCCCGAAGAGACGGCGTACTTGATCGGCTCCGAACCGGAATCCCGCGGGGTCGAAGCCTTGCTCCACGAAGAACCCGCCCTGAAGACCCCGGCGACGGGACCCTCCCCGAGCCCCGGTGCCCGGAAAGAGGAGGAGGGAAATCGAACTTCGCCCGGGGAACCCGCGGGTCCGCCTCGCAAACGTCAGCGATCGCTCAGCGAGTTCGGCGGATAGACGTGGAGAAGGCCGCCGTCGCGTGGAGCACCGGCAAGGATTGCGCCTGGGCCCTCCACCGGATCCGCGCGGCCGGGTCGCTGGAGATCGTAGCTCTACTCACCACGGTGACCGAAACCTTCGTGCGGGTATCGATGCACGGAGTTCGCGAGGAGGTCGTGAAGGCCCAGGCCCGCGCCCTACGCCTCCCGCTGATCACGGTGCCGATTCCCTACCCGTGTCCCAACGAGGTCTACGAGAGAGCTATGGGAACCGCCGTTGGGCGACTGCGGGAGGAAGGAGTGACCCGCCTCGTGTTCGGCGACCTCTTCCTCGAGGACGTGCGTTCGTATCGGGAACAACGGCTCGAAGGAACCGGGGTCCAACCGGTGTTCCCGCTGTGGGGGCTCCCTACCCGGGCCTTGGCGGAGGAGATGATCGACCAGGGATTGGAAGCTCGGATCGTGACCCTGGACCCTCGGGTCGTTCCCCGCTCCCTGGCCGGCCGGACCCTGACGCGCGCCCTGCTGGCCGAACTCCCGGACGGCGTGGACCCATGCGGGGAGAGGGGAGAGTTTCACACCTGTGTCACGGCAGGACCCATGTTCGACCGACCGATTCCGGTGATCGCGGGACCGGTCGTGGAACGGGATGGGTTTGTGTTCGCCGACCTGGCGCTCGCGCCGTAGGAACTAGGCGAGCTTCGCGACCACCGAGATCGCCACGTTGCCCTTGAGCGCGCCCGAGATAGGGCATCCCGTGCTCGCGGCCACCGCCGCCGCCGAGAACTCTTCGGCGGTGATCCCCGGTACGTGACCGACCACGGCGAGGTCCATCTTCGTGACCTTCCAGCTGTCCCCCACCTTGTCGAACGTGGCGGTCGCGCTGACTTCCAACTTGGTCGGGGGCTTCTGCATCCGTCCGAGACCCCCCGAAAGGGCCATCGAGTAACAGGAGGCGTGGGCGGCGGCGAGCAGCTCTTCCGGGCTGGACTTGCCTCCCGATGCCTCGGTTCGCGCCGACCAACTCACCGGGACGGAGGGGAGAGCTCCACTCGTACCCTGGACAGTTCCGTGCCCCCGGAGTAGGTCGTTCTCCCAGACCGCCTTGGCCGTGCGTGTGGCTGCCATGAGGCCGGGACCGGCGGGCCTGATTTAACTTTCCCCCAGCGCGGACGCGGTTCGGGTCGATAGGGAAGGTTTTCTGGGGTGCCGAGGTAGGGGCGACGTGGCCACCGCGCTCAAGAACCTCCCCCGCTTCCTCGTCCTCGAGCCGGTCTCGACCGTTCGCCTCGAGATCGAGCTCGCCGGTCCGGCCTGCGAGATCCACGTCGAACTCGAGAATCCCGAGGCCGGCCGGTCGTTCGTCCTCCTCATCGGTCACCGGGATGGACCGTACGTCCAGCGGGTCCGGCTGTCCGGTGGCGCGCGGATCCATTTTGACCCCCAGTCTCCGGGGGAGTACGTGCTCCTCTTGGCCAACCCCAACCGGAGCCCGCTCGTCCTGCGGCTGAAGGCCAAGGACCTCGGCGCCCCCCGAGTCTCGGCTCGCGGTGGGAAGAAGAAGCGGGCCAAGCCCCTGCTGACCCGACGCAAAGGACGCACAGCTCCCCGAAGGAGCAGTCCCCATGTGCCGGCGTACGGCTCCGACAAGGCGACGGACCCGGGACTCTAGGATAGCCAGGGCGAACACCGCTCTCGATCGAGCGCGCGGCGGGCCGATTCCCGTCGGCCGGCGCCCCGGGGGTCGGGTAGAAGCCTTCATGCCCCGAGAGGCTCCCCGGAATTAGCCGCGGAGATCTCCCGATGTTCGAGCCCGCCCTGTACGCCGCGGTCTTTGTGACCGTTTTCGCGATCGTGGACCCGATCGGCACGCTTCCGTTCTTCGTGGCGTTGACCGACGGCTTCGACGCGAGCGACCGCAAGGTGGTCCTCAACCGGTCGGTCCTGACCCTCGCGGTGGTCCTGGGGCTGTTCGCCCTGGTCGGGCGCTTCCTGTTCCAGGCGTTCGGCTTCAGCCTGGCGGCGTTCGAGGTCGCGGGAGGGATCCTGCTGTTCGTCGTCGCGTACGAGATGATCTTCGGGGAGTTCGGTCGCGCGAAGCTCTCCCCCGCCGACCGGGAGGAGGCGATCGCCCGACGGGACGAGATCTCCGTGGTGCCGCTCGGCGTCCCGCTTCTCGCCGGACCCGGCGCGATCTCGACCGTGATGATCTATGAGGCGAACGCCGGCGGTGACCCGTTGGAGATCATCGCGACGTTCCTCGCGATCGGCGTTACGGCGGTCGCTACGTTCCTCATCTTCACGTACGGGCAGCGCATCCTGCGCGCGCTCGGCAAGGTCGGGGTTATGGCGATGACCCGCGTCCTCGGCCTTTTGCTCGCGGCCGTGGGCGTCCAGTTCGTGGCGACGGGGATCGTGGGGCTTTTCCCCCACCTTTAGGGGGGGCGGCCGGGCGCGCCCTCTTCTTCGGGGGCGAGGGCGCGTGCTTTCTCATGGATTTCTTGGCCGCCTTCGGGCGGGCCGGTTTCTTCGTTGCGGTCTTGCCCCGGCCCGGGGCCGGGGGAGGTCGGGCTCGCCCGAGGGCATTGGCCGTCCGCTCCAACACGAGGCTCGAGGGCGTCCGCGGATTGTGGTCGGCCGCCCAGACCTTCTCCCCGGCCCGGATGGGAACAGGGAGGTCGTTCTCGGCCGGCGGAAAGCCGCACTCAAATTCGTCGGTGTAGGCGCAGTACGGGTTGAACGCCCGATTGAAATCGAGCTCATAGGAGTCGGTCGGGTTCAGCTCGAGGGTGAGGTAGCGCCCGGGTCCGTAACTATCCCGCCCGCTCGTCGCGTCGCGGAAGGGGACGAAGACGTGGGCGCCGACCCCCTCGCCCGCGTGGTAGACCCGGAGCTTGAGCTCCCTCGGGCCGACGGCGAACACGAGGTCCCCGATGTACCGCATGACGGAGGAACCGTCCCGGTTGGTCCGGAGGTACGCCTCCTGGGGCGTCACGACCCGAACGAGCCGGGCCCGGATCCGCAGGGCGGGATCCGGCGGGAAGTACCGAAGCTCGTGGAACGGAACTCGCGCCGAGACGAACGGCGACTCCGGGTGGCGCGCCATGAAGTCGTCCTTCTGTCGGCGCTCCTCCTCGAGCGCCGACTTCCAGGAGCCGGTCTCGCTATCGGCCATTGTCAGGACGAGTCCAACCGGGGTTTAACGGTTCGCCGGTCGCCCCAACGGTTTCGGGGCCGCCAGATCCAGGATCATGAGGTCCTCGTCCACGTACCGGGCCCCCCGCTTGATCGCGCGCGGATACCGACCGCATCCCACGAACCCGAGCCTCTCGTACAGCCGTCGGGCCCCCTCGTTGTCGGCGAAGACCGAAAGGCGGACGAGCTCGAACTGCCCTCGGCAGAGCTCGATCGTTCGGCGCATCATCGCCTCTCCGATGCCCTGACCCCGGTACCGACGGTTGACCAGGATCCCGAGCACTCCCATGTGGCCGGTCTCGCTCCCCCGGGTCGGGCCGGCAGGGCCTACCGTGCAGCTGCCCACCGCCTGGCCGTTCACGTCCGCGATGACCAAGACGGATTCCCCGGAGGTGACGCGGCGAAAGAGGCCGGCAAACCAGGTGACCTCATCCTCGTGCGCCGGACGGTCCCGGAAGAGGGAGATCCCGATCGGCTCTCCTCCGTCCCGCTCCTCGTAGAGCTCGTAGTACGTCTTAGTGAGCGGCTCGAAATCGGTCCATCTCAACTCGCGTAGGGCGAACGCAAGCTTCGGAGCGGGGGCGGAACCCCCGGGCGGGGCGGGCGGCATGGTTCGCGCCCTAGGCGTAGCCGAACTGGTGCTTCGCGAAGCTGCTCATGCGTTCGGGCGTCCAGGGAGGATCCCAGATCATGTCGACCTTCGCCGCGTGGATGTTCGGAACCTTTTCGATGGCGCCCTTGATCTCTTCCGCGAGAATACCGGCGACCGGGCAGCCCGGCGCGGTGAGCGTCATCTTCAGCGTCACGTCATCCCCCGCCCACTCGAGCCCGTAGATCAGCCCGAGATCGACGATGTTCATCGGGATCTCGGGGTCGTAGATCTGCTTCAGGTTCTCCATGATCAGGCGTTCGCGTTCGGCGTAGGGGCCCGGGGCTGCGGGGAGGGCGGACGGGACGTCGGGCGCGGTCTCACTCGGCGGGTCGGTCATCGGGGTCCTAGGGGCCGGTCCGATATATGAGGCCCCGGGGGGTTCCGCGACACGGAGGGCTGTGGGAGACTATCCCCGCGGTAACCCACTCCCGAACCCGTTTAAAGGGACCTTCTCGTGGAGCGAGCGATGAAGGACGTCCACGCCATGGCTCCCGCACGGGGCCGACTGAAGCTGCGATCCGTAGGCATCTCGGGGATCCGCAAGCCGCTCTCCGTGCAGCGGGCCGACCGGGTGAACGTACTCGCGGTGGAATTCCACGTCGCGGTCGACCTCCCTTCGGAGCGGAAGGGGTCCGACCTCTCCCGCAACGCGGAGATCCTCGCGGAGGTCGTGGACAAGACGGTGACCCGGCCGGTGGAGAGCCTCGAGTCGGCGTGCTCGTCCATCGCGACCGAGCTCCTGGTTCGGCACACCTACGCCACGGAAGCGAGCGTGGAGGCCGAGGCCGAGTACTTCCTCCGCAAGGGCATCGCGGAGGAGAAGCGCAGCTTCGAGGATTACCAGGTCTTCGCGGAGGCCCATGCCGCCCGCCAGCCCGACGGCACGATCACCCTGCGACGTGCGATCGGCGCGGAGGCGATCGGCATGACCGCCTGTCCGTGCGCGATGGAGACGTGCCGGGAGCGGCTGGTCGCCGAGTACCCGCTCCTCGCGGATCCTCAGTTCAAGACGCTCCCGATGATCTCGCACAACCAACGGAACCGAACTCGGTTGCTGTTCGAGTTCGAGGACGGCGGGGAGGTCGAGGTCGACGACCTCATCCTCGCAATCGAGTCCGCCCAGTCCAGCCCCACCTACGCCATCCTGAAGCGCGGCGACGAGGGGCAGGTCGTCCTGGATGCCCACCGCCACCCCAAGTTCGTCGAGGATGTCATTCGGGACCTGCTGGCGAGCCTCCCCGAGCGATTCCCGAAGGTGCCGGACTCGACGACCGTCCTGGCCTCTACCGTCAGCGAGGAGTCCATCCACAAGTACAACGTCGAGGCCGCCCATCAGGTGACGCTGGGTGAGCTTAGGCGCTCCGCCGACCGGTGATCTCCGAGGGGTGTCGTGGCGTACGCGTGGGATGCCCTGCGTCGACGTCCCGGTCGGACCACCCTGACCGCGCTCGGGATCGGCCTCGCGGTCGGGCTCGTGGTCCTCCTCCTGGCGCTCAGCGCGGGAATCCAAACCAGCGCCTCGGAGCTCGCGACCGCAAGCGGCGTCGATCTCGTGGCCGCGAGCGCGAACACGACCCTGACCTCGGGAAGTCTCCCGCCGATCGAGCACGCCCACTCGCTGTCCACCGGGATCCCCGCCCGAGACTCGAACGTCGAGACGGCGAGCCCGTGGCTGATCAGCGACCTCGTGTTCGGGAACGCGTCCTTGTGGGCTCGATCGAACGAGAGCGAAGTGCCCGCGGGATGGTCTCCGACCGGGTCCGGCTCGGTCGGTTGGATCCCGGGCGACAACACCGGCCTCGAGACCCCGCAGGTCTACAACGGGTCGGGGTTCACGGCGCGCGGGGATCCGTACTTCGCGAACGGGACGTACACGGGGACGAAGACCGGTGAGATCGAACTGGACCAAGGTCTCGCAGGAGTACTCGGAGTCACGTTGGGCGATCCGGTCTGGGCCGCCGCCTCTGCTCCCACCGGACCGTCGGCCCTAGGCTCGTGGTACTCCCACGCGACGGAGTTCCACGTGGTCGGCGTCACGGGACCGTTCTGGCTCGTACCGTCCGCCCTGCTCGCGTTCGTGTACCTCTCCGAGCTCCAGGCGATCGTCGGGGGCGGCACGCCCTCGACCGACTACGGGTCGTTGATCCTGATCCACCTCTTCGACCCGACGACCGCGGCCACCGACCAGGGGACGATCTCGGCCTCTTTCGAGGGGCTCACGGTCTTCACGCTGGCGAACATCCTGGGAGAGATCCAGCACGTCGTGAACCTCTACCGGACCTTCGGAGAACTGATCGGGCTGATTGGACTGGTCGTCGCCGCCCTCTTCACGACCACGGTCCTCCAGATGTCCGTGGACGACCGGAGCCGGGAGATCGCCCTGCTGAGGGCCCTCGGCTACTCCCGCGCGTCGGTCGGGTCCCTCGTCGTCCAGGAAGGGGTCGTCCTTTCCCTGCTCGGTCTCGCGATCGGTCTCCCCGTCGCCTACCTCGGAGCCGAAGCGATCAACGCATTCCTGCTCCGGTTGCTGGCCGGACTCCCCTCGGGCTTCAACTTCGTCTCGTTCAACCTCACGCTCGTCGCGACCGGCCTCGGGCTCGTCCTCGTGGTCGGGCTCGTTGCGGCGATCGCGCCGGCGGCCCGGGCCATGCGGTTGCCCGTGGCCGAGGAGCTCCGAGCGCCGTGAGACTCTGGGGGGGCCACGGGAAGCTGCGCCACGGGCGGCTCCAGGCGATCCTCGCGGTCGCGGCGATGGCGACGGCCGTCGCGCTCCCCGTCGTGCTCATCAGCGTCGGGGGCGGAGTCTCCAATCACGAACTGGGGGACCTCGAGAACGCCGGCTACCAGGTCGTGATCAGTGCTGCCGGGCTCCACGGCATCGCGCACGCCCACTCCCTGAGCCAACGGATCCTCGCCCTCCCCGCCGTGACGGCGGTCTCCCCCGTGCTTAGCATCGCGATCGACACCTTCGTGGGCTCCGGGGGGGCCATCCCGTCGCTGGCCGAGGGGATCGTCCCGGACCAGTTCGCTCCGACTCTCGGCCCGACCGAGAGCGGACTCTTTCCGCATCCGCTTCCCCTCGGCGACCCGACCGATGCCATTCACTACGACAACGGGACGTACGCGGGTCCGGCCAGCGACGACGTGCTGATCTCCTCGCCGTTCGCCCAGGCCTACTCGCTCCCCGTCGGGAGTCGGCTGATGCTCTCCCCGGTCGCCAACGAAAGCCAGGCGACCCAGTACACCGTGACCGGGACGTTCGGCGTTCCACTCGGATTCCTCGGTCAGACCGGTGCGTTCGCCCTGCTACTCCCCCTATCGAACCTTCAGGTGATGACGGGGTACGCGAACGGGAGCGGGGTGCCCGTGGTCGATGCCGCGGACACCGTCGAGGTCGCCGCGGTAGGATCGATCTCGACCAACCCCACCGCCCTTTCCGCGCTCCAGGCGGAGATCCAGGCGCTGGTCCCGTACTACAGCGTCAGTTCCCTGACCCAGGAAGCCCAGCAGCTCGAGTCCGCGAGCTCCGTGCTCACCGGGTTCTACCTCGCTCTCTCGTCCGTCGGGCTGACCGTAGGACTGGTCTTCCTGACCCTCATCCTTCTCCGGCGGGTGGAGACCGATCGGAGGTCGATCGGGATACGGCGGGCCATCGGGGTTCCGGGCCGCTCGGTGGTGGGAGGGGTGCTGCTGGAAGGGGTGACCCTCGCCTCCCTGGGGTCGCTCGGGGGCATCGTTGCGGGGTACGTGATTGTGGAATCGTTGGCGGCCTGGGGGAGCGGGGCCGTCCAGGAGGCGGCCTCGCTCGCGGACTTTGTCCCGCTCACTCTGCTGGAACTCGTGCTCGGGATCGTGGGCCTGTCGTTGCTCGCGGGCGGTCTCGCGGCCCGAAGCGCCCTCCGACTCGACCTGGCGGAGGCCCTCCGATGAACGCTTCCGTGGTTCCCTCCGTCGAGCTCGTCCACGTCCAGCGCACGTACGAGTCCGGAAAGGCGGACGAGGTTCGTGCCCTCCGGGGGGTCGACCTGACGATCGCGCCCGGCGAGATCGTCTCCATCGAGGGGCCGAGCGGATGCGGCAAGACCACCCTCCTCAACCTCCTGGGGCTCCTTGACCCTCCCTCGGTGGGTGAAGTCCGCTGGGACGGACGGTCGGTGGGGAGCCGCACCGACCGGGAGCGCGCCCGCCTTCGCCTCGAAGGCGTCGGGTTCATCTTTCAGCGGTTCTACCTCCTTCCTGCCTTGACCGCCCGAGAGAACGTGGAACTGCCGATGCGCGCTCTGGGAGTGCCGCGGGCCGAACGGCTACGCCGCTCCTCCGACCTGATCGACGAGGTCGGTCTCAGCGGCCGCGAGCGGGCGTTCCCCCACCAGCTCTCCGGCGGGGAAGAGCAACGGGTCGCGGTCGCGCGCGCGCTCGCGAACCGTCCGGGCCTCCTGCTCGCGGACGAACCGACCGGCGAGCTGGACAGCACGAACACGGACGCCATCCTCACCCTGCTCGGACGGGTCCAGGCCGACCGGAAGGCGACGCTCCTCCTCGTGACCCACAACCCCTCGGTCGCCCGGCGGGCGCACCGGCATCTCACGATGCAGGACGGGCAGATCGTCGCCGACGTGCGGGAGGCGTGAACGTGGCCCGCATCGCGATCCTCCTCAACGACCGGTGCCATCCCAAGGAGTGCCAGTGGGAATGCCAGGCCTACTGTCCGCCGGTCCGGATGGGGCAGGAGTGCATCATCGAGGGACCGAACGGGAAGCCGATCATCTCCGAGACGCTCTGCATCGGATGCGGCATCTGTGTGCACAAGTGCCCGTTCGACGCGATCAAGATCCTGAACACCCCTCAGGCCGACGAACACGAGATCGTCCATCGGTACGGCTACAACGGGTTCCGGTTGTACCGACTGCCCTTCCCCGCTCCGACCGGGATCACCGGCCTCCTCGGCGCGAACGGGATCGGGAAATCGACGGCGCTTCGCCTGCTCGCGGGGACCGAGATCCCTAACCTGGGGGACTACTCCCATCCCGGCACGTGGGACCAGGTCCTCGAACACTACCGCGGCACCGCGCTCCGCGCCCATTTCGAGAAGGTGGCACGAGGCGAGCTTAGGACCGTGATGAAGCCCCAATACGTCGACCGACTCGCCGAAGCAGGAGGCACCGCGCGGGAGTACGTCGCCGCGAGCGGAGGGGATGCGCGTGATGCGCTGGCCCAGGTCGGCCTCACGGACCGCTCTCTTCGCTCCGTCACCGAGCTGTCGGGCGGCGAGCTGCAGCTGGTCGCGCTCGCCCGGGTCCTGGCCACCGAAGCCGACCTCTACCTGATCGACGAACCGTCCAGCTACCTCGATATCGTGCATCGCCTCGAGGTCGCGCGCCTGCTCCGCCGCCTGGGCGAGAACAAGAGCGTCCTCGTGGTCGAGCACGACCTGGCCCTGTTGGACTACCTGGCCGACCAGGCCCACCTGCTGTACGGCGAATCCGCCGCATTCGGTGTGGTGAGCCATCCGATCCCGATGCGGTCCGCCATCAACACCTACCTCACGGGGTACTTGAAGGACGAAAATGTCCGGTTCCGCACCGAGCCCGTGCGATTCGTCTCCCACCCTCCCAAGCCGACCTCGCGGCAGAACATCATCGTCGCCTTCCCGACGCTCGAAAAGGAGTATCCCGAGTTCCGCCTCTCCGTCGCGGCGGGGTCGCTCGCGAAAGGGGAGACCGTCGGGATCGTCGGGCCCAACGCCACCGGCAAAACGACCTTCGTCCGCATGCTCGCGGGCGTGGAGCCCCCGACCCGGGGGACGCCGACCCCCGGAGTGACCGTCAGCTACAAACCCCAGTACCTGAAAGCGACGCACACCGCGAGCCTGCGCGAGCGGTCGCTGGCGCTCGCGGGCGATCCGGCGTTCGACGCCAAGCTGCTCGACCGGGACCTGATCCCGGGACTGCACCTCGACGAGGTCCTCGACGTCCCCATTCCGGATCTTTCGGGGGGCGAACTCCAGCGAGCCGCGGTGGCGCTCGCGCTCGCCCGGGTGGCGACCCTGTACCTGCTCGACGAGCCGTCCGCCTACCTCGACGCCGACGAACGGATGGCGATGGCCCGCCTAATCCGCCGACAGGTCGAGCGACAGGCCGTGAGCGCGCTCGTGGTCGACCACGACGTCTACTTCCTCGACCTGGCGTGCGATGCCCTCATGGTCTTCCGGCCCGAGGGGACCGGTGGACGGGCCGGTCGGGGGGATGGTCCGTTCCCGATGCGCGAGGGGATGAATCGACTCCTCCAGACCGTGGACATCACGTTCCGTCGCGACGCCGAAACGCTGCGCCCCCGGATCAACCGGGAAGGCTCGGTGCTGGACCGCGAGCAACGGGCTCGAGGAGAGTACTACTACGAAGCCGCCAGCTGAGCTCACCTCCCCCCATCCCCCTCCTCCCCGACTGGACAAGCGCGGGCGGTACCGCGCCCGCGGGAAGCTCTCCTACTGGGTCGTCGGCGCCTACCTGCTGCTGGTCGCCGTGGTCTTCCTGGTCCTCAAGGCCCCGTCCACCGAACCGTGGGTCCCCGACTTCCTGGGCCTGGTCGTACTGCTCTTCCTCGTCCGGTACCTCACTACCGCCTACACGATCGACACGACGTACGTTCGGGCGTGGAGGATCCTCGGTGGCCAGCGCGTCCGCTTGAAACAGGTCAGCAAGATCGAGCCCGGGAGCCTCCGCGATTTGAGCGCCACCGGTTTCTTCGGCTCGTGGGGGTGGCGGGGGCGCATGTGGAGCCCGCGCATCGGACAATTCGACTCGATCCAGACCGATAGCTCGGGGCTGTTGATCAGCGGAGGTAAAGTGCCCCTGTTCATCTCACCGAACGACCCGGACGCGTTCGCGGAAGAGCTCTCCCGCCGCGTGCGCTCGGTCAGCGGCACGCTCCGAGTGGGCCCGGACGTACCCGACGAGCCGGAGTCCTAAAGAGCGGTCTACTTCGCCGGCGGAGAGGCGGCGGGCGTCTCGACGGGGGGCGTCGCGTTCTGGCCCGCCTCCGCCTTACGGATCGCGCGTCCCTTCAGGACGCGGCCGAGCAGGCCAAAGATAACGCCGAGAACGGCCATCACGACGATGAGGACGACGAGGGCGTTCACGAGGTTGCTCGAAAAGTCCAGATAGCCGAACTGTTGGAACAAGAGCACGAGCACGAGACCCAGAATGGCACCGCTCGTCGCCCCCGAGCTACCGCCGGCCATCTAGGAACCTCCGGTGGGGGGCGGAGTGGAGGGAGGCGGAGAGGAAGGAGGCGGGGTTGAGGGTGGAGTGCTCGAGGGCGGCGGGCTCGGTTTGATCCCGAGCTGCTGCCGCGCCTTCTTGACGCTTCCGAGCGCGGCGATCTGCCAGATCTCGAGGATCGCGATAAGGATGAGGGCGACGTTGACGAGGGTCAGGTGGTTGGTCGCCTGGACCCAGATGTAGAAGTCCTCGGTGAAGACCGTCGTCCCGTTGCTCTGGAGGGTCGCCTGGATCTCGTAGTTCCCTTCGAACAGGTACTTGTTCTGGGTGAAATCGGACTTCAGCGTGATGTTACCGTGACCGTTCTCGGGTTGCTGCTGCGTGGAGGTTCCGATGGCCTCCCCGAAGAACAGCAGCGCGACCACGCCTTCGGTCACGAACACCGGGGCGGCGCCGGGGGAGCTCGTCCAGTCGAAGACCGTGCTGAAGACCCCGCTGAAGTTCGTCACGATCGCGCTACCGGCCGTCGTGTGACTGGCCACGTTGACCCCGTTGAAAACGACCGTCGACGTGACTGAGGACGAGGACGCGGTCCGGAGGGGCGCGGATACGGACGAGACGGGGGCGGTAGCCCCCAGAACGAGCACGAAGAGCACGGCGAAGGCCGCGGCGAGAACCCACCCTGTCGTTCCCTTAGCTCGGGTCACTGGGAGCGAGGTACCCTGAGGAGGGTAATGTAGGTATGGAAACAACCGAATGGATCGAACCGGCCGTGCCGGCCTGCGGGTGGGCGCCGGGAGCGGGCTAGACCCGAGGCATGGACGGGTCCACGCGTTCGGACCAGGCGAGTAGTCCGCCCTTGAGATTCCGCACGTTCTGGAATCCGAGTTCGAGCAGCAGGCGGGTCGCCTGCGAGGAGCGCTGTCCGCTCCGGCAGTACACCACGACCGCGCGAGCTCGGGCGATCTCCGTCACCCGGTCCGGCAGTTCACCGCGGGGGATCAGCGTCGCGTTGGGCAAGTGCACGACCTCCCACTCCCCGGGCTCTCGAACATCGAGCAGGAGGGGGGGGTCGGCCGAGCCGAGCTCGTCACGCAGCGCTTCGGGGGTGATCTCGGGGATCCCGATGCCCCCAGCAGCCGAGTCGGACTGGGGGACGCCGCAGAACTGGTCGTAGTCGATGAGGCCGTGTTGCGTCGCGCTCGGAGAGCACATTACGCAGGTCGGGTTCTTGCGGATCGTGAGCTCGCGGAACCGCATTTCCAGCGCGTCGAAGAGGAGGAGCCGGCCGATCAGGGGTTCTCCGATCCCGAGGATCAGCTTGACCGCCTCGGTGGCCTGGAGCGTACCGATCATGCCGGGCAAGATGCCGAGAACGCCCGCTTCGGCGCACGAGGGAACTTGGTCCGGGGGCGGCGGTTCGGGGTACAAGCACCGGTAGCACGGCCCGCGGCGTGCGTCAAAAACGCTCGCCTGCCCCTCGAACCGGTAGATCGAGCCGTAGACGTTCGGCTTACCTAACAGTACGGCGGCGTCGTTCACGAGGTACCGCGTCGGGAAGTTGTCCGTGCCGTCGATGATCACATCGTACGGACGCAAGACTTCCAAGACATTGCCGGAGCCCAGGCGTTCGGCGTGGCGCGTGACCCGAACTCCCGGGTTGAGCGACTCGAGGCGCTCCTTAGCGGCGTCGAGCTTCGGACGACCTACATCGCGGGTCGCGTACAGAACTTGCCGTTGCAGGTTCGACGCATCGACCGTGTCAAAGTCCACGAGCCCGATCTCCCCGACCCCGGCCGCTGCCAGGTACAAGGCCGAGGGAGAGCCGAGCCCCCCCGCCCCGACGATGACGACCTTGGAGCTAAGGAGCTTCTTCTGCCCGATGACACCCACCTCGGGGAGGAGCAGGTGTCGACTGTACCGGACCAATTGATCGCGGCCAAGTGGCGGCTCTTTGGGAGCGGTCGGCGCGCCGGACGTCCCGCCAGCGATCGCGGGGACGATCGTGACGGTGTCCCCTTCGTGGATCGGCGTCCTCGCCCGCTGCAGGTACCGCACGTCCTCGTCGTTGACGTAGAGCGTGACGAAACTCCGGAGTTCGCCGGAGGAAGCGAATAGGTGCTTTTCGAGGCCGGGATGTTCGTCCGCGAGATGGCGGATTACCTCTCCAACCGTCGCTCCCTCGACCGAGACCTCGGTCGCGCCGCCCGCGAACGACTGCAGGGGCCTCGGGATCTTCACGCGGGTTGGGGTCATGTCTCCTCGGACTCGTCGAGAAGGTTCTTAGAGTCTCGCCCCGAACCCACCGTACCCCCGCCCGGACGCACCGTGAGACGGGTCGGCTCGAACTTCGCGAGGTCCGAGTCGAATTCGAACGAGTCGACCGGGCCGACCGTCCGGGACGTGACTCGGAGGATCACGTGGGAATACCTAGGCCACGCGTGCTCCTCGTCCCGAGCGGACGGACGTGCGGGACCGTCGGGGTGGGAGTGGTAGAACCCGCCGACGATCGTCCCGGAGCCATCCAGACGATCCTCGAGTCTTTGAAGCTCCTCAGGGACGATCTCGAACTGCCGCCCCCTCTCCGTCTCGAGCCCGTTCCGGGCTCGTTCGGCCGAGACCACTACTCTCGGGTGGGAGTGCTCACGAACCAGGAGAAAGCCGCAGCACTCCTCGGGGTACGTCGCACGTGCGTGCTGCCTCATGGCAATGACCGCGGCGACGGGAAGCTCGACTTCTCTCAATTCAACCCCCCGGTTGTCCTCGCCTTAGCGCGAGATCGCGACGCACCGAACGGGGAAGGTTCTGGTGGTGGGAGGTTACTGGAGCTGGACCAGATGCGAGCACCGAACTCCCCCGCGGCCGATCGAGTCTTCGAGCGCGACTCCGGCTTCGCCGAGCAGGGCTTCGGTGAGGGTCTTGTCGAACACGTCGCACAGCAGGTACGGATGGCTGAGGGCACTGTGGCGGAATACACAGTTGGTCCGAATGATCCGCGGGCGTCCGTCCGGCCTCTGTTCTAGGGTGCAGCGGAATCCCATCCGGTTCAACGCGTCCACGAGATGCCTAAGCCGCTCGGCCTCCGGAGCGTCGCGGGGTATCGACTTAGCGATGTCCCCCGCCATCCGTTTGGCGGCCTGGACGAATAGGGCGCTCACAAACCCCTCGCCCTTCTGGGCGAGAAGCTCGTTCATGAGCGTATCGAGGATCATCTCGTACTTCTTGGGGAACAGCTCCTGACCCTGCTCCGTTAGGACGAACCGCTTGCGCGGACGCCCGACCCCTTCTCGGTGGAACGCGGGGGATACCAGCCCGCGACTCTCCATTCGCTCGAGATGGCCCCGCGCCGCGCTTTCCTGAATGCCCAGCTTCTGGGCCAGATCTCGAGCGGTCCGAGGGGCGATCGCGAGCTCTTCGAGAATTCGGCCCCGGGTGCCTTCGAGCACCTCTCCGTCGACCGCGTTCACCCACTCGCCTCGTTGCCACGCCCGGTAAGGGTCTGGCGGATTTACACACCGCGCCATGCTTAAATAACGGTATCGGCTCGTTCCACTAGCGAAATGACGACGACCCCGACGCAACATACCCTCGAAGTTCACGGCCTGCGGGTCGAGGTAGCCGGTAAGGAGATCCTGAAAGGCGTGAACCTGACGATGAAGAGCGGTCAGCTCACCGCCTTGATGGGACCGAACGGCTCGGGAAAGAGCACCCTGGCCTACGCGCTGATGGGTCATCCGAAGTACAAGGTCACCGCGGGGACCGCGCGCCTCGACGGCCAGGACCTGCTGAAGCTCCCGGTCGACCAGCGCGCCCGCGCCGGACTGTTCCTGGGTTTCCAGTATCCCCAGGAGGTCTCGGGGCTGTCGCTCGCCAAGTTCCTCTGGACCTCGTACATGCAACGCCACACCCCGGAGAACGCGGACGCCACGGGGTTCGACAAGGACATGAAGACCCACTTGGGCTACCTGGGCATGGACGAATCGTTCCTGAAGCGGTCCCTGAACGAGGGGTTCTCGGGAGGGGAGAAGAAGCGCAACGAGGTTCTCCAGATGGCCACGATCCGTCCTCTGTTCGCGATCCTCGACGAGCCGGACTCGGGCCTCGATATCGACGCGGTTCGAGCGGTCGGCGAGACGGTCGCCAAGCTCCACCGGCCCGACGCCGGGATCCTCGTCATCACCCACTACCAACGGATCCTCAAGTTCGTCAAGCCCGACCAGGTCCACGTCATGGTCGATGGTGTCATCGCGCTCTCGGGCGGAAAGGACCTCGCCGAAGAGCTCGAAGCGAAGGGGTACGACTGGGTCCGTCTCGGCGTCGCTGAGGCGACCTGATCCGGGGATCTCCCCGTCGGTTCGACCATGGACGTCGGCCGTATCCGGGCCGACTTTCCCCTCCTCGAGCGCTCCTTCCATGGCCACCCGCTAGCCTACCTGGATTCCGCGGCCACTTCGCAAAAACCGCGGGTCGTCCTCGATGCCCTCACGGACTACTATTCCCGCATCAACGCGAACCCTCATCGAGGGGTCTACGAACTGAGCGTCGAGGCGACGGACGCCTACGAAGCGGCCCGGGCCCGGGTCGCCCGGTTCCTGAACGCCCCGGACCCTTCCGGTGTAATCTTTCTCCGTGGGACGACCGAGGCCCTGAACGTTCTGGCCGACAGCTTGAGCCACTCCCGCCTCGCGTCCGGCGACCACGTGCTCGCGACGGTCATGGAGCACCATTCCAACATCGTCCCCTGGCACTTCCTACGCGAGCGTTCGGGAGTGGCCGTGGACTACGTCGATATCGACCTCGAGGGCCGTCTACGTCTCGAGGATTACGACCGTCTCCTGACCCCTCGGACCAAGGTCGTCACCCTGACCCACGTCTCCAACGTTCTCGGGACAGTGAACCCGGTCCGCGAGATCGCCGACCGGGCGCACGCCGTAGGGGCGCTCGTCATCTTGGATGCGGCCCAGTCCGCTCCCCATCGCAAGCTGGATGTCCAGGAGCTGGGAGTCGACTTCCTCGCGTTCTCCGGTCACAAGACATTAGGCCCCATGGGCATCGGCGTCCTGTGGGGGCGTCCGGAACTGCTCGCCGAACTGCCTCCCAGCTTGGGAGGCGGGGAGATGATCTCGGAGGTCCATCTCGATGGCTCGAAGTACCGTGAGCCACCCGCCCGGTTCGAGGCGGGGACGCCGAATGTCGGCGGCGCTGTCGCCCTCTCGGTCGCCCTGGACTATCTCGAAGGGATCGGATGGGACGAGCTTCGCTCGTACGAACGCGAGCTCGGAGACACCCTACGAACGCAGCTGGTGGACGCGCTGGGCGACCGCATCCAAGTATTCGGTCCCCACCGGTCGGAGGAACGCGAAGCAGTGGTCTCTTTCGCCCTTCGTGGTGTCCACCCCCACGATATCGCCTCCCTGCTGGACGCGGACGGGATCGCCGTTCGGGCGGGTCATCACTGCGCCCAGCCTTTGATGGAACGTCTCGACGTACCCGCGCTCACCCGAGCCAGTCCCTACCTCTACAACACCCGGGCCGAGATCGACCGACTGGTGGAGGGCCTGACCCGGATCAGCCACCTCTTCCAACCGGCGCGGGCGTGAGCGGACTCGAGTGACCAAACGGAGGTTGGCCCTGTGCGAAGGTGTAGCTCGGGCACCGACAACCTCGGTCCTTCTTTCTCCCCCCTCGCCGGGGACGAGTTTGTCGCCCCCGGGGCGACCTTTGATTTAAATACCATCATGTGATGGAATTGCCGAGGACACCATGGCACAGAGCTCCGCCGAGATCACCCCTCTCGATTACACTCGCTACGATTTCAAGAACCCCGAGACGTACCGCCTTCGGATCGCCAAGGGGCTCTCCCGAGAGGTCGTCGAGCAGATCTCCGATTTCAAGAACGAGCCGGACTGGATGCGCGAGTACCGGCTCCGTGCCTATGCCCACTTCGTCGAGCGGCCCATGCCCGACTGGGGCCCCAGCTTGGCTGAGATCGACTTCGATGCCTACACCTACTATGCGAACCCCATGCTGGAAGGGGAGACCAAGAAGAGCTGGGAGGACCTCCCCGCGGACATCAAGAACACCTTCGACAAGCTCGGCATCCCGAAGGCCGAGCGCGACTACTTCGGTGGCGTCGGGGCCCAGTACGACAGCGGGACCGTGTACCACAAGATCCGCGAGGACCTGACGGCGAAGGGTGTGCTCTTCACCGACACCGACACGGCGGTCAAGGAGCACCCGGAGATCGTCCGCAAGTACTTCGGCAAGATCGTGCCCTACAACGACAACAAGTTCGCGGCCCTGAACAGCGCGGTCTGGTCGGGCGGCAGCTTCGTCTACGTCCCTCCCGGGGTGGACGTCGGAATCCCTCTACAGGCCTACTTCCGCATCAACGCGAAGAACGTCGGGCAGTTCGAGCGGACCCTGATCATCGCGGACAAGGGGGCCAAGCTCCACTACATCGAGGGCTGCACCGCCCCGATCTACTCGACCGACTCGCTCCACGCGGCGGTCGTCGAGGTCGTCGCCGAGCCGTATTCGAAGGTCCGCTACACGACCGTCCAGAACTGGTCGAAGAACGTCTACAACCTCGTCACGAAGCGGGCGGTCGCCTACGAGCAGTCGCTGGTCGAGTGGGTCGACGGGAACATGGGTTCCAAGATCACGATGAAGTACCCGTCCGTCTACCTCAAGGGACGGGGCGCGCGCGCCGACATCCTGTCGGTCGCGTTCGCGAGCGCCGGCCAGATCATCGACTCGGGCGCGAAGGCCGTCCACTCGGCGCCGGACACTTCGAGCAAGATCATCGCGAAGTCGATCGCCATCCGGGGCGGCCAGACGAGCTACCGCGGACTCCTCCACGTGGCGCCGGGAGCGACCGGAGTCAAGGCCGCCGTCCGGTGCGATGCCCTGCTGCCCGACGAGGAGGGGCGCTCCGACACCTACCCGTACAACGAGATCCACGAGGAGGATGCGACCATCACCCACGAGGCCGTCGTGGGCAAGATCGGGGAGGAGCAGATCTTCTACCTGATGAGCCGGGGCCTGAACGAGTCGGACGCCATCCACTTGATCCTGATGGGGTTCCTTGCGGAGTTCGCAAAGGAGCTACCCGTCGACTACGCCCTCGAACTGAACCGGCTGATCCAGCTCGAGATGGCGGGCGCGGTCGGCTAGACCGGGCCGCGGCCCGAACGCCGCGGGCGTTCCCTACGCGCCGGAGGTCTTCCGGGGGGGCGGCACCCTCGGGACGTCGGTGTGCGACTTGACGAGGTCGATGACGGAGAGCATCACGGCGTAGGCGAGGTTCGCCTCGGCCGCTCGTTCGGCCTTGCTGCGGGGTCCCGACCGGTCGAGCACCGCGCGGGCCCCTTCGATCAGCTCCCCTGCCGTCACGAGGCTCGCGGGGTCCAGCACCCGCCCTTTCGGGGAACGCACCAGGTCTTCCGTCTCCTCGAGGTCCGCTCGGAGCGAGCGGACGAGCTCGTCCAGGACCGCTTCGGGCAGCCGATCCGGTTCGTTGACGAGCGACATTCGCTCCCCTACCCTACCGCATCTTGGAGTCGAACCGCCATTCGGGAGCGGCCTCGGTCCCGGTGACGTCCAGGGCCGGCAGGTTGGGGTACTTTCCTTCCGCCCAGGAGAGGTCGCCGCCCTCCCATCGGGCGGCGAGCGCGGGATACAGGATCTCGCGCAGCCCGGCCACGGGGGCTCGCTCCAGCACGTAGGAGAGGAACCCTTCGCCGATCATCCGGATCGAGTCGGCGGGCGGGATGCCGCGCGACTCGAGGTAGAAGACCTTCTCCGCGTCGACCGGGGCGACGGAGGTCGAGTGGGTCGCCTTGACGTCGCGGCACAGGATCTCGAGGATCGGGATGGTGTCGGAGCGCGCGCCTTTCGAGAGGAGCATCGCGTGTTCCGAGATGATACTGATCGTCTTGCGGGCCTGGTGCTCGATCCGGACGAGCCCTCGGCTCATCCCCCTCGCTTCATCGGAGAACACGCCGCGCGTGATCGATTGGCCGTGCGTGTCGGTCGCGACATGCGTCAGGTCGATCGAACTGTCGTAGGACTGGTCCTTCATCCCGTAGAACGACTGGAGGTCCAGCACCGCGGACGCTTCGCCCGAAAGCTGGGTGTGGTTGCGGATCTTCGTACGATACCCTCCGAGCCCGTTCCACACCCAGGCGAGCCGGGAACGGGGACCGGTGGTGGCGGTCCGTCGGTAGACCGAGACCGCCTTCAGGTCGGGCGCGTGCACGCCGAGGTACACGACCTTCGTGTCGGCCCCGAGGTCCAAGTCCACGCTGGAGGCGTAGAGACGTTGGCCGGCGTGCCCGTTCGGGGTGCTGAAGACCTCCTCGGTCACGAGCAATTGGGACCCCGTTCCGGCGTGGATCGAACGGCGGAGGGAGAGGGCCTCATGCGGTACGGAGAGGGCCGTGATCTCCTGGACCCGAACCGGGATCCGGCAGCCGTCGGGGACGTCCAACCGGTACCCCCGGTTGAGGGTCGCGGTCGCGAGGGCCGACAAGCGGTCGACCGGGTCTTCCGACCCGCGCAAGAACTCTCGCGTCGCCGTGCCCCCCTGGGTCCATATCTCGGCGAGCGTCCGTACGGAGACCCCTGCATCCTTGAGCGTCCCGGGAAGTTCGACCCGGGTTCCACTGACATCGTGGACGACGCGGAGCGCCCCCGGGATCGGTGAGGGAAGCGAAATGGAAGATCCATCGACCTTCGGGTCGATGCCGGTCAGGTCCACGCCGGAGAAATAGCCGTAGCCGCGATAGAGCGGGTTCGGTTCGAGGGGGAGGCTCAGGAATCGGGAGTGGGCATCCAGCCGGATCTGGTGAAACTCGTGGGGGTCTGAAAGGGAGCGTCCCAGCTCCTCGACCCGGGCGAGGGGCAGCCATTCCTCGTACCGGGGTATCGCCGCCGCCATTGGATTTACACACGGCGGGGTGCTTATAAAGGGGAGGGCGCGCTTTCCGAGCCAGCGGTCCGTACCAACGTCTCCCCCGTTAATTTATACCGAGGCAGGGTGACTTCCCCGGGAGGATTGCGATGGCCTACGACATGTACCAAGAGGTCATCCTCCAGCACTACCGAACGCCCAAGAACTTTGGTCCACTGCCCGACGCGAATCGGGTCGGGGAGGAGTTCAATCCGCTCTGCGGGGACCACATCACGCTTAGGTTGAAGCTCGATTCCGCGAACGAGCGCATCCAGCAGGTCCGGTTCGAAGGGGATGGCTGCGCGATCAGCATGGCGAGCACGTCGATGCTCACCGAGCGTCTGACCGGACTGACGACGGCCGAGGCCGGGAAGATCTCTCAGGACGACGTCCTCCAGAAGCTCGGGATCCCGCTCTCACCGGTCCGGGTGAAGTGTGCTCTGGCCGGGTACGTCGCACTCGGGAGGGCCCTGCACCCCGAACTCGCGGGCCACTCCACATAGACCGAGACGCTACGGATCGAAATCGCAACACGGGACGGGGCCAGGAAGAATCCTACTCGGAGCACCTCGTGGTCATCATCGATCCGGAAATCTGCGTCCTCTGCGGTCTTTGCACGGGCGTCTGCCCTCCCAACGCGATGGAGCTTGGTCCGACCCGCCTCCAGGTCCTCTCCAACTGCACGGATTGTGGCTGGTGCGTTCCGTACTGTCCGGTCGGGGCTATCTCGGGGGGCCGGTCCGTGCGCCTCCGGAGGGTCCGTGGCTAAGGCTCCGGCGGCGAGGGGGCCAGCTCCCCGGGTCCTCCTGATCGACCCGTACCTGTCGCGCGAGGACCCGATGGAGCGCAAGTTCGTGGAGCTGTACCCCTCCCTCGGGCTCCTGCAACTCGGGGCGTACGTCCGGGACCGAGGGATCGACGTCGAGATGGTCGACCTGACGTTCGCCCGGGACACCTCCCCCGCCCGACGGGCGCTTCGGTCCTTCCGCCCCGACGTGGTCGGCGTGCACACGAAGACGCTCACGTTCCCCCGCTGCGTTGAACTCGCTCGGGAAGCCCGCGAGGCCGGGGTGTTCAGCGTCGCCGGCGGTCCCGACGCGGCGACCCGCTGGACGACGTACCTCGATGTCGGGTTCGACGCGGTGGTCTTGGGAGAAGGGGAGGGGACGCTCGTGGAGCTCGCGACGAAGGTCGCGAACGGTCGCGACCCGGCGGGAACGGCCGGCGTCGTGGTGCGTCGGCAGGGCCTCCTCGTCCGAGGCGCGCATCGTCCGTATCTGAAGGAGCTGGACCAGCTCCCCCTTCCCGCGTGGGACCTGGTCGACATGGAGCGGTACCTCAGCGAATGGCATCAACGAACGGGAGAGCGACGGGCCGCCGTCCTTACCTCGCGCGGCTGCCCATTCGACTGCTCGTGGTGCTCGAAGCCGACCTTCGGGCGCACCTTCCGCCAGCAATCCCCCGAGCGGGTCGTCCGCGAGCTGGTCGCTCTACGGGACCGGTACCACGTCGACTACGTTCGGTTCTGCGACGACGTGTTCGGGATCTCCCGGACCTGGATCGAGCAGCTCCTCGATCGGATGGCCGAGGCCCACCTCGACCTGAAGTTCGAATGCCTCGCCCGGGTCGAGCTGCTGAAGCCCGACCTCCTCCATCGGCTCCGCGCCGCCGGACTCGCCCGGGTCTACGTGGGAGTGGAGTCCGGTTCGCAGAAGATGCTCGACCTCATGAATCGCGGGACCCGCCTGGCCGCGGTCGAGCGGACCGCCGCCGCCCTCCGGGCCGAGGGGATCCGGCAGTTCTGGTTCCTGATGCTCGGCTACCCCGGCGAGACCCTCGAGGACATCGAGGCGACCCTCCAGCTCTTCCGGAAGTTCTCTCCCGAGGAGTACTCCGTCTCGATCGCGGTCCCGATCGAGGGGACCCGGTTTCACGAACAGGTCAAGAACCGCCTGCTCGGGCAGCGGACGCCCCGGGCCTCGGACGGGGGCGGCATGCTGCTCTTCGAGGCGGCCTACCCGGAGTCCCTCTACCGGTGGCAGCAGGCCCGATTCGGACTCGAGGCCGCCCTCGGGAAGGCCCGCGGCAACCTCGCACCCGGCGTGGTCGAGCGCGTGGAGCGGGTCGCCGACCGGTTCCACCGTCGGGTGGCGACGCCGCTCCTCATCGGAAAGAAGCGAAGCGGCGGCGCCGCTCCCTGATACTAGGCGCGCGATTCCCGAGGGTGGATGGGACAGGGCCGTCCCAGGCGGCAGAGCCGGCACTTCTCCCGCGTCAACGGAGGTATCGGCTTCCTGAGGCGACCGTACTTCCGACGGGGCATGCTCCGGTCGGCCGCAGGCGCGGCCCCGTATAGAGGGTGGCCCTCTCGATGGGGACGGAGCGGGGTCCACACCCTTTTTGAGGAGCCTCGCAACGTGCCTCCGTGGCCGATCTTTCGGGGCACGCGACCAGGGAGGGGACGGAGCGGTTCGCCGAGCGCTCCGTTTCGACCCGCCACCTGCCTCCCGAACACTTCCGCCGGACCATGGGTTCCCTTCGCCTATCTTCGATCGGCCTCGGGACGTACCTCGGCCAGCCCGATCTTCCCACCGACCATGCGGTCGAGCAGTCGGTCACCGTCTGCCTCACGAGTGGCCGGGTCAACGTGCTCGATACCGCGATCAACTATCGGCTCCAGCGTTCCGAACGCAACATCGGTAGGGCACTCGGCCGGCTCGCTGAACAGGGATCCGTCGCTCGCGACGAAGTATTCGTGGCCACGAAGATCGGCTACCTTGCCCCCGACTCGGAAGCCGGGATCTCTCCCGCGCAATGGGTCCAGCGGGAGCTGATCGACTCGGGCGTGCTCGACCCCGCCGATATCGTCGACGGCTCCCACGCGATGAGTCCGAAATACCTCACCGACCAATTCCAGCGTAGCCGGACGAACCTCGGGCTCGAGACCATCGACCTCCTCTACCTCCACAACGCGGTGGACGCCCAGCTGCCCACGGTCGGCCCGGTCGAGTTCGAGGCGCGTTTACGGAGCGCCTTCGTGGTCCTGGAGCGCTTCCGGACGCAGGGGCACCTCGTGTCGTACGGCCTCGCCACCTGGGACTGCCTCCGACTCCCTCCCGCCGACCCGGCGCACTTCGACCTCGAGCGCGCCGTCCAGATCGCGAGCGAGGTCGGCGGAGAGAAGCACGGGTTCCGCTTCGTCCAGTTCCCGTTCAACCTGGCCATGCGGGAGGCCGCCGGAGCCCGGACGCAGCGGGTGGATGGGGAGCGCCTCTCGCTGTTCGAGGCCGCTCGGCGTTTGGGGGTCGGTTGCTTCACGAGCGTCCCCCTCATGCAGGGCCAACTGTCGCGGAACGGTCCGCGTCGGGCCGGGCTCACCCCGGCCCAGACGGCCCTTCAGTTCGCGCGTTCTGCGCCGGGAACTTTGGGCCCTCTCGTCGGCCAGAAGCGGGTCGAACACCTCTCCGAGAACCTCGAGGTGGCCAGCCACGCGCCGTGGGACGCTGCGACCTTCGAGGGACTGCTCAGGTAGACGCGGCGGGATCGGAGGGAGGCGCCGCGGTCCCGGGACCGTGCAGGACCGAGGCACCGTTCTCCTTCTCCACGCGAACCACCCGGTCTGCGATCGCCTCCAACTCCCGTTCGTGCGAGACGAGGATCACTTGCGGCAGCCGGAGCTCTTCCAAGAGCTGGCCCATGCTGAGCACCTGCTCGGGAGAGAACCCGTCCGTTGGCTCGTCCAAGAGGAGCGCGTCGAACCGGAGGCTCCCCAGCGAGCGCACGACCCGGGAGAGAGCGAGTCGGTACGCCAGCGCGAGGCTCGTCCGCTCGCCGCCGCTGAGCGCCTCCGCCGGGGTCTCCACGCCGCGGATCTCGGCGGCGGGAGAGAAGGTCGAATCAGTGACGGCGACGAGATCGGGGTCGTCCACGAGGACCGCGAAGTAGGCGCGGAAGGTCTGCTCGAAATCGAACTGGGCATGCTCGAGGACGCGTCGTTCCATCGTGAGCACGGCATCGTGGAACGCGTGCGCGAGCCATTCGGCCTTCGAATCGACGCGCTCGGCGACATGGGTGAGCCGATCCCGCTCGATCTGGGCGGCCTCCGCTCGCTGCTGTCGAGCTCGGGCCGCGTCGCCCAATCCGGCGATCCGACCGCGCTCTTCGGCCATCCGATGGCGTTCCGACTCCCGCGCGGAGAATACGGATTGGGCTGCTGACCAGTCCCGTCGAGCCTCGGGCTCCGTCGCCAGCCTCTGGTTCAGTTCCTGCACCTCGGAGGCCCGCTCCCCCCGACGGCGCTCGGTCGCGGCGACGTCCCGGGTCTCCCTTCCATCCTCCTCCTCGAGCAGTCGCAGCCGTTCCGCGAGGTCGGATCGACGCTCGGTCGCGCGTCGGGACTCGTCGTACCGGCCTCGAGCCCGCTCGACCGCCTCCTCCCCGACTTTCAGTGCTCGACGCGCGTCGGGCAGACCCGCCGCCGGGGCCACGAGCGGCTCGATCGCGGCCACGGCCGCCGTCCATCCCTCGTTCGCCTCCTTAAGCCGCGCTTCAGCGCGTTGGGCCGCTCCGGTTTCTTGCTCGAGATTGGCGAGCGCCTCCCGAGAGTGCTGGACGGCGACCTCCCAACGGCTCTGATCGGATTCGTACGCTTCCCGCTCGCGGCGGAGCCCCTCCCAGCGGACCCGCTCCTCTACGGCCTTCGTTGCGGCCGATTCCGCCCGCGCGAGGAGCGCCCGAGCTTCCGCCTCGTGAGGAGCGAACTCCTCGGCCCGGACCGGTTGGTGACAGCGTGGACAGACCCCGCCCTCCGTGAGTTCGTGGAGTTCCTGGAGCGTTCGGCGGGCCATCACAAGGATCTCGGTCGCGGCCTGTTCGTCCGATCTCCGTTCGTCTAACGTGGCATCGATCTCCGCTCGAGAGAGCGGGGTCGTCGCTACCGGAGCCGAGCGGCCCTCCGTGCTCGACGCGCGAGCGGACTCCTCCGCGCGGACCACCTCCGTACGGGCGCGATCTCGCTCCGCTCGACTACGGACGACCTCGTCCTGCGCTGCGGCCGCCAACGCGCGTGCGACCGAGAGCCGGGCGTCCGAGGCGGCGGCGAGCTCCAGGTTCGCCCGCCGAGTGGCGACCTCGCGCTCCGCCTGGCTCGCGTCCGCCCGACGCACCCCCTCCTCCGAAGCAAGCGCGGTCAGCTCCTCCAAGTCCGCCACGCCACGCGCCACCTCCTGGGTGCGGGCGATCCGGCGTCGGCCCGCCTCTTCGAGCGCCTGCCGGTCGCGCGTCTCGTCTCGGGCCAGGTCGGCGAGTCGCTGGCGAGCCGGGCCAAACGCCTGAACCCGCAGCTCCGCCTGCCGCGCGCGTTCGCGGGCCGTCGCGAGCTCCCGTTCCGCGTGGGTCAGCGAGCCTTCCAAACGCTTTCGTTCCTCCTCGAGGCGACGCACCTCTCCGACCGCCCGCTCGAAGTCCTCGGAGAACTCACGGAGCGTGGACGCTTGGGCCCGCAGGGTAGTCGAGGTGCGGCGCAGGTCCCTCGCCACCTCCTTCGCATTCTCCCCCGCGATCCGGTACCGCTCGACTCCGAGGGCTTTGCGGACCGTCTCGAGACGCTCGAGCGGCTCGGCGGCGAGGATCTCCCGCATCCGTTCCTGGGGAACGTAGACCGCCCAGCGCCACAGGTCGGAATGAGCCCGGGGGTTCGGGTTGTCCCGGAACCCGAGAAGCTTGATCACCTCGGCCCGGAGCTCGGTGGCGGAGTAGGAGGTGGCGGCTCCATCCTGCCGGAACGACAGGCGACCCGGCTCCAGCGTCTCCCGCCCCTTTCGACGGACCCGTCGGAACGCCCGCTCGATCTCGTACCGGTGACCTCCCTCCTCGAGCGCGACGAGCACGGTGGCCTCGGTCGCCCCATGACGGACCAGGTACGTCGCATCGATCTCGGCGGTCCCGAACAGGGCCATCTCGACCGCATAGAGAAGGCTCGTCTTGCCGGACCCGACATCCCCGACCAGGAGGGTCGTCCCCCCTTCCAGGTCGAGACGAGCGCGTTCGTAGCTGCGGATGTTCCGGACCTCGACCCGAACGAGCTGCACGACCCCTCCTAGCGAACCTCGGGGTCGGCGACGTCCAGGAGGCGGCGGGTCCCTGTGCGACGCGCCGTGTCGTAGTCGAGGGTGGATTGCCCCTCCTCCTTCGGGATGCCCAGTTCTTGGAGAAGGTCACGGACTAGACGGACCCCGTCCGTGTCGCGGATCCATGCCGGAAGGTCCGGCCCCTCCACCAGGAGGCGGCCGATCTCCTCCGTCTCGACGGTGCTTTCCGAGATGGCGGACGGCATGCTGTCGAGGGAGGATTCGACGTTCCGGGCGTCGACCTGGATCGTGATCCCCTGCTTCTCGAGCGCGGTCCGCGCGGCCGCCAGGTCGAGGGACGAGGCCCGTCCCCCCGCGAGGGTCCCGTGCAAGCGGGGTAGCACGAGGATACCGGCGGCGGGGGCCACCTCCCGAACGCGTGCGGCGATCAGTTCCGAGATGGCGTCGGGGGCGGCCCCCGAGATGTCGACGTCCAGCGTGAGGATCCCTCCGCGCTCGAGGGTATCGACGAACTCGGCCCGCGGAGTCCCTCCGTTGACCGTGACGATCACGACCCCGCGGTGGGTTCGTCCCGCCTCCCCGTTCTCGATGTCAGTGCGGCTGGTTCCGAACACCGCGCCGGGGTTGACGAGGAGGCCGCCCCCAGGGCCGGTTCCCTCGTACGTGTAGTGGATGTGCCCGCCGGCGTAGTAGTCGATGCCGGCGGGAAGGTCCTCGACCCGGATCCCCTTGATCTTGTCCCTCAGGTGGGCGGGCAGGTACTCCTCGACTCCGGCGTGGAACTGGAAGATGTGGAACCCGGGTTCGGCCTCGAACGCCGTCGAATCCATCGAACGGTAGTACTCCCGGTCGAGCCCGTGGGATCGTCCCGAGACCCCGGCGACCCGCGCGCCGGTCGGGACGTCCTCGGTCCAGGGGAGGGTCCACCGGGCCTCCCCGGCTCGGACCGCCTCGGGTGCCACTCGTACGAACACGCCGGCCTCGGCGAGCACGTCCAGCCAGCTGGTCCGGTGGGCGACGTAGTCGTGGGAGCCATAGATCACGTAGATGCGTCGACCGGATTCGACGAACCGACGAAGAGCGGCGGCGACCGGGGCGACTTCCGAAGGTTCCGGGACCGGTGTGTGGAAGAGGTCCCCCGAGATGAGAAGGAACTCGGCCCCTCGTTCCTGGGCGACCTCGATCGCCCGCAGCACGCTCTGGCGCAGCCGGTCCCTAAGCGCGGGGTTTCGGGCCCAGGCGCCGACGTGGGCATCTGCGAGATGAGCGAAGGTGAACTGGTCGCGGCCCATTCCGTCGGCCTACCGAGACGAAGCGGGTTGGTCGGTACGAGCAGTGGGCGCTGGAGACGGGGTAAGTTCCTGCATCCGCTTCGTCATGGCCGCCAGGAGACCGACCCCGGCGCCCATCGCGAGCAGCCCGAGGAGGAGAAAATCATCCGAGCCCCCGCCTCCTGAGGCAGGCGGTGGGGGCAGGGCGATCGCGCGTGAGGGGATGGCCGAGCGCGAGGCACTCGCCTGGGCCAGGGCGGCCAATCGCCCGGCCTCGGTGCGGGAGAGGGTCGCCTGCATCAGGTTGAAGAGTTCGGTCGCTTCCTCCATCGTGATCTGTCGGCTCCGCAGCCGGCCCACGAGGTAGGCGTAGCGGGCGTTTCGGGTGTTCGCGTCCCCGCCGGACGAGGAGGGAGGTGAGGGTTCGGGGGTGCTGTACATCGTTCTGCTCGGACGCCCCTACACCGAGGACCAATTTGAAGGGTCGGCCTCCTCCGGTGCCGCTCCGTTCACTTCCGAGGCGTTATAGCGAGGACCGACCTGAACGCTCCGATGAACCCCTCGTCGGACGCGTCCGCGCCCGAACCGAACGACCGGCACGTCCACGTCCGGGTGGCCGGGGAGCGTACCTCCATCAACGACCTCATCACGGAGTATCTCGAGGCGGCGGGAAAAGCGCCGGATTGGTTCTGGCGGACCGCGGGGAAGCTCGAGGGGAACGAGGCCGACAACCTGGAAGACCTCATCGCGAACGCGTTCGAGGCCGGCGCGTTCATCGCGCACGACCACCCCGAGGACGTCGAGTTCAAGTGGGTCACGGAAGAGGAGTGCGAGCGCGAGCGACGCCGCGAGGAACGCGGCGAGCAACGCGAAGCGGCCAAGAAGGACCGCACCAGCCTGAGCCACTACGCCTGAATCGTCCCGGTGCCGTCTCGGCCCAAGCCCCGGACCCCGTTCGTGACGTGAAGAGGTACGGCCCACAACTGGGCACAAAAAGGGTTCGCGCCGTCAGGTTCGGGTCGGAAGGTCCGACCGAAACCCTACGGCTTCTTCTTCGACTTGCACCCGCAGGTGTCGCACATCGTGCTGGCCTCGACCTCGCGTAAATCGTCCCGGTATTTAGGGTTCGTTTCCGGGTCGAAAGGCGCTTAGATCGGTATCACCGAGTGGGCCACGATCAGGGCGATGAACAGGATCGAGATCGTGTTTACTACCTTGATGAGCGGGTTGATCGCGGGCCCGGCGGTGTCCTTGGTCGCATCCCCGACCGTATCGCCGACGATCGCAGCCTTGTGCGCCTCGGAATGCTTGCCGCCGAAGTTGCCGGACTCGATGTACTTCTTTCCGTTGTCCCACGCCGCGCCCCCCGTCGTCATGGTGAGGGCGAGCGGGAAGCCGGAGATGATCGTTCCGAGCAGGAGGCCCGCCAGGGCCACCGGGCCCAGGAGGAAGCCCACCGCGAGTGGGGTTACGACCGCGATGAGGGCCGGGATGGCGAGCTGTTGGATCGCCGTGACCGTGACGATATCGACGCACCGGCCGTACAGCGGCTTGGAGGTTCCCAGAAGGATGCCCGGAATCTCCCGGAACTGGCGGCGGATCTCGAACACCATCTTCTCGGCCGCGACGCCGACCGCGTTCATCAGGAAGGACGTGAAGAAGAACGGCAGGATGGCGCCGATGACGAGGCCCGCAACCACGAGTGGGTTGGAGAGGTCGAGGAGGCTCGTGAAGGAGCCCCAGGGGTGGCCGGCGGGCCCCCATTTCGCGGCCGCGGCGAACGTGTAGGCGGCGAAGAGAGCGAGGGCCGCGAGAACCGCGGACCCAATGGCGTATCCCTTGGTGATCGCCTTGGTCGTGTTGCCGACCGCGTCGAGAGGGTCGGTGATCGCGCGGGCCTGCTCGGGGAGCTTCGCCATCTCGGCGATGCCGCCCGCGTTGTCGGTGATCGGTCCGAAGGCATCGATCGAGATGATCATGCCCGTGACTGACAGCATGCTGGCCGCGGCGAGTCCGATCCCGTAGAGGCCGAGGTAGGGGTCGAGGTGGGAGGTGCCCTGGAAGTAGCCGCCGGCTCCGTAGGCCCCCAGGATGCCGGCCACGATCACGAGGCCCGGCATCCAGGCGGACTCGAGACCGACGGAAAGACCGCTGATGACCGTGGGCCCGGCGCCGGCCTGGGCCGCCTCGGCGATCTTGTGAACCGGCCCGTACTTCGCGCTCGTGTAGTAGTCGGTGATGACGACGATCAGGATCATGACGACGAGCCCGATCGCCGTCGCGACGAAGATCCCCAAGTTGCCGTTCATGAAGTAGTAGTCGAGGACGTACAGCCCGACCATCCCCACGGCAGTCGTCCCGGCGAGGCCCTGGTAGAGGGCGCCCATGATCGTGCCCTTCGCGCCCATGCGGACGAAGAAGGTGCCGACGATGGTCGCCACGATCGCCCACGCACAGACGAGGAGCGGGAACAGCACGGCGTTCGGGAAGAGGGTCAGGATCGGGGTCGCGCCGACCTGACTGATCAGGTAGGCGAGCAGCATGGCGGCCATCGCAGTCACGACGTACGTTTCGAACAGGTCGGCCGCCATTCCGGCGCAGTCGCCGACGTTGTCGCCCACGTTGTCCGCGATGACCCCCGGATTGCGGGGGTCGTCTTCGGGGATGCCCGCCTCGACCTTGCCGACGAGGTCAGTTCCGACGTCCGCACCCTTGGTGTAGATGCCACCGCCGACCCGGGCGAAGAGGCTCATGAGGGAGGCACCGAAGAGGAGGCCCACCATGTCCAGGACGTTTCCGTTGAAGATCCAGTAGAACGCGATGAGTTCGAGAAGGGCGAGGCCCGCCACGGAGAGTCCGGTGACGCTGCCGCCTCGGAACGCGTAACTCATCGTCGCACCGAGGTTGCCTCCCCGGGCCTTGGCGGCCGTCCGGACGTTCGCCCGCACGCTGACGAGCATGCCGACCGCTCCGGCGAGCGCGCTCCCGCCCACGCCGGCCGCGAACCCGACCGCGAGCTGCGCTCCCTGGCCGGTGATCCCGAAGGCGAGGGCGATGACGACCGTGAGGACGGCGGCGACGACGGCCACGACCGTATATTCGCGCTTCAGGAAGGCGATGGCACCCTCTCGGATCGCGCCCGCGATCTCGGCCATCTTCTCATCGCCCGGATCTTCCCGGAGAACGAGCGCGGTTTGCACACCCGCATAACCCAGGCCGAGCAACGAGGCCAGGAGGACGAGCAGTTCGAGTTGCGGAGTCGACAGGCCCACCTTTCACCTCAGCGGATTGCGTCCGCTCACCGGACCCGGTAATTAAGACCTGCGCTACGGGGGTCTAGGGCCCCGCAAGTCCAGCGAGGGGTATGAATATACGAGCCACGAGGTCTCCTACTACCGTGCAGGGCATCGGATCCCACGACAATGTCTCTCGGCGTACCCGGGTGACGTGTCGGGTCTGCGGCCAGCCCGTCGACCTGGTTCGGATGAAGGAACACCTCCGTTCGGAACACCAGAGCGTGAGCTCGGAGGTCGAGTCCCTGTACCTCACGGCCCGGGTCGAAGCACGCCGGCGCCGTCACTCGTGAATCGTCCAGCCCCTCTCCGGAGTGCGATTCCTCGGAAGGAAGACGACCACTAACCCACGCCCCAGGGCGTTACATGAACCCCCCCTCCTCTCTTTCTACTTCCCGGATTCATCCGAAGGCGGAGGAACGGACGACATGGGCCTCTCGAAGGCGACGGTCGACCAGCTGGTCAGGGAGAACGTGGACCACGATTGCCCGGGGTATCCGGAGGTCTGCGTCCAACTCCAGGCGGTGGCCGACCTCCCGACTCGATTTGGGGACTATCAGGCGGTGGCGTTCTGGAACAACCTGGACAAGAAGGACCACGCCGCCTTCATTCACGGGGACGTCTTCGAGCGGGAGGACGTGCCGGTCCGGGTCCATTCCGAGTGCCTCACCGGGGATGCGATCGGCTCGCTTCGATGCGATTGCAGAGACCAACTCTTGGGCGCCCTCGAGTGGATCGGCCGCCAGGAGGGGGGGATCGTGCTCTACCTTCGGCAAGAGGGCCGAGGGATCGGCCTCGCCAACAAGATCAAGGCCTACCACCTTCAGGACTCGGGATACGATACGGTACAGGCCAACGAGCTCCTGGGATTCCGACCCGATGAGCGAGACTACGCCATCGCGGCCCACATGCTGCGCTCTCTTCACATCAAGTCGATCCGTCTGCTCACCAACAACCCCGCGAAGGTGACGAACCTGAAGCGCCTCGGCGTCAACGTCGCCAGCCGGATCCCGCTCGTCGTGCCCCCGAACGAGTACAATCGGCCCTACCTCGAGACGAAGCAGAACCGGATGGGTCACCTCCTCGAGCTGGAGCAGTTTGACCCACTCGACTCGGACTCCAGTTGATCTCCCCGGGGCCGCTGCTCTCGAGCCCGCCTGAATTCAGTGAGAGCTCTGGGGCTCCCCCGCGCTCGCCCGACCTAGCGGTGACCCGTGGACAGAATGAACTCGTTCCCGTCCGGATCGGCGATGACCGCACGGATGATCGTTCCCCCGCCCGGACCGGGCACCGTGACGGGTTCCATCGTGATGGTGCCGCCCCGCTTCCGGATCTCCTCTACCGCGGCGACCGGATCCTGGTGGGTGAATACGATCCCGCTCACCGTGCCGGGCTCCCGTCCCCCTTCTCCCGGACGTTGGACGTGGGCGACAAACGCGGTCGGGTTCCCGGGAAGAATGTAGACCGCCCTGGCCGACTGCTCGTTGAACCCGGCCTCCTTTAGTCCGAGCACGTCACGGTAGAAGTGGCGGGCGGCTTGCACGTCCCGGACGTGGACGGTCACGGCAGACATCCCCTCGATGGGTTCGACCATGGTGGCCGAAGGCGATGGAGGGATTTGGCGTTGTTTCGGCGCCCGACGGGCGGCCCGGAGTCGCTGTATAACAGTATAGGGAGGATTTATCATCCGAAGTTCCCCCTATTTTGACACCGGAGCCCCCGTTGGGGAACGGCCGCAGATGCATCGTACGTCCTACCTCGTTCCAAGCACGACTACCCGATCCCTCCCTACTCGATCCAGGTCCCGATGGGCCCCGTGGTTCGTCGTTGGAATCGTCCTGCTCGCCGGCCTCACGTTCTACGCCGCGATCGCATTACCCGGGACCGGCTCGGCCACCTCGGGACACGGTCCAACGGAGCCTCGGATCGCGATCCATCCTGCGACCACCATTCCCAACATCACGCTGACTCCTACCCACGGATTCGTAGGGACGATGGTGACCGTAGCAGGGAGTGGGTACCAGAACAACACTACCGTGACCATTACCTTCGGGGCCAGGTTGGTACCGACGTCTTGCGTCTCCGGTACCAACAACTCGACGGACCCGGGGAACTTTTCCTGCCAGTTCGTGGTCCCCTCCAGCCATGCCGGTTCCTATCTTGTCAATGCAACGAACGCCACGACCTTCGCCAATGCCACGTTCATCGTCGATCCCCCCATGGTCGCTCTTTCGGCCCTCCATGGGTTCGTCGGGAACACGATCACGGCCACCGGCGTGGGCTACGTCGCTAACGTGACGCTTCGACTCACGTTCGACTCGAGCAACCTGACGTGTCAGCCCGGGGGCAACGGAACCGGAAGCGCCGGCAATTTCAGTTGCCTCTTCCTGATTCCCCCTCTTCGCTTTTCGACGTACCCCGTCAATGTAACGGATGGGTTCAACACCGGCCAAGCAAACTTCACGATCGACCCGCCCACCCTCGCGGTGAACCCGGCGTCGGGGAACGTCGGGCTTTCCCCCGTCAAGGTGAGCGGTAAGGGCTACGCTCCCGGTGTGCACGTGACCCTCCTATTCGGAACTCAGGACATTTCGAGCTGCGCACCAGGGACCTTGAATGTCAACTCCTCGGGATACCTCAAGGGATGCACCTTCCCGGTTCCCTTGGTTCGTCAAGGGACCGAGCAGGTCACCGCCTCGGACGGCGTGAACACTGGGTACACGAATTTCACGGTGGGGAACTCCTCCCTCTCGCTCGCCCCGGCCGTAGGGAATGTCAGCACCTCCGTCGACGCAACGGGGGACGGATTCAACGTGTCCACCGCCCTCTCCTTGACCTTCAGTGGGGCCGCGATCACCACCTGTACTTCGGGCTCGCTGGCCACGAACTCCGTGGGAGCTCTCGCTTGCACCTTCAGCGTGCCCACCACGACGGCCGGGAACCACACCGTCACGGCTTCGGATGGGACCAACCCGGCGAGCGCGATCTTCGGCGTCACGTCACGACTCACCCTCTCGCCCGCGACCGGCGGGGTGGGGAGTGTCGTCACCGCCACCGGCACCGGGTTCAACGGGACCGCCGCGTACTCCGTGAAGTGGAATGCAACCACCACGCTATGCTCCGGAACCACGGGCGCAACCGGGGGATTCTCGTGCAACCTGCTGCCGGTGCCGGCCGCCCCCGAAGGCGCGCATACCCTCACGGTCGTGCAAGGAACCAACCCGGCGACGGCGGTGTTTAGCGTGACCCCGGGTCTCGTGCTGAGCCCCGCGGCGGGAATCGTCGGGGCCCCGGTCGGACTGGTCGGCACCGGCCTGCTGGCCGCCACGACGTACACCTTCTGTTTCCTCGCGACCGTAACCCATTGCTCCGCCGGGAACCCCACGTTTGTCAGTGATGCCGCAGGGAACGTTCCGGCGTCGACGTCGATCATGGTGCCGTCGGACGCTCCGGGTCCATACTTCGTGGACATCTCGATCGGTAGCGCGGTGATCGTCTCGGCTTCCTTCACTCTCACGTCCGCTTCGGTCGTGGTGGCTCCCTCCACGGGACCGGTCGGGACGGTCGTGAACATCACCGGCAGTGGATACGGGGATGAGGCAACCTACGCCTACTGCTTCCTGCCCTCGACCGCGGCGTGCTCGGGAAGCGGGCTTACCACGTTCGTAAGCAGCGCCGGTGGGAGCATCCCAACCGGAACCAGTCTAACAGCACCCGAAGACCCGGATGGAATTTACTACGTGGACGTCTCCTTCGGATCTTCCTTCGTCTCCGCGGGGGAGTTCACCCTCACCAGCTTCGTCGTGCTGACTCCCAGCACCGGGATCGTAGGAGCGTCCGTCGCCGCAGTGGGAACCGGGTTCGACTCCAGCGCGTCGTACACCCTCCTCTGGGATGCAGGAGCCCAGCTGTGCGCCGGAACGACCAACGCGGTCGGCGAGTTCTCCTGCACGTTCGCAGTACCCTACGCCACCGCCGGCGTCCACAGTGCCGGCGCGAATGAGGGGAGCATCCTGTTCCTGGCCGGTTTCACGGTGCTTCCCAGTTTGTTACTCGCTCCCACATCGGGACCGGTCGGAAGTGCGAGTTCGGCGATCGGCGCCGGGTTCGCCGGCTCAGTCGGCGTGACTGTGACGTGGGATGCGATCTCGACCCTGTGCACAGGGAACACGAATTCGACGGGAGCGTTCTCCTGCGGGTTTACCGTCCCGAGCAGCCCAGCCGGTGCCCACAACATATCTGCGACGCAATCCCTCAACCGGGCCAATGCCTCGTTCGTCGTGACCCCGAAGGTAACGTTGTCTCCGAACTCGGGCATCGTCGGCACAAGCGTAACGCTCACCGGAGCCGGTTTCGACGGAAGCACCCCCTTTTCCGTGCTCTGGAACAGCAGCATCGCCCTCTGTTCCGCGTCCACCTCGCCTTCCGGAGGGCTGAACTGCACGTTCTTCGTGCCGGCGACCCACTACGGCCTCGTCACCATTACGACCCGGGAGGGTACCTACTCGCCGACGGCCACGTTTACGGTCGGGGTCAGCCTGTTGATCTCCCCCACCACGGGCGTCGTGGGGACGTCCGCGAACGCCACGGGCTCGGGCTTTGAGGCGGATGCAGCGTACACGGTTTCCTGGGACACCGGCGCCGCTCTCTGTGCCGGCGTGACCAACTCGCTCGGAGGGTTCACCTGCCCGTTCACGATCCCGAACGGACGCGGCGGGGCGCACACCGTCACGGTGGTGGAAGGGTCCAACACGGCATCGGTCATCCTGACCGCGACCCCCTTCCTCCAGTTGTCGCTCTCCTCCGGAACGGTCGGAAGCATCGTGACGGCAACCGGCGAAGGCTTCGCGACCGCCTCCCCCTACTCACTGATGTGGAACTCCACCACGAGCCTGTGCACTGGGACGACCACGGCGAACGGTGGGTTCGTGTGCACGTTCAACATCCCGGCCGCGCCGGGCGGCTCCGCGACCGTGACGGCCGAAGGGAGCGGCTATTCTCCGACCGCCACTCTCACGGTAGCCCCCAACCTTTCCGTCAGCCCGAGCGCGGGCCCAGTCGGGTCCTCGGTCACGGCCTACGGGAGTGGGTTCGGCTCCCGGGCGGCCTACTCCGTGAACTGGAACTCCACGACCACGCTCTGTTCCGGGACGACCAACTCGAACGGGGGGTTCACCTGCACGTTCACGATCCCCGCGTCCGATGTCGGGACCTTTACCATCACGGTCGGTGGCGTGTATGTGGTGAATCCGACCGAGTTCACGGTCACCACCTCCCCGGTCACCCCGAACTCTTCCCCGCCGTTCCAGTGGTGGCTGGTCGCGGTCGCAGCCATCGTCGTGATCGCTCTCCTGCTCCTCGCGCTCATTGCCGTTCGACGCCGCGGACCCTCGAACCGACCCAAGCCGAAGACCGTCGAGCCATGGGCCGACTCGGGAGCCCCCAGCGGTTCGCCCGGGACGGCTCCCGGAACCGCTGGAGCGGCGGGGCCCGCCGCGGCAACTCCCGGCGCCCTTCCCGCATCCGTGGGGGCAGCGGCTGCTACGGCGGCGCCCGTCCCAGCCGAGCCCGTCCAGGACATCGACGTGTTGATCGAAAGGCTGGAGCAGATGAGCCTCGAAATGTTCAAGAAGACCCCGAAGCAGCTCAGCGAAGAGCCGACCGAGGACGAGAAGAACTAAGTCTTGGGTCCGACGGCCCTGGATTGGTGGCTAGGACTGGGGATCCAACCCCAAACCGACTATTGCGCTGCGAGCTGCAAGTGGCTTTGCACCCACTTTAGCCGCGGGGGCCGAACTCGGAAAGCCAAGGGCTGGTCAGAAGCTCGTCCAACCGCTCAATAGTGAGGACGTTCGGGTTGTTGAGGAGGGCCGGGTCGGTCTCGGGATACATCCCGGGTGGGTAGTAGGACCAGAGCCCCCGGTACAGGACCGCCCCGCAGCCCGAGCGTAAGGCGCCGTCGATGTCCAATTCCCAGCGGTCTCCTACGTGGAGGATCTCTTCGAGAGGGATACCCAGTCGTCGAGAAGCCTCGATGAAGATCTCCGGTTTGGGCTTCGCCCGTCCCACCTCGCAAGACGCAATCACGTGCTGGAATCTCAAGCCGGCCCTCGCTCGGAAGAACTCCCGCCAGGTTTCGCCTCGCCGACCGGTGTTCGTGATCGCGATGACCGGTAGGTTTCGGGCCTCCAACGCGCGTACCAGGTTAGCGAGCTCGGGGTTGACCGTGGGGGGATGCTCCGCCAACCCCACGGACGAATAGAGCTGCCCCGCTCGGTTCGGCGGGAGGGTCAAGTCCGCCCCGAGCTTCTCGGCATACCCGAGGACGAGGGCCTGGGGATCGACCAAGCCCGTGTTTTTCCCGTGGAGTTCGAGCTCGGCGTCGACTGCTACCACCGCAGATTCGATGTCGGTAGGGTCGAGATTCTCCCCCGTCTTCGACCTCAGCAGCTCGCCCAGGGCCCGAAGCCGGTCCTCTCGCCAACGATTGTCGAGGTCTGAGGGATAGTATAGGGCCGTGAACCAAAGATCCAGGGATACTGCCCGGAATCGGCGGGGAGAGACCACGACACTCTAACCCGTGCTTCGGCTATAACCACCCGGAGCGCGCTGGTCCTTCACCGTACGAATTCAACGTGATCGATGCCTCGAAATGCGGGGTCGCCCGTGAGGAAGGGGACGCCGAATCGTCGAGCCGCCGCGTACCCCCACGCGTCAATGTAGGAACAATCTCTCTTCATGGACCGCATTCGGTGGCGGAAATCGCCAGCGACTAAAGCTATCTCTGGGGGGACGGGAATGGCCAACGGTATGAGGCCGGAGCAGACTTCCTTCGCCACACTCTCCTCGACTCGTCGCAAGAGAGTGGCGTAGACCTCGAGCACGTTTAGAGCGGTGGTCACGAGCGTCTTGCGTCGAAAGATGCTAACGTACCGTTCGTTGCCCTCGAGGAAGGCTACGAGAGCGTAGCTGTCGGCGAGAAAGTCAGTCAACTTCCTCGCCCTCGTTGCTTAGTTTGGTAAACTCCTCGGCCGTGATCTTCCCCTTCAAGCTTCCGGCCAAGGCAAGAAATTGAGGAAGCCGTTCGATCTCGACTAGAACCTCGTCCCCAGCGACCAGCCCTAGCTGACGGACGATGGCGTGGGGAATCGGGAGACCAAGCGAGTTGCCTGTGCGACGGACCACAAGTTTCGGCATGACATAGTGTATTACAGAGTGTATTACATAAAACTGACCCGGACCACGGACGGTGAAGGGTGCCGCGATCCTCACTCCCTCCCCATTGGAAAGTAGGTGCAACAGCAGGCCGCACCCTAGAGGAGACCGAAATCGGCCTCGACGTGAACATGTAG
>DATGZO010000022.1:0-37902 GCA_035297105.1 Thermoplasmata archaeon
GAGCCTTCGCTGTCGATGGCTCAATCGGAGTTTCGAGCAGTCCCCGACTTCCAATTCCGTTTGCAGCTACGCGAGGCCCCGGTTCGAGATATTGTTCACAAGATCGAGCGTGTCGGGACAAGGCTCGGGGACATCTACTACGTCAACTGGGGGCTCCGAACTGGGACCGATGAGAAGACGGCTCGGCTGATCACGACTGACGGCCGCCACCCACTGGCTAAGCGCTTAATTCGTGGGGAGAATATTGTCGACAGATATCTTCTAGAATGGGGCGGCCAATATGTGACCTATGCCCCGGCCGAGCTCGTAAACCCCCTCTTTCCGGAGGTCCTCAATGCCCCGAAGATCGTGATTCGGAAGATATCGGGGTCGAGGGGGCTGTTCGCATCGTACGACCCCGAAGGATTCTACCCTTTCTCGACCATCATCCTCGCGCTCCCGTTCTCTGCATTGGAAGGAGTGGAGAGAGCACGCACCCCTGAGGGTGCCGTGGACAAGTCGCGGTCATTCGACCCTCTCTTTGTTCTCGGTGTCGTCAACTCCCTGGCTGCAAAATTCTATTTCGACGTGATGGTCACGGACGGGCTCTCAGTTGCCCCCGACCAAGTACGCCAGCTTCCGATCCCGCAGGCATCGATGGAGGTGCGGAATCAAGTCGGCCATCATGTATCCAACCTGCTACGGCTCAGAAAGGAGCTTCGGGAGGAGGAGCGGCTGGCGTCCTTCCGGCACGTGGTCTCGACGCGAGTTCGAACAGGGGAAGATGACCTCGGCCACTACTTCAATCGACTAGGCGAATCCGGCCTCTCGATTGGGAACCGATTGGACGGGGTCAGCAAGGCGCGCGATGTTACGGTGACACCAGAGCTGCAGGGCGACGCCTTGGTACTTCGTGTCAAATTCCAGGAGGGCCGCCCGCCGAAACAGCGGGCTGGTGAGATCGTCTCCCGTTTTGGACCTACTATGAATCGCTATCTTGCCCTGGTTCTCGAAGACCGGGAGAAGCCCACGGTGGGTGCGGGTCGGCTGATGTCAAAGATTCGTGCGGTGCCAGTCCCTCGGTTCGACTCCGATTGGGATGCTCACCTGAAAGTCGTAGAAGAGATCGTGTCCACCATTGAGGGGCATGAAGCAAGTGCCAGGAAGCTCAGGAGTGATATCGCTGCCGAGGAGCAACAGATTGATTCGGAGGTGTTCCGCCTCTACGGGCTCAACCAGTCGGAAGTCGCGGCGATTGCGTCCTACGGGTTAGTCTCCAAGGGTTCGGCCATGGGCCCGGAGGTGGGTCCGAGCGAGTCGGACATGGACCCGACGGACTGACAGTCTCGAAGCGTTAACGCGACTTTGAGACTTGTATAAAAGGCTCATACTATACTACGGGCCCGCGCTCTCTCCGTGAGGACGGACTTACCTAAGGATTGCCCCCTGACGCCTGGGAGCGGTCGACCGAGAGTCGCGAAGGTTTAGGTAGTCGACCGGCGTGGGAGTTCCCGACCTTCGGGTCGGGAGGTTCCCGGAAATGAGCGAGCGCACGGTACGAATTCTGCCGCCGGGAACCGAGTAGTCGCTCGACTCCCCGCGCGGTCGCGCCTCCGAGAGACCGCCCTCCGCAGCAACCAGATCACCAAGAATGCCCAACGCACCGTACCTCGACGCCAGCGTACGCTGGAAGGTCCGCAACGGGGGGATTGCCTTTCGCGAGCCCCGGGCGGCCGAGGTCGCCGAACAGCTGCTCGACCTCGGCCTCGTCACCGAGGTGCTCCGGCCGATCGGCGCCGGCAAGGAGGCCGACGTCTTCCTGGCCCGCGACGGGCCCCGGTACGTCGCGGCGAAGGTCTACCGACTGTATCGGACCGCGAACCGGAGCCGGGGCGCCGTCAAGGCCGACGGGATGGGCCACCTCGCGTCCCGCGAGTTCGAGCTCCTGGGCTACGCCTGGGCCCATCGGACGCCGGTCCCGGAACCGATCCAGCGCGAGGAGAACGCGTTCACGATGGAGTACCTCGGCACGCCGGACCAGCCCGCGCCCCAGTTGAGGTCGGTCCACCTCGAGGACCCGGAACCGTTCGCGCGCGCCCTGCTGGAGGCGATCGAGAGCCTCGCCGGCGGAGGGATCGTCCATCCCGACTTGAGTCCGTTCAACGTCCTCGTCCACGAGGGACGTCCGTGGATCATCGACCTCGGAAAGGCGCTCCGGGTCGACCGGCTCGGATGGCCCCCGCGGGCCCGTCTCGAGGAGGCGAGGACCCACCTCGTCCACGCGCTCGACGCGCTGCGCCGGTACTTCCGGCGGTACGGGATCGACCTCGACACGGCTCCCGTCCTCACGTCGATCTTTCGGGAGATCGACGGAATGGGGGTCCTCGGCCCGGACGAATAGATGTCGGGGTCCGCGGAGGGCCGGAAACGGCCCGAGGCAGCGCACTACGCCTTCGCGGCCTTACCCTTCGCCGGCGGCGGGGTCTTCGACTCGGAGTAACCGCATCGGCCGCAGGAGCGACGGTCGGCGTGCTCGGCGAGGAAGTTGCCGGGCCCGCACTTGGGGCACGACCGGTGGGTCCGCTCGAGAGTGCCCCCCTTGATGTTGTACATGCCGACGCGGGCCTTGGCCATCGGGTCTACTCCTTCTTCGGGTGAGCTTTGGCGGCCGAAGGAGCGGCCGGCGCCTCCTTGGGAGCCTCGGGAGCGGCGGGCGCTTCCTTCGGCGTTTCAGGAGTGGCGGGCGCTTCCTTCGCGGCCTCGGGAGCGGCCGGGCCCTTCGCCGCCTTCTCCTTCAATCCGTTGCGCACGAGGATGTGCTCGCGGACGATCGCCTTCGCCGCGTCCACGGTCTCGTAGACCATTGCCTCGCCGCGGGTCGTGGCCGTGCCGTACCGGGCGCGCATTCGCTCGATGATCACGCGGTCCTTCGGCGCCTTCACGACCTTGGCGAACTCGCCCCGGACCTCCTCCCGTCGTGGGGTGGCGGCCGTGGCGTGGCTGACCTCGAACGAGAACTCGCGCCGCTTCATCAGCGGGTTCGCCTTCTCTTCGAGGACCCTAATCTCCACGGTGGACTCTCTTCGGTTCCATCTGCGCCAACAGGTGCCGGACGTTGTCCTTGGCGACCGCGTCGACGCGGACGAATGAGACCCCCGCACCCGGGATACCGTATATAACCGTAGCCCCGGCGGGGAGCGATTCGACGAGGGCGAGAGCGCCCAAGTCCTCTTCGCCGTCGACCTCGATGAGCCCGCCGCCCGTGCCGACGAGCTCCTTGACCGCACGACGCAAGGACTCGGTCAGGACCCCGGGCGGGTTCTTCACCCGGATCGTCCGGCGGGCCGCGAGGGCTTGGAAGGTCCCCCGGGGGATCGCCTCCTTCCGCCGGGTCTTGTAATCCACGATCCCGACCAGCGGGAGGTGGTCGAGCTCGATCGCCCGCTGGGTGACCCGGTCGCCGCACGTGGCGAAGAGCTTCAACGCGAGAAGGTGGCGGTCGGCCTCGGGGCCGGAGTAGACCGGTCCGTAACGTTCGGCCAGGGTCGCGCGGAGCGCGGGAGGAACCGACCGGCGGGTCGGTTTACTTGACGCGGAGCGCGTACCGGCCCGCGGCATGGATCCCCATCTTCCGGGCGATCTCGGAACGCTCGGGGTCGATGACGACGAGATAGCCCTGCCACTCGCGGGAGACCTCGCCCCCGCACTTCGGGCACTTCGCCTGGTCGGTGATCGTGTTGCAGGTCTTGCAGGCCTTGAGGTTCATCATGGAGCATCACTCCGCGGCGGGCTTCGCGGGGGACACGGCCGGCTTCACGGAGGGCGTCGCTGGCTTGGCGGCGGCCGGGGCGGCCGCCTTGGCGGGCGCGGCCGCCTTGGGGGGTACCGCCTTCTTGGCTCCCGCGGGGGTGGGCTTCTTGCCCGCCTTCTCGTCGGACTTCTTGTGGGCTTCCTGGATCCACTCGAGCCGGCCGAGGGCCGGCTGGCGCATGGTGAGGCCGATGCGGCTGTCCCGGGGGGAGATCTCGGAAAGGGAGAGCGAGACGACGCGGGCCCGAACCTTGTATCCGACCTTCAGGTCGCGCTTGGTCTCGACGCCGACGAGCCGCTGGTTGTGCTCGTCGATGTTGACACGGTCGTCCATCACCTGGGAGACGTGGAGGAGTCCATCGAGCGGACCGAACCGGACGAACGCCCCGAACTTGCGGATCTCGACCACGGCGCCCTCGACGACTTCCTGGATCTCGGGTCGGAAGAGGAGCGCCTCGTACTCGACCTCCTGGTAGACGCCACCGTCGCCGTGGATGATGTGGCCCTCTCCGATCGGCTTGACCTCTCGGATGGTGACCGCCAGGTTCTGGCCGTCAACGAGCTTCCCCTCGAACTGCTGCTGGGCGAGCTCGGTGAGGACGGTGTCGACCTCGGCTCCTAGGCGTTCCGGGGGAATGCGGACTACGTCCCGGCGATGGTCGAGATAGTACATGCTTCGCGCGCGAGAGGCATACGGTATAAGATTCTTGGGGTCAGTCGGGCTGGGTCCCATTATTCATGGTGTTTCCCGAGCGGCCCGCGCTCGGGCCAGTAGATCGACGTTCCTCGCGATCATCCGCCAACCGGCCTCCCTTCGTTGCATCACGGCGCTCCGAGCGCGGAGGAAGGCGCCCTGGTGGCGCTTGATCGCCGAGAACGCTCCCTCGACGTTCGCTCGAAACCGATAGGTTTCGTGGAAAAGCTCGGGGTGGTGGCGGTAGCGTAGGACCATCCTCCGCCAAGCGGCATGTCCTTCGGCTCGGGCGGTCCATCGGAACTTCGGGGGAAAGTACGGCTCACCCCCTCGGTCGGCGACATACGTCACGTTCCGTCGGCCCGCATAGGCCGCGTCCCCGAGCACCGGGCCGAGAGGCGCCTCCATTCGGTCCAGCAGGGTCCGCAGCATCGGGCCGTCCGCCGTATGGGGCGGGGTCAACGCCCACGCGCGGATCAGCCCCCGTCCTTCTCCTCGGCACTCGCTGACGACATGGAGCTTGCGGAACTGTCGGACGGAGAGCCTCCGCCCGAATCGGAACGACCGCCACTCCCCCCGCGCGTGTTCCCCGAGCCCCGTCGAGTCCGCCGCGACCGCTCGAACTCCTCCGCTAGGGTCACACTCTTTTTTTTGAACGCGGCAAGCACCTTCTCGTTGAGTTCACGGAGCCACTCCTCGGAGAATCGTCGCTCGGCCCGCCAGAGGGTCATGCGGGAGGGGGCCTCCGCGAGGCCGATCTGACGACGGAGGTCGGAGGCGACCCAGAGGTTCCCCTCCGCCTGCCGGTAGTCCCACCCCAGCGCGTGCATCAGTCCGAGGGCCTTGGCCATCGGTTCCCACGGGAACCGCTCGGGTCGCCCCCGTCGGTGAGGGCCGGGGCGACCGACGAGGGGTTGGTGGCTCCACCCCCGAGGCTTGGGCATCTCGGGGAGGACCTCCTCGAGCAGTCGGGTGACGATCTCCAGCTCATGCCGACGGACCCGATCGTAGGCCCGGTAGGCTGCGCGACGATCTTCGGGCATCTCGAGGAGAGATTCCGGCCATTTAGACCCGACTCCGCTCCAGTGGAAGCGGCCTCCCGTCCTCGATGAGGCTACCCCAGCATCGAATTATGGGACACAGCTGGTCGATCGGGCTTTGCCCGAGAAGTAGTTCTTGTGCGCGAGTTCTTGTGCGGGCCGCTGTGTTTCTGTGCAGGTCGGGGAGTTTCTGTGTGGGGCTATCCGATCGGGCCCGAAGTGGAGTCGACGGATAATTGGGTCGGGTCCGCCTTCGGCGCGTTGGTAACGGGAGAAGCGTCCCCAGGAATGGGTTCAGACTCCCTCCTTGGCAGGCCCGCTCCCGGTCCTGTACATAGCCTAGCCCTGCCCCGCGAGGTTGACTTGACGGACCCCTTAGGTCAACTTGAGTAGACGAAAACTCGGTATCTGTGGAAGCCGATGGGGTCTCCGTGATGTATGCCCGCTTCTCGCCCGAGGCATAAGTCTCGCCAGGGGGGTTCGACTCAGCGATTCCTGACGAACATCGGACTCATTCTGATCGCGGGCATGTTCTTGAGGGTTACAACGGTCCCGGGCGCATCGTAAGGTCCGTCAATGCGAACGGTGGTGCGCCGACTTGCGTTCCTTGCCAGGAACCCAAGGGCGCGTGCGAACCAAACTGTTGCAATGGCTACATCACTGTTTCGAATGTCATACTTCGCGGCATTAACAGTTCCACAGGAACCACTGCTGGCTTGTCCTGGACCGATTCTCCAAGCAGCGCCACCGACACTTTCCATTATGGATGGAACGGGAACTATCCAGACAGTGCGACAGTGAGCAGCCACAGCGCGAGCCTCACGGGACTGAATTCTTACGAGGATGTCAATTTCCATATTCGCGCTACGGCAAGCGGATTTTGCAACTCCTATGATGACTACTACGGAAACTTTACACCTTACAACCCACACTCGGTAATCCTGTTCCTTTGGATATTCGCAGGTGCTGGAACAGTTAAGGTGGGGTCGAACCCGTCTACTCAGGCGAGCTACCACAACGGTTCGACGTTGACGGTCTCTAGCCCCGACAACATTTCGTTGAATGAATCAAGTAATACTTCGCGCCTAGACTGGGCCTTTGGGTCTTGGTACGCCTCCGGGTATTTGGGTTACTTCCTGAATGGCCCAAACCACACGACGCCGGAAGATACTCTTCACATTTTCACTTCCTACCCTTCTGGCGAGCTTGTGCTCGTCTTGGAATCGCCTACCAATGTTAACAACACCGTTTGGACCAATCGAGTCAGCGATACATGGGCTGGCGTGACCACCTCGCGCTCGCCACAGGGTCAAACCACGTTTACCCAGGTAAGCGGCGAATTCGTCTTGCCAAGGACAGTCACTTGGGAGCCCGGAAATGCTTCAGGGGCGTTCAGTACCCAATGCTTCACTGACATGCAAGGCCCAGAATCTGTTGCATTCTGGGTTGGCTTGGGGTGGGGCGACGGAACGCCGAATCTGTGGCAAGCAGGAGTCCTAGTATCACTGAATTCAAGCACCGCCACACCGTGGGTTCAAATGGTGGTTCAAGATTTGGGGTACATCGTCATCAATGGAATTGGGCGAACGACGGGCTGCCCATTTTACTCCGAAGACTCTTATCCGGGATTCCTCAACCAATCGGGGGGCTACAGAGACGAGGTATACTCGGCAAACTGGGCACCGCGGCTGGGGGATGATATTGTCGTCTACCTCAATGCTTCCAATTATGACTCCCAGATTTGGGGGCACGTTGTTTCAGCGAACTTCACAATATATGATCGGACCCTAGGGAAGTGCTGGGGAAACCAACTAAACTTCTGCAAGGGTAGCAACCTTACTTATCTCGCGAGTGCGCTCTACCTCCCCTATCCGCCTGACAAGACTACCGCCGATTGGATATCGGAAGATCCCACAGCGTACTTGGATCAAGCGCTCAACTCCACGGTTACATTCACCAATATGTCCGTGAATTACGCATTTCTGAACCCGACCACTCTTGAACAGGGCTCGCCAGTTGCATTCTTCAATTACACACTTGAGGAGTTCTACGAGCCTGGTGGGACGGGAGGAACCTGGACTTCATACACCTCCACCCCCGGGCCATGGGGCACCCTGACTGGGGGTTCATGGGGGTCCGCGATCGGGGTTACAATCTCTTTCTCCGCAAGGAGCGGATACTACAACCCCTGAGATGAGGCCAAAAGGCGGATATCAAGCGGGGGGGTTGTACAAAGCAGGGGGCGACTCCGATCGATGACGCCTAGCTCGTCGAGTCACACGTGGACTCGAGTGACGATCGTCGCCATAGTAATCGCGTTGGCTTCACCCATGGCATATCTTGGAATCCGTGACCTGGCTACGGGTGGGGCAGGAACCCAGACAGTAACGATTGGCAACGTCACTTTTTCTCTTGTTCCAGCCAAGAACTTCACTGATGCGCCAAATGGCACAGGACCAATTGGCGGCGCTTGCATGAGTCCTGCGGAGTGGGCCGACCAAGATCAGGTGAATGGTGTCCTTGGCCCGCCGTTTGCACCCAATTCCAATGTTTCGTGCCTCTTCGCGATGAACTACTCTAGTTACTATCATCCTCCGACGAATGGATCGCGAGCCTATCTGATTTCTTTGGCATCAGTCAACGTGACGACTCCGTTTGTCAAAGTAGGTCCGCTTTACACGTCAGGGGGTCCGCCGCCAAATAAGACGGCCCCGGACTACGTCGGGTTGGTGTTCCGCACTCCGGGTCAACCGGGTTTTTACAATGTGAACTTCACCGTTTACTACGAGTGGATCTACACATAGATCATCGCAAATTGGTCCTCCCATCCAGTTGGACCTTAACGGCTCCCGGCCACCAGGCATTGGGGTTTAGCCAGGTCACTGGGGTCAGAGATGAGGATTCCCTGCAACTAGCAGTCGGGCAATCTAGTAGAGGATTTGTCTGAGCACCTGCCTCGAGGTGCGGGTTTTTGTGCGGCAACGGGAGTTAGTTTGTAACCTAGTGAGTTTCCGTGCAGGGCGGGGTTTTCGGGCAAAGCCGGTCGGTCGAACTTCGGGATGCGCCGTCGGTTCGAGTCGCGTCGCGAGCCGGGGTTTTCGGGTTCCTTCGGGCGTCGGTCGGGTACGGCAGGGGTGCGGTCTCCAGGGCAGGGGGGCAGTTCGAATTCACGGATCGGTTATACTCCGGCGATGCCCGGGACAGGTGCGGAAAGAAGAGCCGGAACGGGACGTTGGGTCACTCCACGGACTCGGCGCATTCTCTCGAAGAATCGGCCCCGGTTCGAGTTCTGCCGGGCGCTTCACCGTCGTGGCGTTCCGTTCCGTGGATAGGTTCATCAAGCACGACTTTCGAGTTTGTCTCGCTTACATGTTGGACTACCCCACGCCCGCGCCTCCAGCCATCTCCTCCCGGCTGCTGGTCTGGTGGGCGAATCACTCTCACCGGTATGTGGTCCCTATCGTAGGGGCTGTCTCCGTTTCCCTCGGACTCTCCCTGGCGATCGACCCGAACATTCCGTGGCGGACCTACACGCCTCCTCTCCTCGTACTTGTCGGTGCCGGCACGTTGGCCAGCGGGCTCGCCGCGCTCGCCATCCGGCGCTCCCACGCGGCCCGGGCAGCGGCCATTACCTCGACCCCGTCGGCTGCCACACGGACTTCGATCGTCGTCACGGCGCCCTACCTTCCCGAGCCCTTCGCGTGCGAGGCGGGGGCCCGGATCCCCATGCCGGCCCCCGGCCGTGCGGTCGCCTCACCCGATTCCTCGATCACGATACCGACGGACCCCGGCGAGTACCTCTGGCGTTCCTGGGCCACCCCCAGCACCCACCTTCTCGTCGACCTGGTCGGACCGGTCCCCGAGACGGCGTACACGGCCTGGAGCGCGGACGAACCGACCCTCTACGAAGAAGGGGAGCCCATCTTCCTCGGTTCCCCGGCCGGATCATCTCCCGCCGAAGGGAACGCGTCCTCCTCTCTCGGGGAGCGCTCCGCGTTCCCCTCGGAAACGAGGGCGACCACGAGCCTACGAGGGACCGCCGCCGAAGGCAACGGTGGCAATTCCGATTGGACCGAGTCCCTTTCTTACGGGAGCGCTCGGCCCTTCTCGGGCTCCCCGATATCGAACCCGGTTCATCACGAAGCCATCAACCCGACCCCGCCCCACCTTCGGCCTCGTCCATCCCCCAACCGGACGCCGCCCCCGGGCCACCATCCCCATTCCCAGTCGATTGAGCGCGGCGTCCGCTGTGCTACCTGTCGCGCTTCGGTCGCGGACCCGCCCAAGTGGCGCCGGTGCCCGGACTGTCAGCGCCACCTGTGCGCCGACTGTGTGGTGAGCGCCCTCCTGACCTACCAGCGGGGCTGGTGCTCCCCGTGTGCGGAGGCCCGGAACCCGGAGTTCGTGTCCCACCGGCCCTCGCCGCGGCTGCGACAGATTCCTCGAGACACCTACGTCCCCTCGGCCGGGGAGACCGAATTCCCAGTCGCCGGCCTGGTTTCCTGAGGGCGGCCTCCGGGGCGACGGAGGCGAGGACCCCGCCCACTTCTTGGGAGTATAGTGACGGAGGGTCTCGTTGTCCTCTTTGAAGGCCGCTTCCAGGCTCGCGCGGACAGCCGCCTCGAGCTCCTTCCGCGGGAGATGGGCGGTCGACGGAGACACTGTAGGGCCCCCCCAACGGGGGTCGACGGGCGCCGGGCGGGGCCTAGAGGGAACCGGAAGGGTAGAACATACCCTCCCCGCTAGGGAATAGAGATGGCCCCCACCTCCCGGCCCCCGTCACGCCCCGTGCGGTATCGCCGGGGCCTGTTACCGGTCCCCGAACTCACCCTGCCGGGGGATCTCGCCCTCCCCTTCCGACAGGAGCTCAGGGTCCCGGTCGGGGACTGGGGGGACCTGGCTCCCCAGGTCGCGGCCACGCTCGAGACGGCGGGCTATCGGGTCGTGGTCGTCCGCGAACGCCGGCGGGCGAAACGACTCCCCTCCACCCCGCGCCCTCCTCCGCCCGTCGTGATCGCGGAGCGGAACCGCCACCCCATCCGCATGCTCCGGCCGATGCGGGCCTCGATCTGGGCGCTGTTCGCGGGAGGGATGGTGCTCGGAGCCTTCGACACGGTCGCCGTGGGCAATCCCATCGTGATCCTCCCGTGGGTGCTCGTCGCGGCGGGGATCGCGGCGCTCTTCTGGTACCGGTGGGGTCGAAGCTACGAGAGCGACGTCGTCGCCGTGACCTGGCAGGCAGGTGGGGCGTCGCGCGTGGGGGACGGACCACCGATGTCGACGGTCCCCAGGCTCGTCTGGTGGGGAGGCCGTGTCCGCTCGGACATCCGAGGCGGGAGCCGGACCGCGGTCCAGGCCGAGTACGTCACGCCGCTGGCGGGCGAGCTGGGTACCCTTGCACGGGCTCTTGCGAAGCGACTGGACGGCGCGGGCCCGAGCTGACCCCGCGAAACGGGATGGGCTCGGTCCCCGGGATCAACCGGGGAGCGGGATGCCGAGGGCCCGGTCGGTGATCGCCATCGAATGGGCGCCGTCCGGGGCGAGGTCGAACATCGCGCGGATCGCGTCGATGTTCTCCGGCACGACGATCGACTCCTGGTGGATCGCTTGGAAGAAGTAGGCGTCGCGGCCGTCTACGCGGATCCCGTTCTCCCATAGGACGTTCTCCATCATGTCCTGGCGTCCCACGCCCCGGTCGCGGGCGAACTCCATCACGTGCGGCGTACCCTCGACGCCCTCCCAGGCAGCGAAGACGTGGAAACGGGGGGTCCGGCGGAACGTCTCGGTGAGCTCGCTCCCGTCCTTCGGTCCGGCGCCGGGAGCGAACCGTACATGGTTCACGTGCACGTGCATGAGCGTGGTCGGAACGACGACCGCCATGGTCGCGATGGGGAGCTTCGGAAGGATCGTGTTCACGTCGGGCCCGTGGTGCGACGGCAACTGGAAGGTCGGGAGGATGCCGTTGATCGGACCGCGCTTGGTCTCCATCGGGTCGGCCGCCCGCCGGACGATCGTCGCCTCCCAATGCTGGACCTCCCAGCGAGCGGTCAGGACCGCCGCTGCGCGGGCGAGGCCGGAGGTGTTGCACGAGACGACCCGGATCGTGTGCTTCCCGCGAGCCGCGTCGTAGTTGCCGAGGGCATTGAAGGAGACCTCGGCGACGTTCGCCTTCTCGCCGCCTTGGAAGATGGCCCGGATCCCGGCCTTGGAGTACAGCTGGGCGTTCTCCTTGCCGACCTTGTCCGGGGCCGCATCGATCACGACGTCGACCTCCCGGAGCAAATCCTCGATCCGCCCCGCCGTCGGGAGCTTCGCCGCGTCGAACACGGCCTTCTCCCCGTCGCCCGCGATGAAGAGCCGATACCCGCGGTCGACCGCCGACCGGGCCACAAAGCTGGGGCGGGTCTTGGCGACGCCGACCAGGGTCATGTCGGGCTGCCGGGCGACGGCGTCCGCAACCCGCTTGCCGATGGTCCCGTATCCGTTGACCGCGACCCGGACCGCCATCCGACGCCCCTCGCTCTCGCCGAGCGGTCCCGGGGATAAAGGCGTTCCCCGCGGCGGTGCTTTGGGATTGTACACTGAAGTTCGGGTTTCTTCAACGCAGGGTCATCGTCCACCGTTCACGGGGAGCGAAGTGGACTACCCCTTGGTCTCGACTTCCTTGCCGTGGACCCCCGTCGCTCCCTGGTCTTTCACCTCCCGCCGGAAGGGGAAGTGATCCCCCCCTCTGTCCGGCACCTGATGGACGACTTCCGCCTCCTCGTCAACCAATGCCTCCGTCACGCACTCTCTACCCGAGTCACCTCAAAGGGAGTGCTCTCTCGCTTCGCCAGGACCCAAGCCTTAGAGGCTCGGGTTACCGGGACGATGGGTATCGCCGCGGCCGAGATCGCGGGTTCGCTCGCGAGCGGCCACCGGACCCGAGTCCGCAAGGGATTGGAGGGCCGAGTTCCCTACGTTCGAGCTCCCTTCGTCCGCATTCCCGTCGGATCCTTCCACTTCGATCTCGAGACCGGCAAGCTCCGACTCTCCCTCCGACGCGGAGAATGGACTTCCTTGATCGTACCGGTCTCCAACTATCACCGAAAGGTCCTCACTCACCCCGACCGACGGGTCACCCAAGCTCACATTGGCTTGCACCGGGTCGTCCTGATCTACGCCCAAGTGCCCCCGGAGCCTTACGTCCCCAAGTCCCTCGTGGCGCTCGACACCAACGAAGCCTCGATGGATGGGGTCGAGGTCGATTCCGACGGGGCCTCCTACGTCCGAGTCCACTTCCCGGAGATCCCCCGCATCCAGTGGCGCCACATGGGGCGACGGCAGTACCTGGGTCGGAAGAAGTCGCACGACCGTCGACTCTCACGTCAGCTGTTGGGTCGGGAAGGGAGGCGGGAACGGGACCGGGTCCGGTCTCGGCTCCATGACCTTACCCGCACCCTCATCGACCGACTGGCCGCCTCCGAGTCGGCTCTCGTCCTCGAGGACCTCACGTCGATGAAAACACCGCGGCGACGCGGGTCTGCTTCGGGGCGGCGCCCCCCCTTCCGCTCGCGGAAACTCCGACGTCGTCTCTCCTCCTGGCCCCGAGCGGAGCTCCATCGTCAACTCACCTACAAGGCCCAGGATCGGGGAGTTCCCATCCTTTGGGTCGATCCCTATCGTACGTCACGAACCTGCCCGAGATGTGGTGAAGTATCGGAACACCGAAGAAGGGTGGGGACTAGGTTCGACTGCGCGAAGTGTGGGTGGTCGTGCGACCGCCAGCTGAACGCGGGACTGAACCTGGGAGTAACCGCCCTGCGGACCCACGCGGGGCTCGGGGGTCTTCGACTTGACCCCGACGCCCTTCTCGAGGAGGTGGTGAGACCCCTCTACGGGTCGGCTAACGACCGACCCGCACGGGTGGAGCGGAGGGGAAGGGAGGGACGAGGTTCGGATGCGCCTCCCTAATCGGAAGCGTTCGAACAAAATCCCAAAGCCCCGCGGAGGGCCGGGCACCCCTCACGCTTTAGCTCCGGAACCGGTCGCCGAAAGGACCCATGGACTTCCGGCTGACCGACGAGGAGGAGGCGTTCCAGGCCGCGGTGCGCAAGTTCGGTGACCGCGTGCTGCGACCGAACGAGCGGAAGATCGACAACGAGGGGCGGATCCCGGACGACGTCCTCGCCGAGATGGCCCACCTGGGGCTGCTCGCGATGCCCGTCCCGACCGAGTACGGCGGCATGGGCGGCTCCGCGATCCTCACCGAACTCGCCGCCGAGGAGATCGGACGCGGGGACTTCTCCATGGCGACGGCCGTCTTCTTCCTCCTCGAGGCCGGCTGGGGCCACATCCTCGCCGTCCACGGGACCGAGGAGGCCAAGCGCGAGATCCTTCCCCCGGTCTGCGCGGGCAAGGCGTTCCTCGGCATCGCGACCACGGAGCCGACGGGCGGCAGCGACCTCGCGCGGATGCGGACGACCTCGCGGAAGTCCGGGGACGGATACCTGCTCCGCGGCGAGAAATCGTTCATCTCGGGCGTCGAAGAGGCGAAGCGGCTCGGCGGCGGCCACTTGACGCTGTCGAAGGCGGCGGAGGGCGGCTTCCGATTCACCTACGTGCCGACCCGCAGCGCGGGGATCACGACCCAGAAGTTCGAGAACCTGGGCCGGATGGGGATCTCGACGGGGGCGCTCTCCTACCAGGACGTCGTCGTTCCCCCGAAGTACCTCCTCGGGACCGACGGGAAGGGGTTCGACATCGCGATGGAGGGGTTCTCGGTAGCGCGGACGTTCGTGGCCGCGGCGTGCGTCGGGGCGGCGGAGCGCGCGCTCGAGACGGGGATGGCCTACATCCGGGAGCGACAGGTGTTCGGGCAGCCCCTCGGCAAGTTCGAAGGGATCCAGTTCGAGCTCGTCGATCTGTGGACCCAGGCCGAGATGGTGAAGTGGCAGTGCCGGCGCGCGGCGTGGCTCCTCGACACGTACACCCTCCAGGGCGACCCCTCGCACCGCTCCGAGGTCGACCGCGCGGTCGCGACCGTCAAGCTGGCCGCGCCCCAGATCGCCTTCGAGTGCGTGAAGCGGGTCATGATGTGGTACGGGGCGGCCGGCTACACTAAGGACGTCGGCTTGGAGCTCGGGTTCCGCGGGATCATGTCGTACCTCGTCGGGGCCGAAGGCGGCCTCAACATCATGCGGATCATCCTCGGTCGCGAGCTCCTCGGCAAGGAATTCGTCCCCTACAAGTGACGGGACGATGCCGCCTTCCTCCCCGCGCGGATCCGCTCCGATCCGCGAGCGGGAGTTCCACGCGTGGTTGGCTGCCCACCTCGAGGCCGGGACCGGCGGGTTGCTCCCCCTCGGGGACGACGCGGCCGCCCTGACCCCGCCCGAGGGGCGCGTCGCGGTCCTGACGACCGACTCCCTCGTCGAGGGAACGCACTTTCTCCGGGACTCCCCGCCTGAACGGGTCGGGGCCGCCGCGGCCGCGGTCAGCCTGTCGGACGCCGCGGCGAAAGGAGCGACCCCCGCCGCCCTCCTGCTGGCCTTGCTCCTCCCGCGCGGGACCCCGTCGAAGTGGGCCGAGTCGGTCGCGCTCGGCGCGGACCGTATGGGGGCTCGATTCGGGGCCCCCCTCGTGGGCGGGGATACGAAGCCGTCCCCCGTCCGGGCGGTCGTGAGTACGGTCCTGGCCTGGGGACGGGAGGACTGCCTTGCGCCACGAACCGGGGCCCGACCGGGGGACCTGGTCGTCACCACCGGGACGGTGGGACACGGTGGATGGGCCGCCCACCGCTGGACCGCGTCGGGATCCTCGAAGGTCCGACGTCGCGCAGCACTGCTCGAGCTGCTCCGGGTCGAGCCGAGGGTCTACGAGGGGGTCGCGCTCGCGCCCTGGGCCCACGCGATGCTCGACACCTCCGACGGTCTCGCGGAGGCGAGCCGCCTTCTCGCCGAGGCGAGCCGCGTACGCGTCGTGATCGAGGAGGACGCCCTGCCTCTGTACCCCGCCTTGGACGCTTTGCCGCCGTCCGAGCGGTGGCCTGCGGCCTTCTACGGAGGCGATTACGAGCTCCTCGCCACGCTGCCCCCGACCGTCCTCTCCCGGGCCCGGACCGCGGTGGAAAAGGTAGGGCGTCGGCTCACGGTCATCGGCCGGGTCGATCGGGGTTCGGGCAGCTGGCTCGAGTCCGCGGGCGCCCGCCATGTCATGCCGCCCGGCGGCTGGCAACCGTTCGACGCGCCCCATCGGCGTCCGAAATGACCCGGATTACGACATGTGTCGACCGGCCATGTCGGGCCCTCACAGGGTCACGGTATGCTCAAGTAGCTAGAACCGGGTTCGTGGATTACCCTCTGGGTGACCTATGTCCGGCAGCGAATCTATCAATCCGTTCGAGACGGCGAAGCAGCAGGTCGACATCGTGGCGGACATCCTCGGGCTCACCCCCGGGGTCCGCGAAGTCCTGAAGCACCCGAAGCGGGAGTTGACCGTCAACTTCCCGGTGCGGCTGGACGACGGCTCCTACAAAGTGTTCACCGGCTACCGGGTCCAGTACAACATGGCCCGCGGCCCCACCAAGGGCGGCATTCGATACCACCCGGGCGTGACCCTCGATGAGGTCCGCGCCCTCGCGGCCTGGATGACCTGGAAGTGCGCGGTCGTCAACATCCCGTACGGCGGCGCGAAGGGCGGCGTCATCTGCGACCCGAAGCACATGTCGCAGGGCGAGCTCGAGCGCCTCACCCGTCGCTATGCGACCGAGATCGCCCCGATCATCGGGCCGGAGATGGACATCCCCGCTCCCGACGTCTACACCGACTCCCAGACGATGGCCTGGATCATGGACACCTACTCGATGCTGAAGGGCTACTCCGTCCCCGGCGTCGTGACGGGCAAGCCGATCAGCCTGGGCGGCAGCGAGGGCCGGGGCGAGGCGACGGGACGCGGCTGCGCGTACGTCATCCGCGAGGCGGCCCCCCACGCCGGCGTCAAGGTCCACGGCGGGACCGTCGCGGTCCAGGGGTTCGGCAACGCGGGCAGCGTCGCGGCGAAGATCCTCCACGATGAGCAGGGCGCGAAGATCGTCGCAGCCTCCGACACCAAGGGCGGCATCTGGAACGCGGAGGGAATGAACCCCCACGCGATCGAGGCGCACAAGGTGAAGACCGGCTCGGTCGTCGGCTTCCCCGGCTCGAAGCAGATCACCAACGAAGAGGTCCTCGAATCGAAGGCGGACATCCTGATCCCCGCCGCGCTCGAGAACCAGATCACCTCGAAGAACGCGAACAAGATCCAGGCGAAGATCGTCGCCGAGGCCGCGAACGGCCCGACCGTCCCCGAGGCGGACAAGATCCTCTACGAGCGGAAGGTCGTCGTCCTCCCCGACGTCCTCGCGAACGCGGGCGGCGTCACCGTGAGCTACTTCGAGTGGGCGCAGGACATCCAGGGCTTCTACTGGAGCTTGGAGGAAGTCAACCAGCGTTTGGAGCGGGTCATGGTGCGGTCCTACGCGGACGTCCACAAGGTCGCGGAGGAGCGGCACGTCCACAACCGGACGGCGGCGTACGTCGTCGCCATCCAGCGCGTCGTCGATGCGATCCGCATCCGCGGCATCTACCCGTAACCGGGACGGATGGTGGACCTCCCTCGCTGCCGCGCGGTGAGCTGGAGTGAGGCCGACGGCTGGGCGGACGCCATCGAGCGTCAGGTCCGGGCCGCCAACCGGCTCCCGGAGACGATCGTCGGGCTCACCCGCGGCGGCTGGGTGCCGGCCCGCCTGCTCGCCGACCGCTTGGGGGTCCGACGGATCGTCTCGCTGCGCGCCCAGCACTGGGGGATCACGGCGACCCCGACCGGGGCCGCGTCCCTCACCGAAGGGCTCTCGGGCCCCGTGAAGGGGGAACGGGTCTTGGTCGTGGACGACATCACGGACACTGGCGACAGCCTGCGCCTCGCGGTCGATAACGTCCGCACCGCCGGCGCGTCCCAGGTGGAGAGCGCCGCGTTCCTCCACATCGCGCACTCGAAGTTCCTCCCGACGTACTTCGGCGAGGAGATCCCGCGGGACCGGTGGGTGTGGGTCGTCTTCCCGTGGAACTACTGGGAGGACCTGACCGCGCTGGCCCGCCAGGCGGCCGACTTGACCCCGGGCCTCACGGCGGTCCGAGCCACGCTGCGCGAGAAGGCGGGGCTGGACGTCTCCCTCGCGGACCTGAAGCGCGTCGCCGCGCTGGTTCCCTTGGACAAGTGAACGCGCGCTCCGACCGGCCTTCTCAGCCGCTCGTCAGCGCGTCGCTGGGCGCTCGGCGGGCGACCGACTTCCAGTACTGCTGGAGCGCGCCCGCGCCGAGGATGAGCCCGAACCCCACGCCGATCTGCGCGATCAATTGCGTGAGGTTGCTCGACGGGTAGGCGCTCTCGAGATACCGCACGAGGTCGAGGATCCCGTAGCTCAGCACGCCGATCCCCACGATCGAGATCGCGGCGATCGCGAACCCCCGGGGGAACCGGCCGCGCGCGAAGGTCCGGCGCACGGCCCGGCCGACCTCCCAGACGAGCGCGCCGGCGATCCACCAGACGAGGCCGGTCTCGATGAAGAAGAGGACCCGGATCAGCGGGACGCTCCCGATGTGGCCGAGGTACGAATTGTATCCGGTCAGGAACCCGACGCCGACGAGCGCGATCGAAAAGAGGCCGAACCCGAAGGCGGCCGACCCTTGCCGTATGTCGGACGACGCCGACCGGATCGAGTCGATGATCGCCTCGTCGATGTCGAACGTCCAGAAGACCAAGTAGATCCCGAGGAGGATCGCGAGGCCGATGATGCCCCACAGGAAGACGCCTCCGGCCGCGGCGATGCCGAGCGTGAGGAGGACGAGGGCGAACGGCAGGACCGTCTTCGCCCGGAGCTTGGGGTCCTTGAGCGCGCGGACGAGCGTGTAGTACGTCGACTCGAGCGACGCGCTCTGGCGGACGAACACCCGGCGTACCCCGTCGATGCGGACCCGGGAGGAGAGGATCGGGAAGAGGAACTCGTCCTCCGCCCCGTCGCTGACGAGGTAGGCCGAGGTGGCACGGACCCGTTCCAGGACGTGGTCGAACTGGTCGGCGACGCGCCGGTCGGAGAGCACGCCGACCTTCGGCGACCCCGTGAGCACGCAGACCTCGCAGTCCTCGCCCGCACCGCGGAGCTCGTCGAGCAGGCTCACCGCCGCGAAGATCGCGTTCGTGTCCGAGTCCTCGGGGTCGGCGATCGCGAGCTTCGTGGCGGCGTCGATCGCCTCCGCCCGCCCGACGACCGGCCCGGAGACCCCGGCCTTGCGGCCCAGGTCATCATCGCGGTCGACGCAGACGACGAGGCGCATGGTGGTACGGATACGCTCGGCCCGGAGCTTAACGACATGGGTCAAGGGGGTCCGCCGGAACGGGCTTGAAGCCCCCGTCCGACACTTGCCGGACACCGCGGCGCGGGCCCACGCGTACCGTTATAGTCCCCGTCCCTCCCGGTCGCGGGTCCCCATGGCCGAGCTCCCGAACAAGCGCACCGAGTTCATGGACTGGTACCTGACGGTCGTCGAGGCCGCCGGCCTCTCCGACAAGCGTTACCCGGTGAAGGGGATGAACGTCTGGACCCCCTACGGGTTCCGCGCCCGGCGCAACCTGGACGCCGTGATGATCCGGGAGATCGAGGCGACCGGCTCCGAGGCGGTGGAGTTCCCCACCCTCATCCCCGCGACCGAGTTCGCGAAGGAGAAGGAACACATCAAGGGGTTCGACGCGGAGGTCTACTGGGTCACCCGGGCGGGCGCGTCCCAGCTCGACGTGCCCCTCGTCCTCCGGCCGACGAGCGAGACCGCGATGTACCCCGTCTTCGCCCTCTGGGTCCGCTCGCACCAGGACCTGCCGCTCAACGTCTACCAGATCGTCAACACGTTCCGGTACGAGACGAAGACGACCCGGCCGTTCCTCCGCGTGCGCGAGATCCACTTCTTCGAGGAGCACACCTGCCAGGTCGACGAGGGGGCCGCGACCGCCCGGGTCGCCTCGAACCTGCATGCGTTCGAGCGCATGGCCGCGGCGTTCGCCCTCCCGTTCCTCGCGATCCGCCGGCCGGACTGGGACAAGTTCGCCGGGGCCTACTACTCCATCGCCCTCGACATCCCGGTGGGGGAGGCCCGCACGCTCCAGATCGGGAGCGTGCACCACTACCGGGAGAACTTCTCCCGCCCGTACGGGATCCAGTTCGAGGCCGCCGACGGAACTACCCACTACGCCCACCAGACGACGTTCGGCCTCTCCGAACGCCTCCTGGGAGCCATCCTCGCGGTCCACGGCGACGCGAAGGGGGCGGTCTTCCCCCGGGCGATCGCGCCCTACGAGGTGGTCGTCATCCCGATCCTGTCGGCGAAATCCGGCGACCTGCCGGCGCGGACCGCCGCCGAGATCACCGAGCGGCTCACCCGGCGCGGGATCCGGACCCACCTGGACGACGGCAGCGACCGGCCCGGGGCGAAGTACTACCGGTGGGAGCTCCTCGGGGCGCCCCTCCGCCTGGAGGTCGGCGGCCGCGAGGCCGAGGCCCGGACGGTCACCGCGGTCGACCGGCTGCTCAGCTCCAAAGTATCCGTCCCGTTGGACCATCTCGAGGACCAGGTCGACGCGGCCCTCGCCGCGTTCGACCGGGCGCTCACGGAGCGTGCGCAGATCGAGTTCCAATCTTCGTTCGCGCTCGCGACGACGCTGGAAGAGCTTCGGTCCTCCACGAAGGTGCGCCAGGTCGCGTGGTGCGGGAGCGAGGAGTGCGGCCACAAGATCGAGGAGGCCGTCGGGGGTTCATTGCTCGGCGTCCCCGAGGGAGCGCCGCCGATCCCGGCGGCTCCGCCCACCCAGTGCATCGCCTGCGGGGCCGGTGCGTCGGTCCGCTGGGCGCTCGCCGGCTGTCCGATCTAGGGGCGCGGCCCCCTCACGGCGGGGGCAGCACCGGGGTCGGCGGGTTCGGGAACATCAGCCACATCCCGGCGAGGCCGAAGAGGAGGAGCGTGATCGTGACGGCGTAGACGCCGTTGTCGAGCCAGACGCCGAAGCTCAGCCCCCAGCCGACGTAGAACATGACCGCGAGGACGACCAGGCCCGCGAACCCCACGAAGGAGGCCTTCCGGCCGGTCGACATCGACCGGAACGGGTCGGCCCCGGGTGCGGACTCCTCGTCGGGCGGCATCGGGCCCGCCGACCCGGGGTCCGTTAGATAACCCTTACGGCCGCGACCCCGGGGGACGGGAACGGAGTCCGGGTTTCCGGGGGGAGGGCTTTAACCCTGCCTCCGCCCTAGAACCCGCTCGATGCCGGAAACCGGGCCGGGCGCCGTCCCCCCCGAGCGCACCCCGTCGCCGGCGCTGCCGACCGACTTGACCCCGGAGGAGCTCCGCATCCTGGCTTACGCGAGCGCGATCGGTTCCGAGTTCGATTTCACGCTCCTCGCGAAGTCCATGGACACCCGCGAGGAGACGCTCGCGGAACAGCTCGAGCGACTGGTGCACCGGGGGATCCTCCGCGAGCGGCTGGGCGGGGAGCGGTTCGGTTTCGTCGAGGAGGAGTTCCGCGCCCGAACGTATCGCTCGCTCACGGAGAGTCGCCTTCGGATCCTCCATCGGAAGATCGCGGAGTCCCTCGAGGCGATCTCCCCCGGTCCGCCTCCCGAACTGTATGCCGAGCTCGGACGACACTACTTCCTCGGCAAGGTCACCGCGAAATCGCTCGAGTACAACCGTCGGGCCGGCGAACGGGCACGGGAGGCGGACGAGCCCGAGCGGGCGATGAACCATTTCGAGCGGGTGCTGCTCGACCTCCAGCACCTGACGGGCGACCACGCCCGCGAGGAGGCCGAGACGATCCAGATGCTCGGCGACCTTTGCTTTTCCGTGGGGGACTTCCCGGCCGCGGACCGGCACTACGGTCGGGCGCTCGAACGCGCCGCGGGCAGCGACCCGGGCCTGACGGCCCGGCTGATGCTGGCCCGCGCGGAGATCGCGCGCGAGAACCTGGACAGCGAGTCCGCGGCGCGGGGAGCGCTCGACGCGCGGCGGCTCTTCGAGATCGCCGGCGACCCGGTCGGGGTCGCCCAGACGCATCGCCTCGTGGGACGTCTCGCCTTCGCCCGGGGCGTCTACGCCGATTCGCTCGACGAGAACATGCGGGCTCTCGAGCTCTTGGAGGGGAACCGGGACCCTCGCCTGCTCGGTCGACTCTCCATCGACCTCGGCAACTCGTTCGCGCTCTTGGGCCCGGAAGTGCATCCGATCGCGGTCGAGTGGTACCAGCACGCCATCGACCGGCTCTCCCGGACAGGGGATTGGGTCGAGCTCTCCCGGGCGTACCACAATCTCGCGGTCGCGGTGGGGGCGAGCCATCCCCAGGACGGACTCGAGTACCTCGAGCGGGCCCGGGACGCGGCGATGCACGCCCACGACGCGCGATCGGCGGGGTGGTCGCTCCTCTCCGGCGTCGAGATGCGGCTCGCGCTCGGCCAGTTGGACGAGGCGGAGCGGGACAACGAGCAGGCGAGCCGCGGGCTCGCGCAGCTCTCCGACTACCTCGGGATGGAGCAGGCCGACCTGAACCGGGGGGAGATCGCCGAGCGACGCGGCCAGTGGGACGAGGGGGAGCACGCCTACGGGGCCGCGATCGAGCAGTGCCGCAAGTTCCAGCTCTCCGCGGACGAGGCGGAGGCGCTGTTCCGTCTCGCCCGCCTCCGCACGAAGACCCGGGACTGGGCCGGGGCCCGCGAGGCGTTCGACGCGGCCGAGCGGCTCGGGCTCGTCGTGGTCCGTCCGAACCTCGCCCCCGTCTTCCAGGAGCTCAGGCGGACGCTCGAGGCGGCCGCCCGGGCGAGCGAGGAGGTCCCGGCCCCGACCGAGCCCGCCGCGAGCGACCACCCACCATTATAAGGTCGGCCTCGGCTCATTCACTGGATGTCCGTTTCGTCGGCCGGAGGAACCTCGGCCGGGCTCCCGGTCATCGGCCGCGAGGACGTGGTCGCTGCGGTCGGCCGCACGCTCGACGGAGCCCTCGCGAGCGCCGGCCAGGGGCTCTTGCTCACCGGGCCGTCGGGGATCGGCAAGAGCCACCTGCTCCGGGTCTCGGTCGAGCGAGCCCGCCTCTTGGGGTTCCGCGTGCTGCTCGGTCGCGCCCTGCCCGAGGACCTGCCGGCCCCGTTCACGCTCGTGCGCGACCTCTTCAACTCCGAGGTCGAGGCGCTCCCGTCGGAGCCCGCGACCGGCCGGGAGGATATCCCGGGGGCCGGGATACCGATGTACCTCCTCCCGTTCCTGACCGGGGACTCCCCCTCGAGCGTACCGGCCGCCCGCGGACCCGCTCCCGAACGGACCCAGACGGACGACGCGGAGGGGATCCTCGACCGGCTCGGGGCCCCCACCGGAGAAGGGATGGGACAGGGCCAGCAGGAGCTCACGATGCTCGTCGCGGAGAACCTGCGCGAGGCAGCGAGCCAGCACCCGCTCTTGCTCGCCATCGACGACCTCCAGTTCGCCGACAGCTCGTCGCTCGAGGCGATCTACCACCTCGCCGAGGCGATCGGGCAGACCCGGCTCGCCATCATCGCCACCGTCTCGAACTCCCCCGAGGGTAACCCCCGGAGCCGGGCTCTCCTCACCCAGATCCGGGGCACGACCTCCTTCCGCAGCGTCGTCCTGCGACCGTTCGGGCCGGCGGAGGCCGCCGAGTTCGTCCAGTGGATCCAGGGCGGCCGGCCGGCCCCCGAGAACGAGGTGCTCCGCTGGCAGGCGCAGACCGAGGGGAACCCCTTGTTCTTGGAGCAGGTCGTTCGATCGACGATGGGGTACGGCGCGCCGTCGGAAGAGCCTCTGAGGGACACTCGGGACGTCGCCGAGGTCCTCCGTCGGCGGGTCGCCTTGCTCGGCGACCCGGACCGGCGCCTCCTCGTTCACGCCGTCGTGCTCGGAAAGGAGTTCTCGTTCGCCGACCTGGTCGCGGTCTCCGGGGTGACCGAAGAGAGCGGGACCGAGAGCTTGGACCGCCTCGTCCACGAGGGGATCCTGCGGGGGCGCGGGGGCGAGGTCTACGAGTTCGTCAGTGAAGCGGTGCGCGTCGGGATCTACTCCGAGCTCACGGAGACCCGACGCCGCATCCTGCACCAGAAGACCGGCCTCGCGCTCGAAGCCCGAGGGGCGAGCGACCCGGAACTCGCCCGGCACTTCTTCCTCGGCCGAGAGGACGCCAAGGCGGTCGAGTACAACGCTCGAGCGGCCCAGGCCGCGTCCCGGGCCTTCGCGTTCGACACCGCCGTAGCCCACGTGGCTCGGGCGCTGGAAGCCGAGCGACGCCGACCGGGTCACACGGTCCGGGCCGAGCTCAGGCTCGTCACCGAACTGGGCCGCCTCGAGGACGAGCTCGGGAACCTCCGCCGCTCCGACGAGATCCTCACGGAAGCGGTCCGGCTCGCGCGGACCGAGACCGGCCACGAGCTCGAGCTCGGTCGGGCGCTCCTCGGCCTCGCGCAGACCCGGTCCGACATGAGCGAGTACGCCTCGAGCTCGGCGCTCGCGACCGAAGCGACCCGCATCCTCGGCGAGTTCGGAACGTCCCGGGACCTGATGGCGGCCCACCGGGTGCTGGGCGTCGTGAGCTGGCGCCTGGGGCGCCTCGACGAGGCCGAGGCCCATCAACGGAAAGCGCTCGCGATCGCGGAGCGGGACGGGACGCCGTCGGAAGTCGGCCACACGCTCATCGACCTGGCCAACTCGATGACCTTCACCGGGCAGAACCGGCTCGACGCGACCCTCGACCTCTACGGACGGGCCGCGGACCTCTTCGCCTCGCAGAACGACGAGGGCGCGCGGGCCCGGGTCCTGATGAACCGCTCGGTGTTGCAGTACTCCGCCGGCCACCTCGAGGCCGCGCGGACCGACCTCGGCCGCGCGATCGAGTCGGCGGAACGATCGCGCTCGCCCATCTGGATCGGGTACTGTTACCTCAACCTCTCGCAGTTCGAGGCCGAGGCCGGTCGGCCCGGGGAGGCCCGTCGCGCCCTCGACCGGGCCGCCTCCGCCGTGGGACTGCTCGGGGACCGCCTCGCCTCCCAGCAACTCGCGATGACCCGGGCCATGGTCGCGGAAGCCGAGGGGGACTTTGCCTCGGCCGAGCTCCACTTCGCCGAGGCCCTGGCCCAGGCCAAGGACTTGGGGATGGAGGCGGAGGAGACGGAGGTCCTGGTACGGATCGCCCGGAACGCCCACCACATGGGGCACGACGAGGATGCCCGGGCCCGCCTGAAGGAAGCGCGCGCTCACGGTCTCCTCGACCATCGGGCCGACCTACTCGAGCGGGCCGTCGCCCTCGAGCGGGAGCTCGAGCAACCGGCGCCCCCCCAGAGTTAAGTCGCCGTTCCCGGTCGACCGCGCCATGCCGGGGGACGCGGGAGAGCGGTCCCGCGTCGCGGCCGACGGCTCGCCGTACCCGGACCGCACCGGCCCCTCTTTCGAGCACGACGTGCAGGCGATGTTCGGCTACATCGCCGAGCGGTACGATTGGTTCGACCACGTCGCCTCCATGGGCAACGATTTCCTCTGGCGGCCGCGGGCGCTCGGCCAGCTCGACCGGTTCCGGGCCCCCGGCCCGATCCTCCGCGCCCTCGACCTGGGGTGTGGCACCGGCGACCTCGCCCGTCAGGTCGCCCGACGGTACCCCCGGGCGCGCGTGGTCGGGGCCGACTTCACCCGAGGGATGCTCGCGAACGCACAACGGCGGAACCAACGGGCAACGGAAGGGTCCCGCGTCGCGCTCGCGCGGGCCAACGCGCTCGCCCTTCCGTTCGCGGACGGGGCGTTCGACCTCGTCACGAATGCGTTCGTCGCCCGCAACCTCGCGGACCTTTCTCGGGCGTTCCAGGAGATGCGGCGCGTCCTCCGCCCCGGCGGGGTCCTCTTGACGCTCGAGATCACCGAACCGACGTCCCCGACGTTCGGGGCGCTCTTCCACGCGTACTTCGACCGGGTCGTTCCGTGGATGGGGGCGGCGGTCGCGAGCGCCGGACCGTACCGATACCTGCCGGAGTCCCTCCGGACGCTCCCCTCGCGGGAGGAGATGGTCGGACTGATGCGCGCCGCCGGCTTTGCGCGCGTCGTCACGCGGCCGCAGTCGTTCGGCATCGTGACGACCTTCCTCGCGGAGTCCGGGTCATCTCCCCCCCAAAGGGGTTAAGCCGGCGCCGCCCGTTCGTTCCGCCGTGTCGGCTCCCCCGTTCGACGCCTTCCGGTACGCCCACGAACATCGCCGGGAGGTCGCCTGGCTGAGCCAGAACACGAACCACCTGGTCCCACCCGAACCCATCCGCGCCGCGGTCGAGGAGGCGTTGCGGGAACGGCGGTACGAGGGGTACCCGGTCGCGAGCGGGGACCCCGAGCTCATGCGACTGATCGAGGCGGACCTCGGCCTCTCGGGGTCGCCTCCCTTCCTGACCGGCGGCGGGACCGAGGCGTTGTACATGATCACGCGGGCGCTCCTCGCTCCGGGGGACGAGGTCATCGCGTCGGACCCGAGCTACCTCATCATCCACCGGTTCGTGGAGCTCGCTGGAGCGCGCCCCCGCAACCTCGATATCTACGCGCCTCCGTACCGCCTCACCGCGGACCGGATCCAGGAGGCGATCGGCCCGAAGACGAAGATGATCCTCCTCATCGACCCGTTGAACCCGATCGGGTCCGGGTATCCCCGGGCGGAGGTCCGGGCGATCGCCGAGATCGCCCACGACCACCACCTCACGGTCCTGAACGACGTGACCTACCGCGACTTCTCCCCGGAACCGACGCACGCGGCCGAGTTCGCTCCCGAGGAGACCGTCACGGTCTGGTCGGCCTCGAAGAACTGTGGCCTCGCGGGACTCCGCATCGGGGGCCTTTCGGCCCGGCCCGAGCTCCGACGTGCGATCGCGCGGTTCAACACGAACGACCTCGGAGTCAACATCCTCGCCCAGGTCGCCGCCCTGGCGGCGCTGAAGACGAAGACCCAGTGGCTTCCCGGCGTGGTCGGTCAGACCCGCTTGAATGGGGAGCGCGTCGCCGCAACGGCCCGCACGATCCCCGGGGTGACCGTCCCGGTGTTCCCGTCGTGGGCCTCGATGACGATCTTGGACGTGAGCGGCCTCGGCCTCTCGCCCGAGGCGATCCAGGAGGAGATGCTGCTCCGGCACGGCGTGTTCATCCGGGCCGGCAACTACCTTTCCCCGAACCACGGATCGAAGTTCGTTCGCGTGTCGTTCTCCAACTCGCCCAACGACATCGACCGGTTCGCCGCGGCTTTCCCGGAGTCGTTGCGCATGCTGCGGACGAAGACCACGACCCCACCGGCGGCGTAGTTCCGCTGGGCGGCCCTACCCTACCGGGACGCCGTCGTTCCGGGGTGCCCTAGACGGGTCGCACCCGAGCGTCCACGACCACGTGGGTTCGGCCCGGTCCGTACGGCTTGACGACGCGTCCCTCGGCGGGCGCTTCGAGGACGCCACCGGCGGTTCGGACGGCCTCCGTGACCTCGGTCTCCGCGTCCGTCAGTGCCGTATGGGCATCCGCGACCAGGTGCACGTGCAGCGTCCCGCCGGAAGGACGGAGCAGCGGGAGGGCGCGCTCCACCCACGGGACCGCGGACGGAAGGAATCCGAGAAAGATCCGGTCGGCCGTCCCTGTGGGTAGTGCGACCTCGCGGTTGTCGCCCAGGACCGGAACGACGATGTCGGCGACCCCGTTGAGGAGCGCGTTCTGGGTGAGGTAGTGGACCGAGAGAGGGTTCCGGTCGATGGCGAGCACGCGCGCGGCCCGTCCGAATCGGGCGGCAGGGATCGCGAAGTACCCGATCCCCGCGAAGAGGTCGACGACGGTCTCGCCCGGTTGCACGATGCGGCCGGCCCGCGCGCGCTCGATCTTGTTACCCGTCGCGAAGAGGAGGCGGGCGGCATCGAAGCGGAAGCGGACGCCGTGCTCCACGACCTCCGTCTTCGTCTCGGAACCGAACAGGAGCTCGGCGCGCGGCGTGCGGAGCTCCCCCGTCACCGGCCCGGCGAAGCGGAGGACCGTCGTGGCGCCGTGGGCCCGGGCGAGCGATCGGGCGAGGGACGAAAAGTGCGGTCGGAGCGTCTCGGGCCATCGCACCACCAGGACCCGGCCGAGCCGGACGTAGCGGGTCGGCAGTTGGGCGGCGAGCTCCGGACCCGCCGACCGGGCGAGCTCGGCCCGCACGCGATCCACCGGGGAGCGGCGCGGGCCCCGGGTCGTCGCGGGGCTCACTTCGGGGCCCCGGCTCCACTCTCGAGGACGACCTCGAGGAACTGCTTGAGATGGGAGGTCAGGATCGGGTTGTCGGTGAACCCGCAGGCCTCGAGCCCCGGGGCCGCGAGGAGCGCATGCTCGCCGTCGGCGAGCGCCTCGGTGGCGAGCAGGTTGTCCCGCGGGACGTACTCGACCCCCTCGGGAACCCGCTGGAGGGGCGACGTGACGAACGTGACGTGGACACCGCGCTTCACGGCGTGCTGGATCTTCTTGCCGAGTTCGTCCCGCACTTCGGCAACGCCCGGGGTCGTGAGGATGAACGTCCGGGTCGACTGGTCGAGCAGCTCCCCGACCTTCTGGAGGACCTTGTCCCGTCCGGACAGGAGGTAGACGAGCTGCGGTTCCCCGTGCTCGGCGACGAGCCGATGCAGGCTCGCGAGGCGGTCGAAGACCTCCTGGATCGCGCCCTTCAAGAGGTCGGCGACGTCGAGCGGCGGGGTCGGACGGAAGAGGATCGGCTTTCCACCGGTCGGCTTGGCGTACCCCTTCTCCGAGAGCGACTCGAGCACCTTGTAGGCGCTCGTTCGGGGGATCCCGGCCGCCGAGGCGAGCGTCGTGGCGTCGCCCAAGCCCCGCGCGACGAGGGCGATGTACGCCCGCGCTTCGTACTGGGTGAGCCCGACCTTGCCTAAGACCTCGGTCGCCCGTCGGAATTCCTCGCTGGTCGGGTTGCCCAGCGCTACGGCGGTGTCCTCGACGGTCGGCATGCGTGGGCCTCGGACGGCCCCCGCGGAACTTAACGCCGGCCTACGGCACCGGTTGGGTGAGCTTCAGGAGGGCCGCGCTCCCGAGCAGGGCCTCGACTTCGGCGGGAGTGAGGAGTCCCCGCGCGACCAGGAGCTCCCGGACCGGACGCCCCTCGCGCTCGGCCTCGTGGAGGATCTCGGCGACCTTGAGATACCCGAACCGGGGCGTGAGGACCGTGGCGAGGGCGGCCGATTCCATGAGGTACCGCTCGATGCGGGCCGGGTTCGCCGTGATCCCGTCGATGCAGGTCCTTGCGAACACCGGCAGGTAGTTCGCGAGGATCTCGCTGGAGAACAGCACCTCGTAGACCGCGAGGGGCATCATCACGTTGATCTCGAGCTGGCCGGCCTGGACCGCGAGCGCGGTCGCCGCATCCGCCCCGACGACGTGGAAGGCGACCATGTCGAGGCACTCCGACGCGGAGGGGTTCACCTTCGCCGGCATGATGGAGGACCCGGGCTGGATCTCGGGGTGACGGATCTCGTCGAGCCCCGTCGCCGGCCCGCTCTGGAGCAGCCGAAGGTCGTTGGCGATCCGGATCAGCTCGAGGGCGAGGGTGCGGAGCCAGCCGGAGGCCGCTCCGAGCGGCCAGCGGCTCTGCATCGACTCGAACGGGTCCCGGGCCGCGCGCAGCGGGAGGCCGGAGAGCGTGGCGTACTCCTGGACCGCCCGGGCGCGGAATCCGGGCACGGAGTTGACGCCGCTGCCGACCGCGCTCCCGCCGAGCGGGATCTCGGCGAGGGCGGTCTCGATCGGAAGGAGCGATTCCAGAACGTGCTCGAGGGCGCTCGCGTAGGCCCGGAACTCGGCCCCGAGCGTGACCGGCATCGCATCCTTGAGGTGCGTCCGCCCGGCCTTGGGGAGATGCTGAAACTCCGCCGCCTTCCGGCCGAGGCTCGCGACGAGGACGCCGACCGCCGTGCGGACCTCCGCGAGCGCGAGCAGCGTCGCCACCTGGCCCGCCGATGGGAAGGTGTCGTTGGTGGACTGGCCGCGGTTCACGAGGTCGTTCGGGCTGACCGAGGCGTAGTCGCCCCGGGGCTTGCCGAGGATCTCCAAGGCCCGGTTGGCGAGCACCTCGTTGACGTTCATGTGGAACGAGGTCCCCGCTCCCGCCTGGAAGACGTCCACGACGAACTCGGCGGAGAATTTCCCGTCGGCGACCTCACGGGCCGCCTGCTCCACGGCCTGTCCCCGCTCGGCGTCGACCGCCCCGAGGGCGAGGTTCGCCCGCACGCACGCGAGCTTCAGGAGGCCGTACGCCCGGACGAGATGCGGCGAGGCCCTCAGGCCGCTCACCGGGAAATTGTCGCGCGCCCGAAGCGTCTGGATCCCCCAGTACGCCGTGTCGGGGACCTCGCGAGGGCCGAGCGAATCCTTCTCGATGCGCGGAGGGGCCATGCGCCGAGAGGGGGTCCCGCCGACAAAACGTTTAGGCCCCGTGTGCCCCTCGACCGTTCCGCCGCCTGAGCGGACGGAGCCTCGTGATCGACCCCGGCCAACTCACCTACGACATCCTCGGCAACGCGATCTCCGTCGTGATGCCCGGGGTCCTCTGGGCGGTCCTCTTCCTCTGCGCGTTCGAGCACGGCCCCTTCGCCGAATCGGTCGGCCTCGGCCGCCGGGCCTTCTGGCTGCTCCTGCCCGGTGCGATCGCAGCCACCCTCGCGGACCTTCCGTTCCTCCCGATCTCGAACGACGTGCTGGGGATCAGCCTCGGGGGGGCGCTCTTCCCGCTCCTGGTCGCCGTCCTGGCGTTCACTCCCCTGGCTCCCCCCGCCCGGCGGTCCGCGACCGTCTTCCTCGGGGTCTACGGCGGGGTCGCGGCGGTGGCCCTCGCGATCGTCGTGCGGTTTCCCGATGCGATCCCGAGCTCGATCGGAGTGTTGGTCGTCGCCGCGCTCGCACCGGTCGCGCTCTTCGTCGTCGGGCGGTCCCGCGGGGACGGCCTCGTGGAACGCGTGGCCGGTCTTCTCGCGGTGACCGACGGGGTCCTGTTCCTCACCTTCCTTTTCTCGTCGGCGAACCCCGGGGTCGGGATCTCGGAGGGGTTCCCCCAGTACCTGATCCCGCCGATCGGGGCCGGGGTGGTCTTCGGCCTCGCCGCCCCCCAGTTGTGGCCGCGTCAGGAGGGGCTCGCATTGCCCGCCGCGTTCCTCGCCGGCACGTTCGGCGTGCTCGTCGGAGCGGACGTGCTCCGGGAGCCGCCGCTGTACCCGAGCCCGTCGGCCGGACTCTACATCATCGGCGGCGCGGGCGTGCTCGACCTGGTCTACCTATCGGGTCTCCTCGCCTTCCTCGTCGCGTTCGCGATCCACACGGCAAGCGGGCGGTCCTGGGCTGCGGTCGGCGGCACCAGCCCGGACCCGCCCCCACCCACCCCCGTAGGGAGCCTCGGCCGCGCCTTCCGACGCGGGATCGACGGCGACCTGTCGGGGTCGCTGACCGAAGCGGCCCACGCCGCCCGCGCCGGGGCCCTCCAGGCCGGTGTCCTCCTTTCGGTTCCCCCACCGCCCGCCGGGCGACCGTGGCAGGGATTGCCCGTCCCCGGCTGGGTCGTGAGCGATTTCGCCAACTTGGAGGCCACCGCCGCCGCGGGCTCCTCCGACGGGCGCGAGAGCTACCGGGGATGGCTGACGGCGCGCCTGCTCGTCGGGATCTCGGTGGAGCTCGGGAGCCAGCGACTCGCCACGGCCGGGTCCCGGACCATCGCCTTCCTGATCGACCTCGCCCTCGTCACGGCCCCCGCCGCGCTCCTCTGGGCCGTCCTCGCAGTGCACTCCACGGGCGGGCTCCAGGGGACGATCTCCAGCGTCCCCTACAACGCGGCGATCTACGGGTACATCAGCCTCGCCTTCGTCTACTTCGTCGTCTCCGAGACGGTGTACGGCACCACGGTCGGCAAACGACTGTGCGGCCTCTCCGTTCGACAGCGCCAGCTTGGGGCGCCGCGGCTTTCGGCGATCCTCGTCCGGAACGCCTTCCGCCTCCCGGTGGTCTCCGTCGTCGGCGTGGTGTTGGGAGCGGCCGTCGCGATCCTGGTGGCGAGCCTCACCCCGTCCAGTGTCGCGGTCGACGGCTTCACGCTCCCGGCCGGGATCTTCGCCACGGTCAGCCTCCTCGTCGCCACCGCTCTCGGGGTGGGCCTCCTCGGGATCGTCGGGTTCCTCACGATCAGCGTGACCAGCGAGCGGCAACGCTGGGGCGACCTCGCGGCCGGCACGTGGGTCGTGCGGGAACCTATCCGGACTTCGGTGGGGCCGGGGGCGGTGCCGGCACCGGGACCGGGACCGTCCGGTTGATCGAGATCGCGATCGAGGAGACGTTCGCGTCCCGGCCGTCCCGGTTCGTCAGGCGTTCGGTGTCGATCGAGATCGGTCCGACGTCGACCTGGCCCACGAGGAAGCGGCGCCGCACGACCTCGACCACGTCGACCGCCTTCGCAATCGCGTTCCCCCGGGCCTTCACGACGACCGGCCCCGCGCCCGAGTTGAGCTGGGTGACGACCTGGAAGACGTACGTCATCGTCGGCTTGAGGCCGATGAACACCGTCACTCCCCCGGTCGTTCGGTCGGGCATGGCCGCCGGACGACCGCACGACCGTTCATCTGGTTTACCGCGGGGGGGACCGGGGCGGTGCGGACCCTCGCCTCCTTCGCAAAGGTTATCGCTCCACCCTCGTACGCGCCGACGACCGTGCAGGGGTGGCCCAGCTTGGTCAAAGGCGCTAGGTTGAGGTCCTAGTCTCGTAGGAGTCCGTGAGTTCGAATCTCACCCCCTGCACTCCCCGGTCCCCTCGCCCGCCCTCCGCTCCGTCCCCGGAACCCCCGCCGACCGCGAAACTCTCGTTTTAAGGTCTCGGCGGCTAGTCGCCCTGCCGATGGCGAGCGACGGCACGGTCTGCCCGGTCTGCGGAGCGTCGGCGCCGCCCGACGCCATGATCTGCCCCTCCTGCCACGCCCCGCTCCCCGAGCCGGAGGAGATCGTCCTCGCCGCCGCCGAGGCCGGGCCCGACGCCGGCGCGCCGGAGGCGGAGACCCCGAATCCCTCGTCCGAGGACGGAACGTCCCGGCCTCGGCCGATGACCCCGCGGCGGGTGGCCCCGCCGAACCCCTTCGCGGCGGAACTGACCCGGCGGCTCTCGCGCTTGAGCCAGTGGGAGGAGAACGTCGAGTCGCTCGGCGTCGAGATCCCCCGCCTCCCGCCCTGGGCCGAGGAGGCCGCCCGCGCGGCCCCCAACCCCGAGCCGTGGGCCGAGGTCGTCCGCGGGGTCGAGCGGATCGCCCAGCGTCGGATCCTCCAGGCGTTCGACGAGTGGGAGAAGAAGACGCGCGGCCGCCTTACCCGGCTCGAGGCCTACGCGGTGGACAGCCGTCTCGAGCGCGACCAGATCGAGGACGCGCTCCATGCCGCCCGCTCGGGCGATATCGCCCAAGCGCTCGCCACGTACCGGCAGGTCGACCGCGTCGTGGCGATCAAGGAACGTCACCTGGACCAGGCTCGCGAGGAGCTCGAGCGCGTCGTCTCGCTGCTCAAGGACATGTCCGCGCTCGGGATCGACCCGCCCCAGGACCCGGCCGAGACGGCCGAGGACCTGGAGGCCGAGCTCCGGGCGGGAAAGCTCGCCGCCTTGAAGCAGCAGATCCGCGCGCTTCGGCTCCAGGCGGTCGGACGGTTGAAGGCGAACCTGCCGCGCTACATCAGCGAGTACGGGGACTACCTCGTCGACGAGCGGACCCACGGGATCGCGACCGAGCGCGAGGCGATGGAGCTCGCCCGCGGCGCCCGGGATTTCTTCAAGGGCCGCCCCGAGGAGGGGCTGCGACGCCTCCGCGCGCTGCAGGAAACGCACGGGATACCTACGGGCCGCGCCCGTCCGTCGGGCGCTCGGACGCCGCCGCGCTAGAGGACCCGTTCGAACAGGCGGACGTCCTCCGCCCACTCGTACTTGTGCAGCACGCCGGCTTCGGTGAACCCGAGGTTCTTCAAGAGCACGGCCGCCCCGGTGAACCGCTGCAGAGCGTCGGCCCAGATCATGGGCGCGTTCGACCGCTTCGCCCAGTCAATCGCCGCGCCGACCAGCGCGGTCGCGACGCCCTGACGCCGCGCGTCCGGGTCCACGCCGAGATGGACCAGGTGGACGGCCCCGCGATGCAGCTCGCAGCCGATCGCGCCGACCATGCGACCGTCGCGGCGGGCCGCAAAGTAGGTGATCCCTTCCATCCGGCTCGTGAACTCGAGGGGGGTCGGCTGCCAGGCCTTGATGAGCTCGGGAGGAAGTCCCGGCGCTTGCGCGTCGCCGACCTTCTTGTAGAGCCCGCAGATCGCCGGCACGTCCAGGTGGGTCAGTCGTTCCACGAGGAGCGGGCCGGCCTTCTTCACCGCCAGCTCGGCGGTACGCTCGCCTCCCCGGTCTCCTTGCTCTTGACCCACGCTAGCTTCTCCGACCGGGGACCGACGCGTCGCGAGGCACGCGGCCGTTCTTGAACCTTGCTGCCGCGCTCGGGCTCCGGACGCTCACGGCGTGTGCCGGGACGGCGTCCGCGGGAACGGCGTCGTCTCGCGGATGTGCTCGCGACGGAGCATCCAGCGGAGGAGCCGCTCGATCCCGAGGCCGAACCCCGCGTGCGGCACGTTCCCGTGGCGACGGAGGTCGAGGTACCATTCGTACTCCGCCGGGTCGGCCCCGATCGCGCGCAGGCGCTCGACCAAGTGGGAGATCTGGGTCTCGCGGCACGACGCGCCGATGAGCTCTCCGTACCCCTCGGGGCCGAGGAGGTCGGCCGCCTCGACCGTCCGGGGGTCGTCCGCGGAGCGGAGCATGTAGAACGCCTTCAGCGCGCGAGGGAAGTGGGTGAGAAAGAGCGGGGACGGGGACTCGAGCGTGAGCGCACGTTCCTCCGCGCTTCCGAGGTCCACCCCCCACTCGAGGGGAAACCCCTGGGTGCGGAGGCGCTCGATCGCCGCGGCGTAGGTGAGGCGCGGGAACGGGGCGCGGATCGCGCGGAGCTCGTCGGGCGGTCGGCCGAGGACGCCGAGCTCCTTCGGACAACGGTCCGCGACGGACCCCAAGACCGAGACGAACATCTTCTCGATGAAGGCGAGCAGCGGGTCCAAGTCGCACCACGCGAGCTCCACCTCGAGGTGGAGGTACTCGGTGAGGTGCCGGGGCGTCCGGGACTTCTCGGCCCGGAACGACGGCGTGAGCGAGTAGACCCGCTCGTGGGGAACGAGCATCGCCTCGAGGTACAACTGGGCCGTCTGGCCCAGGTACCCCGGCCGGCCGAAGTAGTCGACCTGGAACGCTTCCGCCCCGCCTTCGGCCGGGTTCCCGGTGAGCACCGGAGGCGTCACCTCGAGGACCTCTTCCTGGGTCAGGAACTCGCGGAGCGCGCGGAGAAGCTCGGCCTTGATCCGGAACGTGGCGACGTGCTCCGGCGAGCGGATCACGAGGTGGCGCTTGTCGAGACGGTATTCCTCGGTCTGGTCGGCGAAGATCGGGAACGGCTCGCCCGCATCGATGACCCGGATCTCGGTCGCCCGCACCTCGCGCCCTCCCGGGGCCCGCCGGTCCTCGGCGACGAGCCCCTCGACCTCGAGGGCGCCCTCGACCTGCACGTGCTCCGCGCGCTGGAAGGCGTCCTCGCCGAGCGCGTCCTTCTTGGCGGTGACCTGGACGCTCCCCGTGCGGTCGCGCATCGCGAGGAAGAGGATCCCGCCCGAGGAGCGGCCGCGGACGAGCCAGCCCCGGAGCCGGACGGGCTGGCCGACCGAGTCGGTTGCGAACGCCCGGGAGATCGTGTCGAAGGTCCGCGGGGTCACGAGTACTCCCGCCACTTGTGTCCGCACTTCGTGCACTGGAAGATCCGGGTCTCGGGCTCGTCGGACCCCCGGGTCTGGCGGAGGACGTAGTAGGCAAGATCGTTCTCGCACTTCGGGCAGACCTCGTGGGCCGTGGGGAGGGTCGCGGTCTCCTTTTCGACGATGCCGACCTCGCGGGCGAGCGGCGTCGACCGACCGACCTCGACGCCGCGACCCAGCGGAACGGTCGTGCCGCACGCCCCGCACCGCCAGACGCCCATTGGGCGGTCCGGACGCATTGAGCGCTTGCAATGGGGGCAGAACATGGACGGAACGGACGGACCGGGGGAGCGCTATTTACGCTTCGCGGGGGGACTGGGTTTGCTGGTAAAGGAGGTTCTGCACGAAGAGTCGCTTGTGTGCCCGACAACGCCAATGAGGCTCTAGGAATCCAACGCGGTCAACATTCAGGCAGGATGTTCTTGGCCCACACTACTGCTCCCCCTTTCTGACCCGACAATCGGGCATGGAGTGAGCGAATAAGGTCCCGGCCGCCGTACAATTACCACTCAATCCCCCTTCGGCAAGACTGTCGGGAAGTTCGGTGAAATGGGGAGCTCAATGCACGGGTAGTGACTAGTGGTTTGGATGTGTGATTTGTAGACGAACAACAGATTTATTGAACTCGTCGCCGTGGTGGGCCACAGGTTAAGATAGCACAGAAACTTCAACGCGCGGTGCGCGTTTCTGAACCGGCTTCTGTGGGCAAAACTGGAATCAAGCTGCCGGTGGCCATCGAGGATGACGACCCCCAACATAGCTGCATCATCCCTCGGATAGGCCTCCCCTTGAGGCGGGACTCAAGAACATGAGCTTACCAGCCACGTGGAGAAACTCCCGGCCGTTTCGAACCTCGAGTCGGCGAGAAACCAGGCCCACTGTAGCGGCCCTTTGCGCATTGTTAGCCATGGTCTTACTAGTGACAAGTCTCGGAGGTATATCGGAATCCAATCATTCAACTGTTCTTGTGCAACCCTCACAGCAGCTGCTGCTAAACAATACCTCAGCGTTGCCGGCTCAACTGGGCCTAGCCCCTAGCACGATCAACGCATCGACCAATTCTCCCTGCGTCTCTCAATGCCTCCTGCCGCTCGCTAACACCTCGCTTCAACTCGGTAGTGCTCAGCCCTGTTGGCAGTTGTGTTCCAGCGCCTTAAGCCCAGGGTCGAGTAGGGACATTCCTCAGCTTTCAGGTCACGCGAGACCAGATTCTTGGAGCACCCACAACTATGTCGGTGTGCAGTATGGGAACTATCCAAACGATTTCTATGCCAATCACATCTACACAAGCATTTACACTCCAAGCGGGGGACCTCACAACAACGACTTCTTTTACGAGGTGCTTTCCGCCTGGGACAATTTGGGCGGGACCTCTGCGTCTTATCTTCAGATTGGAATGTCGTCAGCCTACTGCAGCACAAGCCTCTATTCGAATTGCCAAAACACCGATGCTTGGGGGCTGACAGCATCTATTGGTCACTGGACTGGAGGCAGCAGTTGCAACCCCCAAACAACCATAACCTACTCCGGGAACGACTTCCTGTATGATCTGCAACCGGATGCGACGTACACGTACGAAATGACGCTTTGGGACTCGACATACGTTTCATTCCTACTGTACTCTGGATATGGAATCGGGGGCACTCCCCTTTACAACTACACAACTCTCGACAGCGGTACGGACTTCAAAGTCTTTCTTGGGGAGACTCTGTACTATGGCTCGGTCCATTGCACCTCTGGGGGCTTCACCGACTACCAGGAGGTTTGGAATATTGCAGGAACCATGAGCGTTCCTCAATGGAACTTTGATTTCATTGATACCTACGGGGGCGCGACTTTGATTGGTTCCAGCGATTGGACAAATGATAGTGGCCCACCCGTCGGGATAGGTTACCCTTCGCAGGGCTACATCTATGATCTGCCAGCTAACTATCAGGTTCGTATTGACAATGAAGTATTCGGAATGTACTTTCCTTCGACCGTATGGGAGATAGTCGCGCCGGGAGGAACGTGGTCGGCCTCCCCGGGCAATTTCAACGCGGCCGGGGGGCCGCCTACTGCGACTGGACCCTTCTGTAGCGGTACGACCTGTCCCTACTCCATGTCTTGCACCGGCCCGACAGGGTACTACTCCTATTCCTATGGCTGGTCACCCGGTTGGATTCCCAATGGCAACGATGCATACAGCGTAACCATGTCGTCCAGTGCATCTCCCGGGCTGTATTACTCAGCTTGCACTTTGACTGAGACCGGTACGAGCTCAAGTGAGTGGTCCAACTGGATATTCTACACCTACGTCACCTGATGCCAGGATCTTTCTTCCGGCGAATCAACCAATCGCGATTGTAGCAATACCCACCCAGCAAACAACTCAAGAGGTCGGGGCCAACATGACCGACTCGCGTTAGACTTCGACACGTTCAATGCCTTG